>JAQVJY010000017.1 GCA_028694915.1 Paludibacteraceae bacterium
CTAACGTTTTATTTACGTAAGTCCTTATTTATAACATGCGTAAACGCAACTACGTTTAATTTCAAACCGCTTTAAATGAGCGTTTTAATTTTAATTGTGTTTTTATTTACGCAAGTTGTTTGGTCTGTTTACTTAAAGACCTCTTTGTATAGTTTTTCGAGACCAGCGGCATTGGCTTTATTAATTTTTTGTAATTCGGTTTTCATTTGCGCATCGTTTTGTTTGCGTTGCGTCATCTCTTGTTGCCAAGTGCGGCCAGGTGCTATATCGTGTAGAAAACGTGAATGGATGTTATAGCTCAGAAAAACAGTTTTACCATTTTTTGCGCCATCTAAACTATAATCGAATGCCGCTGATAAATCGTTGTAGCCAGCTAAACCGCTTACATTAAAGTCTGATTTTTGAAGGTTGGCTTCCACTACTTTTTCGTAGCTGTGCCATACGTAAGTAGGCGCGCCACCATCGAATGAGAGGCGGTAAAATCCTTTTTTAGGATTGAGCACGTCGCTAATGGCAAAGTTGTTAGGATTTTGATCGGTGGGTGCGGTAGCACGTGTTTTGAAGTTCAATTGTGTCACGCTTGCATAATCGCCAAAGCGAACGCCGTCGTTCCAAAAACGGTATAAACGATCGAGTACGACGTCTGTTTGTGCTGGTACTTGTTCTATAAAAGAGACTCCAACAATGTATTCTTCGTGCGATCCCCAGGCTTGGGCACCACAATTTTCCAATACTCCTACATCAAATCGAATCCATGAGGTTTCGGTTAACTGATATATTAGCCCAGCAGTTACTAAGCGGCTCTTTTTAAACAATTTTTTGGTGGCTTTTTCAGTCAGTAGAACTAATCCTTTTTTAGCTGCCAACTCTTTTACGGTTTCTGGTCGGTAGCAAACCCAATTTTGTATTTCTGTCAAAATACATTTATAGTTGGTTTTAGCCACATTACCTGGTGCATAAGCGTAGTAGGTTCCTGGTCCGTAGTTCTTAGTTTTGAGTGTGTAGCCAGCCACGTCAGGTGCAAATCCGCACGCAGGCAGTGGTGCTAAATCGGGCAGTGGTTTGTACAAGGTAAAGGTACTTTTACCATACGTTACTTTTTGTTCCGCTTGTACGTTTACTACGATTGAAGCGCAAATTGCTACTAACGCAATTTTTAGATAATGTGTCATCGGTGGTATTTTTTAGGTGAATAAATACTGATTTTTTTTTGATTTTGGCGCGCCACAACTTGAAGTCAAGTTTTAATTCTTGACCTACAAATATACACATTTCTCGAAATTACGTACTAAAATTCGCTGGTAAAATGGAATCGAATTTTTTCGAAATCGGATTGTGCCATTTGAAGCAAATAACCACTTTCGGCTAAGAACACATCGCGTCCATCTTTGTCTTTTGCCATGTATTGGAATTTGCGTTTTTTGAAGTTTTCGAGTTCTTTGGCATCGTCACTTTCAATCCAACAAGCTTTGTAAAGTGAGATTGGATCCCAGCGTACTTGGGCACCATATTCGTGTAGTAAACGGTATTCAATGACTTCAAATTGCAATTGACCCACGGTACCAATAATTTTGCGACCATTGTTTTGGTGCGTAAAAATTTGTGCCACACCTTCGCCCATCAATTGGTCGAGCCCTTTTTGCAACTGCTTGGTTTTCATTGGGTCGGCATTTTCCACGTATTTAAAGAGTTCAGGTGAGAAACTTGGTAAACCTTTGAAGTGCAACTCTTCGCCCGATGTAAGTGTGTCGCCAATTTTGAAGTTACCCGTGTCAGGCAAACCTACAATGTCGCCAGCGTAGGCTTCGTCTACCGTCTCTTTTTTCTGTGCCATAAACGCCGTTGGGCTGCTGAATTTCAACTGTTTGCCTAAACGGACATGTTTGTAACCGACGTTACGTTCAAATTTACCAGAGCAAATTTTTACAAACGCAATACACGAACGGTGATTGGGGTCCATATTGGCATGGATTTTAAATATAAAGCCCGTAAACGGTTCTTCGCTTGGGGTCACTTTGCGTTCTTGCGCTTCTACTGCCAATGGCGCTGGAGCAATTTCCACGAAGCAATCTAACAATTCGTTGACACCAAATGTGTTCAACGCACTACCAAAAAATACGGGTGCAATATCAGCCGACAAATAGGTGTTTACATCAAATGGATTGTAAACACCATCAATGAGTTCCAAGTCGGCACGTAATTTTTTGGCATCTTCTTCGCCTACGAATTTTTCCAATTCTGCGCTATTTAAATCGACAGGCACGGTTTCGCTTACTTTTTGTTTGTTGGGCGTGTAAAGATTCAGCTTTTCTTGATAAATGTTGTACACACCTTTAAATTTCTGTCCGATATTGATAGGCCAACTGAGCGGACGTACGCCAATGCCCAATTCGGCTTCTAGTTCGTCGAGCAAATCGAATGGATCTTTACCTTCGCGGTCCATTTTGTTCACAAAAATCATCACAGGCGTTTTGCGCATGGTACACACTTGCATCAGTTTGCGCGTTTGTGCTTCCACACCTTTGGCGGCATCTACTACAATGATAACGCTATCCACAGCCGTGAGTGTTCGGAACGTGTCTTCGGCAAAATCCTGGTGACCAGGCGTATCGAGAATGTTGATTTTGTAGTTTTTGTATTCAAATCCCATGACCGAAGTAGCCACCGAAATACCACGTTGTTTTTCGATTTCCATCCAGTCGGACGTGGCGGTTTTCTTAATTTTGTTCGATTTCACCGCGCCAGCTACGTGAATAGCGCCACCAAAAAGCAATAATTTTTCGGTCAAAGTGGTTTTACCAGCATCGGGGTGCGAAATGATAGCAAAGGTGCGTCGTCGTTGTATTTCTTGTTCAAAAGCCATAAGTGGAATGCGTTTTTATTCTGTCGATTTTCTAAATTACTGTTTTATAACGAGTTATAACTTTAACGGACCGGTTAAAATAATCGCTTGTTAAGGGTTACAAAGGTATAAAAAAAATGAGCGTAAACAAATGTTTCTCAGCGGCTCATCTACTCTTTTTTGCGTGTAAAAAAGCATTTTCAAAAACGCAAAAAAATCACTACTTTTGCAAGTTCAAGTGGCAGTAACGTTTTACGCTCAAATAATTTATAAAATCACGATAGAAAATGAAAGATTTCAAACGAACACTTATCACATCGGCACTACCTTATGCCAATGGTCCAGTACACATTGGGCACTTGGCTGGCGTATATGTTCCAGCCGATATTTATGCGCGTTATTTACGACTCAAAGGCGAATCGGTTTTATTCATTGGAGGTTCCGATGAACATGGTGTGCCAATTACCATTAAAGCTAAAAAAGAGGGCGTTACGCCTCAAGATATCGTCGATCGTTATCACGGTATTATCAAAAAATCGTTCGAAGAATTTGGCGTTTCGTTCGATGTATATTCGCGTACTACGTCTAAAATGCATCATGATACAGCGTCTGAATTTTTCAAAACCTTGTACGATAAAGGCGAATTTGTAGAAAAAACATCCGAACAATATTACGACGAAGAAGCTAAACAGTTTCTCGCCGACCGTTATATCACAGGCACCTGTCCACATTGCAAAAACCCAAATGCGTATGGCGATCAATGCGAAGCGTGCGGTACAAGTTTGAGTCCGCTCGATTTGATTGAACCTAAATCGGCTATCAGCGGTAGCAAACCAGTGTTGCGTGAAACCAAACACTGGTATTTGCCACTTGACAAACACGAAGCGTGGTTGCGTAAATGGATTGTAGAAGATCACAAAGAATGGAAAACCAACGTGTACGGACAATGTAAAAGTTGGCTCGATATGGGCTTACAACCACGTGCCGTAAGTCGCGATTTGGATTGGGGAATTCCAGTGCCAGTGGCTGGTGCCGAAGGAAAAGTGCTTTATGTGTGGTTCGATGCGCCAATTGGTTATATTTCAAATACGAAAGAATTGTGCCAAGCACATCCTGAATTAGGTTCGTGGGAAACTTGGTGGAAAGATGATAGCACACGCATGTTGCACTTTATTGGCAAGGACAATATTGTGTTTCACTGCATTGTGTTCCCAGCGATGTTGAAAGCCGAAGGCAGCTATATTTTGCCTGATAATGTGCCAAGTAATGAGTTCTTAAATCTCGAAGGCGATAAAATTTCTACGTCACGCAATTGGGCAGTTTGGTTGCACGAATATCTACAAGATTTTCCAGGCAAACAAGATGTGTTGCGTTATGTGTTGACGGCTAATGCGCCTGAAACCAAAGATAATGACTTTACGTGGAAAGATTTCCAAACACGTAACAATAGCGAATTAGTGGCTATTTTTGGCAACTTTGTCAATCGTGCGTTGGTGTTGACCCAAAAATATTTCGATGGCGTGGTGCCAGCTTGCGGTGAATTGACCGATTACGATCAGCAAACGCTCAAAGAATTTGCCGATGTAAAACAAGAAGTTGAAAAACTATTGGATGTGTTCAAATTCCGTGATGCTCAAAAAGAGGCGATGAATTTAGCACGTATTGGTAACAAATATTTGGCCGATACCGAACCTTGGAAATTAGCCAAAACAGATATGGTGCGTACAGCCACTATTTTGCACATCGGTTTGCAAATTGCAGCTAATTTGGCCATTGCATTTGAACCATTTTTACCATTTTCGGCTGAAAAATTGCGCACGATGCTCAATTTGAAAACATTTAATTGGAACGAATTGGGTCATATCGATTTATTGAAAGCTGGCGATAAACTCGGTACGCCCGAATTACTATTTGAAAAAATAGAAGATGCCGAAGTGGAAGCACAAGTTCAAAAATTGTTGGATACGAAAAAAGCCAACGAATTGGCCAATTACAAACCAAATGCGGTGAAAGAGTTGGTATCGTTCGACGATTTTATGAAACTTGACATTCGCGTGGCTAAAGTGCTCGAATGTACCAAAGTGCCTAAAGCCGATAAGTTGCTTCAGTTCAAATTGGACGATGGCATGGGCGGTCGTACTATCTTGTCGGGCATTGCACAAAGTTATCCAAATCCCGAAGAGTTGGTTGGTACACAAGTGTGCTTTATTGCCAATTTTGCGACACGCAAACTCAAAGGCATTGATAGCGAAGGCATGATATTGAGTGCCGAAAATTCTGATGGTAAATTGGTGTTGGTGTCGCCAAGCAAATTGGTAACCAACGGCGTAAATGTAGGCTAAAAACAGAACATCCAAACTAAGAAATTTCTTTGAATGACAACTAATTATAATACTCCAACAGCGATTGGAGAATTGTTTACAAAAAGTGGGCAAGAAAAGGCAGCGATGCCGATAACCAAATTTATAGTAATGGCCCTGTTGGGCGGCGCTTATATCGCTTTTGGCGGTCTGTTAACCGTGATAGTAGCTGGCGGCATGCCCGAAATTGGTGCTACCAATCCTGGTTTAGTTAAGTTAATCGCTGGCGCGCTGTTTCCTGTGGGACTGATTTTGGTGGTTCTAGCTGGTGGCGATTTATTTACGAGTGATTGCGCAGGCATGACGTTGTGTGTGGTTCAACGAAAAACTAAATGGACAGCGTTAGTGCGCATTTGGAGTTTGTCGTATGTGTTCAACTTTATCGGTGCGCTCTTTGTCGCTTATGTAATGACGTACAAAGCGGGCTTAATTGTTGCCGAGCCATGGACGACTTATTTACACCATTTGGCAGAAACTAAATTGTCGCACGATTTTTTGACGACGTTCATCAAAGGCATTGGTGCTAACTGGTTGGTTTGCTTGGCTGTATGGCTTGGTTATGCGGGCAAAGACGTAGCGGGCAAAGCGTTGGGATTATGGATTCCTGTGATGTTGTTTGTGACGTTAGGTTACGAGCACTCCATTGCCAACATGTTCTTTATCCCAGCCGCCATATTTACAGGCGCACCTATCACGTGGCTCGATTTTGTAACTGTTAATTTAATTCCTGCCACATTAGGTAATATTGTGGGTGGCGCGCTTTTTGTAGGAATGGCGTATTGGTATGTTTATTTGCGTGGTGATAATAAGTAAAAAACAAAAATAGAATGAGACGACAACTGTTTTTAACTGTGATATTTTCATTTTTTTGCTTTATTGCGTTTGGACAATTTAAACCAAATTCAATCGGAGTCTGTTATCTACAAAATGAAACTATTGACCAATACTCTCTGACTATTTCTCTTCCATTTGAAACATTATCGAGTGAAAGTTATCAACCTCAAAGTGCATTTAAAGAAGTAATAGATTCCATTACGTATAATGGTCAAATAATTCTTTTTGACAACAAAGGAGAATTAGGTCGAATTGATTACAAAGAAAAAATATTAGTGGCTTTTTGGTGCGAGAATGATGGTGGAATTCAATATAGACCAACATTTAAAGTGACAATCGATAAGAATAAACTTTTAAGAAAACTCTCTGAAGTAACCGATATTGAAAATATTTGCTGTTTTGTGTTGTTAAATCAAAGGAACTCTCAATTAGAAGAAACGAAATCTAGTACTTTACCAAGTGTTAAACTGAAAGGAGACTTTGACAGAGATGGTAAATACGATTGTGCAATTTGGACTTACAAAGATGCTGCTGACAACTGTGATGGAAAACCAGACAATAATCTTATGATTATGCTGCAGGTTGGCAAGGAATCTTACAAAATAAGGTGTTGCGGACCATAATTTTGAGATAATTATCGATCATAAAATAAACTAACTATGGAAAAGAATGAATTTGCAAAAGCATTAAAGTTTTCGTTTGCCGACAGTATTAACTATGCTGAAAAGGCCGTAGTGAGTAAACATGTACTGAAAAAAGAGACTGGAAATATCAGCTTATTTGCTTTCGATAAAGGTGAAGGTTTGAGTGAACATAAAGCACCTTTCGATGCTGTAGTGATGATTGTGGATGGCAAAGCAGATGTGATTATTGACGGCAAATCACACTTGTTGTCGACAGGTGAAACAATTATTATGCCTGCCAATATTTCGCATGCGTTGAGAGCCGTTGAAAAGTTTAAAATGGTACTTATAATGATTAAAAGCAATGAATAAACCACTTAAAAAATCACGTAATAAAGTGTTATCAGGCGTTTGCGCTGGTATCGCCGACTATTTTGGTTGGGATGTGACACTGGTACGTGTTGCCTATACTTTTTTGACCATCTTTACTGCGTTTTCGGGTGTTTTAGCTTATATAGTTATGGCCATTGTGATGCCAGAAGACGAAATTTAATAGATATTATGCAATTAACAACGACAGAAATTTATGAAGAACGCGCTGTGCTCGTCGGTTTGATTACCGCTTCACAGAATGAACAAAAGTCGAAAGAATACCTCGATGAGTTAGCTTTTTTGACCGAAACGTCGGGTGCTACACCTGTGAAACGTTACACGCAACGTTTGGACTATCCGAATCCGCGTACGTTTGTGGGCGAGGGTAAATTGGCTGAAATCAAGAAATTCTTGACCGAAAATCCAGAAGTGGGCATGGTTATTTTCGACGATGAACTGTCGCCTAAACAATTGCGCAATATCGAAAAAGAGTTGGAGGTAAAAATTCTTGATAGAACGATTCTTATTCTTGATATTTTTGCGAAACGTGCCCAAACGGCGCATGCTAAAATTCAAGTGGAATTGGCGCAATGCCAATATATGTTGCCACGCTTAACACGCTTGTGGACTCACTTGGAGCGTCAGCGAGGCGGTATTGGTATGCGTGGTCCTGGTGAAACACAGATTGAAACCGACCGTCGTATTATCTTGACCAAAATTGCGCTGCTCAAAGAAGAGTTGAAGAGCATTGATAAACAAAAATCGATACAACGTAAAAATCGTGGTAAAATGGTGCGTGTAGCTTTGGTAGGCTATACCAATGTGGGCAAATCAACCTTGATGAATGTGATGAGTAAAAGTGAGGTTTTTGCGGAAAATAAATTGTTTGCCACACTCGATACGACTGTTCGTAAAGTGATTATTGATAATTTACCATTTTTATTGACGGATACCGTTGGCTTTATCCGCAAGTTGCCTACTCATCTTATCGAGTCGTTTAAATCGACTTTGGACGAAGTGCGCGAAGCCGATTTATTGGTGCATATTGTCGATATTTCACATCCTAATTTTGAAGATCAATACGACGTTGTAAATGCCACATTGGCCGAAATCAACAAAGAATCAAAACCCACCATTTTGGTGTTCAATAAAATTGATGCCTTTACCTATATGCCTCAAGATGAAGATGATTTATCGCCTAAATTGCGCGAAAATTATAGCCTCGAAGAGCTTCAAAAAAGCTGGATGGCCAAACTCAATGGCGATTGTATTTTCATTTCGGCACGCGACAAAGACAATACCGATGCCCTTAAAACGTTATTATACGACAAGGTGAAACAAATTCATATCATGCGTTTCCCTTATAATGATTTTTTGTTTCAGAAGTTTGATGAAGAAGATTTTTAATGTTATTATTGGATTAGTTTTTTGTGGCTTTACGTTTGCCAATCCAGTAGATTCTACCCAAGTGATTACCACCGACGATGTGGAAAATTGGTTGCAAGAATATGCTGGAGCCGACACGACCGTGGCCGACACGTTGGTGGTAGAAGCTGTCCACGATACCATGCCGTTGAAACCTGCTGTGCCGCTTGTAGTGTTTAAACCGTTGGACCCACTCCCGCTTCCAGAATCAACACCCAAAGTACAAATTGCATCCAAACCTATTATAAAACCGATTAAACCAACTCCTACAAAACCTGTAAAACGGGTAGAGTGGTTGGATACGATTCCTATCAAAGTGGCGGATTTTATCTCCAAAGAAGATTCGCTTCAAATTCGTCGCGATGCTTTTGAAAAGGTTAAATATAATCCATTATTCATGGACGAGTGGGTATTTTCGACTGCCATAAAAACAGAAAAAACGCCCGAAACGGAGGCTGAAATCATTGCATCTTTGCGGCAAACTGCTCAGGCTGAATTGTTTAAACAAGATCCAGCTATTTACACCTATCACGAATCGCAATTACCTAATATTGCTGAAATTATCAATCGGAGAATTGATACCTCGCCTAACGAACAAATCAAAGTTGACCGTATTGCACGTAATACCTCAGAACCCATAAATACATTTAAATTGGCTGTAAGCCCTTGGGTGTATAATGCCGACTTGCAAGCACAACTGTCACAAAATTATATTTCTGATAATTGGTATACGGGTGGTGAAAGTAATCTCACAACCTATTTCTTTATCAAAGGAAATTTGAATTATAATAATAAGAAGAACTTGCAATGGGACAATCAGTTAAATGCTAAATTTAGTTTTAATACGGCTGGTTCTGATACGTTGCGTTTGTTTCGTACCAACGATGATTTGGTAAAACTCACCTCCAAATTAGGGATGCGTATTGCCAACACCAAACGCTTTTATTATACGGCCGAAGCCGAATTTTCAACGCCGTTATTTAATACGTATGTCACCAATAGCTATCAGCGAGTAGCTGGTCCGTTTTCGCCCATTCGTTTCTACATGTCGCTTGGTGTGGATTACAAACGCGATAATTTATCGGTGTTTGTGTCGCCACTGTCGTATAAAATGATTTATGTGTCTGATACTACTACGCGACCAGGTGTGTCGGTCAGTATAGCCGATAAAGTCGGTATTAATCCTGGGCGAAAAATAATGAATGAGCTTGGTAGCAAGGTGAAAGTAAAGTGGGAATATTCGCTATCAAAAGAGATTAAGATGGAAACGAACTTTTCGCTTTATACCAACTATAAAGGTGTGGAAGCCGATTGGGAAATTATTGGTAATTTTATCATCAATCGTTTTATGTCGGCGCGTATTGCTCTAAATCCACGTTTCGATTCTACTATTACGTTGCCCGATGGCGAAAAGCCTAAATTACAATTTAAGGAGCTGATTAGTGTTGGTTTCCGTCACAAATTGTAAGATTATCACTGAGTTCTTGGGCGCTTTTATGTAAAATAGGGTGTTCCCATGTTGGCCATATTTCGCACAACGGAACTAATACAAACGAGCGTTTGTGCATTTGTGGATGAGGTAACTGCAAGTCAACTGTTTCTACAATTTGCCCGTCATAATCAATCAAATCAATATCGATAATGCGATCGGTGTAGTTGCCATGTTCGGATTTGGTGACGCGTCCCAACGCTTTTTCTATCTGTTGTGTTTCAGCTAAAATAGCTTCAGCTGATAGCGCACCTTTTACGATAATCACTTGATTGACAAACGTATGTTCTGACACAAATCCCCACGGTTCTGTTTCTAGTACGCTTGATTGTGCCACGATCTGTCCAATGTGACTGGCGATGAGTTCAATCGCTCGCAGGAGATTGGCTCGTCCGTCGCCCAAATTACTGCCAAGTGCTAGAATGCTAGTGTGTGTCATAAAACTGTTAGATACTAAAAACCTTCCAAGTGAATGCTTGGAAGGTTTTATTATTTTTTATGGGTGTATTAACCGATTAACGCTTCGTAAGCTGCTGCATCCAATAGTGTATCGAGTTCTGCCAAATCGTTGATAGCTACTTTTATCATCCAACCATCGCCATAAGGGTCGTTGTTCACTAATTCGGGATGATCTTCGAGTGCGGCATTCATTTCCAAAATTTCGCCCGACATTGGCATAAATAGGTCAGATACCGTTTTTACCGCTTCTACCGAACCAAAGGTCGCATTTTCAGCTAACGTTTCGCCTACGGTTTCAATCTCTACGAATACGATTTCGCCTAATTCGCCTTGTGCATAGTCGGTAATGCCTACATAGGCTACTTCGCCTTCTACACGAATCCATTCGTGTTCTTTGGTATACTTCAAATTACTTGGAATATTCATGTTTATTAGTTTTAATGAATAAGGTTATTTATTGTGACAAAGATAACGTTATTTTTTCGATTGTTAAATGCTAATGCTTCTTTTTCTCTTTAAATAGTGCGTCCAGGATATACTTCGAGTGCTTTTTTAAGCACCACAAGCGCTTGTCGCAAATCTTCTTTTTCTAATACGTAGGCAATACGTACTTCTTGGCGTCCATGTTCGGGCGATGTATAGAAGCCTGATGCTGGTGCCATCATCACGGTTTGTCCTTCGTAGTCGAAATCAGAAAGTAACCACGCACAGAATTTATCGGAATCGTCGATTGGTAAACGTGCTACGGTGTAGAAAGCACCCATTGGGATAGGTGAATAAACGCCCGGAATACGATTTAAACCATCAATCAAGAATTTACGACGTTCCACGTATTCGTTGTACATATCAAGCAGATAGTCTTCTTCCACATCGATGGAGGCTTCGGCAATAATCTGTCCGATGAGTGGTGGACTTAATCGTGCTTGGCAAAATTTCATCACGCTTTCGTGAATTGTTTTGTTTTTGCAAACCAATGCGCCAATACGAATACCGCATTCGCTGTAACGCTTTGATACAGAGTCAATCAAAATAATATTTTTTTCGATGCCATCTAAGTGGAACGCTGAAATATAAGGAGCGCCTGTGTAGCAAAATTCGCGATAAACTTCATCCGAGAAAAGGAACAAATCGTATTTTTTTACCAAATCACGAATTTGGTTCATCTCTTTGCGGGTATACAAATAACCAGTGGGATTGTTTGGGTTGCAAATAAGAATACCTTTTGTTTTTGGGGTAATGAGTTTCTCAAATTCTTTGATTGGCGGTAAAGCAAATCCCTCTTCGATGGTAGAAACTACGGGACGAACTACGGCACCTGCTGCGATGGCAAAGGCTGTGTAATTGGCGTATGCAGGTTCTGGCACAATGATTTCGTCGCCCGGATCGAGACAGCTCATAAAGGCAAATTGCACCGCTTCCGAACCGCCTGTGGTGATAATAATATCTTCGATGCTTAAATCGATATTGAATTTACTATAGTAATTCAACATCTTCATACGCAGGCTTTTGAAACCGTCGCTTGGGCTATATTCCAAAATGGTGCGGTCGATATTTTTCAACGTATCGAGCGCCACTTGAGGTGTTTTCAAGTCGGGCTGACCGATGTTTAAGTGAAATACTTTCACACCACGTGCTTTGGCTTTATCGGCCAATGGAGCAAGTTTTCTAATAGGCGATTGTGGCATCAAGAGGCCACGTTGCGAAGGTTTTGGCATAAGCTCTGTTTTTATGGATAAACTCTTAATTTGTCACCCGAAATAGCTACGTGATACTGTTTCATAGGATAGCGCGCTGGACCTTTTACTGGAAATCCTTGGCTGTAACCTACGTCAAATGTCGATCCACATTTGGGACAAACAGCTTGACCTGCCATGTTTACCGACACGCGTGTATTGCGGTCTATTTCATGTGGACAGGCCATATCGAAAGCGACAAATTGGTCGTCGAAATTATGAAAAATAACAATGCCGCCAAAGCCCAAATATTGATAAGGTCGAGAGGCCGATGTGAATTCGGCTACGCCACCAATAGCGTTGAGTTCTGAAGCATCTTGTGGAATAGTAATTTCCAACGCTACCGCGTAACTTGGAATGGGCGAAACTGCATTATTAGTGCAGGCAGCCAAACTCGTTATTAGCAGTAGAAGAATGATGAATCTGTTCATTGGAAATACTTATGTTCAAATTATAACAATGTCACCAATTTGGTTAACCCAATACCATTGGAACCTTTGATTAATAACGTTTTGTTGTTTAGCGGGTGTTGTTCTAAATAGGACATCAACGCTGCAGTGTTTTCAAACTGTTGAAATTGGTCCGCCACTGCTCCAAATTGTTTGCCGACTAAATAAACCGATTCAAACTGAGCTTGTTTCAAATAGTCTACAATACGACGATGTTCTTCCGCACTTTGTGGGCCTAATTCAAGCATGTCGCCAAGAATAACACCTTTGGCAGGTAACTCCATCGCTTTGAAATTTTCCAAAGCTGCCATCATGCTCGTTGGGTTCGCGTTGTAGGCATCTACCACCAAACGGTTGTGTTTGGTTTCTACAAACTGCGAGCGGTTATTTTGTGGTGTGTATGTGCCCAAAGCCTGATTGATAGCGTGAGGCGAAACGCCAAAATGTAGTCCCACGGTAATGGCCGCTAACATATTTTCGGCATTATAAATACCTACAAAATGCGTGTCGACTGCGTGTGGTGCTTCGCCTTTTTTACGCCATTTAATCGAAACGAAAGGTGAACAAGCGGTAACAGAACCTTGTATATCGGCTTCGCCGTCGATAGCGTAAGTGGTGGTGTTTAATTTATGGGCGATGGATTTTAATAACTCATTTTTGGAGTTGATAAAAACCTGCCCTTTGTGTTCACGCAAATAATCGTACAATTCGCCTTTGGTATGCAGCACGCCTTCGAGCGAACCAAATCCTTCGAGGTGAGCTTTCCCTATATTTGTAATTAAGCCACAATCAGGACAAGCAATATTGACCAACGTTTTGATTTCGCCTGGGTGATTGGCGCCCATTTCAATCACGGCGATGTCGTGTTCTTTGGTTAATTTCAATAATGTGAGTGGTACTCCAATATGGTTATTGAAATTACCTTGCGTGTACAGCACTCGGTATTTTTCGGAAAGTACAGCCGAAACTAACTCTTTGGTGGTGGTTTTTCCGTTCGTACCCGTGATGCCGATAATGGGTGTTCCGAGCGTTTTGCGGTGTAGTGTGGCTAGTTGCTGCAACGCGGTTAATACATTTTCAACCACTATAAAACGCTCATCTACAGCATATGTTTCGTCGTCTACAATGGCGTATTGACAGCCTTTGCCGAGTGCTGAAAGTGCAAAATGATTTCCATCGAAACTTTCGCCTTTTAAAGCGAAGAACAGTGAACCTTCAGGACAAACCCGGCTATCGGTGGTTACCATAGGATGTTGGCAAAACACCTCGTATAATTGGTTGATTGTAAATGGTTTCATCTGATAGTAGTTAGATGCTGCAAAGGTAGTAATTTGTTATCAAATGCAGACCGTTTTTTATAACGATTTTTTAACTATTCCCAAACCATTTAATTATATTATTTAGGTTGCATCGTTACTAAGGGCACGAGCATCTCTTCCATCGAAATACCGCCGTGTTGAAACGTGTCTTTGTAGTAGCCAGCGTAGTAATTGTAGTTGTTGGGGTATGCAAAAAAATCTTCTTGCGTGGCAAACACGTAAGCCGAACTCACATTAGGGCTTGGTAAACCAAATTTAGCTGGTTGCAGCATTTCAAATACCTCTTTTTTATTATAACTGAGCATTTTGCCCACTTTGTAACGTAAATTGGTGTTGGTGTTTTTGTCACCTAACACTTTGATAGGTTTATTGACACGAATCGTTCCGTGGTCGGTGGTGACTACCACTTTATAGCCTTGCTGTGCCAGTTCTTTGAATAGATTGAACGTGCTGGAGTGGCGAAA
Organism: Paludibacteraceae bacterium; assembly: GCA_028694915.1. Classification (GTDB taxonomy): domain Bacteria; phylum Bacteroidota; class Bacteroidia; order Bacteroidales; family Paludibacteraceae; genus W0P28-013. The sequence continues at coordinate 14,370 of JAQVJY010000017.1, forward strand.
CCATGATAGCGTGAGCGAACGATACGCCGATTCGGTGTTTGCCAATTCGCGCATCATTTTGCTTTCGGTTCGTGCATGCGAGAGCATATCTACAAAATTGAGCACACACACATTGAGTGGATTTTCTTTGAGTGCTTTAAGCTGTTCTACCAACTTTTCGCCATATTGCGTGTTATTTACTTTGTGGTACGAAAATGGTATTTTTCGACGAAAACGGTCCAATTGCGTTTGAATCAAAGCCTCTTCGTTCATATTTTTACCTTCTTCGTCTTCTTCTTCCACCCACAAATCGGGATAGAGTTCTTTAATTTGCAACGGCATTAAACCTGAAAAAATGGCGTTACGGGCGTATTGCGTGGCGGTTGGCAGAATGGTACAATAGAGTTCCTCCTGCTCCATGGTGTAAAATTCGCCCAACAGTTCTTTAATCACCTGCCATTGGTCGAGTCGGAAATTATCGATAACCACAAAAAAGACTTTTTCGCCTTGATCTAATAACGGGAAAATGCGCTTTTTGAAAATATCGGGACTCATCAATGGACGTTCTTCAGGATGTTCGAACCAAAGCGGATAGTTTTTGCGAATGTATTTCGCAAAAATACCATTAGCCTCTGTTTTTTGAGCCGCCAACATGTCGTGCATACCTGTTTCTGTGTCGTTCAATTCCAGTTCCCAGTAAACGAGTTTTTTATAGAGTTCTTTCCATGCTTCGAAGGAGAGCGATTCGCTCATTTGCATGGCAATTTGCATAAATTCTGCGCGATAATTGGACGACACTTGCTCTGCGATAATCTCTTTTTTGTGAATATGTTTTTTGAGAGCCAGTAGAATTTGGTTTGGGTTGACGGGTTTTATCAAATAATCGGCAATTTTATTACCAATTGCCATATCCATAATATTTTCCTCTTCACTTTTGGTAATCATCACCACTGGGACCGAAGGGTCGAGTTGTTTGATGTGCGTTAAGGTTTCTAAGCCACTTAAACCAGGCATGTTTTCGTCCAAAAAGACAATATCGAAGCGATGTTGTTGACAGTGTGTTATGGCATCTTGTCCGTTGGTGGCGGTTATCACTTCGTAGCCTTTCCCTTCTAAAAAAATGATGTATGGACGCAACAAGTCCATTTCGTCGTCGGCCCACAGTATGCGTTCTTTTTTGTTCATAATTTTCTTAGTTTAAGTTCCAAGCTCGTGTTTACTTAAAATTCTGTTTGAAGAATTGATTGTATTCTTTCAACGACAATAGCGTGACCAATGATAAATTATCGTTGGAAATGTAAATGCGCGAAGCAATTTTAGCCATTACCGATTCCGTCAAAGCGGGTTCTGTGGTGAGTAATTTATCGTACCAAAGCAATTCATTGTAGTTCTCAAAGTTCGAGATTACAATCATTTTGTCTCCCTCAATGGTGCGTATCGCCAAATCAAAATCTTTAATCAGGAATTTCGAGAAATTGTAGGCTGCCAAGTCAAATAAAAGTTGATTAACGGTGCCTTGATCGCTAGGCTTTAATAACAATACAAAAGGTGTTTGCTTGTCGGCGGTATAGGTTTTGGTCGTAATTGGTTCTTGTGCTTCACTCTGTACTTCTTGTTCACGCAGCGATAGCAAACTACCATGTGAACCTCCTTTTTGTGCCTGTTGACCCTGTGCCATGAGTGCCAAAATGTCTTTCGACATGCTAGCCACATCGCTCGTAGGATAAAGCTCTACCAATTTAGTTAATGCCTCTTGAAAGTTCGTGGCACTCGCGGTTTTGCCAATACTCAAAGCACGTAAAAACGAAAATTTCGGCATCAAGGTTGACAAAGGGAAGTTGCTTGCCATGTAATCATAATTACTCAACACTTGTTTAAATTCATTTTTACTATATGCCGTGTAAGTAGCTGCATAGAGCGAATCTTGCATTACGTACATCTGTTTCATGCGTTCTGCATAATCAGGCTGTGATAAAATAATGGCGTATTTACTACTTGGATAGTTGGTTACAATGGTTTGGCGAACACTATTTTGTGCGTCTGTTTGTTGTAATTGTCCGTACACTTGGTATAAGGCATAATAGCTTTCAAGTAAACGCTCACTTTTTGGGAATCGTTTTTGAAAATCTAACAACGTAGTTTCAGCCATTTCCGAATCTTCTAATTTGTTCTTATAAATATCGGCCATATTGAGAAGAGCGTCTGCAATGGCTAAGTTTGATTGTTCCTTTTGAGCCTCCGTTCTTGGAATTTGAGCTAAATAAAAAGCAGGATTTTTGGTATCTTCCATTTTTTTAGGAAGCGTGTCATTGGCTGCGTCTGTCTCGTTTGTTTCGGTTTCTTCCACTTCAGCCATTTGAGCTGTTTTGTTGAGCCTACGCCATTGATCTTCTAATTTACGTTTTCCCCAGCGACGTTGAAATTCTGTTCGACCACTTGTAATTAATGCTGGATTATAAAAATACCATTCGCCAGTAGTACCAACAGGAGTTAAACCTGCTGACCCGAAAGCAGATTCATTTCCAACAGCATTTAATGCGGCAGCATCTTCAGCTGCACGTAATTTGGCTTCTTCCTCATCGGCAATGAGTTTGGCAATTAGTTTGTCCACGATTTCGCGTTGTTCTTTATCGCTTAACGTCGATAAATATTGTAAGCTATCTTGTAATACGACGGTGTTATAGTTGGTTGCTAAATCACCCAATGTTTCCGCTAATTTCGTTACACGCGCATAATCTGTATGTGTATTACTTATGATGGTAGATGCTTCTTCGTAGCATGGTTGAGCATCTATGTATTTTTTCTTGCCATAAAATAAATCGCCCAATTTTAACAACACAACTGCCTTTTCTATGCCATTTCGGGTGCTTTGTTTGATAGCTGTTTGGTAAGCGGTGATAGCTTTGGATTCTCTCCCAGCAAATAATTGAATGTTACCGATGGTGTAATAAATTTGATCCAAATAATCCTTGTTATTAGGACTTTTTGCCATTTTCTCCAACGATTTGATGGCTTTAGAAGAATTGGTTGTTTCTGCTTGTAACACTTGCATACGTGCATTGAACTCCATGGTGTAAGAGGGCGTTAATTTCAATACAGCTTTAAAGTAGTTGGCAGCCGTTTTACGGTCGTTTTGTAGTAAGAGCAATTGCCCTAAAATGTAGTTAAAACGTGTGCGTTGATAGCGATTTTTTTCTTTATCGAGTGCAATTTTTAGAAAAGGGATAGTCTCTTTATAACGACCTTGTTTCATTAATAAATCGGCTTTGGTAGCAGCAAATAAACCATTGAGGTCTGTATTTACGTCATTTTCATTAATTTTACCCAGCACTTCTTCTGCTTCATAGAACCAGTTCATTTCGGCGTAAGCACGTGCCATCCATATACGTGCTTCGGATACTACAGCCGGTTCTGTGGCAAAGTGTCGTGTGATATAGGTAAATGTTCCAATAGATCCGATAAAATCTGCTTTATGAAATTCGGCCTGTCCTATTAATAGCCATGCCTTTTTTACCAAGGGATTAAATTCAGTTTGTTTTAACCATTGTTGATATTCAGGATCCTTGTTCTTTTTAGGATTTTTTTTTGGTTTCTTTTGTATGGAATGTAATTTAATCGCTTTACGACATTTTTCTATTACTATATCCATAGTGCTTCCAACAGCTTGTCCATTGTCATGATTACTAATAGGGTACATAGGAAGAATGTTGGAATAGTCATCTTGTTGCATTTTTTGAAGTTCACTAACTCCCTTGTCGTAATTAGTTTGTGCATTGAATACAATATTAAATCGCGTTGTTGTCGCGTGATAAGCACGAGTACTCCACGTATTTTTTTTAGTGGAACAACTTGTTGCCACTATCAATAGGATGAATATAAGCCCAACAGAATATTTAAATTTGTGCATCGGTTTAAAATCAAAAAAGTATCACGTGTTTGTAAAAACGGGTAAACACTTATATTATTGCAAATAATGAGGACACAAAGATACTAAAAAGTGTCGATTGGACTTCCTGTAGTACTATCTTTTTTTATCTCTTCTGTCTCTTTTTGTGGTTGTTATTTCCACAAATAGCTCGTGTACGATGACGTTATTCTTTAAAAACGAAGGTTGTTTTGTAAAAAAGGATTATATTTGCCTGTCAGAATAAATATTAACTAAAAATATCGAATTATGAGCATTAAACATTACTTATTGGGATCTATCCTTTTGTGCGGATCATTATCGGTGGTTGCACAAGATGTGAAAACAACAGTAGAAGAGGCAACCAAAGGTTCTCAACAAGCTGTAGAATTGGTAAAAGGAACTGTAGATAAAAAATGGAAGGTATCTGGTGTTATGGGAATTAATGCCACCGCTACAGGCCTTTGGAATTGGGCTGCTGGTGGTAATAATAACGCTAATGGCGTAGCATTTGCGAATGTATCACTATTATATCGAAAAAATAGATTGGCTTGGGAAACTAATCTTGATACTGAGCTTGGAGCTATGTATATGGATGGTACTGCTTACGATTGGCGTAAATCGAGTGATAAACTTAATTTTTCGACTAAAATTGGATATGAATTTCAGCCTAAATGGTATGCTACGGCTTTAGGTAGTTTTAAATCACAATTTTTGCGTGGTTATGAGTATAAAACGGTGAGTGGTGTGGAAACGGAAACCTATATTTCTAATTGGTTGTCACCATCATATACGGATGTTTCGTTGGGTCTCGATTGGAAACCCAATGATATCTTTTCTGCCTATTTATCACCCGTGGCTGGGCGTATTTCTACCGCTGTGGATCCCACGCTACGTGCTAAATATGGCGTTGAATTAGATCAAAACAATCGCAGTGCGTTTGGTTTGTCGTTCAAGGGTGGTGTTAATTATGCACGTATCGAAAACTTCAAAGTGATTTCTACATTGGGATTGTTTACACCTTATAATAAAGATTTTGGTAATTTTGATGTTGATTGGGATATGGCTGTTTCCTATCAATTCCTCAAAGTGTTGAATGTGACTTTGAGCACTTCACTCAAATATTATGATAAAGTGTTGATTGCTGATGAGAATGGTTATAGTGCACCACGTATTCAATTCAAGACTATTTTAGGCGTTGGTGTGGGATATAGCTTCTAATAAGCTGTATATTTTGAGTGTAGTCAGGTGTCTTTGGGTAAAAAGTTATTTTTTACCACAAAAAAATATGGTTCTTTCAAAAAAAGTATATATCTTTGCTATCTCGATTTGGAGTGCGGTGTCATTTCCTAAAAACTAGATTATTAACCACTTATTTTATTAATTTTATTAAATTCTTTTATCATGAAAAAAATTACTTTTTTGTTTGTAGCTTTGTTTGCTACGATGACTATGATGGCTGAGGTTACTGGTACATTTTCAGGATCCATCCCAGCAGGTTGGATTTATATTACCAATAATACAACGTATCCAGATGCAGGTTTTTATACTTCTCCAGCTGGTTTGAAATTGAATTATGAAGGACAAGGTTTCTTGTCTCCTAATTTGGTGTCTTCTGATGAAGTTGTAGTTACTTTGACTATCGGCGCTTTGAATCAAAATACAAAAACAGCAACTTCTACAGATATTTTTACTGTTACAGGTTTGAATGCAGCAGACGAAGTGGTAGCAACAAAAACCCTTACTTCGGTTGCAGTTGGTGCTAATAATACAGTAACTTTAAATGGTACTGCTATTGTTAAAGTTAAAGTAATCATGACAGGATATCCTAATGATGGTACTAAATATTGTAATATCAATCTTACAAGCTGTACCGTAGGAGGTGAAGGTGGTGGTACCGTAAATCCAACAGATCCAACAGAAACTGCTATGACAGGTTTTAATTATGTAGATGCCATTTATTTTACCTATGAAGAAGCAGGTTATTGGGCGTTTGATTTATATAATGATTATGATTACGATAATGGAGTGTATTCTTATCCAGAATTATATATGGAAGTTGTCGCTAATAACTCTTCTACTATTGCAGGTACCTATGAGGTTGATTATGCTGATTTCAGTACAAGTGAAACAAACACTATAGTTTTTGCTTCTGGTACCATTACCGTAACTGCTTTAGGTACAATTGACGGTGATTCTTATCCTGAATACAGTTTTGAAGGCACGTTTCAAGATGAATCAGGTAATTCCTACACAGTATCTCTAAACAAAGGAGTTTGGGCATTTAATTATGATACGGATGAGGATATTACACTTAATGATGAAGTGGTGGCTATTCATAATGTTGAAATTTTAGATAATATTTACGCTAATAATGGTCGTATTTATACTCAAGACGCTGCACGTATCTATACCATTACTGGTTTGGATGTAACATCTATGAATGGTAATTTAGAGGGTGTATATATTGTAAAAGTTGCTAATAAAGTAGGAAAGGTAATGGTGACCAAATAAATTTTAGTTACTTTATGTAAATAGAAGTGGAGATGCTATTTAGTATCTCCACTTTTTTGTTCTGAATTGATTGAAAGTATTTTAAAATATTGTACTTTTGTAGTAAACTACAATTTGGTATTATGAAGAAAATTTTATTTTTATTGGTTGGTCTAGCTATCACAGTAGTTGCTCATAGCAAAACGGTTATTTTGACGATGTCGGATTATGCGGCAACTTCACTGAGTGATAAAAATTTATCGGTAACAACTTCCAAAGGAACAGGTTACACAAATCCATCTTACTACGCGACATCGGCTGATTTGCGTATTTATGCGAATGGTACAATTACCATTTCGTCTACCGATACAGCTCATATCACATCCATTGTGTTTGATTTGTCGTATCAAGGTCAACAACAATTGGCCACATTGACACCCACTAACGGAACTGTATCTCAATCTAGTGATCCTGCCGAAGCCTCGTGGTCGGGTTTTGCCAACAGTGTAACTTTTACGGTGGGGGCAAAAGCTGACTATGGCAGTAAACCTAATGATAACGGTCAATTGTGCTTTTTGTCGCTTCACATTACAACTACAGCCGTAGGTTCCGATGAAGATGATTGTACGCTTGATTTAACACAAGAATTTGATATTGTGAAAGGTCATGCTATTTACTATCCTCAAAACGGAACGGCTCTCAAGAGTTTTTACCTTCAAGTATTTTCAAATTTTGAAATGGAGTATGAAACGTCTACTAATGATTGGGTGATTGTAAATGGCAATGGCGCCTTCTATACGTTTGATATTTATCCAAGTACGGAACGTAGCTTTGTAGGCACTTATACTTCTACCATTGGTGATAATAAATTGGGAGGACTTGGCGTTAAAAACCAAAGTTCACTCATTATTCATAAATGCAACAATGATGTGCAATCATTCTTGAAAAGTGGCTCTGTAACCGTGGCGTGGGTACGTGATAATTTGTATAATGTGACATACGATGTGACAGATGAAGCTACAAATCGTCATACGCATACCTGGACAGAAATCCCAATAGACGCTTATAATGAAACAGGAGGCGTTTATACAATTACGAATGAACAAACGGCAATCGGTAGGGTTGAATGTTCTCTTGGCGTTTATGTGCGTAATGGTCAAATTGTAGTTCCAGCCGAAGTTGGTCAATTAATTACAGTTTATAATACGATGGGACAAACAGTTTATACAGGCTTAGCTCAAGGTGCTGAAACTATCATAAAAGGTTTGCCTGCTCACCAAGTTTTAGTGGTGCGTGTTGGTTACAAAACATCTAAAATAGTTTTATGATTTTTTGAAACGATTGATAAACAAAAAGAGATGCCTTCAAGGCATCTCTTTTTTGTTTTATTCTAACTGTCGGAGAACATGACTCACTATGTTGTGTTCAAACCCTCTACTTTGTGCAAATCGAAATAATTTCCCTTGCTTTTCGTATTCGTATTTATAGGTTAAACTTTTAAGTTTTGTTTGTAATATCACTACTAAAGCTTCTTCGTATTCAGCCTCATCAATTTGGGCTAAGGCGTTGGTTATTTCTTCTTCGGGCAGTTGTTTGGAACGTAGCATCATTCCAATTTTAATTTTTCCCCACCGATTAAATCGAAATTTATCACGTGTGTAATAAGTGCAATAACGTGCGTCGTTTATAAAGTCGTCGTGTCGAAGTTGATCGATTACTTTGGCTACATCCGTGTTCGAAACGTCCCATGTACGTAGTTTTTCTTTGACTTCATATTCGCACTTTTCCGATAAGGAGCAGTAGGCTGCTGCCTTTTGTAAAGCCTCATTAAAGTTCATTGTGTTTGGTTTATTTTGGTTTGGTTAACAGCGCACGAATTAGGCGATTTTTGCCCGATAAATCTTTGCGTAATTCTACCGTTTTGAACCCAATTTCTTTGAGTAATTGTACGGTTTCTTTACCTAATGCCTGATTAATTTCTAAGAATAGCTGACCGTCTTCGTTGAGGTGTTGTGCGGCAAATTGACCAATGTGTCGATAGAAAATAAGTGGATCTTCGTCGGTCACAAAAAGAGCTATTTCGGGTTCGTGGTTTAAAACATTTTCCTCCATGTTTTCCCGCTCCGAATTCATAACGTAAGGCGGATTGCTTACAATGACATCAAATGTACCTTCCCAATGTGCGGTTTTGAGAATGTTGACGTGGAAGAAACGTATTAACACGTTGTTGAGTTCTGCATTTTCGTGAGCGGCATGTAGCGCATCCAACGAAATGTCGAAACCTGTAACCGTAGCTTGTCGAAATTTATTTGCTAGGGCAATAGCAATACAGCCGCTTCCAGTACCAATATCTAAAATGGCTGGTGCAGGATGATGAACAGTTTCAACAATCCAATCAATTAATTCTGCCGTTTCGGGGCGTGGAATGAGCACACGATTGTCAATCCATAAGCGCATACCGCAAAATTCGGTTTCGCCTAAAATGTATTGAATTGGTTCGTGTTCTTTGAGTCGTTCTACGGCTTGATGAATGAATAAAGTTTGCTCATCCGACAATTCTAAATCATCGTGTGTGAGTATGTCGGTCAAAGTCCAGCCGGCCACTTTCTCGAGCAGCAATCGTGTGAAAGCTTTCACTTCCCCTTCAGGATAAAAATCCTTCAGTTCTGATTGTATGTGATTAATGATGGTCGGCATAGGCCTCTTTATTCGGTTATTAGCATAGGCATCAACAGCATTAACAGTTCTTCGTTAGCTTCGTTTTCAAACGGAAGGATGATACCTGCGCGTGAAGGATCGGCCAATTCGATAACCACGTCACCGCTACTGATGTTATTTAAAATATCTACTAAAAATGGCGCTTTGAATCCAATATTGATGGTTTCACCTTGATATTGACAAGTCATAGTTTCTTTTGCGGACGTTGAAAAGTCAATGTCTTGTGCTGTAATCACCAATGTGTTTTCGCTAATAGCCAGTTTGATTAATCCTGTACCTTGGTTCGAAAAGGTGTACACGCGTTTAATAGCGTTCATTAACGACAAACGGTCGATAATCAATTTGTATGGATTGTTTCGTGGAATTACACCGTTGTAATTTGGGAAACGACCTTCAATTTGACGACAAACCATAACGTATGAAGGAAGTTTGAATACGATATTTTTTTGATCGAAACGTATTTCTACATCACCGCTTTCTTTAGCGATGATATTTTTGAGCATGTTAGCTGGTTTTTTAGGCAAAATAAATGCTGCATCAACGCCACTTTTAACGCTTGTATTTTTTAACCGTACCAATTTGTGTGCGTCCGTAGCTACAAAGGTGATATCGTCTGATTTGATGTCAAAATAGATACCAGTCATCGTTGGGCGTAAATCATCATCAGCGGTAGCAAAAGCAGCTTTGTTCACCCCATTAGCCAAGATTTCCACAGGTAAACTGAGTGTATTAGCTTCGTCGCCTAATGCTGGTAATTTTGGATATTCGTCGCCATTTTGGCCAATGAAATTGTAGTTGCCACTTTCTGTTTTGATAATGACAGCCAAATTATTTTCATTGATATCAAATTGCAATGGTTGTTCCGAAAATTCACGTAAAGAATCCATCAATAATTTTGCGTTTACAGCTAACGTGATGTTGCCCGATGGATTTTCAACTTCTAACGAAGTGATTAAAGTCGTTTCTAGGTCAGAAGCGGTTATGGTAAGTGTCTTATCTTCTATTTTAAGTAAAAAATTTTCCAGAATTGGCAGTGGACTTTTAGGGTTAATAACACGACCAATAGATTGCAAGTGGCTCAAAAGAGCGGTGCTAGAGACTGTAAATTTCATATGTTTTTTAGTTTTATTGATTAGACGATATTACGCTTTGTAACTCACAAAGATAGCAGGAATTATTTTATTTTACAAATTTTTTGAAGGAAATTTAGCCTTTTTCAAAACGTCTGCGACGTATCATAAAATGAATTACACCAAAGACAGCTAGTAGTGCTAGTGGTAATAAAATATTGCTCCATTGCCAAAAGTGTCGATTGGTATTAACCGCCGTTTTATTCAGTAAATGCATCTTAAAAGTTCTATTACGTAACGAAAGCCAATCTTGGTCGTCGGTGAGATAAAGTAGGGCGTTGAGCAAGAAATCTTTGTTGCCAAACGTCATGTGACTGGCTCTGTCGTAGCCGGCCGGAATGATGTGAATGCCTTGTGCCGAATTTTCTACTTCATTACGAATAATATCGCCATCGGCTACCACAATCATACGTGTTGGCACACTTTCGTCGCGGTGCGGTTTTTCGTTGACAACACCTGCTGGTACCATGCGACCGCGTGAAGGAAAATTGGAAGGAAAAACTCCTTGTAATGAAGCGGCTATTGGCAGGTATTTGGTAAAGAAATAGCCATCTTGTTTAGAATTTTCGAGTAGCTGCGATAAGTCAATAGTGGCGGGCGCTTGGCTTACGTGTGTTGCGTTTGACGTGATGAGTAACAAGTCTTTTTGTACTTTATTTTCATCACTGGTAAAATCTAACACCGATGCAAAATCCGCCTTTACTTGCATTAAATTTTTAGTGATAGTACTGATTGGCGAAGGCAATAATAACGGCGTATAAAACCAAGGTAATGGCTCAAATACAGGTGTTTCACCAGGTTTTGCGATGTTCATCGGTATGTAGGCACATTGTGCGTCTTGCACTAATGTGCTAGTAATGCGAACGCCATAACGAAATAACTGGTCTTGTAAATTAACATCCAAAGGAAGCATAGGTGCAATGCCTCGTTGTGTCAAGTCGCTTTCTTGTATCTGAACGCCGTCAATTAACCACAATACGCGACCACCATTCATAATATATTGGTCGATGATATATTTGTCCGATTCACTAAATGGTTTCTTGGGTTTGGCAATCACTATTGCTTTGTAATCGTCCAAAATGGTAGCATCTAAACCAATGACGCCTCTGTCGATTTGAAAATAGCGACTAAAAGCTTCCGATACATCATATACGAGTTCTTCTGATAATTCGTCGTGTCCTTCGAGAAAGGCTATTTTTTCAATCTTCTTTTTATTCAATATACGAATGGCATCGGTAAATTGAAATTCGAGGTTTTCAATAGCTCTGTTTATGCCATTTTCACCATTACGTTGTCCGTCGGGTTGGAGCAAACAAACGGCTAGAGTATCTTTGCCTATGGCTACTTCTGCCCAAGGAAAAACCACACTTTGAGTTACCTGACCATTCGCATCGCGCGATGCCACGGACATGCTGCGCAAACCTCGTTGTTCTAATGAAAAATAGGTTTTATTACGTTCTTCTTCTGACGTGGATTCCGATGGATTGACGAACTGATAAGCTATGCGCTGGGTGGCATATATATTTAATTCTTCCAACAATTCGCGTGTGGCTTTATTGAGTCGAGCAAAATTCGCGTCTACTTCACCTCCCGAATAGATAGTTACTTGTATAGGTCGATCTAATTCCCGCATGAGTTGGCGGCTTTGATCTGAAATACTAAACCGTTTTTCGGAGGTTAAATCTACTCGAAAAAATGGGAGTAAAGGCAAGAGTAAAACCAATACAATCAGTCCAATAAACAGTGTAATATGTAAAATCTTACGATTCATTTGTAATTATTTTTTCTGCGATTTGAGTTCGGGATAACTGATGCGATTGTGGTAAATGTTTTTGAGTTTGTCTTTAAAAATAGCTTTTATCATTTCTACATCGCGGAATGAAATGGGCGCATTTTTAAATGAACCATTGGCTATTTGACCATCAATAATACGTTCTACAAGCTCATCAATGGTGGTTTCGTTGTAATCTTTCAAGCTACGCGACGATGCTTCTACGGCATCGGCCATCATTACAATGGTGGTTTCTTTACTGCCAGGTTTAGGTCCCGGATACGTGAATTTCGCCTCGTCAATTTCTTGATCTGGGAAATTGTTTTTAAGCGTGTTGTAGAAATAAGCCGTTTTACTCTCGGCGTGATGCGTGAGTATAAAGGCCTTTATTTTGCCTGGAAGTTTATATTTATCGGCTAATTTTACGCCTTCAGTTACGTGACCAATGACTATTTGCGCGGCTTCTTCTAAAGGCATATTTGTCAAAGGATTGACGTTAGGTGTTTGATTTTCGGTAAAGAAAAGTGGATTGACCATTTTACCAATATCGTGATACAATGCCCCTGTACGTGCTAACAACGCATTGGCATTTATTTTTTTGGCAGCCTCAGTTGCTAAGTTGGATACTTGTAGAGCGTGTTGAAAAGTGCCAGGCGCTTTTTCCGAAAACTCCATGAGTAGTTTGTTGTTGATATTCGAAAGTTCCACTAAAGTGACATTCGATAGGAAACCAAATAGTTTCTCGAAAATATAAATTAATCCGTATGCAAATAGCTGTAATAAACCGTTTAGTGCAAAGATGCCAAATATCATCCAATTAATTTTATCCAAAGAACCATCGCGCATCAGTGAAATGGCAAGATACATTACGGCGTACGATGAAAACACGAGTAGTGAGGTCTGAATCAGTTGCGAACGTTGCGACATCTCTTTTAAACTCGATACAACAGTCATGCCCACGGTGATTTGCAATAATAAAAATTCAAACGGCGCTGGTACCATAAATGAGGTCAGCAAGATGGTAATAATGTGTGCAAAAAGTGCAGTTCTTGAATCAAAAAATGTGCGAATAATGATTGGCAATAAAGCAAATGGAATGATGTAGAGATTAAAGCTGGTTAAGCGTATGGTAAATGATGCCAACGCAATCATACCTATCACCATGAGCATGATAAATAATATATCACGATTTGAATTAAAAATCAGTGGACGGAATAGGTGCAAATAGAGAAAAAAGAGTAGTAACAACCCCAAAATGAGCAACACTTCACCTGCCATCACCCAATAATGATTTCGGTCAGATAATTGGTCGCGTTCAGTAATAATTTTAAGTGAGTTTAATATTTTAAACGTTTGTTGGTCAATGATTTCTCCGCGGTCGATAATGCGCTCACCAGCTTGCACTAAACCAGATGTTTGTGAGATTTGCCCCAATAAACTGGAACGAACTTGTTCTGATTTATTAGCATCATAAGTTAAATTCTCTTCTAAATAATGGTTGAAATTACAAGCGCGCAGCAATTTATTATCAATCGTATTGCTTTGGCACAAAGCGTCGTAAGCGGAGCGAACGGTATAAATTTCACTCAAAGGAACTTCCTTGGCTACTGAGTTGCTGTCAATAATTGAAATCCGTACAATGCCGGCGGTTAGGAGGTCTTGCATTTGGTCCGACGACATAATACCCGTTTGATAAATCTGCCTTAATTTATTGGCCAATTGTGCCCGTTCGCTTTGCGTTAGCGCTAAGCTGTCAATAGATTCTGTGGACTGTTTAAACTTGGTGAGTTGTCGGTTGCTTCCTGCTTGATTAAGACTAAAATAAGGTACAAAATAGTGTAAAATACTATCTTGTTCGCGTTTTAATTCGGCCTCATCTTTAAAAATCGGAAAATCGAATGAGGCAGTTAGTAAATCGTAGGGCCAAGGTTTCCCTGGAGAGAACTGTCTGTCAAACTGTATTCGTTGTGGAATAAGTTGATATACAATGGCTACTGTTACCAAAAATAGGCAAACGCGCAGTAATTGACGTAGTATGTTTTTGGAGAAATCTAATTTCATAAAGTGCTCATTTAACAAGCAAAAGTACATCTTTTTTTCGTCTAATCAAAGTGCAGTAGGGAAATTTCGTAATTCAACAAAAAATCGTACCTTTGCCTCTGTTTTTCACTGCGAATTGTCTTCTTTAGAGAGAGCTGAATGCAGGCTTTATTTTTAGAGGCATCGTTTGATTTAGAATTGTTTTTTTTGTTCACAAAACGGGAATCTCACTTTTAGAAGTGTTTCATTTCAAAGTACTTTGCGAACTAATTATCGATATTGTAAATAAAGGTTTTAAGGTATGTTGAATATTGTTATTTTTGGTGCTCCTGGTTCTGGTAAAGGGACTCAAAGTAAATTGATAGCAGAAAAGTACCAATTGGTACACCTTTCTACTGGCGACATGTTACGTGCTGAAATTGCTAAAGGTACTGAAATTGGCAAGAAAGTGGATGCCCTCATTTCTAATGGTAATTATGCTCCTGACAATCTTATTGTTAGTATGATTGAACAAGAGATTGATGCTCATAAAAAAAATTGTAATGGTTTTATTTTTGATGGATTTCCACGTACAGTAGCACAAGCTAAAGCGCTAGATGAATTGTTAGAAAAACATGGAAAAAAACTCACTGTGATGATAGATTTACACGTTGAGGAAAAATTGTTGATTGATCGTTTATTGAAGCGTGGGTTAACCTCTGGTCGTGCTGATGATAATTTGGAAGTGATAAAAAAACGTTTGGAAGTGCATAAGCAAAAATCACTTCCAGTGCTCGATTTTTATAAAAAATCAGGACGATATGCTTCCGTACAAAATAGCTCTACAATTGAGCAAAATTTTGAGCAGATTGTCCATCTTATCGAATTCTCTATTTGTGGTTTCTAGTATTCATTGTATTTTAATTTACTCCAAAATTATATGGCAGGTTCCAATTTTGTTGATTATGTCAAAATCTTTTGCCGTTCGGGTAAAGGTGGCGCAGGTTCTTCACACTTTCACCGCGATAATATGACCACTAAAGGTGGTCCTGATGGCGGTGATGGTGGTCGTGGTGGTCACATTATATTACGCGCTAAAAAAGATTATTGGACACTTATTCACTTGAAATATGCACGTCATATTTTTGCTGGCGATGGTGGAAGTGGTGGCGCTAGTCGTAGCTTTGGCAAAGATGGTGCTGACAAAATTATTGATGTACCTTGTGGTACAGTAGCTTACGATGGAGAAACTGGTCAGTTCTTAGCCGAAATTACTGATGATGGACAAGAACTTATTCTGGTAAAAGGTGGTCGTGGTGGACAGGGCAATTGGCATTTCCGTACTTCTACTAATCAGACGCCACGCTTTGCGCAACCTGGTGAACCTCGGGTTGAACGTTCTATTATTCTTGAATTAAAAGTATTGGCCGATGTTGGTTTGGTAGGTTTTCCTAATGCTGGAAAATCCACTTTATTATCAGTCGTTTCTGCTGCAAAACCCGAAATTGCTAATTATCCATTTACTACATTGGTGCCCAATTTAGGTATTGTGTCGTATCGCGATAATAAGTCATTTTGTATGGCCGATATTCCAGGTATTATCGAAGGTGCTTCAGAAGGAAAAGGCTTAGGTTTGCGCTTTTTACGACACATAGAACGTAACTCTATTTTGTTATTTTTAGTGCCAGCCGATAGTGACAACATAGCTAAAGAATATGAAATTTTGCGTAATGAGCTAGCGGTGTACAACCCAGAATTAGTCGATAAACAGCATATTTTGGCTATTTCTAAAAGTGATATGCTTGATGAGGAACTGATGGAGCAAATGCGCGCCGAGTTACCACAAGGTGTTCGCTGTGTCTTCTTTTCGTCGGTATCTGGTATGGGATTGACCGAACTCAAAGATATGTTGTGGGAAGAGATTAATAATCCAGCCAATCAAGTGGTTCAAACCCTGACTCACCGTAACTTGGAAATCACGCGCGTGGAACGTGAAGAAGATGACTTCGATGATGACGGTCGTGGTGATGACGAGTGTATTGTTGGTACCGATGAAGACGATTGGGATGATATTTCAGACCTTCACGATGTAGGTTGGGATAGTCCTAAGAATTTGAATAAAAGTCAAGAATAAAATAAAAAAACAGCTCTCATGCGAGAGCTGTTTTTTTATTTTCGCGCACGTAAAATTTCACGTTTCCCTCCTACGGGACCAGCAATGCGTTCTACTACAAAGCCTACGTTTTGCAATGTTCTACGGACTACGCCCTTGGCGCAATAAGTTGTCAGTACACCACCAGTATTCATGGCTTTGTAAATTTTTGCAAAAATAGATTCTTCCCAAAGTTCGGGTTGCTTTTCTGGCGAAAAAGCATCAAAAAATACACAGTCAAATATGCTGTCGAAATGTATAGTAGATAAATCGGCTTGTAACTTCGTAATCGAAAAATAAGGCGTTATGGGAATAGTTTGTTCCCAAGCACAGGTGTGTAATAGGGTGAATAAATTCCGTTCTTCAGATGTTTCTGCGTAGGGTAGTTTAGTGTAAATGTCAGCAGTGAGTGGGTAGAGTTCAAGCGTTGTATAATGAATGGGCGTTCCATTTTTTTCGGCTTCTAAAGCCGTTAGAAAGGCGTTTAAACCTGTTCCAAATCCTACTTCCAAGACGTTTATTGGTTTTTTACAACACTGCTTTAAGCCACTTTCAATAAAAATGTGCATCGATTCGTTGCG
>JAQVJY010000032.1 GCA_028694915.1 Paludibacteraceae bacterium
CGACCAGGTTCGACAAATCGCTTCTAAGGGCGAAGATATCCGAATAGCCTTAAATGCAAACGGAACCGTTTTCATGAACAAAGGTTGGTTGAAAAACATAAAGTATGTGTTGTCGGGAAGTTACAACAATAAAAACAGCCATTACGAAGAATATTATACTTCGGCAACAGCCCCTTATTCGATGACAACCGTAGATGGGGCCATTATAACCAATAAACCGGGATTACGCCTCTACGATGTGGAAGGAAACGAAATAACAAACCTCTCGGGGGTAGACCCTTCTCACTATGCACAATACCTGCCGGCATCTTATCTGGGTAAAAGCGATATCGACGGCAAAGAAATCGGTTTTTACGGTAAAGTGGCGGCAACTTTTTTCAAACACGTCGGGCAAACGGATAACAGAATTTTAATCGGTGCCGATTTTAAATCGGATGGAAATGTGGGCGACGGAAAAACATTTTCTCCCACGACACCTCCGTACCGAAATTTGCAAGCACCAAATGCGACTTTCCGACCACGACCATATAAAGATATTCCTTTTATCAATTTGTTTTCGATTTTTGCGGATGAAAATTTCAGCCTGAATATTCGAGAGAAAAACATGTTGCGCATTCAAGCAGGTATAAGGTATGACATGATGTCGGAGTCGAAAAACTTTTTATCGCCCCGTTTGAATGCCTCGCTGGAAGCAATACCCCAAAAATTGTTCTTCAGAGGAGGATACGGTATCACGGCAAAAATGCCAACCCTGCTGTATCTTTATCCCGAAAATGCCTATTTCGAATACATCAATATAAATGAAATGGCAGATACGAAAATTCCCGAAAACGAAAGAATCTTTATGACAACCACACGGGTATACAATACGGAAAACCCTTCGCTTAAAGTGGCTTCCAACGAAAAAAGCGAAATCGGGTTCGATTTATACTACCAGAAAGCAAGCCTGCATGCAACGGCATTTAAAGAACATTTGCAAAACGGGTATTCCATGACGCCAACTTTTGCTCCGGTACCTTTTAAAGAATACAAAAGAGCAAACGATGGGGCGCAACCCGTTTACGAATTGGTGGCAAACAACCCGGTGCTTGCCAAGTATTATGTTCCCGCAAATGGATTGAAAGCCAATACAAAAGGTGTCGAATTCGACTTAAACGTTAAAAGAATCGAGGCTATTCGCACTTCCTTTTCGTTAAACGGGGCATGGATGCGCTCGCAAAACTTTACCGACGATTATACTTATTATGATGGTCGAAGCGGAATAGGCGGAGCCGATAGAACCCATGTAGGGGTTTATGAAAAAGGAATGAAAAAACATAACGTGGAACAAATAACAACGGCTTTGCGGGTGATTCACAATATACCCGAAATCGGGTTCGTGATTTCTCTGACGGCAGAAACCGTTTGGAAACAAAAAGATTGGTATAATTTCGGAAATGACTCGATCCCCATAGCCTATATTTCGAAGTATGACGGGAAAAAATACGATTTTGATCCCGCCCAAATGGACGATCCGGAATTTAAAAATATACTCAGACAAGTGGAGCAACAATTATACATTGCCGAATCGTACCCGCCATTATTTAATTTCAATATTAATGTGACAAAAGAGATCAGCAATTTTATGCGGGCATCGTTTTTTGCAAACAATATGTTCAGAAGTTATCCCATAGTTGAACTCAAACGTTCGCCGGGAAGCTTTGCCAAAAGAAACAAAAACTTCTTTTTCGGTATGGAACTGAGTTTATTAATCAAATAAAGCTATGAAAAAAAGAAATTATCCGAAACTGATTATATTATCAAGCATATTGTCGGGCATGTTTTTCAATTGCAGCTCGTTTGACAAGATCATGGATACCGAAAAGGTGGAACCCTTGCAAGCAGAAATAAGAATCGAAATTGAACTTGAAGGATTCGATTCTCCAGAAGGGTTATCGATCGTTCTCATGAATTATTTGGAAAACATTCGGGTTGAAAAAGAATTTTCGGGATTGTCGGTAGTTATAGATAGTCTCATACCGGGAATCTATACCCTTACGGTTTCGGGAAAAACCTATGACAATCAAGGGCAACTCTATTACCTGAATGGGGGGCTGGTAAATTATCCGCTGATCAAAAACAACGAAACGGTTGAAATATCGATTTCGGGATTGAAAATCAGCCCACTGGTATTTAAAGAAATCTATTATGCAGGAAGTGCTCCCAATTATTTCAGGGATCAATTTTATGAAATATACAACAATTCCGATTCAATCCTGTATTTGGACGGTATCTATTTTGCCGCTCTCTACCCTACTGCTGCAACAGAAAATTTGCCGGTATGGCCCGAGAGTGACGAAAATAAATACGTATATACGGATAGGTTATGGAAATTTCCCGGTTCAGGAAGCGAATATCCCCTAAAACCCGGCGAAAGTTGCGTTGTGTCGCAATTTGCAGCCAATCATCAATTGGATATATACAACCCGAACTCGCCGGTCGATTGTTCTTCATCGGAATTCGAATTCAATATGAACAATAAAAATTTTCCGGATCAGCCGGCATACGATATGGTACACGTATTTTACAACGGCAGCAGTGCAATGGGTACCGTACCCCAGTACCTGACTTCCGTTTTTGGCGGCGCATACGTGATTTTTCAAAAACCCGAAAACGTTCCTTATGATCCGGTAAACGACAAGAACCTACAAACAAGAGATTTAAGCAGTTCAAGTACAAAGGTATATGCAAAAATCCCAATTCGCTACGTGTTGGACGGAGTGGAAGCCGGACACAACGAAACCAAGGTCAAAGCCAAGCGCATGCCGGTTGTACTCGATGCGGGGATGACCTACGTGGGAGCATCATACAATTCGCTGGGAGTGGCAAGAAAAAAAATAGGAGAAAATGAAGACGGAACTCCCATTCTTCAAGATACCAATAACAGTACCGACGATTTTGACAGAGGCGTGAAACCAATGTTGAGGCGTTATGGTGCGAAAATGCCGAGTTGGAATCATACATTGCAATAATTTTAAAATTAGAAATATATCCGTATAATGAAAAAAATCATTTATATATTGATTATACCTTTTTTGCTTGCCGCATTTGAAAATATTGCGGCGCAAGAAATGAATCATTCGCCGGCGGCTGTTGAAAAAATGAAGCTCCATCGAATCTGGCATAAAACGGACAATGCTGCCGGGATTTTTTTGGATGGTGCAGAAAACTATACCTTATTGAATATGTCATACGAAACGATTGACGGAGATTTTCGCCGACCCCAACAGGGGAAGGAAGAAAACATATTGAAGTTTGATGCCGAAGGAGGCGTGAATCTCGACAAGATATATTTATGGGGAGAATTTCGTTACAGCCGCAATGCAATAAAGGACGCAAATTTCAATGCATCTATCATCGATCCGTTTCGAGGAATGCCTTATTATGTTGCCGATACCAATGTGAGCAATTGGAATAATCAACATTACGAATTGGCATTCAAAGCCGGTATGCCTCATATAAACGATTATTTTTCCTTGGGACTCGCAGGAAGCTACAAAGCATCGACCGGGGCAAAACAACGCGACCCGCGCACCGAGAATTACTTGATGAAACTCGAGCTGAAACCTTCCATCGTATATTCGCCCACACCTGCTCATCATATCGGTTTAAACGGGGTGTATTATTCGTTGAAAGAAGAATCGTATATGGAGAATATCAATACCAATATTTCACAAACTTATTATGAGCTTTACGGACTGGGAACAGCCGTAATTGGTCTTGGAAGCGGAAGAACAACCAATTACGTGGGCAACAACGTGGGTGGAGGTATCCAATACAACTATACGGGGAATGTCGATGTGCTTTTTTCTTCCGATTATTCGCTGAAAGTGGAAGAGGTTGAGATATCCTTCACTACCCCCAAAGACGATTCTGCAACAAAACAAACCCTGTGGAAAAACAATTTATACTTGCATACCACCGCCAAAGATCATACTCATTACTTGAACGTAGAATATGCCAAAAGACATATCGATGGCATTCAATATATTACCCTGCGCGACGTGTCCGAAACATACAAAGGATGGATTTCGTTGCATAAAAATATTCGTTCGACTTATAAGGACCAATTCCTGCAAATCGGATACGATTATACAAAAAATGCTCAAAACGAATATAAATGGCTGGCCGGAATTCAAATGGGAATAAAGGAAAAAAAAGATGTATACCTTATTCCACGCTCCGAAAAAAAAATCAAAAATGCCTTTGGCGAAATTCACGGGAAGTACAATTGCAATTTATCGGACAAGCTCGCAAAACGATTGCTCATGGGGATCTCTTTCGCGTACAACAAAAACCTGAGCGGGCATTATCTGTATGGAGGAAGTCATCCCGAATACCCTATCGTAACTGAATTGGAACAAGGCGATTTCGATTATCTTTCTTCCGACTTCTATGCTCTTAATGTGAGTGCAACCTATTCTCAACGCATTAAAAAAGAAAACAAAATAAATTTTTTCATTAAAGCCAATGGTATTTTTGCCAAAGGACAAAACACATATTTCAACGATAGAAACAATCTGCTGTTTACATTAGGATGCAATTTCTAACCCTATCATATTAAAATCGCAAATTTTTATAAAATGAAAAAAAACTATGGATTCTTATTGGTTTTAATCCTTTTTACAGCTGTGTCGGCATATTCTCAGACAGTTGTGAAACCCGGAATAAAAACCTCCACATCATTTGCAATTATTATCGACAGTACGAGTTACAGTAAAACCCAACATGCAGTTGACGCATACAAAGAAGTAATAGAAAAAGACAATCTGGGCAGTTATATTATCGCGGATAACTGGAAATCGCCGGATGATATCAAAGCAATTCTTTGGAAACTGTATAACGATAAAAAAATGCCTCTCGAAGGGGCGGTTTTCATTGGCGATATCCCTATCCCGATGCTCCGCGATGCCCAACACCTTACATCGGCATTTAAAATGGATCAACAAAGAGACTGGACTCAATCGAGTATCCCTTCGGACAGATTTTACGACGATTTCGATTTGAAATTCGACTTTTTGAAACAGGATGAAAACAGGCCCGAACTCTTTTATTATTCATTGAGACACGATGGCAGTCAACAGTTGAATTCCGATATTTACACCGGACGAATCAGACTTTACGATAATGAGAAAGGCAACAAATATACTCAGTTGATTGCCTATCTTCAAAAAGTGGTGAACGAACGAACAGAAAACAGGAATAATATCCTCGACTATCTGTCGATGGGAAGAGGACACGGATACAATTCGGAATCGAAAGTGGCATGGGCAGGCGAACAAATAGCGTTGAAAGAACAGTTGCCCTATGTTTTCTCTTCGCAGGGAAAAACAAAATTCATGGACTTCGACTCCCGATGGCCTATTAAGGAGTATTTCATTGCCGAAGTTCAACAACCCGATTTGGATGTGATGATTTTTCATCATCATGGAGATACCGACATGCAATATCTCAATGGATATAAAGAAGGAAGTGACCCAACCACTTCGATCGAAAATATCCAACTCTATATCCGATCGAAGGTACGTAGCGCCGTACGCCGAGGGAGCACGCTTGAAGAAGCTATCGATAATTACGTCAAATCGCTGGGAATCCCCTATGCATGGGGTGAAAATGCATTGGATTCGGCAACGATAGCAGAAGATTCGCTCTATAATTTAATGCTGGACATCAACATGAACGATATTTATGCCATGAAACCCAATGCCCGTTTTATCGTATTCGATGCGTGTTTCAATGGATCGTTTCACGAAAAAGAAAACGTTGCCGGAGGTTATGTGTTTAACGACGGAAAAACCATTGCTGCCCAAGCCAATACGGTAAATGTAGTTCAAGATAAATGGCCGGACGAACTGATTGGGTTGCTTTCTGCCGGACTGCGTGTAGGTGCATGGAATCAGCAGGTAAATTATTTGGAAACACACATTATTGGCGACCCCACCTTCCGCTTTCGAAATAACACAAGCATCGATTTTGATCTCAATTCGGCAATCAAACTTAAAGCAAAAGACAATGATTTTTGGTTGAAACAACTCGAGAGTGAAAATGCAGATTTAAAGGCATTGGCACTTAAAATGCTTTATAACAACCATTACAATGGGATATCGGACTTGTCGAAAAAAATCTATATGCAATCGGATGATATGATTCCGCGCACGGAAGCATTAATGATAGTAAGCAAATTAACCGATAAAAACTTTACCGATGTGCTAAAACAGGCTCATCAAGACAGTTATGAGCTCATTCGGCGGTTTGCAGTGGAATATATCTGCAAAAACGGTTCAAATGAGTTGATCCCTGCATTTGTACACAGTATATTATGGGACAATACTTCGGAAAGGGTTGCTTTTAAACAACGCAATTTCATGGAACTTCTCGAATTGGACAAAGTGAAAACCGAAATAGAAAAACAAACATCCGATTGCCCGTTTTACAACAAAAAAGAAGTAGAGGAATGGCTCGATTTCATCGATAAAACAGAAAAATCATTCGAAAAGAGCATGGAAATCATTACCGGAAAAGATACTTCTGCAACTCTCAAGGCAAAAAAACTGGAGTTGAAAGGCTTTCGCAATAAGCCTGCCACAAAAAGCATAGGGCAATTACTGCAAATAGCCAACGACTCGTTGGAAAACGAAGAATTAAGGTTGACAGCCATTGAAGCATTGGGATGGTTTAATTATTCTTACCGTAAAAACGAGATTATTGAAGGACTATTGCCGCTAACAGACGAATCGAATAAAAACGAGGCAATACGCAAAGAAGCCGTTAAAACAATCCATCGATTGAAATAGCCGAATACATTATAGAGCCCTTATCGGTTTATTGAGGCAACGTCAGGGTATTTTTTCGGTAGTTGTCGTAGCCGGCATGCACCAGCCGCTGCAATTTGCAGAAGTTGCGAACGTACTTATCGGCCGTCTTGGGTTTGATATTCATCTGCGAAGCCGTGGCCAAATAGGTTTTCCGATTAAATT
>JAQVJY010000033.1 GCA_028694915.1 Paludibacteraceae bacterium
ATTGAGCCTCAAGGCCCAATATGCCCTGTTCATTAAACCTGCGTTTCCATTTATGAAACAACGATTGCGACAGGTTATACTTTCGAAGCGTAGGTTGTAATCCATTAACTTCTACTTCTTGAATGATTTGGAGCTTCTGATCTTTGCTCCATTGACGCCTTTCTTTTGTCATAGTTTTTACAAAATTAAAGTGTCAAACTGAATTGCCAAATTTATTTCATATTATTTGGGGGTTAGTACACCCCCCTGTCTCAATATGGGTGACAATCAGTTCTTCATCCTTCATTTCCAGATCGTATTTGGATTGCCTTCCCTGTAATCCGCTATGGGATACAATATACTGTTTTTTCGTCTGATAACAATGGATTTTAAGCGCGTTTTATCAACAAAAAAAAATAAAAACAACAAAATTAAAGTCATCGACTTTTTAAAGTGAACTCTTTTTTTAAATTTCTCATACGTTATTTGTCATTGCTAAAAGCTTCGTTTTTTCTGGCTTTAATCAAGAAAGCTTCTTCACATAAATCTCTCATAGCCTTGCTTAAACTTTCAGGATATCTTATTATATAATCATAATCCTCTTTAGAAATGATTTTTTTGAAGTAATTATACTTCAGACTCGCACCATGAAACAACTTGGCTCTAATAATGCCTCCTACCATAATTGCATCAATTTTAAGCGTGTAATTATTATTAGCATCGTAGTGGATGACTTCTGTAGAATAATTATTTTTTTCAAAAAAAGCTTTAATATGTTTTCGAGATTGATCAGAACTGCCGGTCATACTTTCTAAAACCATAAAGTATCTTGCAATTCTGTAAAGCGGATTTGATTCCCTATGAGCATCTTGAAATAAACCCAAAGAGAAGCTATATTTTTCAACAATGATTTCAGCATTTTTAATGTAATCTTTTTTTTCTTTTTCATTTATCCATAATCTCGTAACCTTATTATATTGTACTAATTGGGTCTTATACCATATTTTCTTATTTATTTTTACAATATTAAAAAACTCAATAGGAGTTTGTCCTGAGATTAGAGATAAAAATAATTTTGCTTTGTTAATTTGATCTGCATACTTTTCATCAATCGTCGATAAATTTAAATTCGATATATCGGATTTGCAAAGGATATAGCAAACAGGGATATTATCAGAATAATCTTTGTTAAACGTTTCTAAATTTTGTTCTCCTATTTTATAATTATATTTGGCAGCAAAATCTTTTATGTAATCTATAAAATGATTATGGTATAAGGGTTCTAGTGGAATAAGTAAAGTATTCTCGAAAATTTCAACAACTTCTTGGATGTATGCACCAAACACCAGGGTGCCATAATAATTGTCCTTTTCTAAATAGTTATCAATTATATTCATAGTCAAACTATCAATAAGAATTCTTTTAAAATAGACACTATTTCCTCTCTAATATTTTCCCCAAATGAAATTCGACAGTTTGGGTGGTTGTGTCATAAACTGTGTTTACAATTTCTATTAGTGCAGTTTCGCGATTTTTGCTGTAGCCTACGTAGAAGCGCACAGCATCGTATTTTTTCAAATGTCGTTTACCGTCTTCGGGATTGAGCCATGTGTATTTGTTGAGGGTAGTTTGTTTCAGTTGACGGTATTCCACCTTTTTCGTGCCCGAAAGAATGGCATCGAAATAGACTTTTTTGATAATGAGCGTTACGATTTTTATGTCCGGTTCTTCTTTCTGTTTGGCTTCTGCTACTTGAGGGAGTGATTCGGCAGGAATGGCATATTCTTTAACTGTTTTGTTTATGGAACCTTTCGTTGGTTGAGCGGCAGGTGTAGTTATAACTTTTCGCTTGTCAACCGATGGATTTTCCGACGACAAATCGCCCAAATCGAGGGCAGGCAGATTTCGTACTATTTCTACTGTTTGCAGGCTGACGTTGATAATGCTCAGCAAAAGGTCAAGGATATATTTGGGATTGCCTTGCTCGCGTGCCCAATCGTTGGGATCGTTCACAATGCCGCTATCCTTGTTGGTAGTAACCTGGTAGCGCTCCATTATCCATTCGATGGCACTTTTGCCGTTCACCACATATTCGTAAGCTTCGGCGGGAATGTTTTCGATAGTAATCTGATGATTGTAGAGAATGGTATGCCGCTCGCCTTTGCGGGGAAAACGCATTTTGACTACTTCGTAATCGATTGTTGCACCGGTATCGATATGAACAACAACACCGTTGGGCTTGGGATAGTTTTCGTAATGGAGGTGCAGCTCGGCCAGTTGTCTGCCGGCTTTGGCGAAACGCCAGAAATCGGCACTGTTTTCCACCAACGGCAGACGCGGCAGCATTTTTTTGAGATCGGCTGTAAACGTTTCCCGATACTGCGGGCTGTGCAGTATGCCATATACATAGTAGAACACGTCTTCCTTTTGGGTCATGTTGCCATACTGACTGCGTGCCCGCTGAAGAATGAAATCGCTGATGCCGTCGCGACGCGTGTACCTGTTCTCATCCGGTTCGGACAGAGCATCAAACAGCGTGAGATTGTTTTGCTGACGTTCTTCGTACCAATAAAGAGGAAAACATTGATTTTTATCAACAATCTGTAGATCAGATATATTATTTGATATTAAAACTGAAAAAGGCTTTTGCTGCCCAACTCCTGAAATGCAAATTATTAAATTTTCTGTTGAAGGCAGTGGAAAAAGTTTTCGACTTAATCCGGGACGTTCAATAAAATGTGTATCGAAATAAAGATATTGTTTACAAAATGGACGATAATAGCCGATTAATTTTTCGCCATTAAAATCCAATACATTGCCTTTTTCTATATCTTTTAAAAGATTTACCGTCCAACTGATTTTCTTTTTGTCGGTTTCGATAAAATCTTTCACTTTCAAATTCGGATTTTCTCGCTTGGCATCCTGATAAGCTTGCGTTTGTTCGTTATAGAAACGAATCATCCGTTTCATATTTTCAGTAATCTTGCGTTTAGAGAAGTTGTAAACCCAAGCATCTCTGTTTGTTGCAATACCAATTGCATACGTAGTAAAAAACGTTTTTGTCTTTCCGTCGAATTTTTTGTCGGGAGCGAGGGGAATAAATTCCAAAAAGCGATCGTTGCGGTGGTTGATCCAGTCGCCGTGTTCGTTGGGGTGCAATTTTTGCCACGGCATTTGGGGATTGCCTACACTGCCCAACTTTTTGACAAGCGAGAGTTTCTCCTCGCGCGAAAGGTAATCGTCCACTTCGTAGTAGTAGATATCGGCTTTGCCGGTATGGGCGGGCTTTTTCACCAGCAAGGTAATGGCAATGGGTGTGCGACTGCCCGACCCGAAGATTTTACCTCCTTCCTTGCGAGATAATTCCCCGCTTGTACGTTGATTTCCTCGCAAGTTAAACACATAAATGGAAGAAAATTCCGTTTCAATGGACTTTCGGAAGCCATCGGTGCTGTTGCCGTCGATCCATGCCCCGTTGCTCACGAAGCAAATCACGCCGCCGTGTATGGGGTCGAGGCGGTCACTTGCCCAACGGAACGCTCGAATGTAGGCATCGTAGGACGATTTGTTGAGCCCGGCGGTGGATTTTGCCACGTAGGTGTTCATCACGCGTTGGTCCAAATGGTGGTATTCCTGGTTTTGGGCATTGTCGTTCGCCGATTTTTGCCCAATGGAATAAGGCGGATTACCGATAATGACGCGCAGGGGCGTTTTTTGTTGCTGCTGCACACGTTTGGAGTTCTGCGGAAAAATTTCACTGAAAAGTTCTTCGCTATCACGGGTTTCGCCCAACTGAAAAGTGTCGGTGAGGCAAATGCCGTCGAAAGGAGTATATTCGCCATCAGGCTCACTGCGAAGGTCGTGATAGACATTTTCGATATTCACCGAAGCAATATAATAAGCCAGCAGTACAATTTCGTTGGCGTGAAGTTCGTGCAGGTATTTCCGTTCGAGCGATTCGCCCGAAATCAGGCCACTTTGCAACAGGCGGGTAATGAAAGTACCCGTGCCGGTAAAAGGGTCGAGAATATGAATGTTTTCATCAGCAAGCGAGCGGCCGAATTCTTTATGGAGCACATCGTTGACGGAGCGAATAATGAAATCGACCACTTCCACGGGTGTATAGACAATTCCCAAACGTCCAACAAGTTTGGGGAAAGCTGTCTTAAAAAATTTATCATAAAGTTCGACAATGATTTTCTGCTTGGCTTCGGCATTATCAATTTCGGAAGCACGCATTTTGACACTGTCGTAAAATTTTTGCAACGTTTCGTTTTTCTGTTCGGTATTTTCCTCTTCGAGCAGCGAGAGGACTTGCTGCATGGATTGCGAAATAGGATTGTTGCGAACGAAGGAATAATTTTCGAAAAGTGCTTCGAACACCGGCTGGGTGATGATATGCTGGGCAAGCATTTCGATGGCTTCGGCTTCGGAAACGGAAGGATTGATATTTTTGTGGAGACCTTTGAGAAAGTTGTCGAAAGCTTTTCGGTGCTTTTTTTCGGAGGCAACCAATTCGGTAATTCGTTGAATGTGTCGTTCAGCAATTTCGGCAATATCCTTCGCCCATTGTTCCCAATAGCGACGGTCGCCCACTTTTTCCACCATTTTGGCATAGAGAAGTGCCTGCATTTCTTCGAACTTGAGTGATAGCTCCAATTCGACGTCTGAAAAGGCATCAGACCTAAAATCAATCACATCGTCGTCGCTGCCATAAGAGGGAGCTCCCACCAGAATGTTTTGCGGCTTGTTGCGATTGAGTTCTATTTTATTGACAGTGGCATTGAAGCGGTCGTCGTGTGCGCGCAAAGCATTGAGTACCGTCCAAACGACTGCATATGCCTTGTTGTTGTCGAGGGCTTTTTTTGTATCGGCATCGCTGGAAATAACGACGGGAATAATAATATAACCATATTTTTTGTCCGGAGCACGTCGCATCACACGACCAACAGATTGCACAACATCCACCTGCGAATTTCGGGGCGAAAGAAAAATGACGGCATCAAGCGAGGGAACATCCACACCTTCACTCAAACAGCGAACATTTGTGAGAATGCGGCAGTTTTGCGTCCCGCGTTCCACACTTTTGAGCCACGAGAGCTTTTGGTAACGTTCGGTGGCGGGCATTGTGCCGTCGATATGTTCACTTTCTATCATCACCATTCGGCTGCGGGCTTCGTCGCTCAGATTCTTGTAATAGATATCGCCCATTTGGTTGAAAGTGGCTGTAATCTGTTTCGAAATTCTGATATTCTGGCAGAAAGCAACAGCTGTGTGCATGGGTTCGGGATCGCTGCTTTTGACCAGTGAATTGTCGCCAACAATTTCCTTGCTTAGAGCATTGACACAGCCGATAAGTTTGTTGACATCATTTGCCGGAACTTCGGTCGGATTGTTGGATACCATTTCCTGCACCGCAACCGGCATATCGTTTTCGTTTACGGTAAGTATCAGGACTTTGTAGTCGGAAAGCAACCCCTTCTCAACGGCTTCACCAAAACCAATGTGGTACATTTCGTCACCATACAGTTTCACATCGTCCATCGAACAAAGGACGGCATCCAAATCAACAGCCTTTTTCTTGGTATCGTCACTGTACAGACGAGGCGTTGCCGTCATATACATTCGTTTGCGGCCTTGAATAAAGTTGTTATCATGTACTTTCACAAAAGCCGATTCATCTTCATCGGAAAGGGTAACACCGGTGGTGCGGTGTGCTTCGTCGCAAATAATCAGGTCGAAAATGCCCGATTCATTTCCATGCACTTTTTGATATTCCTTTTGAGTATTCGAAATGACTTCTATGGACTGGTAGGTAGAAAAAACCACCGTCATCCCTTCGCTGTCCAGCGCTTCGCGGAACTGTTTCATAATAGAGGGCACATCGGTGGAGGCAGGCAATGCCAGATCCACTACGCTAAATGTATCGGTATCTTCGTTTTGTACTTTCTTTTTGCTCACTTCGGCATCCGAACAAATGCAAATGGCATTGATGGGTTGTGCCGCTTCGTTGGTCCATTCGTCAAGTGTCTGGCCAAGTAATGCAATGGAGGGAACTAAAAACAAGACTAATCCCCGCCCATTGGTTTGCTGTTCGGCAATTTTGAGCGAAGTAAAGGTTTTGCCCGTGCCGCATGCCATGATAAGTTTCCCTCTATCACGAAACTTGAAATATTCCAAACTGTTGGCAATGGCTTTTTTCTGGTGCTCAAAAGGGGTTTTGCGGGGTTTACGCGCCTGTTCGCCATACATTCCCTGCAACAGTTTATCCCAGTCCACGCTGCTGTTTTGCAAATGAAAGAGCGAGATGCGCGAAACGGCCGGCGTGTGATTACGAATGGCTTCTTCGGCATTGCTTCCCCAATGGTTGGTAGTAGAAATCCAAAGACAGTGTTCAAATTTTTTTGTTTGCCCGCTGTCGTCCACAAACGAACGACCGGCTGTAGTCAGGAAACTGTCCACCGCAGGTTTGTTGATGACGGCATTTTCCTGATAGCATTTGCATTGAATTGCCCAATAAGCCCCATGTGTGGTTTTTGCCACCAAATCGATTCCGGTATCGTTGCCGCCCAAATCTTCTCTGAAAGGAAATTCGTTCCAAAGCCAAACTTTTGTAAACAGATTGGCATAATAGGGTTCGGTGAGTAAATACAACTGCATCAGGCGTTCGAAACGTTCGCCTTTATCTTTTTGTGAAAACGATTCTTTGCGGAATTGATTGAGAATGGATTGAAAGGTGGACATAATTAATATTTTCGAAAAGCAAAGCTACTAA
>JAQVJY010000034.1 GCA_028694915.1 Paludibacteraceae bacterium
TCTATTAAAAAGCCCATTTAAATGCTCTACAATCGATTTTCTTATCAAAGCGGATAATGCTTCTAACCACATCAGAAAAACAATCGCCGCTTGTAGCGCTTGAATTCAAACCATTATTCGAAGAAGAGGCGAAGAAAAGGCAATCGACAAGTGGAAAGGGTTTATATGGAGGTAAACCCCTTCGGGCATTGATGTCCGAAAGAGAAAAAGGTCAATCACGAGATAAAGCAGCAGAAGAGGAAACAAGTTATATAATTATATCCTTGCTAAGTTCAAATTAGAAGTGCGAATTTCCCGCTAAGTTTTATACAGGTTTTTTTAAACAAAACCATGAAAAAAATTTATTTTGTTTTAGCAGCTGTCTTAGTAGCTATGACATTTATTTCTTGTGAAAAAGACGATCCCGTTGTTACAAGCATTTCTGTTCCAAATGAGGTTACGTTAGATGCCGGAAGTTCTAAAAAGATCACCGTAACTCATACACCATCGGATTTACCTGCCCCTTCTTATGTGTGGGAAACTTCCGATAATAGTATTTTTACTGTTGACAATAATGGAAATATAACAGGTTTGAAAGTAGGCGAAGGCACTTTAACCGTAAAAGCACCTACACTTAATTTGACAGCTTCATGTAAAGTTAAGGTTGCACCTATAAATGCAACATCGATCAGTTTGAGTCAGCAATCTGCAAATCTTTTGTTAGGAAGTTCATTAAAATTGGAAGCCACTATTCTTCCAGAAAATGCAACAGATAAATCTGTTCTTTGGAAATCCGGAAATGAAACAATAGCAACGGTTGCCAATGATGGAACAGTACAGGCAGTGGGAGTGGGAAAAACCACAATTACAGCGGCAGTTGAAAGGAATATATATGCTACATGCAATGTAAAAGTAATTCCCTTAACTAAAAACATACAACTTAATGAACCAGGAGCATTAAAAGATCTTATTAGCCTTGAAGAACTTCCCAAAATCGAATATTTATCCATCAGTGGTCCATTAAATGGTACGGACATTTTTATTATTCGTGACAAGATGACCTCGTTGGTTAATTTGGATATGGAAAATGCAAGAATTGTATCAGGGGGAGTACCTTATTATATGCAACAGACAACAACAGATAATACGATTGGAAATAATATGTTTGAAGGGAAAAAAACTTTGGAAAGTATTATTTTACCAAAAACAATCAAATCAATTGGAGATTATGCTTTTTACGAATGTAGGAATTTACAATCCGTTAATATTCCGGAGAATGTGACGGAAATTGGAGGAAATGCTTTTTGCGGATGTTGGAAATTACAATCTATTAATATTCCAGAGAATGTGACAGGAATCGGAATAGGTGCTTTTGCCGGATGTAGTAGTTTACAATCTATATATATTAAAAATCCAATACCAATAATAATAACATCAGATACTTTTGAAGGAGTTTCAAAAACAGATTGTACTCTATTTGTTCCTACCGGATCATTTGAATCTTATTGGTTTACATCCGGTTGGTCTGAGTTTCAGAATATAAAAGAAATGGATTTTTAGAGCATTGATATTCAAATTATTGAAGTTATTTCCACATAAAAAGGCAAACAGTTAAAAATAAACTATTTGCCTTTTAATATTGCTGTCCCACCTGGATTCGAACCAAGACAAACAGATCCAGAATCTGTTGTGCTACCATTACACCATAGGACAATTTTTCGAGACGCAAAGGTAGAAAATTTTGTGTTTTGAAACAAATATTTTTTCGCTAATGCGTTTTTCTTGCAGATTCATCCGGCAAGTGCAAAACGCATCGCAAAATCTCCGTACCAAGGCCGTACCTTCCTCGCTCCATGCTTGCATCAGCCTTGCGTCGAGTCCGCATGACAATTGGGCGGTTTATGTAGTGTACATGCGGGTTTCACGTATCATCAACCCTCCGAATTCGGGGTTGTTGTCCCTGCCTTGGAGCGAACGAAGTGCAAATATTCTTCGGTTTTTACGTGGGAAAAGATGCAAAAAATGCCTGAAGCGGATATGCTGCACGTGTAAGCTCATCGTCAGAGAGCGAAACAACTGTTACAAGTAACACGACGAGCGGATGTGCTATAGGTGTAAGGGCGTTACTTTAAGGGCTTTACATCATATGTCCGGGCAAATTTGGAAATATAGCAACGTTTAAGCAAGGATAGTAAGGGTGCGCTACATCAGGGCGATGAGTTTGGGGAGGAAGATCAATATTCCTACGGCCAGTGCTGCTATGGACGCTATTAAAACACCTGCCGCTGCTATATCTTTCACTTTTTTGATTATCGGATGTTTTTGGTGTTGTGATGCAAAATCCGACAGTTTTTCGATGGCGGTGTTCATGGCTTCAAGCGCCGGCACCATCCCGATTACGATGCAAACGGCCAGCCATTCCGTAGTGGAAATATGCAGCAAAAAGCCCAACGCAACAGCCAATAGGGCCATGACCAACTGAATGCGCGCATTTGGCGTTTCTCTAAACAGCATCCGTAGTCCACTGAAAGCGAAGCGAAGAGATTGAATTCGGTCGTGAAAATACTTGTTCATGTTTGATACGGTTAGTTATATTGAACAATGCCTGTTCGTGTTGTGAGACACGCATTTCTGTCGAAACACGCATTTCTGTCGACACGCCTATTCATGATCGAGCGGTTTTTCGTAAACATAATCATCCATGACGAAACCGTTGCCAATGTCGTTTACTTCTTCTCCGGCGCGATAAAATCCCATCCGTTGATAGAAGGCGATGGCATTCCGGTTGTTCTTGTTGACATTCAGGTAAACGGCTTTTTCTCCGTTTTCGCGGGCTTGCGACAAAACAAAGTCGAACAGCCGTTTTCCGATTCCTTTTCGCTGATGTGAGGGGAGAATATAAATTTTATGAATCTTCGTTTTTCCCGTGTTTTCGCAATTGGGCTCATACGAAAGGTAAGCCGCAAATTCTTCGCCTTCTTTTGCCAACACATACCGGTGATGTTGTTTCTCCATTTGTTCCCGCAAACTTTCGTCGCTGTACATCCAATGCATCATATAGGCGATTTGCTTTTCGGAAAGGATGTCTTTGAACGTGTGTGGCCATGCGACTGCCGAAATTTTTTGAATATCGGGAATATTGTCGGTCGTGGCAGGAATAATCTCAATCATGTTGCGTCTTGTTTTATCCGAGGTTCAAAAGTACGAATTTTGCTTTTTATCGCAAAAACGATGGGGAATTTATCTCGTTGTGCGTTACTTTTTTTATCTTTGTATATAGCGATGCGGTTTATATAAAAAGGGGAGATTATGTCGAGTTTGTGTCCGTTGTGCGGCAAAAATAAATCGGAAGAGGCGTTGTTTTGCGATGAATGCGAAAAAAAGATCCGGAACGAATACGAAGTGAAAATGCCGGGGCGGCTGAATTTCGCGGAAAATGCATCTCAACCGGTTGCCGAAAAGGGTGTCGCTTCGTCCGAAGAAGAGGTTCCTATTTTAGATAATGAGGTCGATTTGAATATCGATAATGCCGATTCTTTTTCTCGTAAACATAAACATGGGAAGAGAAAGGGAGTGGTTTTTGGTTGTGTTTTATTGGTATGTATGCTGGGAGCTTTTTCTTTTGTATATAAGCAACATGTTACACGGCAAACTCAAGAACGGATAATATGGGATGCGGCTATGGGTGCCAATACCGTGAATGGTTATTTGGCTTATATGAACGAATATCCCAATGGAAAACATTTTGCCGAAGCCGAGGCAAAAATGAAAGCATTGAAAGACCGTGAAGCGGCTGCATGGGAAAATTTGAAAACGTCGGAAAATATAACGGAATTTCAAGATTTTCTGCAACAATATCCCGAAAGTCCTTATCGATCGTTGGTCAGCAATCGTCTAGACTCGTTAATGTGGATTGATGCTTATACGGCCAATACGGCACAGCGTTATTCCGAGTACATGGTGGCGGTGGAGAGTGGCGAATTGCCGGGTAATTATTATCATGAAGCGCAGAAGCGATTCGAAATGCTGTTCCAGTCGTATCCGGTATCGACCGAGGAGTCGGATAAAATAAAGGCCGTAATCGAAGGCTTTTATGGGGCATTATCGGATGAGGATTACAACAAGTTGGCGGAATATTTGGCTCCCAAGGTGTATCGGTTTTTCAACAAAGGAACGGACTCTCGCGACAATATTTTGAAGGGGTTGCAATTGGCGAAAGCCAAAAATCCGGATTCCGCAGTACGATTTATTCCCAATCTCGATGCGCTGCAATATGAGAAAACACCGGACGACAGGGTTCGGGTAAATGTACCGTTGGTAAAGCAATATGGCGGTGAAGAGGGGCCAACCCGAACGGTTTCGGGATATATCGGACATATCGAAATGGACGGCGGGGGTCATGTCGTCAGCATATACGAAACGAAACCTTACGGGGCGGAAAGGTGAAAAGGTGAACGGCGGACGGGATGAATTTGCGTTGACGGCAAGAGGCTTAAGCCGGCCGAAAGAGAAGAACATGAACTATTATCGTGATGAATTTGTTGTAAGGGTATGGATTTTAAGTTAACTTCACAATACAAACCTACAGGGGATCAACCTGAAGCAATAAAGGCGTTAGTCGAGGGAATTCGTGACAATGTGCCTTATCAGACCTTGTTGGGAGTGACCGGTTCGGGGAAAACGTTTACCATAGCCAACGTGATTGCGCAGGTGAATAAACCCACGTTGATAATCAGTCACAATAAAACGTTGGCTGCGCAATTATATAGCGAGTTTAAAGGTTTTTTCCCCGAGAACGCCGTTGAATACTACGTTTCGTATTATGATTATTATCAGCCCGAAGCGTATATTCCCACTACCGATACGTATATCGCCAAGGATCTTTCCATCAACGACGAAATTGAAAAACTGCGCCTGTCGGCCACGTCGGCATTGCTATCGGGTAGAAAAGATGTGATTGTGGTTTCGTCGGTTTCGTGTCTGTACGGTATCGGCAACCCCGAGGATTTCAATAAAACCATCATCGATATTCAAGTTGGGCAGAAATTGGTGCGCGATGTGTTCCTTCGTAAATTGGTGGATATCTTGTATTCGCGAAATGAAACAGCCGAATTTAATCGGGGAAATTTTCGTGTGAAAGGGGATACCGTCGATATCTTTTTGGCATACGACGATAGCATTATTCGTGTGATTTTCTGGGGAGACGAAATTGAAAGTATCGAATCGGTCGATCCGGTTACGGGTGTAACGACTGAACAATTGGATGCGTATCGTATTTTTCCTGCCAATTTGTTTATAACCACACGCGAACGCATTTTCAGGGCTATAGAGGAAATTCAGATTGATCTGGGCAAGCAGGTCGAATTTTTTCGTTCCATTGGTAAACCACTGGAAGCAAAACGGCTATATGAGCGGGTGACTTACGATATCGAAATGATTAAAGAAATCGGCTACTGTTCGGGAATTGAAAATTATTCCCGTTATTTTGATGGAAGACCTGCGGGAAGTAGGCCTTTCTGTCTTCTGGATTTTTTTCCGGAAGATTACCTTACCGTGATTGATGAAAGCCACGTTACCATTCCTCAGATTCGTGCTATGTATGGTGGCGACCGTTCACGCAAACTCAACCTGGTGGAATACGGCTTTCGCTTGCCTGCTGCCATTGATAATCGCCCGCTTACTTTTGAAGAATTTGAATCGCTTACCCCGCAGATTATTTTCGTGAGCGCAACGCCGGCCGATTATGAATTGGAAAAATCGGAAGGAATTATCGTGGATCAGTTGATTCGTCCTACGGGATTGCTCGATCCGCCTATCGATGTACGTCCCAGTCTTAATCAGATTGACGATCTTATGGAGGAAATTCAGCAGCGGATCGAAAGAGACGAGCGGGTGCTGGTAACCACACTGACCAAACGCATGGCGGAGGAATTGACCGATTATCTTTCGCAGCACGGAATCCGATGCAGTTATATTCATTCGGATGTGGAGACGCTTGAGCGCGTGAAAATTATGGATGATTTGCGGAACGGTGTTTTCGATGTTTTGGTTGGAGTGAATTTGCTTCGCGAAGGGCTCGATTTGCCTGAAGTATCGCTGGTGGCGGTACTTGATGCCGATAAAGAGGGCTTCTTGCGTTCGCATCGTTCCTTGACGCAAACGGCAGGTCGTGCGGCTCGCAATGTAAACGGAATGGTTATTTTTTATGCCGATAAGATAACCGAGAGTATGCAGACAACAATTGATGAGACCAATCGTCGGAGGGAAAAACAGTTGAAGTATAACGAAGAGCACGGTATCGTGCCGCAACAAATCAAAAAAGCCAAAGCGTCCGCTTTGGGCAAACACATGGATCCGAAAATTGATCCTAAAGCTTATGTTGAGCCGGAGTACTATTCGATGGTTTCCGAATCCGATGCACAATATGATTCGGAAGAAGAGCTGAAAAAACTTATCGAAAAAATACGCAAAGCAATGATGGCTGCAGCTAAAAGATTGGAATTTTTGGAGGCGGCACAATTGCGGGATCAGTTGATTATGTTGGAGTCGAAATTAAAGGAGAAGTCGG
>JAQVJY010000007.1 GCA_028694915.1 Paludibacteraceae bacterium
GCTTGAAAAAGGGATTTTGCGCAGTCATCATAGTGCTTGCAAGTGTTAGCATAATTAAAAAATTCAATTTCTTCATAATGTTTCTATTAGTGTGATTTAATTAATTTGGTAGTAAAGGTGTCGTTGTTCTGAACTTTTATTTTGCTGAGATATATACCTTTACTTAATTCTGTAATATCGATTGTTTTGTTGTTGGTGTTACTGATATATTTTATCAACTGCCCTTGTAATGAGTAGATCCAAACTTCTGTAATTTCTTCATAATTGCCTTCTATGTAAAATATGCCGTTGGGCGAAGGGTTTGGATAAACCATGAGTGTTTGTTTCGTGTTTAGTATGTCGGTTGGTGTGTTTTCATGCGATTCATACGTGAGCGACATACTATGCCCGTATGGTAAGCTAGCCGTATTATTGATGGCGATTGGCAAAAAATCATGTCTTAAACTGGAAATATCTTCGCCCCAGAATTGATGTTCCGTGATAATCTGACTTGGTAGTAAATCATCATTCAGCAAAGCTCGGTGTGTGTAAGCTGGCCACCAAGCATTGTATAATGGAGTGTAGTAGGTAGTGATGGTTTCTAGATTTTGTTTTTCCGATTTCTGACGTTGGATATTACCCCAAAATTCAGTATTCCATGATAATAACAATTCCCCATTGACAGCATTATTAGTATCGTACGTAAAGAGACGTCTCGCCTCGTTTCTCCACATGTTGCCTTGAAACGATTGTTGTGTTTCGTCGAGTGGTTGGCCTGAAGTATTTTGATTGTAAATGGTACGGGTACGTGTGTGCCAAATGCTATCAAACTCTTCAAATGTGACCAAATGTTCATTGGCAGAATCTATCGTTATTTTTGCATAAGGCTGCCAAAGCAAACCTTGTGCAGTAGAACAAACAATCTCTTTGATTGCCCCATTGTAGACGTAATCTGTTTTTAGCTTATTTTGCCAACTAGTTGTGTATGTTTGTGTAATTTCACTCACTAATTTGTTATTAGTGTCATAACTATACAGAGTCTGTTCTGTTTGAATCCAATTGTCGCCCGAATTACGCAACTCTTTTCTGTATTTTAAGAGTCCGTTTTCATATAGCCATTCAGTTCTAGTCGATTTTTGCCACAATGTGCTATCCCAAACAAAGGTAGAACTTGCTACTTTCTGACCATTTTCGAATTGTTGTTCAGTATAGCTATAGTTCGTAAAACTAGAATTATTTACCGATATTTTAGTTGAAATTAAAACGGGCTGAAGGGCGCTATTGTAACTGTAATAGGTTTGGAATGTGGTATCACCACGTACTAAATCAGTTGTGGACACAAGCCATGTGTTGGCGTACAAAGACATGGACGCCAACAGGAGCATAATGATAATATGTCCACTAAGTTTGAACATTATTTTCGTTGTTGCATTTCTTCTGACGATTTCATGCGAAATCTTTCAGGATTTGGGGTTACAAATGTTTCTCTATTAAAATCTTCCCGATAGCCAGGTCTAATCACTTTGTTAGGAATATGTTTATCATTTTGTTCGAATTGACCATCTTTTTCTACTTTGGTAACACCATCTAGGTATTTTACCATTAAAAATTGTCCTAACTTAGTCCACGCTTTGAGTGCTGTTTCTGCCTGAGCAAGTGAAAAATCGGTCAAGAATTCACGCATCTTTACAGTGTCACTCGTAATAGCAAATTGGTCTGCATTTTGAACGGCCGAATTAAAGAATGTTTCCCATTTTTCTTGCTCTTTTTTTACCTCTGGCATCATGTGTGAGTAACGATTATAAACCATATTCCCGACCCAGTTATTTACCCAAAAGGCAGAAGTCCATGAAAAATCTAACAAACTGCCGTTGAGTATGCTAAATGACTGTGGAACTTCCGTTATACCACAATACATTGGTACATAAAGGTTTGTGGTGGCGTCATCTACACCAAACCATAGAATGCCACCAACAGGGTAGGGTAGCCAATGGCGCATTTGTGCTACAAAGGTAAAACCTGTTTGTTGCGTTCCTACCGGACGTTCGTGAAAATATTCTACGCTATCTACTTGGTAGGTTAGTGGGCTTGGACGAAACGGTGAGTTATAAGCTCCACAACCCATGCCTTGTGTCATATCTAGCGGTGTGCCTTCATAATGATTGCGCATGAAATTCTTCATATCTTGTGCCGATAGTTTCGTGCTTGGTTTTACATATAACGGCATGCGTTCTTTAGTTTCACCATTGATATAACTTAAAAAACGTTCGGTAGAAGCATCTACTACACGGAAGAAACTCCACACGCGGGCTTCACAAAATCGTAAACCCCCAAAATCCAACGGATTATAAGTGTCTGAAAAACTAAATTCAGCGTCTTTTCCTGAGAAATACTTTTGTTTCCGTGCAAATTCAATGACATCGTATGCATATACTACTTCAACTTCTGGATTGAAGAGTTTTTTCATGTTTTTACTACTGATACTTTTACTATTTTTCTTTTGTTCTAGAGGGAAAGTAGTAATACGAGCTTGGTTTGCATGGGCTGATACATAACCATCAGGAATACGTTGCGCCACCCAAACAGCTCCTTTATTACCAACGCCTTTACCTATCAATTCCAGAATCCAGACTTCGTTTGGATCGGCAATAGAAAAAGATTCTCCCGAACTGTAGTAACCATATTTTTGAACTAATTCAGTCATTACTTTTATGGCTTCACGTGCTGATTTTGAACGTTGTAAAGCAATGTAGATAAGGCTTCCATAATCAATAATACCTGTAGTGTCTATCAATTCTTCTCGGCCTCCATAGGTTGTTTCGCCAATAGCCACTTGATGCTCGTTCATGTTACCTACAACGCTATATGTATGAGCTATTTGTTCTATGTTACCGAGGTATTTACCTGTGTCCCATTCATATACGGCAAGCACACTTCCTTGTGGATAATCGGCTGCTGGATAATGGTAAAGTGCTCCGAATAAAGCATACGAATCGGCTGAATACGTAATCATAGTAGAGCCATCAACGGATGCCCCTTTGGTAACCAAAAAATTGGTACAGGCAAAGATACTTGAACTATTTAGAGTGACTAATAATGCAATAAGCAAAGTTTTTGATTTATTCATAATGTGTAATTTTTTAATGTTAAAATGGATAACCTACAGCGAAGTGAAATGCGACATCGTTTTTCCAAGAAAGTTCGGTGCGCCAGCGGTCATTTGAAGTGGCACCACTTGGCTCAAATAATTTTACTCCCATGTCAAAGCGAATGACAAAAAAATCAAAATCGGCACGAAGACCAATACCATAGCTACAAGCTATTTGTTTATAAAATTCGTTCAATTGGAAATAACCTCCTTCTTGTTCCTCGTAATCTTTAATCGTCCAAATATTACCAGCATCGATAAAGGCGGCACCTTCAAACATCCAAAAAAGTTTAAATCGGGCTTCTAAATTCAAATCTAAGCGTATATCTCCCGATTGATTCATGTAGTCGATAGCACCCGTATTTACATAGCGACCAGGTCCCAAGGTTCGTACAGACCAACCACGAACACTATTGGCGCCACCACTAAAATAACGTTCTTCAAATGGTAAAATAGTGGCATTCCCATAAGGGTAAGCAATGCCAATACCACTATGAAAAACCAAACGATTTCTTTTATTGAAATAGTGGTTATAAGTATAATCAAAATCGCCTTTCACATATTGAGAATAGGCAATATTGAAAATTTCATATTGATTATCTGCATTCTTACTTTGCCCAATAGCTGAACTTATGCCATATAAAATATTACCAGCTGTAGATATATTCCCACGTAATGTGTAAAAGTTTGAGGCAACAGAATTACGCCTATTAGAATATGAAACTCCCAATCCCATACGCATAATAAAGTGATCCTCGTAACTATAACGTACAGATGAAGATGGTTTTAAATACTGTTCTTTGAACGCTGTCGTCATCCAAGGTAAATAGATGTAGTTGATATCAATAACATCCAAAGTAAAACGTGTCCCTCTATATCGCCAAGCGTACTTCATACCAGCATTTGCAATATTACGTTTGTATTCTGGACGTTGTTGGAAGTTGTAACTCATCGAAAATTCGGTGGTTCCTCCCATTTTTCGTTTAAAATCATTTGAGGTGAATGGCACCAAGAAAATAGGTAAGTTAATGGACATGCTACCACCTAATTCTGCCGAATTCTTGATATCACCAAGTTTACCAATCGCTTCATATGAACCATGTACTCCAATTCTAAAAGCTTCTGCACCTTTGAAGATATTTTTATTTTGGTAACTTACTCCCATACCCATCCCTAAGTCTCCATTTGAGTTTGTACCTTCCACATCTAGTGATACTGAGTGCACTTTTGCAGGAGTAACTA
Source organism: Paludibacteraceae bacterium (assembly GCA_028694915.1). Lineage (GTDB taxonomy): Bacteria > Bacteroidota > Bacteroidia > Bacteroidales > Paludibacteraceae > W0P28-013. The sequence continues at coordinate 4,370 of JAQVJY010000007.1, forward strand.
CAATATTACAACCCATTTTACCATCAGGTTCTTCTCGAAAACTAATATCTACATATTTAATAGCCTGTAGAGAGTTCAAAGAGGAGTAGGTTCGCTCTACTAAACGCTCATTATAAATACTGTTTGGTCTTATTAATGTTTTAAATATAAGCATTTTAGGAGTGAAATTTGATTTTTCATCTCGTATTACAACAAACCCTTCTGATTTTACGGTATCCAGTTTAGTGGTAGGTGCTATTAAATTTGATACGTCGTAAATGGTTACGGTGCCTATTTCGGTTTTTGTAAATAAGCGTGTGAGTAAAGAATCATTGACCAAGTAGGATGGCTGCATCCCTAACAAGATATCTACTTGGTTTGAATTTAATGCGCTGTCAACGGTAAAGCTAAGTGCTTCTTTTTGGAAATAAAAATAACCTTTTCGGCGTAATAGTTTTGCTACATTTTCACGCTCTTCTGCTAGTATATCCACATCAAATAAGCCGCCCACGCGTGGAGTGTTAAGTATGTTTCGCTCTTTGATAATCGACATAATCGTGTCGTCAGGGATTTCAATCTTATACGCATGTATGGTATAGGGCTCGTTGCCATTGACGATATATGTGATTTTTACCTGACGTTTTCTCTCTTTTTCTACCACATTAACTTTAGCATGCAAATAACCTTTATTGCCTAGTTGTTTTTCCAACTGTTCTTGGGAATTGCGCGTTAAAGTGGTATCGTATAATACAGGGGCTTCTCCAATTTGGCGTAGCCAACGGTTTATCCATTTACTAGTATCTTCTCCTGAAGCACTATAAAACGCCAATTCAATACGTGCTAAACTTAAAAAATAGTTGTTAGGCTCTTGTTGTAAGAATGGTTCTAAAATATCGGATGGAGCTTCTGGCACATTCGACTTGATCGTAGTGCGGCTTAGTAGGCGTTCGTTTTCAGGCACATACTTGGTTAAGCTACAAGCAGTGAGTAGAATCGTAGCGCAAGCAAATAGTATAAATCGATGAATTTGCATGTGTGTGTGATAGCCCTGAAAAATTAATAAAAAAACTTGCCGCAAATATAGCTAAAATTCAGTGAATTATTTACTTTTGTATTCTTAAAATAGTGTTAATCTGGTAAAATTTATAAAACAGAATGTTATCCAAAAATCAAATAAAAAATATTCGGGCATTGAGTTTGAAGAAAGAGAGGGACGAACAAGGCCTTTTTGTTGCCGAGGGAGAGAAGTTAGTATCAGATTTATTACCATTTTTTACGTGTCGTTCATTACTAGTCACTCGCGATTGGGCTAATAAACATACTACTCCGAAAACCATTGATTATGAAATAATTGATGGACTGGAAGATATGAAAAAGGTCTCTTCGCTAACGACACCGACTCCCGTGTTGGCTGTATTTCAAAAACCACAGATAGAACTTGACTTTTCGAAATTGCAGAAGGAGTTGATTTTAATTCTTGACGAAATTCAAAATCCAGGAAATTTAGGCACGATTATACGCATCGCTGATTGGTTTGGTATAAAGCACATTATTTGTTCCTTGAATACTGCGGATGTTTATAATTCAAAAACAGTACAAGCAACAATGGGTGCTTTGGCTCGTGTCAATGTTCATTATGTGGATTTGATCAAGTTTTTAGAGGCGTATAGTAAATTAGATTTACCTGTTTATGGAACTTTTTTAAATGGAGATAATTTGTATACAACTTCATTGAGTAGAGTTGGAGCGATTGTTTTAGGTAATGAAGGCAGTGGAATATCTAATGAAGTTGGTAAGTTTGTTTCGTCTCGTATTGTAATCCCGAACTATCCTAGTAATTCAAAAACATCGGAATCGCTTAATGTAGCAGTAGCTGCAGCAATAGTTTGTGCTGAATTTAGACGTCTAGGGTAACGAATCTCCATTACCAAACGACATAAAAAAACCACTGGTTTTTTTATGTCGTTTAATGACTTATTCTGAGAATAAAATTAAATCACAACGTCTATTAGGCATGAAATCATCAACTGGTCCAGGAGTTTTACCTTTACCATACGTGTTGATACGATTTGCTGATACGCCATAACGACGAACGAGTTCTCGTTTTGTATCTTCTGCACGTCTCATACTTAACTTATTATTAAGTTCATCGCCTCCAACATTATCGCAATAACCTACGATATCCAATTTCATATTTGGATCAGCATACATTTTACGAGCAATTTTTGCCAATACCATGTGTGATTCAATCGTAATTCTTGATAAACCTAAGTCAAAATAGATAGATGGAGTTTCTTCCACATATTGACCGTATCCTAAAATACGTTCTACAGCATCTTTATCTAATGGCTCTCCATAATAGTTAACAAATGAACCAGAAGGGGTATTTGGATGTCTATCACGTACATCAGGTACACCATCTAAGTCTGTATCTGGAAGATTTTCTTCTATGGTTCTTTCTTTGTCTTCTTCAATACTACTTGCATTTCCAGCCAATGCCGAAATTTGGGTAACAATTTCAGATATTTTTTGAGAATTTTCAACAGTAGCATCACAACATTGTGCTGGTTCGTAATCAGCAGGTGACATATTACGTATGTGTTGCATAGTTTTGTCTTTAGGACTATTAATTTTCCATCTTAATCCTAAGCCACTGTAAATGGTATTATCATCGTCATTTCCTTTCTCAGAAGCATCCATGTTATCTTTTTTATGCATTCTGTATTGAGTGTTCCAAACAATAGCTAACCATTTTAAAGGATTATATTCTAACGAAATACCTAATGGGAATGTGACTGCACGACCATTCGGAATAGAAGGAGCTACACGTTTACCTTTATCTAAATAATCCATGATATTTTTTGTTCCAAAATCATAAGCTGAAACATCATAGAATGCAACTCCCATCCCTACATTTACATAAACATTCCAAGTTTGAGGGCGGTAACGATAAAACATATTCAAAAAATTCAACGAAACGCCTAAGTTAGCTTCGTGCGCTAAACCATCAAAATCCATAGGGATTTGTTTGTTTTCTTCTAACCCACTAGGTTGTTTTAGACCTTTATAATAGTAAGTAGTACTACCTCTATACGGATTATAAACGTATTCAGCATACAAACCAAAACCTGGTGTAAAGGTATATTCCACCTCAAAACCAAATGCAATATCGGCTCCACTTTTTGGCCATAAATCATTGTACAATTGAGTTTGATCGCCATCTATGAAGGCAACTCCTGCGTGACCTGCAATAGACCAATGGTTAACTTTAGGATAAACACGTGTTTCATCTTTTTCTGAATTACCATCTCTTACGTGTGTATCTTCCTTAGGAGTAATGGTCATATCTTTACTCGTTGTAGTGGATACAAGAATGGTTGTATCTAGCGGATTTTGATTATTCACCAATGTATCGAGCTTAATCACGCTTTTTTCTACAACTACTGTATCTTGTAGAAGAGGAGTGGAGCTTGCTGATGCAGGCTCTTCATTTATTAATACGGTAGTTTCTGTAGGTACCGTAGTTGTGCTTTCTCCTGTTGTTGCAGCTGGAGCAACTTGAGGACTCTCTTGTCCTATAGCAAAGCTACATAAAACAAGTGATGTAGAGAGGAGTAAACTTCTTTTTTTCATAAAATGGGTTTTACTAATTTTTTAAGGTGCTTTTATAAACCAAGAAATTTTCCAGGTTAGTGGAATGATGTATTCCACTAACTTGGAAAAAAGGAGACGTTTTATTAGTTGTTTTTTCTTAATAATGCCATAAATCTTGTTCAAAATTCAAAATCTCTTCTTCAACACGATTTTGCTCGCGACGAATAATATTAGGATCTTCAATACCTTTATCTACATCACGACTCAATAAATCATAATCTTTGATTACGTAACTATCGAACTGACGACTTACCAAAAAATCATCAAAATTTACGAGTGGAGCAGTATTTCTTCCACTAATTTTCATAAATTCTTCTTGCAGATAAGGACGTAAACGTTCAAAAGGAATCCAAAACCATACACCAGTACGAATATCAGAACGGCTATTGTATTTTTCGTCGTAAAGTGGAGCTATAGCCAATATTTTACTATGAAACGTTGATGTACGCTTATTGAAATACCAAACTTCTTGAACGTAATATTTAACCACACCTGGTGTCAAGAAGTTAATCATGTCGTAAGGAGTTTCATAAATACTCAAGCCATTTGCTTGAACGAACTCGTCAACATCAAAATAATTTTCCTTATTGAATTTAGGTATAAATGTTTGTTCAGGGTTACTTGGTGATTTAAAAGCTTGTAATTGCTTTGTAATCACTTTTTGGAACATAATGGCAAACAAGTTTTTTTGACCAAGACTATCCAAATCTTCGTAAGGATAATATAGTGGGTTATTTTGGCGTTCACGTAAATCAACTACTCGAAGTACTGCTTTACGCCAAACAACGTCATCAACAAGTGGGTTGACACGAATAATCTTGGCGGCAATATCTTGAGGCGATGTTGTAACACGCGTAAAACTGCCGTCACCATCGAACAAAAATTGTGTACTATCAGCTTCCAAATCTTGCGCAGACAAGGTTATTGGAGCAAACGTAGCTACTGCTACTAGTACATAAAAAATACCTTTTTTCATCGTTTATCTATGTTTATGGTAATACGATTGGTGCGTAAGACAAGGTTGTTGATTTAGCACCAGTTACTTTAATTTTATCAATTAAAATGGTTGATCCAGATTTTAATCCCATAAGTTGTTTACGTTGTGTATCTGTAAATTTACTACCATTAGAAGTAGAAGCATTAAAACCACCACGACCATCGGAAATTAACAAGGTAAATTCAGCAATACGGAACGATGCTTTTAATAAACCATCAGCATACTCGGCAACCATATCACCTTCAACTAATTGTCTACGAGTTAACTTATGTTTTGATGTGTTAGGGTTGTAAAGCACGGCATTACCATTATCATCTTTAATTGATAAGAACGCAGTTGGATCAGGTAATGCTCTTACACGGAAACGACCAGTACCCATTGGAGTATTTCTTCCTTCCACAGTGGTTGAAACATTAATAACAACGTCATCATAACTTTTAGGACGATAAATGAAAATTGCGCCATTTTTTTCGAACGAACCATGGCTTGGTGACACTTGTAGCTTTTCTGTAGCAACACCTGGTACCGAAATACTAATACGGTTATTGTATCCCATATAAACTACATTCATATCTTCATTGGCAATAGTAGCAGAAGGGGCACCTACAGTGTATTCATCTTTGAAGGCATATTCGCGTGGAATACCATCATTACCACGTAAGACAATTTTACCTGAATATTGGAATACACCTAAAGAGTTACAAGTTACAGTGTATGTATTGCTGGATAAACGTGAACCTCCGATATAATATTCTGGTACTTTTGTTGAGTCCACAGCTGACAGTGCAATTTGAGCTTTGTAGGTTCCACCTTTCATCACGTGTTTACTCGTTGGAATCACAAAAGCTTGGATTTTATTTACACGGAAGTCACCAGCATCGGTTTGCATTTTGAAGTAATTAATCAATTCCGCTTCTGTTGTTCGAATGTCATTTTCATATTTTGATAACATCGTAGTTACCGCAATAATCGGCATAGATTCGAACATGCTATTAATCCAGTCGACTTTTTCGCCGTGAGAATTAACAGCTGGAGCAGTCGAAAATTTCTTTTCGTAAATTGCTGTTTGAGCTGAATCATTTCCAAACATATCTTCTACAAAATGGCGATAATCAGTTAATCGTTGTTGAAATTCTTGAGCTCGCTGTTTAGTCGTATTCAATTGGAAATATTCTCCTGAAATATCAAGATTATCCTTTTTTTGTAATTTATGTCTGTTTACAGTATCTAAGGCAATTTCGTATCCATCGGCCATTTGCATCATGTCACGTTTGCAGGTGCGAATAAAAGTGATAATACTATCACTTTTAGCTTTTACTATTTTAGATTTTTCCAACCATTCTCCCACCTTTTCTGGATTTTGGTCGTATAAGTATTGAAGGTCTCCATATAATCCCTCATTTTGTTGTAAACGTGTCTCAGTATTGGTTAACAAGCTATTGTCAACCATTATAAAACCATTTAAGATATCTGCAGATACATTTAGAGCTAACATAGCTGTTAACACCAAATACATCATACCAATCATTTTTTGTCTCGGGGTTTCCGGACAATTTTTAGCACCACTCATCTAATTATCCTTTATTTAATAGTTAGTTACAAGTAAAGAGTTTAACACACAAGTGTTAACCGTTGATTGCATTCAGCATGTTACCGTAAATAGCATTCAGATCAACTACTTTTTGGGCTAATTTTCCTGTTTCGTCTTTATATTTTTCAACATCTACAGCACTTACAGACATGGCTTTTTGTACTTTATCAATATCATTTGCCACTGCATGTATTTTAACTGTTTGTTCTTCTACTGCATCTGTTTGAGCTTGAATATTTTTCAAATGTATTTCATACACTGAGTTAATGGCGCCCAAATTTTTGTTGATATTTTCAGCTTTTTCCACATACACTTTCGTGTTGGCTTGAACAGTAGTCATATTATCTGTAATGCCATTGTAAGAAGCAAGTAGAGCATTAGAAGCCACGTCAAGATTTTGTTGTTTCGTTGCAAATTGAGCTGCAGCAACAGAGGCTGTTTCAAGATTTTTAGCAAAAGAGTCTGTTAAACCAGCAACTTTAGAGATACCAGCTATTTGGTTAGCTGCCTCACTGATATTTTTCAATCCTTCTGACATAGCTTTTACATCTGAATCGTTTAACGGATTTACAGTGGCGGTAGTAGTACCACCTGTAACCCCTGCAGAGCTAGAGCCACCGACGCCGGCACCTAAATAATTTTTTAGTGGATCTTTCTCTTTTTCTAGTAAGGCTGGGAAAACATGATCCCAATGTAAGTCTGGATGAGGATCATCCAATATACCTAGAGAGAAAAGAATAGCTTCGGTAAACATACCAATCGTCAACATAATACTTGCGCCAGGCCAGTGCAAAATTTTAAATAACGCACCGACAATTACAACTGCAGCACCTAATGAATAAACACTTCCTACTACTTTTTTTCCTTGAGGGCTGAAGTACCATTTCATAAACCCTGTACGCTCTTTTGCCATAAAAATAATGTTTAAAAGTTTTTTTTAATTATTTGATTTTAGATTTAAGTCTGTTTTTATTCACCTATATAACTTCTTACACAACGGAAGCCAATGGTAGAACTACGTTTTGTTTGATATTCGAAATCACTAATACCACATTGTAAATAAGCACCTACATCTTTCCATGAACCTCCGCGAATCACTTTACGTTTGAGGATTTTAGGATCGTTCATTTTTGATTTATAATCATAACTTGGATTCATATCGTGCGTGAATGTTGGCGCTGTCTGGTCGTAAGTTGTTGATGTCCACTCAGATACATTACCTGCCATGTCAAATAAACCATAATCGTTTGGATCAAATGATGCCACTTGAGAAGGAATTAAATAACCGTCTTCGGTATAGTTACCACGCATTGGCTTAAAGTTGGCCATGAAACAACCTTTGTTGTCGCGAATATAAGGACCTCCCCAAGGATATTGAGCCGAATTACGACCTCCACGAGCAGCGTATTCCCATTCTGCTTCAGTTGGGAGTCGATAATCTTGTGTTTTAGGTAATCCAGGAACTGATTCGTAATACGCTGTTCTCCAATGACAAAAAGCTTGTGCTTGGTCCCAAGATACGCCTACTACAGGATATTTTCCATTACTTGGATGAGAAAAGTAATTTTGCATAGCAGGTTCATTGAAACTGTATGTAAATTCGCGCATCCAGCACATGGTATCTGGATAGATGTTGATAATCTTCCGTGAAATCAGGTCACTACGGTGACGAAGTCTTTTGGTAATTACAGTGTCTACAATGGCTCCATTTCTCATAAACGCACTATCAATACGTACTTTTGCATTAGGACCATAACTAGCTGTGTACGGATTGAACTCATTACCAGGAAGAGCTGCTTGATCATAATTAATCCATTGGTAAGAATAATTCATTATGTGAGAATTAATCTGTTTCCCTTTTGTTTTTTCTAATCCAGAAAAGAACATTTGGTTGATAGCGTTATATTTCGCTTCTGTCAACTCGTCACCTTCTTTCCATTTAACACCCCATGGAATTTTGGTTTTCCAATTAAGTAAAGTATCTAATTCTTCTTCACCATATACCTTTGTGGTTTTGTAGTATTTTGCGGATTCTGTTTCATCATCCATTTGACGGAGGTATTCCAATGTTAAGGAGTCACGTACCCAGTGTACAAATTGACGATATTCACCATTGGTAATTTCGGTTTCATCCATCCAGAAAGCGTCAACAGAAACAGTTTTTTGTTTTTGTTGCATGGTCCAAGTGACCGATTGGTCGTTCGGTCCCATGTTGAATGAACCACGTGGAATGAAAACCATCCCGTATGGAGTCGTTTCAGGTTTTGATTTGCCATACACGCCAACTAGAAAACCTTTTGGTTTTGAACAGCTTGACATTACTATGGCTGCAGTAAAGATGAAGAACAACAGTTTTTTCATATATCTCTCAATTATAGAATTCTTACACTTTTATATTTTTTATTCCTTTTGTCGAAAGCTAAACTAAATTCGTATCCTAAACAAATTTCGTGTGAACCGTGGCTCACTGCGATTATGGTTGTTATGGGTAAATCATAAGAGTAACCAATCATCAACCCATTTAACACTCTGATACCTAATAAAAACGAGATGGCATCTAACCGTCCTGATAAGCCTCCCCAATATTTGTCTTTATAATCAAGTAATAACGACACGTTAGGATTCCAGCTTACCAAATCTGTGATAATTAATGCTGACGTTTTCAGTTTATAATCTGGATTCTTTAACTCAAAATTATAACCACCAGAAACGGTGTACAATCGTTTTGTAAAGAAATCGCCTACATCACCCAATTCAATACTTGGTTCAGGTAAATGTAATACCGACATGCCAGCGTACCAATCTTTAGTAGAGTAGTGAATTCCTAATCCTAAGTCAAGTCCCATACCCGATACCGAGGTCGTTGGTATTATTGGATCTTGTGCAGGGCTAAAATAATCACTTTCTACAAGATGAACACTATCTCCTTTAAATACAATATTTGAAAACCCAATGGTTGTTCCTATGCTTAATTTACCCTCGCCTAATTTTAATTTATAGGCATATTGTAAACTAAATTGTTGATTAGAAAAAATGCCAAACTCATCATTTACTAATCGCAAGCCTCCACCGTGTTGGCTATTTCCAACTGAAAAGGGTGAGTGCACTGACAAAAAAGTAGTACGTGGTGCATTATCAATACTAATCCATTGCAACCGTTGTAATCCAAATATTTCTATCATCTGCTGTTCGCCTACAGCAGCCGGATTCATTATTGTTTTATTATACATGTATTGGGTAATTTGAGCATCAAACTGCCCCCACACCGATGTATTTATAACGAAACAAAGTACTAAACCTAAACTTAACGAGCTGTATTTATTAAAAAACTTCACAATTATTCGATAAAATCAATGTTTTTTGAGACACAAACTAGATGCTTCACATTAGTAAAACTAAAAACACTTTGAAAAATTGTGTGTCGTAAAGTTTCTTTCGCTAAATTTATATTAAGCTTGACGCTTTAATATTCTTCTTCGTTAAAGAAGAAATCCTCTTTACTAGGATAATCAGGCCAGATATCTTCGATACTTTCGTAAATATCACCTTCATCCTCAATTTCTTGTAAATTTTCAATTACTTCAAGTGGGGCGCCAGAACGCATCGCATAATCGATAAGCTCATCTTTTGAGGCTGGCCAAGGCGCATCTTCTAGTTTTGAGGCAAGTTCTAATGTCCAATACATAAATATAAGTCCTAATAACGTTTAATATAGCGTAAACTACACCAATATAAATTGGTTTTCAATCGGCAAAGATACTTTTTTTTTAAATAGCTGTATCACTTTTCCCAAAAAAAATCATTCGAGTTATTTTTTTTTGTTAAAAAACGAGCTAAAACAAACAGAAAATCAGATAGTCGATTCATATAAATAACCACATTTTCATCTATAATTACTTGATTTTTAGCTTCTAAAATCATTCTTTCTGCACGCCTTGTGATGGCACGACAAACATGAGCCAATGCGGAGGTTTCTTCTTCACCATAGATGATAAAATTAGTCAATTTTGGTAATTGGTCATTCATTTTATCTATATTTTCTTCTAAAAAGGTAATATTTTCCGAAGATATTTTCGCGGAATCTGGTAATTTGGTGGTAGTCGTGTCGGTTGCTAAGTTTGCGCCTATACGCATCAATGTATTTTGGATGACATGAATCATGTCACGTTCTTCTCCTGTAAGTTTGGATTTTAATAGTCCGAGAAATGCATTGAGTTCATCTACAGTGCCATAGGCTTGTAAACGTTTATCTGTTTTGGACACACGTTGTCCTCCAACCAATGATGTAGTGCCTTTGTCGCCTGTTTTTGTGTAAATTTTTGTCATATCATTATCGCTAAAATTTAACAATGTAGGATTCTTTTTGTAAATCAGGATTAAAGAGCGTAATTCCCATTTGGAACAAGTCCATGTCTACTCGTATTTTTGGATGTTGTTTGATTTTGTTCCAAGCTCGCTCCATTTCTTCGGACCAATGTATGTCATCAAATATAAAGACTGTTTTTGAATGCGCTTTTGGTAGGCAGTATTCGAAATATTTAACAGTGGATTCGTACGTGTGATTAGCATCAAAAAAGACAATGTCTAGTCTAGGTAATTTTTCTAATACGTCAGGCAACATAGAATCGATATCGCCTTGTATGGTAGTAATATTGGTGAGGTTATGTTGTTTGAAATTTCTCTTGGCTATGTTGCAAAGTGATGGTTCACCTTCAATGGTAATTACATTTGCTTGAGAATTTGCTGCGGCTAAATGCATGGTAGTTAAACCGATATTGGTTCCTAATTCAACAATGTACTGTGCATTTGTGTTATTTGTAATACGAAATAGAAGTTCTGCATATTTTTGCTTGGTGGTCGATTTTTTTGCAATTTCACCAATAGTGGTGGTGCGTGCAGAGCTAGTTCCAAATCCGGCTAACGAAATTTCTGTTTTGTTAGATAGGAGTTCCTTACGTATGGTGCGGAGCGTTTGATAGGCATAAAAAAAATCCTTTTCGTATAATACATGGTTGAGCCAATGAAATACGAAAGGTGAGTGTACACCAAAGCCTTTATAATGCTTTGCGCGGCGCCGATAACGTAAATATGCGCTAATTTTGTAGTAAGGTATCTTCATGATTTAAGGTATGCAAAGGTACTATTATTTTTTTAAACAATATATCGGAATCAGGTGTTTTTTTTGTTTTTTGTATTTGAGGATTGGGAATTTGTTTATTAATTGTTATTTTTGTGATATCTATTTTTGCACTAAATATAAATAATTTATGTGTGCAGCGTTTTTTTTGTTTAGAACATCTTACGATTATAAATTGATGGTTAATTTTATTTATTTAAATTAGTTATTAAAAATACTTTTTGATTGCAGCGGTTTTAATTCTTGCTGCTTTAGGGATGAGTGCGTGTAGTGATACGAAGTCTTGTTATGAATTTACCACGGTTATTCATTGGACTTCTACTACTCAAACAACAAGTGTTACTTATGAGTATATGACGAAGGCTGAGGCAGATGCTCATAAGGCGGATTTAGAGACTTCATCGTCGACATGTACTTACAAACGTGTTTCAAAAAGTGAAGCTGATTGTACGAATGATTAACTTTTTACTTTTTGTAAAAAACCTTCCAATATTCTTGGGAGGTTTTTTTATGCATTTTTGTGTTCAATTTAATTGGTGGTGTATGTGTAAATATATACCTTTGCAAAAGTTTTTTAGAGGTATTGATTTTTTTCTTTTAAGCTCTATTTTAGTAACTTATAGCTTTTGATATATCTATTTGATTTTATAAAATTATCCTTTTACGATGAAAATTTCTCTTAAAGAGGTTTTTTACCCCAAAATTATTTCGAGTCTTAAACAGTACAGCAAAGAACGTTTTCTAACCGATTTGATGGCTGGTATTATTGTTGGTATCGTGGCTATACCTTTGGCTATTGCATTTGGTATTGCTTCGGGAGTTGGTCCTACTGAAGGTTTGGTGACCGCTATTATAGCTGGTTTTCTTATCTCTTTATTTGGTGGGTCAAAAGTTCAAATTGGTGGCCCTACAGGTGCTTTTATTGTTATTGTTTATGGTATAATTCAACAACATGGTATTACAGGGTTAACTATTGCAACGTTGATGGCTGGTGTATTGCTCGTGTTGATGGGTATCTTTAAATTAGGTAATGTCATTAAATTCGTTCCTTATCCAGTTATTGTTGGCTTCACTGCAGGGATTGCATTAACTATTTTCTCGACCCAAATGAATGATTTGTTTGGATTAGAATTAACCAAAGTTCCAGCCAATTTTATTGATAAATGGATTTGTTATGCTGATAATATTTCGAATATCAATTGGTTGGCATTGCTTATAGGGGCGGTTAGCTTGTTCATTATTATATTAACGCCCAAGATTTCCAAAAAGATTCCAGGCTCTTTAGTCGCTATTGTGCTGGTTACTCTTGTAGTTTGGGGATTAAAACGGTTTGCTGGTATTGATAGCATCCAAACTATTGGCGATTTATACGAATTACCTTCGGGTATTCCTGCACCTAAAATGCCCGCTGTCAGTTTAGCAGAAGGGCAGTCTATTTTTGGATTGATGCAACAATTATTTCCAGCTGCCTTTACTATTGCTATGTTGGGCGCCATTGAGTCGTTGCTTTCTGCCATGGTAGCCGATGGTGTTATCGGCGATAAACATAATTCCAATACAGAACTGATTGGTCAAGGAATTGCCAATATGGTAGTGCCATTTTTTGGAGGTATTCCTGCTACAGGTGCTATCGCACGAACGATGACTAATATTAATAATGGTGGTAGAACTCCAGTGGCAGGTATCGTTCATGCTTTAGTTTTGTTGTTGGTTCTGCTGTTTTTAGGTAAATTAGTTGGATTTATTCCAATGGCTTGTTTGGCTGGTGTTTTAATTATGGTTTCTTATAATATGAGTGAGTGGCGCACCATTGTGGCGTTGTCCAAAAATCCAAAGTCGGATTTTGTGGTTATGCTTGTTACGTTAATTTTGACCGTAATCTTTGATTTGACAATCGCTATAGAAGTAGGTTTACTATTGGCTATTGTTCTATTTCTGAAACGCACTAGTGAATCGGTATCTATAAAGGTGTTCCATGATGAGATTGATCCAAATCAAGAGTCAGACGTAGCTACGGAACAAGAAAAGCTCTTGATACCAGATGGCGTAGAGGTTTACGAAATTGATGGACCTTACTTTTTTGGTATAGCTAATAAATTTGATGAAGTGATGAAAGAGGTGGGCGATGCTCCTCAAGTTCGTATTATTCGAATGCGTAAAGTGCCATTTATTGATTCTACAGGCCTACATAATTTAGCAACTTTGTGCAAACAATCTTCTAAGGAAGGCATTGAGGTAGTTTTATCGGGAGTCAATCCATCGGTGCATGCAACGTTGGTGAAAGCGGGATTTGAAAAGTTGATTTGTCCAGAAAATATTTGTCCGAACATCAATGTGGCATTAGAACGCGCGTCGGAATTGCTATAAATCGAGTTTAAGAGCGTTTGGGATTTTTTGGGAACCAACCTTTTTGGACGCGTTTTTGTTGCTCAAACACTTCGATGATGCTCCATAATGAGGAAAATCCGGTGACGGCTAGAATGGCGGAGTAGAAGATGTCTGTTACGTAAAAAGCTGTGCTTAAAAGTAGTAGACCGGCTAATAAAAAAGCCCACCAACAGTTGACGCCCAAGTAATATTCTCCCTTAATTACTAAGGGATGAAATAGGCCGATGATGAGGAAGGTGGTGATGCCAATGGCAATTCCTGTTAGATTATAAGTGGCAAGTAATTCTGACATGCTGTAATTTTTGCTACAAAGTTATAAGTTTTTAGGTATTAGTAGAAATTAAAATAAAAATAAACAAACATGAAATATAGATTTCTTTCTCTGTGTCTATTATTTTTGCTAGTTATCAATGCATTTGGCGAAAATAAGCATGAATCCAAATTTGCTTATAGTGGTTTTTCTGGTGGTATGATGTTACACACGGGATTTGTTCAAAGTCGCGATTTTGCCTTTTATAATTCTAATGGAACGGTGCGTGAAACCGCAAAACTACAAGGTGCTCCATTTGGTATTGGTGGCGCTATTCGGTTACATTTTGGAGAACATTTACGTGTAGGTTCCGAGGGTTATGTTTCTACGTTAACTTATGGTAAAAATCACAGTTATTCGTCGGTGGGCTGGGGTGGTTTGTTAGCTGATTGTGCTTGGCATATCAACTCATGGACGCCTTTTGTTGGAGGAACTATTGGTGGTGGCAGTGTCAAAAACTTAACACTTTTAGAGTCAACGCCTGATGATTTTACGCTCGAAAATAATAGTACTTCTTATCGTAAATACACTTTTATGGCGTTGACGCCCTTTGTTGGTGTGGAATATGCCATGACCGAAAAGGTTCACCTCGTATTAAAAGTTGATTATTTGCTGAATCTTACCAATTGGCAGGATGATTTTGCAACAGGACCAAGAGTCTACTTTGGCTTTATGTTTTGTCACTAAGAAGTGATTTTTTAGTCAATCTGTTTCCCATATTCCCTGTAAAATTCGACTACAGCTTCAATTCCCTGACGGAAAATTGTTAAATCAAAATTTTCGTTAGGCGAGTGAATGGCATTTGATTCTAAGCCAAATCCCATGAGTATAGTTTTTACGCCTAACACTTGCTCGAACGTACTGATAATAGGAATACTTCCTCCACGTCGTACGGCTAATGGTTTTTGCCCAAAGGCTTTCTCAAAGCCTTTTTCTGCCGCTTTATAGGCTGGTAAATCGATAGGACAAACGTAACCTTGACCGCCATGCATCGGTGTTACTTTTACGCGAACACTTTTTGGGGCTAACTGGTGCATGTAGTCGATGAATAACTGCGAAATGGTTTCGTGGTTTTGATTAGCCACTAACCGACACGAAACTTTGGCATACGCTTTTGATGGCAACACCGTTTTACTACCTTCGCCCGTATAACCGCCCCAAATACCACATACATCGAATGATGGACGACAACTGTTGCGTTCAAGTGTGCTGTAACCAATCTCACCTTGCACTTCGTCAATGTCAATATTGTGCTTGTATTTTTCTAAATTGAATGGAATTTGAGCAATCATGTTGCGCTCTGCTGGTGGCACAGGCAAAACATCGTCGTAAAAGTGAGGAATGGTAATACGTCCGTCACGGTCTATGACTTTAGCTAATAACCCGCATAAAGTGTTGATTGGATTGGCTACGGCGCCCCCAAAGTGACCCGAATGTAAGTCGCGATTAGGGCCAGTAACTTCAATTTCCCAATAAGCTAAGCCACGCAAACCTGTTGTTAAACTAGGCGTTTCGGCTCCGAGCATGCTTGTGTCGGAAACGAGTATAATATCGGCTTTGAGTAACTCTTTATGCTCTTCGCAAAACGATTCCAGCGAAGGCGAACCAATTTCTTCCTCTCCTTCAAAAATGAATTTCACGTTACAGTTTAGCAAATCGTTTTTGGCTAAATATTCGAATGCTTTTACTTGAATAAACGATTGTCCTTTGTCGTCGTCTGCACCACGTGCCCATAGGTGATTATCTCTAATGACGGGTTCAAATGGATCTGATTTCCACAATTCGAGTGGCTCGGCAGGCATCACATCGTAGTGGGCATAAACGAGTACCGTTTTTGCATCTGGACTCACACGTTTTTCTCCATAAACAATTGGATTGCCTTTGCTGGGCATAATGTTTACATGGTCGGCACCGGCTTCCAGAAGTAGTTGCTGCCAACGTTCGGCACAGCGCAGCATATCAGCTTTGTGTTCTGGCTTGGCACTGATACTCGGTATGCGAATCAATGAAAAAAGTTCTTCAAAAAAACGTGCTTCATTCGTGGTGATGTAAGTTTTTATGTCCATAGGGTCAATTATTTATAGAGATGATTATTATCGAATCCGTGTCAATTTATTTTCTTGAAAGAAACGATTAATTTGGTCGGCGTAATTGCCATGAATTAACACGTGGTGATTTCCAATTGGATTATTCAGAAAATAACTCGTTGATTCGTGCAATTGAAGTCGTACTTGTGTGCGACAAACGTTATTATAATTGGTATTTTCTATTAATTTTGCTGATGATACAAAATATTCATCCAGTTTGCTGCCTCCGCATTTGACGAGTGTAAACTCACCTGCAGGCAAGGTGCCTTGGATGGCAACACCGCTTTCGCTTTCGAAATGTGTACGAATGGTGTAATTGGTGGTTTGTTTTAAGCCAATAGTACAATGTGCTAACAACATGGTGTTGGTAGAACTGTCTATTTGCGATGGATTGCACATGAAGCCTGTTTGTCCTGTGATTGCTTTGACAGCCATTAAGGTAAAAAGCGTTTGTAAATCGCCTTCACAGCCAGCAATAATGCCTTCGTCGTTGAGTAACGCGAGTGCTAAACAGCCCGTCGTTCCAGTGGTTGGAATGAGCCCAAAACATTGAATGGTAATGGCATTCAACTGATGCAAAACGCACACGTTACGAATAGCTTTGTATAGGCGGTATGCTTTTATAATATCTTCACGATTAGGCTCTTTGCAACTGCAGGCTTGTTGTGTAAAATTATCAGCGTCTTTTTCTACTTCTTGATTGGTGATTTTGGCATATTCGTGGTTAATGTCGTCGAGCGAGATATCCATAAATTCTACGCCCCAGCGATTTTTGGCTTCCAAGTAGTTCACGCCACTTGCAATTAACCAAGCCGACGGTGCGCCCATAACGCCCACGCGTTTGCCTTGAAGCAGGTGTTTATAACGATATAACTTTTGGTAATCGCCTATTTCTTTTAAAATAGTTTCGCTATTGCCATGAATGATGTGACATGGTGTGCCTTGTTGGCGTGCCCATGTGTTTATCTCGAGCGATGCAGCTAATGAATTTTGTAATCCATCGGTGAGTAAAAAGAGTGGTTTTGGTAGTTGCTCGTAATGGCTTTTAAATGAAAATTCGACGCCTCCACTCGAAATAAATACGAGTTGTAAATCGTCTGTTTGTAAGGTGTCAAGTTGTTTAGGGTCAATGATATTGACCATGTATTCTTTTTCTAATGTCGTAAACAACTCTTGGTGGCTAGCGCGAATAGAGCCTTGTTTGTTGAGCTCCGATGCGAAGGTGATTAAATTCAGTGTGTTCATAATAATTGGTAATGTAAGGTTAACTAGTTTTATTGCCCAAAGATAGATAAAAAATAGAATTTGTACAATTATTTTGTGGCTCTAGTTGTTTATGAGTCTTCTTTTTTCGGTTAATTTTATCATCACCTAAAAAAATATAACTAAAGCAGCGGTTGCCTGAATAAAAACTATTACTTTTGTATATTGTCAAAATTTTTACGAGATGGAAGATCATCATTCACATCATCATACTCATGTGCATTCCCCTGAGGGTGGAAAAAATATAGCAATCGCTTTTTTACTCAATTTTTCGTTTACTATCATTGAACTTATCGGTGGTTTGTTTACCAATAGCGTGGCTATCTTGTCGGATGCTTTACATGATTTGGGCGATTCTATTTCGCTCGCATTAGCTTGGTATTTTCAAAAAGTGTCTGGTCATTCGCCAAGCGCACGTTATTCGTATGGTTATAAGCGCTTTGCATTGTTGGGCGCGCTGATTAATGCCACGGTATTATTGTTGGGCTCGGTGTTTGTTATTTATGCAAGCGTTATGCGTATTCTACAACCCCAATATGTGAAAGTGGAGGGTATGTTTTTGCTCGCTATTTTGGGCGTTATTATCAATGGCGTGGCTGTTTGGCGTACTCATAAAAGCAGTGGTATTAATGAGCGAATAGTCTCTCTGCATTTATTGGAAGATGTTTTAGGTTGGATAGCAGTGCTCATTGCTTCGGTGGTGATGATGTTTGTTGAGGTGCCTATTTTAGATCCAATTTTGTCCATCGGAATTTCAGTATTCGTTTTGTATAACGTCTTTCGTAATTTAATCGCTACGTTTAATGTCATACTTCAAGGCGTGCCTTCTGACATAAAACTAATTGAATTGCAGAAAAAAGTAGAACAACTCGAAGCTGTTATTTCTGTACACGATTTACATGTCTGGAGTCTTGATAGTCAGTATAATATAGCCAGTTTGCATGCGGTTATTTCTCCGGAAATGACGTTAGACCAAATGGCACAATTGAAACAGAATATCAAATTGCTTATGCTTGCTGAGCAGATTGAACATACAACGGTCGAATTTGAAACTGAGCAGGAAGAATGTCATCCTTGTGATGCCCGTTTGTAAGCTGTTGTATAAAAACTTTTAGAGGCTATCTATGATAATAAAATTTAAAAGTGTATCTTTGTAGCAACGTCTTTGAGGTGTAAAAATAGGTGTTCATGTTCTTAAATTATAACTAATTACAATCATACGAGTATGTTAATTATTGGAATCGCAGGAGGAACTGGTTCAGGAAAAACCACAGTAGTACGTAAAATTATTGAGCAATTACCTGAAGGGGAAGTGGCGGTATTGCCACAAGATTCTTATTATCGCGATGCTTCTGAAATGCCTTTAGAAGAGCGCTTGAATATCAACTTTGACCACCCGGATTCTATTGAATTTGAATTACTTATACAGCATATCAAAGATTTGAAAGCTGGTAAAAGTATTGCCCAACCTATTTATTCGTACTTGACTTGTACACGTGCCGAAGAAACTATTTCGGTAAAACCCTGCGACGTAGTTATTGTAGAGGGCATTTTGGTGTTGACCAATCCACAACTGCGCAAGTTGATGGATTTGAAAATATTTGTTGATGCTGATGCTGATGACCGTTTGATGCGTGTTATCAATCGCGATATTGTAGAACGTGGTCGTTCTGTCAACCGTGTTATGGAACGCTACGAACATACTGTAAAACCGATGCATTTGCAGTTTATTGAACCAACTAAACGTTATGCCGATTTGATTGTGCCACAAGGTGGTAATAACAAAATTGCTATTGATATTCTGACCATGTACATTGAAAAAAATCTTGGTTTAAAACATAAATAATAACGTTTTTATTATTCAAATTTGCCCATGGATCCACTCAAACCTGCTTTAGATAAAATCTTATTTCTGGATATTGAAACTGTTCCACAAACCGCTTCAATTGATGAGTTGAACCCAGAAATGAAACATCTTTGGGAAGACAAATTTGCCATTATCAAAGCGCGCATGCCCGAAAAATATTCGGAAGAAGCCACGGCTGATTATGGTTACCAAAATGGAGCTGGAATTTATGCCGAATTTGCTAAAATTGTATGTATTTCGGTGGGCGTTATCTATTTTAAAGGCTCCGAAAAGCATATTAGAACCAAGTCTTTTGCTGGTGACGATGAAGTCAATTTGCTACGCGATTTTGCCCTAATGGCGTCTAAATTTCTTGTTTCCGCCCAACATTATGTGTGCGGTCATAACATTAAAGAATTTGATATCCCCTTTATTTGCAGACGTATGATAGTGAATGGCATTACCATTCCTAATGCATTGGATGTGAGTGGCAAAAAGCCTTGGGAAACCTCTTTTATTGACACGTTAGAACTGTGGAAATTTGGTGATTTTAAAAATTATACCTCGTTGAAGTTGTTGACTGCCATATTTGGCATACCAACTCCAAAAGATGATATTGATGGCTCTCAAGTGGCGTCGGTTTATTACAACGAAAAAGATGTCAATCGTATTTCACAGTATTGTGAGAAGGATGTAGTGGCCACTGCTCAAGTGTATTTGCGATTGTGTGGTGAGCAAACTATTTTGCCGGAACATATTGAGCATGCTGATTAACACGGCCTAAAATTTAACCTTAACGTATGGGAAAAACCAACGTTTTTGATAAGTTAAGACCAATCAAACAATTGGTTATAAATGATCAACGTGGAAGAAGACGTCTGTTCTTTCTTTCGCGCTGGTTTGTTTTATGTCTTGTCGTATCGTTCTTTGGTTGCGGGAATTCGTCTAAAATAGCCGTTTCGAATAGTGATTTGAAAGATATTCAAGAACGTGGTGAACTGCGTGTGATTACCATGGAAAGCCCATTTGCGTATTTTGTAGATGAAGATGATGAAATGGGGTATGAATATGATTTGGCACTGAACTACGCCGATTATTTGCGTGTGGATGTTAAATTAATTGTGGCAAAATCGGTGGAAGAGATGAAAACGCTCTTGCTTACAGGTCAAGGTGATGTGATTGCGTATCGATTTCCATCCACTCAAGAGAATAGAGCCGATGTGGTGTTTACCAACAGGCGCTATGACTCCTATCCAGTGTTGGTACAGTTACGTTCCAAAAACATGGTAAAAGATGTGACCGACTTGGTTGGCAAAGAGGTTTACGCACAAAAGGAGACAAAATATTGGCGTCGTTTGGTCAATTTGAATAAGGAAATTGGCGGTGGTATGACTATCAAAGCTGTCGACGATAGTATTCCTGCTGATCAATTGGCGGTGATGGTTTCGCAGCGTAAAATACCGATGACTATTGTGGATAACGATGTGGCTCTGTTGAGTAGAAGTAACCTTCGGAATATTGATATTTCCGTGCCCGTGGGATTACCCGAAGAAAAAGCTTGGGTGGTGCGCAAAACATCACCGGAATTGTTAGCTTCTATTAATGCGTGGAGTGAGGAAATTAGTAAATCACGTTTTTATAAACAGTTGTATACCAAGTATTATTCAAAGAGTCGCTATTTTTCAGATATTAAGTCGGCTATTCCCAAAGGCTCTATTTCTCCTTACGATGAGTTTTTTAAAAAATATGCCAAGCAGATTGATTGGGATTGGCGTTTATTGGCTGCTTTAGCGTTCAATGAATCGCATTTTGATGTCAATGCCGTTTCTTCCTCTGGAGCCTTAGGATTGATGCAGATGATGCCAGGTACAGGCGCAAAATACGGTTTGGATTCGGCTACTATTTTTCAGCCAGAAGCAGCGATTCAAGCTTCGGTTCAATATATCAAAGCTTTGAACTTAATTTATCGTTCTGTGGAAGATCCAGAAGAGCGCATTAAATTTATATTAGCATCGTATAATGCAGGGCCAGCTCATATTTTGGATGCCAGAGCTTTAGCTTCTAAATATGGCGAAAGTCCAAACTTATGGAGTAGTGTTGAAAAATATCTGCTTTTAAAAAATAAACCAGAATATTATAACGACGAAGTGTGTAAAGCAGGCTATTTTAGAGGCAAACACACGGTCCGTTATGTGGGCGATGTATTTGATACTTACAACCATTATTTGGGAGTTAAGAAAGAAAAATAAGTTATTGTTCTTGTTGTTTAAAATTTGATTTATTTACTTTAATCTATTCATATGAAAGGAATTATTTTAGCAGGCGGTAGTGCCACACGTTTGTATCCGTTGTCGAAAGCTATTTCGAAACAGATTATGCCAGTGTATGATAAACCTATGATTTATTATCCGTTGTCAACCTTGATGTTGGCTGGTATTCGTGAGGTATTAATTATTTCTACACCACGCGATTTACCAATGTTCCAAGAGTTGCTTGGCACGGGCGAAGAATTAGGCATGCGCTTCGAATATAAAATTCAACATGTTCCCAATGGACTAGCGCAAGCTTTTGTGCTCGGCGCTGAGTTCTTGAATGGCGAAAAAGGCTGTTTGATTTTAGGCGATAATATGTTTTACGGACAAGGTTTTTCGGCTATGTTGAAACGTGCTGCTGCCATCGAAAAAGGAGCTTGCGTGTTTGGTTATTATGTGAAAGATCCACGTGCGTATGGTGTGGTTGAATTTGACCAAACTGGTAAAGTAGTTTCGTTGGAAGAAAAACCAGCGCAACCTAAAAGTAATTATGCCGTGCCAGGACTCTATTTTTACGATGCTACCGTTACCGAGAAAGCCGCTAATTTAAAACCATCTGCGCGTGGCGAATACGAAATTACCGATTTGAACAAACTCTATTTGGAAGAGGGTACGTTGCAAGTGGAATTGTTTGGACGTGGTTTTGCTTGGTTAGATACTGGCAATTGTGATAGCTTATTGGAAGCATCTGATTTTGTGGCTACTATCCAAAATCGTCAAGGATTTTATGTGAGCTGTATCGAAGAAATTGCTTGGCGCAATGGCTGGATTACTACTGACCAATTACGTAAATTAGGTCAATCGTTAGATAAAACCAATTACGGACAATACTTGCTCGAATTAGCCAAATGAAATTAAACCTCATTGCACTTTTTCTACTTCTGTTTGTAGGCGTAGTGCATGCTCAACTTCCTACCAATTTTGAGGAAACAACACTTGTTTCACCATCTGATAGCCTTGAGTTGAGTGTGTTAATTGCTTATCCAGAAACAGAGCCGACCGCCATTGTGCAGTTGGTGCATGGCATGTGCGAACATAAGGAACGTTACATTCCTTTGATGCGCTTTTTGAGTCAACATGGTTACGTGTGCGTGATGCACGATCATCGTGGACATGGAAAAAGTGTGCGTACAGCCGATGATTTGGGCTATTTTTATGCTGGCGGTTATGTGGCGATGGTGGATGATACACACGCCGTAACGCAGTTTATTAACAATCGCTATGCTGATTTACCGGTTTATTTATTTGGACACAGCATGGGTTCAATGGTGGCACGTTCTTACACCAAACGTTACGATAATGAATTAGCAGGTCTTATTGTCTGCGGCAGCCCTAGTTATAATAGCGCTAACAGCATTGGCAAGCAAATTGCTAAGTGCCAAGGTCATAAACACGGTGACCATTATCGCAGCACTCAAATGCAAAAATTAGCATTTGGAACTTATAACAAGTCTTTTGGAAAAGTGTCGTCGCCCAATGCGTGGATTTGTTCCGATACCGCTGTAGTGGCGGCTTACGATGCTAGTCCGTTGTGTAATTATATCTTTACCAGCAATGGTTTTTACAACTTATTTGCGTTGATGGATGATGCCTATGCACGACACGATTGGCGTTTATCGAATCCACAATTGCCCATTTGGTTTATTTCGGGCGAAGAAGATCCGTGTTTGATTTCACTTCGTAAATTCAATCATGCGGTTGACAATATGAAAAAAGTAGGGTACGTGAACGTGACTTCTAAACTCTATCCACATATGCGTCACGAAATAGTGAATGAACTAGGCAAAGAACAAGTGTGGAACGATATTCTGAACCAATTAACCAATTGGCAAACAAATAAATAACTTATGGAAATTATAGAAACTCCGATTAAAGATTTAGTGATTATTAAACCGCGTGTTTTTGAAGATGCGCGTGGCTTTTTTTGTGAAACTTATAACGAAGAACGTTATCAGGCAGCTGGTATTAAACAACATTTTGTACAAGATAATCAATCAAAGTCCAGTTATGGCGTGATACGTGGCTTACATTTTCAATTAGCGCCTTATAGTCAAGCGAAGTTGGTGTCGGTAAGCATCGGCTCGGTGTGGGATGTGGCGGTCGATTTGCGTCGTAACTCACCGACTTTTGGACAATGGTATGGTGTGGAATTGACGGCTGAAAATCATCTTCAATTCCTGATTCCACAAGGATTTGCACACGGTTTTTCGGTGTTGAGCGAAACCGCACTTTTTACCTACAAATGCGATAATTTGTATCATCCCGAAGTGGATGGTGGTTTGATGTTCAATGATCCCGATTTGAATATTGATTGGAAAATTCCTGTAGATAAAGCCATCGTTTCCGATAAAGATATGAAACATCCTTTCTTGAAAGATTTGAAGGTGAATTTTTGATATAAAAAAAGCGGAAAACTAATCCGCTTTTTTTGTTTTATAATATCGCTCTGATGCGTTCCATCGCTTCTTTGGTGGCTTCGTACGTATTGAAGGTAGACAGGCGGAAATAATGTTCGCCCGAAGGACCAAAGCCCACGCCTGGTGTGCCAACCACGTACACGGTTTTGAGCAGGTAATCGAAAAAATCCCACGACGTTAATCCTTTAGGACATTTCAACCAAATGTAAGGCGAATTGTGTCCGCCGCTGTAGAAAATACCTTTTTCTTCCAAAACGTCGGTAATCAGTTTTACATTCCGTTTGTAGTAGGCAATATTTTCGTCGGCTTGTGCTAAACCTTCTGGCGATAAAGCGGCTGTTAAACCACGTTGTGTAGCGTAAGGTGCGCCGTTGTATTTCGTAGTTTGGCGTTGTTGCCACATACGATTAAGACTGACGCCTTCGCGTATTAACTCTTTTGGAACTACGGTGTAACCGCTACGTACGCAAGTAAATCCAGCAGTTTTCGACAAACTATTGAATTCCATAGCACAAGTGCGTGCGCCTTCTATTTCAAAAATGGAATGTGGTTTATCTTTATCTGTAATAAAACGTTCGTAGGCGTTATCGTATAAAATAATCGCTTCGTGTTTGTTGGCATAATCGACCCACGCTTTGAGTTCTTCGTAGTTAAAGGTTGCTCCGGTAGGATTGTTAGGCGAACACAAATAAATCATGTCAGAGGCAAAATCGGGTGGAATTGGCAAAAAGTTATTTGCTTCGGTGCAAGGAATGTATTTGATGTGTTGTCCGTCCATTAACGACGTGGCTTTGTAAAGTGGATAGACCGGATCAGGAATCAACACCGTATTGCCAGAGGCGAATAAATCGGTAATGTTGGCAATATCTTCGCCAATACCATCGCCAATGGTCATCTCTTCAAAATCCACAGCTACGCCGTACGCCAAATAATAATCTTGTACCGCTTTTTTTGCAAATTTATAACCTAATTCGGGGCCATAACCGCGAAATGTTTCCACGTGTTTCAGCTCTTCGGTGGCTTTTACCATAGCATCAACCGCGATGGGAGCGAGTGGGCGAGTGACGTCGCCAATACCCAATTTAATCACTGGCGCATCGGGATTTGCTTTGATAAACGCCGACGTGCGATTGGCTATTTCCGTAAACAAATAGTTTGCTTCTAGTTTTTCGTAGTTTAAGTTTATTTTTACCATGCTGGTTCTAATTTATCGTTTGTTTAGCCTTGCAAAGATACAGAAAAGTTCGCTTTTTGTGCTATCTTTGTCTGCTTAAAAGTATCATTTTTCGTATGGCGTCACTTTATCTACATATTCCATTTTGCAAAAGTCGTTGTATTTACTGCGATTTTTACTCGGGTACCGACACGTCGCAGCGTGCGAGCTACGTTCAGGCGTTGTGTAACGAACTCAGACTGCGCTCAATGTATCTCCCGACGCGTGTGCTGGATTCTATTTACTTTGGTGGCGGTACGCCTTCCTTATTGCAGAAAAATGATTTTGAGCGTCTATTTGAAGCAATTCATACCTGTTTCACCTTGTCGCCTGCTGCTGAAATTACACTTGAATGTAATCCAGACGATTTGACTCCGAGTTATGTGGCGCAATTACAGGAGTTGCCATTCAATCGCATTAGCATTGGCATTCAAAGTTTTGACGATGTGGAATTGCGTTTTCTTAATCGTCGACATACGGCTCAGCAAGCACAAGAAGCAGTGGCTTTATGCCAAGCGCATGGTTTCGATAACATCAGCATCGATTTGATGTACGGTTTGCCCAATCAAACGCCAGAAACGTGGCGCAATACCTTGGCTGTGGCTATGAATTTAGGCGTGCAACATCTGTCGGCGTATAGTTTGATGTACGAAGAAGGTTCGCCTTTAAGCCGTTTGCGTAACGCTCATAAAATTACAGAACTCGACGAGGCAACTTCTGTGGCGTTGTTCGAACAGTTGATTGATACCGTGGCGTTGCATGGTTTTGAGCAATACGAAATTTCTAATTTCTGTTTGCCATCGTTTCATTCGCGTCATAATTCCATTTATTGGCACGGCGTGCCGTATTTAGGCGTTGGTGCGGCGGCTCACTCATTCGATGGTGTTTCGCGTCAGTGGAACGTAGCCAATACAGTGCGTTATATGGCTGGTGTAGCGGTTGGAAAATTGGAAGTGGAACGCGAAGACCTTACCGACGATGAACGCTATAATGAATTTGTATTTACCGCTTTACGTACTCGTTCTGGTATTAATTTGTCCGATTTAGAACACCAATTTGGCAACGCCCGTTTGGCGTATTGTTTGCGACTGGCGCAACCGTATATCGACGGCGGTCAGCTTGAATTACACACTGGTCAGTTGGCTTTGACACGTGCCGGCATTTTTGTGTCCGACGGCATTATGAGCGATTTGTGCTATGTGGATTAAATGCATTATCGACTATTTTTTTTATCTTTGCTTGTCAAACTTAATATAACCGAGTTATGGAAGAACCTCAAGAATCAAAAAAACAACTGTTTTGGCGTGAGTTAAAGCACTATATCAAGGAACTGATTGACCTTAATGCTGATGCCGATCCTCATACTACCATTGATAACATTTCCAAAGGAGTGGAGTTTAGAGGTGTCAATGTGTGGATTTTAGTATTTGCTATTGTGGTGGCTTCTATTGGTCTGAATATGAACTCAACGGCGGTTATCATTGGCGCCATGTTAATTTCACCGTTGATGAATCCGATTATGGGGTTGGGTTTAGGTGTGGGTATTAGCGATAACGATTTGATTCGTAAGTCGTTGAAAAACTTGTTAATCATGGTGGTGGTGAGTTTAATCGCTTCCACTACTTACTTCTTATTGACGCCGTTGAGTGATGCACAATCTGAATTGTTAGCGCGCACAAAGCCCACTATCTTTGATGTGCTAATTGCCCTATTTGGTGGTTTGGCTGGTATTGTAGCGTCCTCGCGTAAGCAGGAAAAAGTCACGGTCGTATCGGGCGTGGCCATTGCTACGGCGTTGATGCCTCCGCTGTGTACCGCTGGTTATGGTTTGGGAACAGGTCAATTTGTCTATTTCTTTGGCGCGTTTTACCTCTTTTTTATCAATTCGTTTTTCATAGCACTCGCCACGTTTATTATGACGCGTTATCTGAAATTCCCACAAAAAGTCTATTTAGATCACGCCAAAGAAAAACGCGTACGTCATGCCATTCTGTTCTTTTCCATTTTGGTGATTATTCCTAGTTTTTTTATTGGTTTGAGCGTGATTCGTGAGACGTCGTTCAACAACCAAGCGATTAAATATGTGTCGGCTATTGAACATAGCGCGATGTTCGACGACGTGCAAATTTTGAATGTAAAACGTTCGTATACTTCTAAAGAACAAACTATTACATTGTCGTTGATAGGCACGCCACTTACCGAAGATCAAATCGAGTTATTACAAAAACGGTTGCCTGAATTTGGCTTAGAACAAGCCAAATTAATCATTCGCCATGCAGGCGGTGGTAGTTTGGATATTGATACGCAAGCCACTATGTTACAACACTTTTTGGAACGTAAAGAGGAGCAGTTAGCCAACCGAGATTCTACTATTTCGCAGTTACGCGAACAACTCGCTTCGTTTGAAACAAAGGCTAAAATAACGCCCGAGCAGTTGGCGCGCGAAGTGCAAGTACTTTACCCGCATCTGTTGTCGTTTTCGGTGGCAGAATCCGAAGAAATTAATCTGAAAACCCAACAAAAACAGACCATTCCCGTGGTAAATAGTACGTGGAGTGTAACACCTACCGCTTTGGAACAGCAACAATTCTCCGATTGGATGAAGGCGCGCTTAAATACCAACACGATTAGAATTGTGAACGAAGTGTCTAACTAAAAAAAAGCTCCCAATCGGGAGCTTTTTTTATGTATAATTAATTTAATAGATAGATTACAAAAGATATATTACCGATTGTGTAATTTATTATGGCAGTTATCGCAAACGGAAACAAGCCAATCAATCGGTTCTTTACCAATATTCCATTTTGCATACCGTTTGTGGTGAACCTGCGTGGCGCGAGCGCCACAGTAAACACACCGCCAATTATCTCGTTTAAATACAACATATCTTTTCCGTTGCCAAGCCTCTGATTTTAGATACTCATTTCTGTAATAATCACGTCTTTGCTTGCGCTGGTGTTCAAAGGCAAAATGCTTTAGAATAAATACCGCTATTATAAGAAATATTAAGAGAAATGCGTGCATAGTTTATTTCTGATTTTGGCGCAAATTAGGAATTGGAAATTACGTTCGCAGATAAGTAAACTTGCGCCAAAGAGGTCAAACGGGGGATATTTATTTATTCCTCAATTTTATCATTATCCTCATAATTCCCAATTAGATCTTTAAAATCATCAATATCTTTTCGAAAATCTTTAAACGTTACTTGATAATTATCATAAACGTCATCAAATAATTCCCAAATTTTATCAAAAGTTGCTTTTACACTTTCACATTGTTCAGATATTTGGTTAATGGTGTCATTCTTTGTCAACTTATGTACAATCTGAATTCGAGTATTATTCAAATCATTTGCTAGTTCAGCAAGTTGTCTAATATTTTCATCAATTACTGATAGTGTGAGTTCCTGAATTAACTGTCCAAACATTTTTTTCTTTAGGCTTCTATTTTGAAACTCTTGTGGAAATACTTTAAGTTGAATATAAAAGGTTGAACATTCTATTAGTATTCTAATGAATTCCTCTGTTAATTGTTGATATATTAAAACGGAGGCTAAATATCCTTCAATAGTTTTAGTATCAAATGAATTGTCAGCAAGCAGATTTAAATCAGTTAAATAATCTGGTCGTTCAAAACTTGGCCAATTGTCGGAGTTTGCGAGTTTTTTCAGAATTTCATCTTCGTACGCCATAATTTTTAGATATTTTTTTAGACGTTAATTTCGTAACCAAATGATTTTTTTTATTTTGGGATAGAATATATAATTTTTAGAGTTATAGAAACCCTATTTTGGCACAAGCTAGAAAATTGCCCCCAATAACTGGCAAAGTATGGATTCTTTTCTGGAATTTAAAAATGAATTTTGTTGTAATATCTTAAGATTTCAATTGATTGCTTTAAAAGTCGAGTTATAAATTTTAGCATGTTTTTGTAGCTTTTGCTTAAGGATCTCTATATCAGATTCTAGTTTTAAATTATGAATTTTTCTATGACAATTTGGACATAATGCTACTACATTTTCAATAGAATCTTTTCCCCCTTTAGATAAATATTCAACATGGTGAGTTTCCAGAAAGGGATTGCCATATTTGTCATGAAAAGGGGCTTTATTTTCACATAGTTCACAAATACCTTTAGATCTTATAAGAACAAATTCTCTAATATATTCATTTCGAGTAAATTGATTTAAAACTACACTTTTTGTGTAAGTGATGTCATCGATATTTGAAATTTTATCGCGCAATTCAATTAATTCACTAGGAATATTAATATCGCTCTTTTCGAGAGTTGAGTCAATTCTATTTAAATGATTTGGAGATGAACTTATTTCAGGGGTTTTAAGAATGATTTGTTGTAGCAAATCGTAGCTTATTTTTAAATTTGGGTCTAATTTAATTGCAATTCCTTCATCTTCAAACATCAGTTGAATGTTTTTAAATCCAATGTTCAATTTTTGACATAGGTGAGCTAATCTAATATTGGCAATCCCATTATCTATTTCTGATAAAACATAATCAGAACTTACCAATAGTTCTCTAAGATTATTTTTTGATTCTATTTTCTCCATAATTAATATTCAACTCTGACACAAGTACAAGTTCTGAAACTTTTCTAAAAGAGTAGCTTTCTTCTTATTATTGATTAGTGCATTTTCTCTGCATCAATTTTCCACCCCTCATTTTTTGTTTTTACCCAAAATATTTTTCCTCTTTCACCATCCCTATCTCTTTTAATATCTCTCTCTGTTGTTACAATTACAGTGACAATAGCACTTTCTTTATTTGCAGATATAAACTCTCCTTTTATTTCATACTCCCATAACTCGTCTTCTGTTAATTTTTCGACAACATAATCTATTCTCAATAACTCTTCTTCTGGAGATAAACTTGGAAAAATCAAGTATTTCGCAATTGTTTCTTTATCTTTATTAACTACTGCATCCAACCATACTTTTGTAAGATCTGAAGGACTTTCAGAACTACAACCAGCTAATAAAAAATTCGCTACAAGAGTTATAATTATTGTAGCCATTGTTTTGTTTAATTTTTTTAATTGTGTCATTTTTTTCATACCCTAATTTGTTACGGGTGCAACTTTTAAATTATTTATTATACTTATATGTAATAACTTATTTAGTCTCTCTCATAATATTTTATTGTCCGATTTTGGGGCAAATTCACTTACCTGCGAACGTGATTTAATTTATAATTTGCGCCTTTTATTTTCTTACTTTCTGAACTGATAATGAATTATGTTACTTATTTTGTCTAGTCTTTAGCGGTTACAAGCAGATGTTTATTGTGACGTAGGCGGGAACCTAAATCGATTAGAGGATAAATGCCTGTTAATGCACGAATATTAGATGCATAGTTATGGAAAAGATTTTTTTTTCCATAACTATATAAATAAAAACATTACTAATAAAGTTGTTACTATTAAGATACAATAGAACGGAATTAGCGTTTTTGATAATACACCTGCAATCCAAGTTCTATTTCCTTTACAATAATTTGATGCATTCATATTAAAATCAATACGGTCTTCCTCTTTAGTGGTAATTTCATTGTATAAATCTCGGTATTGTCTTTCCTGTGAAATATAAAATCCATCAAGCAACCAAAAAAACGGAATTACAACATATGCAATTAGGACATAATTTAAATTTGTATCTTTGGCTGCCAGTGCTAATAATGCGGAAACTAAAGTAATTGTCCAACCTTTAATCAAAAATGAATTGGAGTTCATTCTTGTGATTACATCTTGAATAAATTCAAGATGTTTTAGTTTATTTTCATTCATGATATTAATTATCTTTGAGATACAGGTTTATTATCATACAAATAATCTAATGCGTCTTCTGGAGTTTCGCTTCGTTTTGAACCCCAAGAAATAATGTCTGCTTCCGATAAATCCACAAGGTGGTTTGAATCTAATTTATATTTAATTTTGAGACTTTCATTCACATTATCAGAATTTGAAAATGTTTCAACTCTACGTTCAAAACCAAAATGTAAATGTCTTTCGGGAATTTTCTTTTCAATTAGTTTACTTGTAAGAATCTCTGAATAAATCCATGGTGAATATGTCTCTTTTAGTATATCTGATGTTTCAATTGAATTTGGGGTGTTTATGAGGAATAAACTTTCGCACTTGTCAATCATTTTATTTAATGATGCTGATAACATCATATGTACATGACTTGTTGAGAAATTCCTTGTATCATAATTGTAGGTATTACTCTCGCTGTTTTTACAATACGTATTATCAATTTGTTTTAAAAGTTCATTTGAGTATCCCCAAACACAAGAATCTACGAAACACTTTATTTTGTGTGTACTAAACAAGTATCCTGCTAATGCTATTGCCAGTTTTTCGTCTGTATGCGAATGTGAAATAAAAATATGACAATCTAGTTCACTAAACCAATCATTTTCTAATTCTGAACCATTTATTACTCCATTAATTCCAACATATTTGTCCAATCGTTTAACTGTGGAATTTCTCATTTCATTAAACATTTTTAATCCAACTTGATAGTCCGATTCTCTATATGTTTTTAAGTTAACATTAAATCCTCTGTACATTATATTCTATTTTAAGGGTTTGTATTTGTCTTTTTGTCTTATCCAACAACAGTGTATGCGAATATCGTGTTCGCATTAAAAACAATACCACGAATGTACAGACTTATTTTTAATTAACCAATCTTTTATAAAAAAAACCTAACAAGTTTTTTCTTGTTAGGTTTTGTCCAGTGTTCTCTGTTTGGTGGTAGAGCACGTATGTGTTTTTTAGAATCAGTCTTTATAAATGGCTTTTTTGCCAGCGAGCAAAGTGTTTTTCATCAGGGCTACGCGTGTCATGAGCCCTACGCCGCCAGGCACAGGCGTAATGTAGGCGCATTTAGGCGCTACTTCGTCGAACTTGACGTCGCCTAGCAGTTTGTAGCCCGATTTGGTGTCGGTAGCAGGCACGCGCGTGGTGCCCACATCAATCACTACGGCGCCTTCTTTTACCATGTTGGCGGTAATAAAATGCGGTTGTCCAATAGCCGAAATAATAATGTCGGCTGCTTGGCACTCTTGTACCAAGTTGTGCGAGTGGCTGTGGCAAACGGTTACGGTGGCATCGCCCGGATAGGTTTTTTGCATCATCAAAATAGCCATTGGTTTGCCCACAATGTTGCTGCGGCCTAGCACCACACATTTTTTGCCAGACGTTTCGATATTGTAACGTCTAAAAAGTTCCAAAATGCCGTTGGGCGTGGCGGAAATATAACAAGGCAGTCCAATAGCCATGCGGCCAACGTTAATCGGATGGAATCCATCTACATCTTTACGATAATCGATGGCTTCAATAATATTTGATTCCGAAATATGGGCGGGTAGAGGCAGTTGTACAATAAAGCCATCCACATCGTCGTCTTCGTTCAATGCGTGTACTTGGGCAAGTAATTCGGCTTCTGTCACGTCGTTTTCGTAACGAATGAGCGTTGATTTAAAGCCGCACTCCGCACAATCTTTGAGTTTACCCGCTACATAGGTTTCGCTGCCGCCATCGTGACCTACGAGAATAGTAGCCAAATGCGGTACTTTTTTGCCTTCGGCACGCATTTGTTGAACTTCCAAGGCAATTTCTTGCTTGAGTTCGTTCGCTATTTTTTTCCCGTCAATCAGTTGCATGGTGGTTAGCGTTTGATGTTAGGTAACTTTTGTTTTTGAACCATACGCATCATTTTCTGCATCTCGTTGAACTGTTTCAACAGACGATTTACCTCTTGAATATCGCGACCAGAACCTCTTACAATACGGTTTTTGCGACTATTGTTGAGTGATGTTGGATTTTCGCGTTCGTACGGTGTCATCGATTGAATGATGGCTTCGATGCCAGCAAATGATTTATCGTCCAAGTCGACATCTTTAATGGCTTTTCCAACGCCAGGAATCATGGAAGCTAAATCTTTGAGATTTCCCATTTTCTTGATTTGTTGGATTTGTCCCATAAAATCGTTGAAGTCGAATTGGTTTTTAGCAATTTTCTTCGAGAGTTTGCGCGCTTCTTCTTCGTCGAACTGTTCTTGTGCGCGTTCTACCAACGAAACGATATCGCCCATGCCCAAAATACGGTCGGCCATACGAGCAGGGTGGAAGAGGTCAATGGCTTCCATTTTTTCGCCAGTACCAACAAATTTGATTGGTTTGTCGACTACCGAACGAATAGATAAAGCGGCACCACCACGTGTGTCACCATCGAGTTTGGTCAATACCACACCATCGAAATTCAAACGTTCGTTGAATTCTTTAGCGGTATTCACGGCGTCTTGTCCAGTCATGGAATCAACTACAAACAGAATTTCGTGTGGCGAAACAGCGGCTTTGATAGCGGCAATTTCGTTCATCATCTGTTCGTCTACAGCCAAACGACCCGCGGTATCGATAATAACGACATCGTTGCCGTCTTTTTTAGCTTGTTTAATCGCGTTTTGTGCAATGTCAATCGGACTTTTGCTGTCGAGTTCGCTATACACTGGAACGCCAATTTGTGCGCCCACTACACGTAACTGTTCGATAGCAGCTGGGCGGTACACGTCGCAAGCCACCAACAGTGGTTTTTTGCCACGTTTGTTTTTGAGCATATTGGCTAATTTGCCCGAGAACGTAGTTTTACCAGAACCTTGCAAACCTGACATTAAAATAACGGCTGGATTGCCTTTGATGTTGATGTCCACATGCTCGCCACCCATGAGTTGTGCTAACTCATCGTGTACGATTTTGACCATCAATTCGTTAGGTTTCACCGCAAGCAATACGTTTTGACCGAGCGCTTTGGCTTTCACATCGTCGGTAAACGTTTTAGCTACTTTGTAGTTTACGTCGGCATCTAACAATGCTTTACGTACATCTTTCAATGTTTCTGCTACATTGATTTCGGTAATTTTACCTTGTCCTTTGAGTATTTTGAACGAGCGTTCGAGGCGTTCACTTAAACTTTCAAACATCTTGTAATCTTATATTTTATATGGTTTTTAGGGCTGCAAAGATAACAAAAAGTTGTGACTTTTTGTTCAGTCGTGCTACAAAAAAGGTCAGAACGTATGCTCTGACCTTTTTTTAGAATGAAATCGTCTTAATAAATGAATTTTCCTTGTGTGACAATTGCTTTGTCGTTGAAGTAGAATACATAGATATAGACTTTTCCTGATTTTTGGTAATTAAAGATGGTACCCGCAGAACCAGCCTCTTTAATGTTATCGTTTGGATCGGCCACTGGCACGTCGCGTATCTCGGTTAATTGACCTGATGGTGTGAATACGGCCACTCTCACGTTATTACGGCATGTGCTCGCTTTAAATGTTCCATTGCCAAGCGGCATCCAATAGACATCATCTTTAGTTGGAGCGTCTCCTGGGTTTTGGGTCGAGTAACGGAAATCAATTTTGTAAACTGATTCTGAACCATCTTCAGCAGTCACAAAGATGTAGGTAAATTCGCCCACAGGGTTAATGGTAATCTGTGTTGTTTGCGATTCCTCACCTTTTATGGCTTCTATTTCAGGAATAGATTTTCCGTTAAATAACAAGAATGTGTATTCAAATATCGTTGGTTCAAAGTCTTTTAACGACACGCCATCTAATTTGATATCTTTCAATAACGAGTTGTTAGAACGCGCAATTTCAAGTTTGATAACGTACACTTGTGTGGCGCCATTTTCAGCCGTCACAGTTACCAAAATCATGGTTGGGCTTTCCTGTGATACAACTACCGTTTGTCCAGCATCACCAGCTACATACGTCACGTTGGTAGCCGTAATAAGCGCAGTTGAATCGGTTCCAATAGGATAAACAATGGTGTAACTCAATGTGTCAGGATTAAAGCCTGCGATAGTGACGCCATTCACCAACAAATCAGCCAACTTGTAATTACTTGATTTAGCCACGCTGAATGTTAAGTTGTATTCATTGGTATTCGATTCATCGTCAGAAACTATGGTAATAATAGCGGTGCCATTAATGCCATTCGTTGCCAGTGTAATCGATTTGTAATTTGGCACTTGACCTTCCCATGTAATAGTTGGTAGAGTAGTGGTGCCAAATGGTAATTCGATAGCGTATTCAAACGATTCTGGAACAAAGCTGATGTTTGTTTTGAAACCAGTTGCAACACTATCTACTTTTTCGCCATTCAAATAAATCATGTTCAACAAGGCGTTGTTCGATTTCAATAATTCAAACGCGACACGATAGGTAGCCGTTGCTACGTTGTCTTCAGCCGTAACTGTTATAATGACGGTATCATTCAATGTGGCGGCTTGTGTAATTTGTACGCTTTGTCCAGCATCGCCTTTTTCAACCGTAATTTCTGGTACTTGTACCGTTCCAGTGGTGTATGGTAATTTAATGGTGTAATTAAACAATTCTGCATCGAAATTGTCTACCGCCTGTGTGGTGTTGTAGAAAATGTTATTCAAATAAGCATT
Source organism: Paludibacteraceae bacterium (assembly GCA_028694915.1). Taxonomy (GTDB): domain Bacteria; phylum Bacteroidota; class Bacteroidia; order Bacteroidales; family Paludibacteraceae; genus W0P28-013. Next base: position 40,040 of record JAQVJY010000007.1, read on the forward strand.
GTTCGATTTTGCCACCGTAAAGTTAATGACATACACATTTTGTGTGCCGTTTTCAGATGTTACAGTGATGTTATAAGCACCATTTACACCATTGCTGGTTACCTGAACGGTTTGTAAACTATCACCCAATTCGTAAGCAATAACAGGGAGTTCACTTGTTCCGATTGGCAATGTGTAGTTGTACGAACCAACTTGTGGATTGAATCCAGCTAGCGGTAAACCATCGATAGTAATCATTGATAACGTGTCGGCTGTTGATTTCGCCACCGTGAAATACAAGGTGTAAGTCCGTTGTTTACCACTTTCGGCGGTCACGTTGATTTCAAATGTCGATGCGTATTTATCTGTTGAAACGGTATTCAATACAGCTGTTTGCCAAGCATCACCTTTGTCGAATTCGATTTTTGGTAATACGCGTGTTCCCACTGGCAATGTTAAATTGTAAGTCAGCGTGTCGGCATTGAATGTTGCCACTTGCGCATCGTTTACATAAATCATAGCCAACGTATCAACCTCCGAATGGAGCAATTGTTGATAAATGGTGTACGTGTTACTGTTACCATTTTCAGCTTTCACCACAATCGAAATGGTGTCGCTCAATGAACTTACGGTTATACTTTGAGGTTGAACCGTTTGTAACGTATCGCCCACTTCGAATTCAATTTCAGGTAACGGATTTTTAGCCGAACCGATAGCCCATTGCACATGGTATTCGAAGGTATTGCCCGCAAATGCTTTATCCGATGTGTAATTAGAACCTGTTGTAGCAATACTCAAACCATTAATTGTTAAATTTTTCAAGGTGTCAATCGTTGATTTGGCTACCGTAAAGTGCAATTCGTATACGTTTTGATTGCCATTTTCGGCTGTCACTTTGATGTTGGTTTGTGCCACGTAATCTGAAAGATCAACATCCACAGGTTCTACTACAATGGTTTGTAACGTATCGGCAGCCGTATATTCAATAGTTGGAACTACGCGTGTACCAACAGGTAATACCATGGTGTATTGCAGCGTATTACCACGGAATGAATCAACTGAATCGCCTTTGACGTAAATCATCGCCAGCGTATCAACAGCCGATTTCTCGATGGTGAAATTCACTCTGTATGTGCGTGAATTACCACTTCCTGTAGCATGGAATTTTTCAGATTCAACACGTACGCCAAACGAAGCATTGTATTTCGTTAAATTCACGGTGTCAAGCGCTGTGTATTCCATACGATCACCTTTTTCCCACGTAATGGCAGGATAGGTACGCGTTCCCACTGGTAAAGTGATGTTGTACACGGCGGTGTTGGCATCAAATTCCGCTAATGCTTCTCCGTTCAAGTTAATCATACTCAATGTGTCGATGTCTGATAATTCTACATCGAAGAATACAGTATAAGTGAGTTTTGTAATGCCATCTTGTGCTGTTACTACAATGGTGGTGGTATCACGTACACCGTTGTTGGTGATGATGATATTTTGTCCATTACTACCACTAATAGCGGTTACTTCTGGAGTAACTGTAGAACCAGCAGGCAATGTTACCACATAATTAAAGGTGTTCGAGTCAAAGCCATCAATGGTGACATCATTTAAAAGTAAACCTCCTAAATAAGCGTTTTGAGCAGCCTGAACTTCGAATGTGACTACGTATGTTTTGGTGGTGATGCCATCTTCAGCGGTCACTTTGAGATTAACAGAATCGGTTCCGTAAATGGTTTTATCAATACGTTGTGTACTTTCTGCTTTCACGCCAATAACATTTGGTGTCATAGTGGTTGGTAACACCACATGATAACGTAAGTCGCTGGCAACAAACGTGGCAATTGGTTGGTAATTCACCGAAATGCCTGCTAAATCGGCATTGTGTGATTTAGTGACACTGAATGCGATTTTGTAAGTTTGTGTCGTTATGCCATCTTCAGCGGTCACGGTGATAAAGGTGGTATCATTTACCCCATTTTTCACAATATCAAGTGTTTGACCATCGTGTGCTTTGAATGCTTCGATACTTGGCACGGTGGTTGTACCTTGCGCTAATGTGAGGTTATAGTTCAACACACTAGCACTGAAACCTGATATGGTCGTTCCGTTTACTTTCAAATCACTCAAATTAGCATTGTTTGAAATTGGAGCGATGTTGAACTGCACACGATAGGTTTGCTCTGTGCCATCTTCTGCTTTTACAATGAGTAGGGCAGAATCTTGCGACACAAGAGGCGTTATCGTAGCGAATTGATCTTCTGTGACAAATTCTACTGTTGGCACGTTGTTGTTAGCTAAATCAACGGTGTATGTGAATTTATCTGCTTGGAAATCTGCTACTGCGTCACCGTTGACTACAATGTTCGATAACTTGTTGTTGTTAGATTTAGCAACAACCACGGTCAATTCGTAACTCATTTCATTTTCTACAGAACCATCTTCAGGCGTTACCACAATATACGATGTAGCATTGATGCCATTTTGTTCGATACTGATATGTTGTCCGTTGGCACCAGCAATCGCTTCGATATTTGGCATTTTCGGATTAGCTAGTTTTGGGTTGGTGCATGGTAAGGTGATGGTGTATTGTGTCTTGTCGGCGTTGAAATCGCTAGTTGAATTATAGCCAGTTCCATTGATACGTATAAGTTCGTCGTTCAGTAAAATGGCGTTTAATTTACCATTGTTTGATTTTAGGCGTTTTACGCGTACCATCGTCGAATCTTTAGTTACTCCATCGGCAGCTGTAATGATGAATTTGAACGTGCCGAGATAATCCGAGTCGCCTAATTCAAATTGTGCATCGATGACTTGACCTTCTTCTGCATAAACAGCCTGCATGTTTTCGAGAGATGCACTAGTTATTTCATAATTGGTTTCGTAACTATTAAAGAGTTCTAATGTGTCATTACCAACCAAAATCGTTTTCAAGAATACTGAATTCGATAATTCTTTGGTAAATCTGAGTTTGTAATCATGACGTTCGTTACCAGATACCTGCCATACGATGGAATCGGCTGTCATAATTTGTGTAACCGTGTCTGTGGCAAATTCTCTTACAAAGTCCACTGCGGCACGTTTAGCACTTTCGTAATTAGCGTTATCTTTATTAAAGCCAGTTACAGGAATACCATCTATTTTGATTTCGGTCAACTTACCAGAGGTGGTAGATGCATTGCCTAATTCAAATGTAATGGTATAGGTTTTTGTATCTGTTCCGTTTTCAGCCGTTGTCAATAGGGTAGTGATGGTATCAACCATCATGTTCACCACTTGTCCATCGCTTTGTTTGGCGAATGTAACATTAGGTAATCCCGTTTCAGCAGGTAATTTTACTACGTAATTGGTAGTATTTGGTGCAAATGCAAAATCTGTGGCACCTTCTACGGTGATGTTTTTCAACGTAGCATCTGCATTCATTGCTTTTACAAAATGCAGTGTGTATGTTTTTTCGGTACCGTTTTCAGCTTTTACTTTGATTATGGCCAATTCGTTAGAAATTGAATCGTATGTAATGGTTTGATACATATTGCCACGTACGGCGGTTACGTCTGGCACATACAGTGGATTCGTTACAACCGTGTAATAGGTTGTATTTGGTGCAAAACCTGCCACTAATTGGTTGTTTACGATGATCGAAGTTAAGTTGGCATTCGCCGAAAGTTGGCGATTTAAGTTTACCACATAGTGACTCAATGTGCCATCTTCTGCTTTAGAAGTGATGTAAGCTACACGAGTTTTAGAACCGCTACAGTTTTCAACTTCTTCATCAAAATAGTAACTGTATTCTTGGTCGGCAACTTCGCCTACGAAACTCAATATTGGTTCACCTTGTAAGTCGGTATCTACATTTACGGCTTGTACCCAGCCTCCATCATATTGTCCTCTAAAACCTTTAGTTGCTTTGCCATTCACTAAAATTTTGGCAATTTTACTGTTGTACGACAAATGAATCCAGTCGACAAACATTTCAGAAGAAGCGTTGCTCGATAATGAACTCGAATTTTCTGCTTCACAGCTGTTGATGATAATATTCATCATGGCTGGTGCTTCTACCGAATTGTCTAATAACGGCAAGTCGATGATTTTCCACGTGTTGTTAAAGTTGTTGTCGGTAAACTCTTTTTTGTAGGCACCGTTATTGAGCGAATAGACAAAATGCGAGCTACTAACATTTGATTTCGAAATGGGTTGATAGCGCATGGATACCATATCAGGTGTGTTGCGGAACAAAATACCGCCTGCCACATCTGTGGTAGTGGCTTCCATACCTAATTTGGCTGTAATTTCACCCAACGTGATTAAGCCAGGGATAGAGCCTTTGAGATTACTATCGTAAATCGTTCTTAAACGTACTTTGTCACCCGATAGGGTTACTGCACCGTCAGGTTTGTAAGTGCCTACAGTAAAGAGGCTACCGATTGGTAATCCAAAAATAGTGGCGTTGCTTTTGATATCTGTAGCGCCTACAACATCTGCAATGGTAGACCAACCTGCTGGTTTTTTTGCGGACGTATAGGTCGTTGCATTTGACCAATTGACAAATTCACCATTTGGAAGCACATCAGTGGTATAGTAATACATAATTTTGTATGTATTGCTACTACCATCATCTTTCCCTGTGACTTTAATGGTGGCACTTTTTACTCCGTTTGCAAAGTCCTCAATAGCCGAAGTGGTGGTATTGTTCGTGTATTCCAATGTTGGGATTTCACCTTCGGTATTAGCCACATTGACAATGTATTGATATTTATAAGGATTAAAATCACTAATAGGATTCCCATTAACATTGATGCTTGCTAGTACAGCTTGTGGTTTGGCAATCGTTGGAATGAGCGTGTAAATAGCGTCGGCTACATCTTTTTGGTTCGATTTTACGGTGATTGTAGTTGGAGCATAAGCACCTCCGTTGTCGATTAAAACTGTTTGTTCTGGATATGTCTTCACGACTTTGATATCGCCCATGGTGGTAGAACCAAATGGTAATTCCACTGTAAATTCGGTTTGAGATGTGGTGCCATCAAAATGGTATTTATCCACAAAAATAGATTGTAACACGTTTGGTTTACCACTTTCACGAATGACAAATGTCAAATTGTAAGTTTGTTGCGAACCATCTTCTGCGGTGATAACCACATGTGCCGTGTCGCGTAAACTTGGAGCTATAATTTGAACTTTTTGTTCGATGAGTTGTTTTCCAAAATCTTCGCCTTGAGACCAACGAATAGCAGGAATGCTGGTTGTGCCATAATTTAACGTCGCTACATAATTAAATTGTGTAGATTCAAAAGCTGGTGATAGTTCGGCATCATCAATTGAAAGATCGCTCAATGTCGCAATATTCGATGTTATAACTGGGAAATAGATAGCATAATCTTTGAAAGTCACGCCGTCTTGTGCCACAACGTGTACACGGGTTGTATCGTTTATAGCTCCGTATGTAATTGTCACAGTTTGTCCTGCGTGTGCCGAAATCGGATGAATCGCAGGTACGTTTTTGGTGCGCCATTCTAATGATTGGGTGTATTCTAATGTGTTTGCATCAAATCCAGCTAACGATTTGAATTCATTACCATTATAGAGTTGTAAATCAGTTAATAAAGCATTGGTACTAGGTAGCATATTAAACTTGATGTCATACACACGCTGATCTCCATTTTGTGCGGTAACAACTAGTTTTACACCATTCAAGCCTGCATCGGCTACGGCAATCATTTGTGTTGTGTCATATGCCTCGAATGCAATAGTAGGAGCTGCTGCGCCAGATTCTAAGTCAATGGTATAACTAGTTTGATTCGCATCAAACCCAGTAATGGCGATACCATTCGCTGTTATGTTTTTTAGGGTTACGTTAGTTTGTTGTGCACACACAAATTTTACGCTATAGGTTCCAATAGTACCATCCTGAGCCACTACTTTGACATGTGCAGTTCCTTCCAATGCTGGAGCATCGGTAATCAGTATTTGTTGTGTTGGTTCTGTGCCAACAGCTGTAACGATAGGTGCATGTGTTGCTCCAAATGCTAATGTATAGACATAATTGAACGTGTTAGGAGTAAATCCTGCTAACGCTACGCCATCTAATTTTAATGATTGTAGGGTGGCGGCATTCGATTTGGTTACTGCAAAATGGATGGTGTAGGTTGTTACATTACCATTCTCAGCTTTTACAATCACCGATGTTTTACCATTCACGCCATTATTTAAAATGGTTACCGTTTGTTGTGCATCGCCTTTTTCGTATTCGATGGTTGGCAATACGGTCGTGCCAGACGCTAATTGATAGGTATAATCGAGCGTTCCATTTTCAAGTAAGTCGGTGCCATCTACTTTTAATGCGGTTAACGTGCTTATGGTTGATTCATTAAAATGGAATTTGATGGTATAAAGTGTTTCTATACCCGTTTCAGAAACCACTCTGATTTCACAATTTCCTGCTATAACAGGAGCCGATATCGATACATTTTGTGTTGCATCGCCTTTGATAGCTTCTACACTTGGACAGGCGGTTGTTCCACGTGCCAATTCGTAGTCATATTCCAAGGTGTTAGCATCAAAACCAGCAAGTGATAAGCCATTTACTTTCAAATCTGCTAGTTGGGCATTGTTCGATTTTTGTTTGTTGAAATAAATCGTATAAATGCTTTCAGAACCATCGGCTGCTTCTACCCGTACGTAGGTGGTGTCACCTTTAGTGATGGCTATTTTTTGAGTTGCTTCGCTGACTGTATAAGTAACAGTAGGAAGAACTTGTGTGCCAGTTGGTAAATCGTAGGTGTATTCTAGTTTATCAGCAGAAAAACCAGCAATCAGTTGACCATCTACTTGCAGTGTGTTAAGTGCGGTGTTGTCCGATAAATCGAGCATTACTTTGATAATGTAGGTGTTACTACCACCACTTTCAGGCGTTACCACAATTCGTACTTCCCCAGTAAGTAAAGGTTTTGAAATGGAAACACTTTGTCCCAAATCTTTTTCTACCGATATTTTTGGACAGGTAGTTTCGCCGGCTTTCAAACGGTAGGTGTAGTTGAAAATGTTTTTATCAAATCCAACAATGGCTACATCGTTTATGAAAATATTCTTTAAGAAAGCATTTTCAGACTTTTCGACACTAAAATTAATCGTATAAGTCATTTCAGCTCCACTTTCAGCTACTACGCGTAAGGTTGTGGCTCCATTGATACCACCTTTCGTGAGAATCACCTTTTGTGCTTCGTCGCCTTTAGTATAGGTAATCTCAGGTAGAGTAGTAGTTCCACTTTTGAGTGTATATTGGTAGCTCAATACTGCGGTATTGAAATCAACTAACGCCACATTTCCTACTTGGATACCAGATAATTGACAGTTGGTAGATTTGTCAACTGAAAAGTGAATTGTATAAGTTTCAGTAGCGCCAGTTTGTGCTGTCACAATAATACGTGTATCGCCCGAAACACCGGCTGAAACAACACGTACTTTTTGCCATTCGTCGTGTAATGTGTAGGTAATAGGTGGCAAAATAGTAGTACCACGTTCTAGCATAATGCTATATTCCATCGTGTTAGGTTGGAATTCAGCAATACTTACGCCACCTATTTGAATGTCGTTAAGTGTGGCGTTGTTAGCTTGTGCCACCGCGAATGTGATGCGGTAAGTATTCGTTTTTGTACCATCTTCCGAACGTACTACGATAGATGATGTGCCAGTTAATCCACCATCTATCTTTGTAATTGTTTGGTAGGCATCGCCTGCCGTCCAAGTAATGGCGGGCAGTGTAGTTGTGCCTATTGGTAAATCATAGGAATACGTGAATACATTTGGATTGAATCCGTTAAGCGCTGTTCCAGCAACAAAAATACCTTGTAATGAGGCATTTGATGATATGTCCACAGAACAAGTTATGACATAGGTAGCGGATGTGCCTACTTGCGATTTAACGATAATTTTTGTTTCGCCATCGATGCCACCGTTACGTACGGTAATAGTCTGGAATGGGTCGTGTGCGGTGTATGTTATGGCAGGAAGAGTGGTTGTTCCACGTTCCAATTTATAGGTATAGTTGTAGGTATTAGCATCAAAGTTTGGAATACTTACACCGCCAATTTTAATGTCCAATAAGGTTGTGTTATCCGCACGCGCTACCGAAAAGTTGATAACGTATGTTTTGACAGTACCATTTTGTGCTTGTACAATAATACGCGTGGAACCGTTCAATCCTCCATCCGTTTTTGTAATGGTTTGGAAAGCATCGCCTGCTGTATAAGTTACTGTTGGTGAATTGGTTGTTCCAATAGGGAATTCGTAGTTGTAGGTGAGTGTGTTCGGGTCGAAATTAGGCAGTGTGGTACCATTTACTTTCAAATCTTGTAATAATGCATTAGATGATTTTGGAGTACTAAATGTAATACGATAAATACTTTGAGTACCACTTGCTGCTGTAACGGTAATTTTTGTAATTCCATCTACGCCGCCGGTTTCGATGACTGGGGTTTGTTGGTACGCATCGCCTTTCACGGCCTCAATGGTTGGTAATACGGTGGTTCCTTGAGGTAGAACATAAGCATAAGCCAGCGTGGTAGGATCAAATCCTTCCATAGAAGTGCCGCCAATTTTTATGTCTTTTAAATATGAGTAGGTAGATGCTGTGATTTTGAATGATAATTTGTAAATACGAACCGTAGCGTTACCTGGTGCTTTTACCGAAATATTGTAAGTTCCCGTACAAGTTTCACCAGCAATTGTTACTGTATTTTCGGTTGTAATGGTTTGTATGCCTGTAGCATACGCCGAAATAGGCTCAATGGTTGGTAAGGTTGTAGTGCCTAGTGGCATTTCTACGGTGTAACTCGTTTTGGTAGGTGCAAAGCCCGGTAATGAATTACCACCAATTTTGATGTCTGTTAGTTTATTGTCATCTAGTTGACCAACCGAGAAGTTAATGGTGTATGTGGCCGAATAATTTTTGTCAGCTGCCGTCACTTTTACAGTGGCTGTTCCTGGTAATGTGGCTGGTTGTGTGTACACAAATTCTTGTCCATCGTCTCCTTTTATGGCCTCAATAGTTGGAATGGCGGCTGTTCCGTATGGTAACTCTATATTGTAACTGGTTACAAATCCACTGAAATTAGGAATACTCGTAGTGGTTCCTGCTACGTTGTAGGTGATGTTAGATGGACGGCAATTAGTTGATTGTTCTGCTACAAATTTGATTTTGTATGTGGAAGTAGACGAGCCATCTTCGGCTTTTACCACAATTGTAGTGATATTTTTACCAGCAGTTCCGCCCACTTCCGTAGCGTTGGTGATGGTGATTTCATTGCCAGAAAGCGTGCGTCCTGTAAAACTAGCTGATGTTCCTTTACAGTTGGTGATAGAACCTGAGCCACGTTTTCCAGAAATAGTTGGTACAGTGGTAACGCCCAAACCTAATGCGTAGGTTTGTTCTTCGCCGTGATTTAAGTTTGGATCAAAGCCAGCCCATTTTTTATTATTAACGTATAGTTCGTTGATGGCTGAGCTATATATTAATTCAACATCATCTACATAAAGTGTATTGCCTGGATAAAGTCCGCTATTTGCTCGGAAATTAGGGTAATTACCTGCCGATAAAATAACATTACACATCGATGGGATTTCGTCATTAATATAGTAAATCGGCACTTTAATACGTGTCCAATCGCCATATGTTTTTTTCTCTTTAACCCAGCCTTCTGCTATCTGAATGGCAAAAGTGCTTGTATTACACGTGTTTCCGTTCAAGGCTTGACGAATATCCGATTCTTCATTGGTGTGCATCGTAGACGTACAACCTCCATTTTTCCCTGTATAACTCGTTCCAATAGAATTGCCTTTCCATGAATAGAAGAGTACATTGTAATATTCCTTGTCGGTATTATTTCCTGTTCGTTTAATCCACACCGCCATGGTGTCGGGGCGGAATTTGAAACTAATACCACCATCTGTTCCTGCAGTTGCTTCACCAATTTTAGTGATACTTTCCAAATAACTCCATGGTTGACCGAGTGCCATATAGCCAGGAGCTGGTTCCGTGATACCCGCTGCACCTACTTCTTTATCTGCAATGCGCGCACATTTACCACCAGTGCGTCCTGCATCTGAATATAAAAATGTAAATTTAAAGCCTGCCTGTGTTACATTGGAACCATTCCAGTTGACTAGTTGAGCATCTCCGTTGAATGAACTACCCCAATTCTCAAAACTCGCATCTGGTAGTTGTTGTGCAAATAGGCTGGTACTTAGCGCCAATAAACAAGACACTATGATTGTTTTCTGTCTATTCATACGACCAAATATAGTTGTTTTCATTTTTGTCTTTTAATGTTCTGTAAATTAATTAATGCCTGATTATTACGGTTTAGCTGTGACAGTTACAGTCACTTTACACGTTGCTGTTGCGTAATTTTTCGAATCGGGCGTAAATATTACATCAAATTCTTGATTTTCACCAACTGGAGGAACCATAGTTGTTTTTTTCCACATAAATGTTCCAGCTACACTAGCACTGCCGCCTGTTAAGTTTGCTTGTGCGAGTGATTGCCCTTCTACTAAAGCACTAGCTGTAGGTATCGTGTTAATCGTAGTTGGAATGGCGGTGATGTTTACAGGAATTTCAACGTGACTACGATCACACAAATCCAGATTAGTTGGCGTGAACGTTGCCGACAGATTGTAATGACAAGCGTCTAATGTTGGATTGCTTGTGTCATCGTAACTCCAAGTGCCTGATACATTATGATCAACATAAACGACAATGTCATTTAATCGTTTGCCATATTCTGTTGGTTCTGTGGCAGCGAAGAAGTCGGCTATGGTTTTGCGAATCACGACTGTGTAAGAAACAGTGTCGGATGGCAAATAATTGTGGTTGCCAACTTGCCAAGCGGTAATGGTTAACGATTTTCCTAGAGCTGCTGTGGTGGCAGTTAATTTTAGTTCGTTATTGGCGCCTATCGAGGCGTAGCTAGTGCCATCACCTGTGAGGCTGTAACTAATTTTTAATCCCGATGGTACACGTGCGTCGAGTGTAATGCTATCGAGTATCCCGATGCTGTCGGGCATAGTCCATTCTAAAGTTTGTGGCAATTTGAGTATAATCACTGGAATGAAATCTGAAACATCTCCATAAACCGCACTATTTTCAGGGATAAATGTAACGGCACATAATACAGGATTGCCTGCATTTGGTACTTCCAGATAGTTTCTCCATCTAAATGCACCTTTTATTGTGTCGCCACTCAGGTCTTTTGCACAGCCACCAATTAAAGGTATCAAACCTAGTTTTTGACCGAAATAAATGGTGTCGCCAGCCGTAGGCAGTGTGAGAACTGGTAATCCTTTAAAAATACGAATGGTTTTTATAATAGGTTCTGCATCGAGGTAATTTTCGTTACCAGCACAAGTGGCGGTAATGGTTACAACTGTATCTACTTGTAAAAATACTAATTTATTGTTGGCATCTAATTTTAAAATTGATTCATCTGAAAAGGTGTATGTAATTGGCAAGCTTGATACAGGATTTACTTTATTCAGTGTATAGGTCTGAGTGGAAGATAGCGAATCGCGCAATGCCCAACTGATGTATTGTGCCCGTTTTTGAACGGTTGTGGAAATAGGTATTCTAATTTCACCATCTTTGGTATTGCTAACAATAATGGTGTCTTTATCGCTGTCCATTGTTTCAGGCGTGTAGGATAAAAGCAGACTGATGGTTCCATATTCACCGCAATCGTTTCCTGCAAATGAACTTGGCGAAACTGAAAATTCCGCATTGTTACTAGCCATTTTTACATCTACTACGTCTTGTATGTTGGAGTAAGTGACTTTTACTGTTTTTTTAGTCGTGGTTTCAAATTGGCCATCAATGGTAATGCTAGTAGGTTCACTTTCAATAAAATGCGCACGGGTTACTTGAACGTTTGAGACAAATCTCTTTGCCGTATGATAAGAAATGTTAAAGCGTACTTGTTTTGCATCTTTGTTAAGTTTACACGAATATTGAGTATCTGTGCTATTTGCAGTTATAGTTTTAACATCTGTCCAAGACCCATTTATATATTGTTGAATGGTAAAGTCACAATTTTGGTTAAACCCTAATATTCGGTTTACCATTGCATTAAAATACAACATGTCTGGTGGACCAACAATGTTATAAGTATGAATTATACCTGAAGACACGCCATTTTGTGTATATCTGTTTGGGTCATCTACCCCAAATGGCTCGTTCAGACAACTTGCGTTCGGGTCGCGTACACGCAACGTGCGTAAGTACGAAGTGGCGGCATAAGTAGCGTCGCCAGCTTGTACGGCTTTAATCGTGGCAGTTCCTGCTTTAGAAGTTGATATATTGACGGTGTTACCAACAAGTGTTACCACATTATTTGCATTGTCTACCAATTCGTAGGTTATCGGTAATCCGCTCGATGAAGTGGCGGTTAATGAGGTTGCAGCATCGCCCCATTTGAAGTTTAAACCTTGTGCCCATGTAATGCGTTGCGTGAGCAAATTGGTTACTTCTATTGTTAAAGTGGCAGTTGCTTCGCTGATGGTGCTTGTACCTGCCTGATATGCCGTGATAGTGGCTGTGCCTGCTGCGACAGCAATCAGTTTGCCGCCTTCAATTTTTAGCACATTTTCATCACTCGAGGTGAGTGTGGTGAGTGCCAAACCACTAGAAGCTTGCACAAAGGGACTTTCGTTTGAGCCAATGGTGTCACCGCGCGAAAGCATAGTGACGTCTGGATCCCACCAAGAGATAGTTTGTGGTAATCCGTCGCCATGTCCAGTGATGGTAACGGTTCCCCAAACTTTATTATCGGCATCCGATATGGTAACGGTAGCGGTTTTGTCGCCTTTGGTTTGTGGGTGAAAGTCGATAATAATATCCGATTCCGTGCCGTAAGCGCACGTGGAGGATTCGATGGAGGTTGTACTTAATGCAAAATCTGTCGTATTGTCTAAGGTGAGTGTCATTGGTTCTACATCGCACCAATTGACTGAAAATTTAGTGTCGGTCGAAGATTGTAGCACTTCCAATGCTCCACAAATAATTGGATTGACAGTGGATTCTACATAGGTGAGCCGAGTAACTTTTACATTGGAAACAGTTTTTTCTAAAGTGCCCTCACCAATGCTAAATATAATTTGTTTTGCAGCTTGATTTATGAATAAAGAGGTAATAGATACGGTTTTTCCGGAGAATAGATTGGCAATAGAATAAAGATTTTGTGAATAGATTTGATTGCCATTATCATCTTTTATAGTTAGTGTTCCTGTGCAAGAGCCGGGTAGATAAATATCGAATGATAATGTTTTTCCGGGGCATGATAAGGTGTATGTTTTACTTGTGTTTTTCTTAAACTTCCAACTTGTATTGTCATTTAGTACATAGCTTTGTGCTAAGAGTCCTTGTAAACTTGCAGCTATTAAACAGAGTGCTAATAAAATTCGCTTATTCATTGTTATAAAATTAGTCATAGTGGTTTTTAAAACAAAAATTTGGTTTTCGGTGAGTGTTATTACTCACGCCAACAAACATGGATAAAGGATTAAAAAATGATACAGCCGATTGTCTTTAGTCTCAGTCGTAAATATTGACATGAAATTTCAGATAATTCGTTGATAATTTGTGTTATACATCGATTCATAAACATCCGTGGTGTATCTTCTATAATCGTGCAAAGTTACCAAATTATTTTTAGGGAGTCTTTTTAGGCGTAACTATTTGCTGTTTTTTATATGTAACTATTTGTTAATCAGTATTTAATGAATGTTAAAATAGTTAATAAATATAAAAATTGAGAAAAAAAATAAGTTTTTTTTGACACTTTTTGGAGTCTTTTTTTTCTTTTTTTAATCATTTTTTTTCCTTGTGTATAATAAGGTGTATTTTGTTGTAAATGGACTCTATTTTTGTTTGTAATAGCTGCCGCGATGTTCAGTTAGGAAGTAGTGTGTGGTTGGTAGCGTGTGCTCTTCTATATTTAATAGTCATTATTTTGATAATAAGCCAGTTAATATGTTTTCTAAAAATAGTTTGTGAGCGTCTGAAAAAATGTGTATTTTAGCACAGTTATTTGAAATAAAATAATCAATTATAACTCAATATCTTGGCATGAAAAACAACTATTGCATTATTATGGCGGGTGGCGTTGGAAGCCGTTTTTGGCCCTTTAGTCGCACCAATAAGCCCAAACAGTTTTTAGATTTTTTGGGTACAGGTCGTTCGTTACTACAAATGACGTTCGAGCGCTTTCGTGGCCTTATTCCTACTGAAAATATTTACATTGTATCCAATCAAGCCTACCGCGACTTGATTTTGGAGCAGTTGCCCGAATTGAAACCTGAACAAGTTTTGTTGGAACCTTTACGTCGTAATACCGCGCCATGTATTGCTTATGCCGTACATAAAATCAAAGCATGTACCGATAAAGCGACCATTTTGGTGGTGCCTTCTGATCACCTCATTACCAACGAAGATGTGTATGTGCGGGTATTGCGCGAAGGATTGACATTTGCTCAAAATAACAATGCGTTATTAACGTTGGGTATGAAACCTACGCGTCCAGAAACGGGTTACGGTTACATTCAAATTGACGAAGGCGGTGGCTTGTTGCGCAAAGTGAAAACATTTACCGAAAAACCAAATCTCGAAATGGCAAAAATTTTTGTATCGAGTGGTGAATTTTACTGGAATTCGGGTATGTTTTTGTGGAATTTAGATGCTATTTTAGAAGCGTTCAATACGTATTTGCCAGAAGTGGCTGAAAAATTTGCAGCAGGTGCTGCTGTTTACAATACCGACGAAGAGCAAGCTTTTGTGAATAAAGTTTATTCGTTATGTCCTAATATTTCCATTGACTACGGTATCATGGAAAAAGCCAAAAATGTGTATGTAATGATGGCCGATTTTGGTTGGTCTGATTTAGGAACTTGGAGCTCGTTATACGAATTGGCCGATAAAGATGAGGTTGGGAATGCTACCTTACATGGTGAATCTCAATTATATAATTGTAAAAACAATTTGATTGTATTACCTTCTGGAAAAGTGGCGGTTGTGCAAGATTTAGATAATTATTTAGTAGCGGAAGAGGGCAATGTGTTACTCATTTGTAAGAAAGATGAGGAACACAAATTGCGTCAATATTTCAACGATGTTGAGGCTCGTTTAGGCAAGGATTTTGTGTAAGAAAACGGTTTTAAATTCATACGATTATGTTTAAATTTACGTTTGTAAAAACGCCCAAACCACGGGCATTTTATCATCGTCCTATTTATTGGAATCCCGAAGAGGAAGAGCGAAAAGAACGCTTAGAACGTGTGCGCAAAGATTTGGGAGAACGTGATGAAAATGAACCCTATAAAGCTAGTATTAAACGTGGCTCATTTCGTCGTGGTCGTTGGGAACAACCTGATGAAACGCCTGATATGCACAATGAACGTCGTCGTTCCAATGTGCGTTTGTTTGTTATTGTTTTGGTATTATTAGCCTTGGCTGCTGTGCTTTATTTGACCAGCAGCGCGTATTTGAGTTTGTGATTTAGTTTTACATTTTTTTATGAGCGACATTATCCATTTATTACCCGATGCAGTAGCCAACCAAATAGCGGCAGGTGAGGTTATTCAACGTCCTGCTTCGGTGGTGAAGGAATTGATGGAAAATGCCATCGATGCTGGCACCACAAAGATTCAAGTGGTGATAAAGGACGCTGGGCGTACCACCATTCAGGTGATAGATAATGGCAAAGGCATGTCCGAAACGGATGCGCGGATGTCGTTTGAACGCCACGCTACCTCTAAAATTCAACAAGCAAACGATCTGTTTTCACTTCGTACCATGGGATTTCGTGGTGAAGCGTTGGCTTCAATTGCTGCTGTGGCTGGGGTGGAACTGCGTACACGAACAGCCGACAAGGAGTATGGTACGCTCATCGAAATAGCCGCCTCCACGGTGGTGAAACAAGAACCTATTTCGTGCGATTCTGGCACGTCGTTTTTGGTTAAAAATCTATTTTACAATGTACCAGCCAGACGTAAATTTTTGAAATCGGATGATGCAGAAATGCGTCATATCATTCAAGAATTTCAACGTATTACGTTGGTTTATCCCGATATTCATTTTGAATTGTTCAATGGTTCCGATTGTGTATATGAATTGCCCGTGTCCAATATCCGTCAACGGATTACAGCGGTTTTCGGTAAAAAAATGCGCAATATCAGTCAGCAATTGGTGCAAATTGAAGCCAAAACGGCTTTGGGAAATATCTCAGGCTTTGTGGGTAAACCTGAATTTGCGACTAAAACAAATTACCAATATTTCTTTGTCAATGGGCGTTATATGCGTCATCCCTATTTTCATAAAGCGGTGATGCAGGCGTACGAACGGATGTTGCAACCCGATACTAATCCGTCGTATTTCATCTTTTTCGATATCGATCCAGCCGAAATTGATGTGAACATTCATCCCACCAAAACGGAGATTAAATTTGAAAATGAGCGTGATTTGTGGAGCATTTTGATGATTTGTGTGAAAGAGGCGTTGGGTAAATTTAATGTGGCGCCATCTATTGATTTTGATACCGAAGGATTGATTGATATGCCACCTATATTGTCCCATCAGCAAGGACCGATTGAGCCGCCTAAAGTGCAATTCAATCCGAACTACAATCCGTTTAAAACCGAGTCGACATCTACGTATTCAAAACCGACTAACACGCCTTGGGAGACGTTGTATACCAATCGCCCAGAACGTGAACAGTCCGTTGAGATGCCTCAAAATCAGCCACTGTTTGATGAGTCAGCTCGTGCCGATGTATTTCCCTACAAAAATCGTTACCTGCTCACCACCGTGAAATCGGGTTTGATGGTGGTCGATCGCCAGCGTGCGATGGAACGTATTATGTTTGAGCGTGTTTTGCAACAATTGGAATTACAACAATGTGTGTCGCAGCAAACATTATTTCCCGAAGTGTTGGAATTAACACCCGATGAACAGTTGTTGTTTCAAGAGTTGTTGCCCGATTTACGCGCACTAGGTTTTGATATCGAACCATTTGGCAAACAGGCTTATTCTATCAATGGTGTACCTGCGTTGATGACTGACGAATCGGATATTTTGGGTGTTTTGCATGCTATGTTGACCTGCGTAAGCGATAAAAATAGACGTGTTCATACCGAATTATATGAATCATTAGCTTACGAAGTCGCTAAATCGTCGGCTCGCAATAAACAAAAAACGATGGCGGTGGAAGAGATGAATCAATTGATTGACAGTCTTTTTGCGTGCCAAAATCCGAATGTAACCCCCGATGGTAAAGTGATTGTAACCATCATTGCCGATGATGAATTAGATAAACGATTTTAACGATTTTGTTTATCTGATTGATTCATAGTGCATACTTCAAAAAAAATCACTACCTTTGCACCCTTATTTTTAACAAGACGTTCCGACGTATTCTCTTGATCAAATTCTTGGGTTTGAGACCCTTTCTTCTCTGTAGGATTTACACGCCTTTGTGCGATTGGAAGAATTTTCGAGCTGATACTTAGCGACGTGTAAATTATTTTTTATGACAAAATTTGAAGATTTAGGTCTCCGTCCGGAGATTCTAACAGCCATAGCTGAACTCGGCTATGAAGCACCTATGCCCGTACAGGAGCAGGTTATTCCGTTTATGCTTGAGCAATCGGGCGATTTAGTCGCTTTGGCACAAACTGGCACTGGTAAAACAGCAGCCTTTGGTTTGCCTTTGTTGACCCTCATTAAACCAGAGGAAAAGAAAATTCAAGCGTTGATTTTATCACCAACTCGCGAATTATGTATTCAAATTGCTAAAGATTTGAAAAATTACTCACGTCTTCAAAAAGGCGTGAAAGTAGTGCCCGTGTATGGTGGCGAAAGTATTATGGTACAGTTTCGTCAGTTGGATATTGCACCTCAAATTCTAGTAGCAACGCCTGGTCGATTAATCGATTTAATTGAACGCGGCAAAGTAAAATTGGCCGATGTACGTTATTTGGTACTCGATGAAGCGGACGAAATGTTGAACATGGGTTTTCAAGAAGATATTGAAAAGATTCTTCAAGAAACACCAGCTGAACGTCGTACGTTATTATTCTCGGCTACCATGCCAGCAGAAATTGCTCGTATTTCGAAAAAATACATGCACGATTCTACTGAAATTTCAGTAGGTACACGTAATGCTGGTGCCGAAAATGTGGATCACGTTTATTACATGGTACAAGCGCGTCAACGTTATTTAGCGTTGAAACGTATTGTCGATATGAATCCTGATATATATGGTATTGTTTTTTGTCGTACGCGTCAGGAAACTAAAGAAGTAGCCGAAAAATTGATGGGCGACGGTTATAATGCCGATGCGTTACACGGCGATTTGAGCCAAGCTCAGCGCGATACCGTGATGAGTAAATTCCGTTTACGTCATTTGCAACTGTTGGTAGCTACCGATGTGGCAGCTCGTGGGTTGGATGTGAGCGATTTAACACACGTTATCAATTACAATTTACCTGATGATGTGGAAATTTATACGCACCGTAGTGGTCGTACAGGTCGTGCCAATAAATCAGGTGTTTCGGTGTCAATCATCCACTCGCGTGAACGCAATCGTATTCGTGATATCGAACGTATGATTAAAAAGACCTTCCGTCAGGAAACTATTCCTAATGGTATCGATATTTGTAAACGTCAGTTATTCCATTTGATTGAACGTATGGAAACGGTAGATGTGAATTCGGGTGAAATCGATCCATTTATGCCGCACGTAGTATCCAAATTGGAATATTTATCGAAGGATGAAATTATTCGTCGATTTGTGTCGTTAGAATTTAATCGTTTCCTCGATTATTATAAAAACGCTGAAGATTTGAATTTACCAGAACATCCAACTCGTGGTGGTGATCGTCGCGAAGGTCGTTCTGATCGCTCTGACCGTCCCGAAAGAGCTGGTCGTGGCGACCGTGATGGCGGTGGTGACCGTCGTCGTGATGGTGGCTCAAAACGTGGTCAACGTGTGCGCTTGAAATTGAATATAGGTACGCGTGAAAACGCAAATACCCGTTCGGTGTTGAGTTCTATCAATGAGGTGACCAACGACAAATCGATTAGTATTGGCGATATTGAAATTACGCAAAAATTCACTTTCTTTGATGTGTTTGCCGATCAAGCTGATCAAGTATTACATGCTTTCGCCAATAATGGTGGTCCACTCGAAGTGGGTATTGTCGAAAATCGTGATCGTGATGATAAACGTCCGTTCCGTGCAGATAAAAAACAAGGTGACCGTCGTGATAGCCGTCGTGGTGGCGATCGCCCGTATGGACGAAACAACGAGCGTCCAGCTCGTCGCCGTGATGATGGTGGTAGTGGCAGTGCTTCAAATAGCGAAAAACCTTGGCGTAAAAAACGTTATTAATTTTCGCAGTTCCGTCGATTATAAAAAATCCCCATCCTATTGTTTAGGATGGGGATTTTTTATGAAAATATGATTTTAATTAGCAACTCGTTCAAATACAATATTACTTTTGAGCTTGTATTTGATCAAACCGATGCCTTTTGCATAATATAACTCGGTGCATTGGTTTGGTTTTATTACGCCAATTGGATCTTTGAGATAAAAATGCAAAACTTCGTTGTAGGTCTGATTTTGCACGGTAAGAGAATTCAGCTTATCTACGTTTACGAATACTTTAGTCGTTGTATTTTCTTCGGTTTGAGTCCATTCTACATTGTTTTCATCGCATCCAAAATAGGTAACCTCGCGTGACGCTAGCGAACAATGCATGGTAACGCCTGTCAGGTAGAGGTGTATGTCGTCGTTATTGTCGTTGGTGTATGAAGCGTACACATACATTGAAAATGAAGTGCCATAGTTCGATACAGATGTAGAAGAGTAGTATTCGCAATAGGATTTTTGAGTTGGAATAAAGAGAAATCCCGACATTCCTTCACTGAAATTGTGGCTAGTGGTTATGCCTGTAAAATTGTAGGTAATGCCGTTATTATCCACCATAGCATAAGGTACACCGATGAGTGAATCGTTTACGAGCCACGCTTTATTTTCGGGTTTTACGTAGTAGTATTTAGTGGATAACGCGAAATCGTCGCCACACGCCACTAAACCCAGTAGTGGAACTAGCCAAAGCAGCCTAAGGATATATCGCATAGTTTTCGCCATTGTGCATGAATAGTTTTAGAAGTCCATGTTGTTTGTTGTAATAAAGACTGTCGGCAAAAAGAATCGACGCGTTGTATGTATTATCATTTCTCAACACAAACACATCTTTGTAATAGCGGTTGTTGATGAGCATAGAATCACCATTGGAAGCAGTGAAAAACGTGTCGACAGGCAAGTAACCAAACGCACTATTTTGAGCTACGATGGTAAACATGGTGTGAATAGAATCGTACTTTTCAATGCTCAATTGGATATTAATTGGTGGATAATCGGAGACTAAACTCGTGATGTTGCGATAATAGGTATAGTTGGGCGAACAACCGCATTCGTTCCACGAAAATGATTGTTCAGTACTTCGTTTGGTTACAAAATCGACTATGTAACCGTTGGAATGTACCAATTGGTACACGCTGTCGTTTTGATAGGGAACAATGGAGTGGAGTGAGTCGGGAATTGGTCCAACATCAACCACACCGGTGGGTTTACAGATAGGGCATCCGCATAAAATAGTTGCCACTATTGACAGGATAAGTATCTTTTTCATAATTATGAAGTTCCTTATCGGTTCCAGTTGGTTACCAATTGAATGAATTCTGCTCGATAACCATTTGGGTCAAAATTGTGGGCTGTTTGCCCTAGGTTTAATACCATTTGTTTGTTAAGTGTTCCTTTGTAGTCCGATTGTTTCATCAATAACCCAAATCCAGCAATGGATGTGGCAAATCGCATATTTTCGGACGATGAGGCTATCGCAATAGGGGCATTTGTAATGGCATGTGTCAATAAGCGACTTTGTGTTTCGTTTGGTTTTTTATAACGCAAATCGAACTGTGCATAATTTTCGGTTGTAGATTCTGGCTTCAATACTACTTCATAGATAGCGGTGATGGTTTGAGACGCACCAATTTCGCCTGCGTCAGTCGAATCATTCTCAAAATCTTCGTTGCTTAATTGGCGATTTTCGTAACCAATCAATCTATATGATTCGATTCTATTGGGATTGAATGTGACCTGAATTTTAGCATCTTTAGCTACAGTATAAAATTTGGCAATTTCGTGTGTAAACACTTTTTGAATTTGTGAAGCATTGTCGATGTACTCGTAGTTTCCATTCCCTTTATTAGCGATTTGTTCCATCATGTTGTCATTCAAATTGCCACTTCCAACACCTAATACGGTGAGGTAAACGCCACTTTCGCGTTTTTGTTCAATGAGTTCCACTAATTCATCTGTAGAGGCAGGACCTACATTGAAATCACCATCAGTACCTAAAATTACTCGGTTGTTGCCGTTGGCAATAAAATGCTGTTCGGCTATTTCGTAGGCGGTGTTAATACCTGCTGCACCAGCAGTAGATCCACTTGCACCGAGTTTATCAATAGCAGCTTTAATTTTATTTTTTTCGTCGCCATAAGTAGATTCCAAAAGTACTGCAGCTTGCCCAGCATAGGTTACAATAGCCATACGATCTTGGTCTCGGAGATTATCCACTAGTGCTTTAAAACCTGTTTTTAGAATACCAAGTTTGTCAGGTGAATCCATTGAGCCAGAGACATCGATTAAGAATACGTAATTGGAGTTTGGTAGTTCGGCTGTTGGTATGGTTTTGCCTTTCATACCGAGACGGAGTAAATGATGTTCGGTATTCCAAGGGCAAGTGGCTATTTCTGATTCTAGCGATACATTCTCGCCATCGGTAGGTTCTGCATAATCAAATGTGAAGTAGTTGATGTATTCTTCGATACGCACGGATGCTTTAGGTGGTGTTTGTCCCAAATAAAGGTAACGTCGCATATTGGTATATGAACCGCCATCAGCATCTACTGCAAATGTGGAGATTGGTTGTTCGCTCGTGTTTACAAATGGGTTTTCGACGTAATCTTTGTATTTCTCGTCGTATGTGTCGGGGAGTGGTTCCACATAATAGTTATCAAGCCCGTCTGTAGGATTACAACTAATTAAACCAAGTGAAGCTATAGCACAGAATGCTAAGTAATGTGTTGTTTTCATAAGTAGAAAATTAGGTATTTTTTATATGATGCATTTATCTTACAAATAGTTGCATTAGGTTTTGACTATTTACCATGTATCGTTCAGTAGATTTGTAGCTTCTTGTTCGTTGCTCACTTCTACAATGCGTAACTTATCGTTATAGATAACGCCTGAATCTAACGCGGCTGAGGCATACAGTCCGAAATGTGCCTGTTCTAATTTACCATGTCCGCCTTCTACGGTAGCGTGTGACACCAACTGTTTGTTTAACCATACTTTGGCATAGCCATTGGTGGCGCTGAAATCAATTAATACGTCGAGTCGGTTCCATTGTTTATTCTTAAATAGGCGTTCACCATTGGTATCATTTGCTGACGTGGCTTGGTAGATATAAATGCTTTTTCCTTGTTGTGGAACATGCATTAAATGAACGTAATGGTCGTATACCAGATTAACGCAAACTGTACGAGCCCACTGGTCACTGGCATCTGGAGTTAAGGTAACAAAACTAAACCAATCGTTGATATGTCCTGCTGGGCGTTGTTGTAATTCCATGTCGAGATATACGTATAAACTGATGAGACACGGTGTACGAAATGCGCCTTCGTTCAGTTTGTAGAGTTGAATAGTTGGGTAGGCTCGGTGTGGTAGGTAAGTGGTTCCGTCGTTATCGGTAGCACGTGCTTTTACTATTTCGGCTTTGTGCGCATAGGTTCCATCGTATACTTTTTCGGTGGTTAATTCCTGAAAACTAGCGTACGCTTCCCCTGGGGCAATATAAAAATTCTTGAAATCGTCAATTTGCTCAAACGATGAGGTGAACTGGCGATGTACTTGTGGTTCGTTAATACTACCACAAGCGGTTAAGCCTATAAGCAGACTTATTATCCATCCGTAATGGTTGATTATCTTGTATGTTGGCATAAGTATTTATGATGTGTGAGGCGTTTTTCTTCTCGTTTTTCGATACATTAAGTGGTAGAACTGATCATGCGTAGCATTACTGAATGCGGGAGCAAAACTTGTTAAATACAAGTCAAGCAGGTTAATATAGTAGGATGTTAGGCGTAATTAGTTTTTTGTATTGGGATATAACAGCTAGTTCCAATCATCATTGTTTTACTATTTTTTGAGAACTTATCATCCCCGCACTATCAATCAACTTAAATACATATATCCCTTGTTGGAATAATCTCATATCAATTATTGTCTCATTTTCAATAATTTTTGTGTTGCTAATAACCTTACCATTTAAGTCAAGTACAGTTAGTGTATAGCATTCATTGTCAAATACTTGAATTTTTACAAAATCATGGGTGACCGTATTGGTAATTTTATAATTTTGATATTGGCTATCAGAAAGCCCCACTAATCACAAGATTCAAAAAAAGGACTTCTGTAACTAACTGTATCATTTTGATAACATAATAAATAAGGATGATCAAACATAAAATTAAATTGATAGGTTATCCCCATATTTGAACCAATACCTTCTATAAATTTGAATTTTTCATAGTCATAGGTATTATATACAAAAACTTTTGAATAATTTAATTGAATTATTTTTCTTCCATTTTCACTATAAACAGAATCTACGACTATGTATTTTGTTTCCAAATATGGATTCTTCAATTCAAAAGAATCACCTTTAGCTAAGTTTAAATCCATAATCACATACTCTTCATTAGATTCATAATTTAACATATACAATTTGCTATTGATAGAATCTTGTCTTAATGCATACCCCAGAAAAACCTCTTTATATTTAAGATTATTGATAGTCGAGTCACCAATAACTTCGAGTTCCCAACTCATAGGATATTCATTTTGAACAATCTCTGTCCATTTTGAATGCGTATCTCCAAAACAAGATATATATTGTTGGCCGTATACAAGTGAGATGTTGCAAAGTAGTAATAATAAGATTTTTTTTCATAATTGGTATTTTAAAATTTCCTCATAACAAGTTAGCTCCACTGCGTTTTAAGGCAGTGGAGCTTTTGTTGTGAGTAGTTTTATAAACTTGCTAAAGCCAAATTGTAGTTCGGTTCTTCCGTAATTTCGGCTACTTGCTCTGTATAAATTACCAGACCTTCGGTATTAATAACAACAATGCATCTGGAGTGTAAACCAGCTAGTGGACCATCTACAATTTCTAAACCGTAATCTTTACCAAATTGCCCTGTCTTAAAATCTGACAGCATAAACACATTTTCAATGCCTTCTGCTCCACAAAATCGAGCTTGGGCAAATGGCAAATCTCTAGAAATACAAAGAACGCTTGTATTAGTAAGATTGGCAGCTGCTTTATTAAAGTTCCGAACTGACGCCGCACAGGTTCCTGTGTCGATACTTGGAAAAATGTTTAACACTAATGTCTTTCCTTTAAAGTCGTTCAGTGTTTTAATTGTTAAATCGTTAGCTGTCAATTTAAAATCCTGAGCTAGGCTTCCTATTTTTGGTAATGCTCCACTTGTATGTATGGAGTTACCTTTTAATGTGATTTTTGTCATAATACGTGTTTTTAAATTATTATTATTTTGTTCATTAACAAGGCTATCGGCACGGTCGGTTTGCATTCTATATCCCAAATACCGCTACGAATTTACATAATATTTTCATGTGGTCACCTATTTTAGCAAACTATTTTTCACAAATGGCTTTTATCTCACAAAAAAAACGGATGAGCACCGTGTGGTGTCATCCGTTTTTTGTGAAGTATACTGTTGTTTTATTTATTTTTCTGGTAACTTTGGTCGTGTACGCCAGCTACGGCGCGTCCCGAAGGATCGACCATGTTTTTGAACGCGGCGTCCCACTCCAGGGCAATAGGCGTGCTACACGCTACCGAAGGCACCGAGGGCACACAGCGTGCCGCTTGGTTGGAGGGAAACTGTTTTTCAAACAGCGAGCGGTAGTAATATTCCTCTTTCGTCATGGGCGGATTTACAGGGAAACGTTCGTTTACACGCGCCATCTGTGCGTCGCTTACTTGTGCCGATGTCAGCGTGCGTAGCGTGTCAATCCAGTTGTAGCCAACACCGTCGGAGAATTGCTCTTTTTGGCGCCACGCCACACTTTCGGGTAGATAATCTTCAAACGCTTTGCGCAAGATCCATTTTTCCATTTTTCCGTTGCCCGCCATTTTATCTTTCGGATTGAGGCGCATCGCTACGTCTAGAAATTCTTTGTCGAGAAATGGTACGCGTCCTTCCACGCCCCACGCAGCCAACGATTTGTTGGCACGTAAGCAGTCGTATAAATGGAGTTTATCGAGTTTACGCACGGTTTCTTTGTGAAATTCTTCGGCGTTTGGTGCTTTGTGGAAATAGAGATAACCACCAAAAATTTCGTCGGCGCCTTCGCCCGAAAGCACCATTTTTACGCCCATCGATTTGATAAATCGCGCGAGCAGATACATCGGCGTACTGGCACGAATGGTGGTGACGTCGTATGTTTCGATATGGTAAATCACGTCGCGAATGGCGTCGAGTCCTTCCTGAATGGTAAAGGTAATTTCGTGGTGAATGGTGCCAATATGGTCGGCCACTTTACGAGCGGCAGCCAAGTCGGGCGAGCCTACTAAACCCACAGCAAACGAGTGGAGTTGTGGCCACCAAGCGGCTTCTGTATTGCCCGATTCGATGCGCATAGCGGCAAATTTCTTGGCGATAGCCGAAATAATGGACGAATCCAAACCACCTGACAACAGCACGCCATAAGGCACGTCGGCCATGAGTTGGCGTTCCACTGCATCTTCTAACGCTTGGCGCAGCTCGTCGATGTTGGTGATGTTATCTTTTACGTTGTTGTAATCCATCCAGTCGCGTGTGTACCATTTGGTCGGCTTTTGGTCGGGACTGTACATATATTGCCCAGGTAAAAATTCTTCAATCAAGGTGCATTGTCCTTCCAGTGCTTTGAGTTCCGAAGCTACGTAATAGGTGCCGTAATCGTCCCAACCTTGATAGAGTGGAATAATGCCCATATGATCACGTCCAATGAGAAAGACGTCGTTTTCGATGTCGTATAGCGCAAATGCAAAAATACCGTTCAACTCTTCGAGGAAATTTGGTCCTTTTTCGCGATAGAGTGCAAGAATCACTTCGCAGTCCGATTTGGTGAGAAATTCGTAGCTGCCTTCTAGCCGTCGGCGTATCTCTTGGTGGTTGTATATCTCGCCGTTTACCGCCAATACGAGTTTGCCATCTTTGCTGTAAAGTGGTTGTCGACCTGAAGCAGGATCGACAATGGCGAGGCGTTCGTGCGCTAAAATGGCGTTATCGTTCGAATAGATGCCTGACCAATCGGGCCCACGGTGGCGGATTTTCTTCGATAAATTTAAAATTTGTGGGCGCAATTCGTCCACTGGTTGCTTGATGTTAAAGGCGCATACAATTCCACACATAGGCTTGGTAATTAAATCAGTTTATCACGCTGGTTAGCGCACAAAAAAAGAAAGTTAAAACTGTTTAGGTTTTAACTTTGCAAATATAGTTTTTTTTTGAAAATAAAACGACTAATCCAATTATTGTGTGAAGAGTTCTTTTAAGCAGTTGATGCACAAACAATCGGGATACGTTTGTTTTAATTTTTCGTGTTGTGAAGCGGAAAGTACGATGGCAGCGCATTGGCACTTACTTATATTTTCGTGGTTACAAATAAATGGAGCACCGCAGCGTGGGCAGAGTTTTTCTTTCATGGGAGTTAACGTATTGTCCAGTTACTATAAAATAGTATCGTCGCGTTGCGCTTTCTTGGTTCTGAATTGCATTTGGCTGATGAATAAACCAATAATAACAATAGCGATAGCGACTATTTTAATAGTGGGCAACGTTTCGTCGTATAATAGCCACATAAATAATGCAGTACAACCTGGCATAATATTACAGAAGGCATTGGCACGAGTTACACCCAACTTACGTACGCTATAACAGAATAGTACAAAAGAAAGTACGGAAGCAAATATAGCCAAAGTTAAAATGGCATAAAATGACCGCCATTGAAAATCAATTTGGTGGATTGTTTCAAAGTCTTTAATAAAGAATGCTGGAATAAAAAATAGTAAACTAAAGAGATAAACATAAAAAACGATGGTGGTGGCATTGTATTTCTCTGGAACTTTTTTGAGCATTGACGAGTAGATTAAAGCCGCAACTACTGCTAACATGAGCACTAATAACCCAAGTGGTTTTACTACAATTTCTTCTTTCTCAACCACCAGCATGAGCACACCCGCCAACGAAATAATAATTCCTAACATGTTGCTCCACGTAACGTGTTCACGCAGAATAATAAAGGCAAACAGCGGTGCAAATAGCGGAATAGTCGATAAGATAACCGATGCGACGGTAGGTGACACAAGCGTTAACCCGTAGGCTTCGCACACAAAGTAACAAAATGGTTCAGCAAAAGCGGCAATGAGTAAATATTTGGCATCTTTGCGGTCAAGTCGTTTTATTTGTTTCGTTAAGCCTCCTATCACACCTAAAATAATAGCCGCCAATACCATACGCATGGTGACCAATGTTATAGGAGGAAAACTTTCTAAGCCAATACGCGTAAAAATGAACGATGCCGACCAAATGGTCATGGCAACTAAAATAGCGATATAAGCTTTGGTATTAGTTGTTTTTGGTGTCATAAATTTAGCCTTTAAAACCAATAATCTCCCGTACTTCTTTCACTGTTTGAGCAGCACTTTCGCGTGCTTTTTCGGCACCTTGGCGGGCAATTTTTTCTAGTAATGGTTTGTTGGCTGCATAGTCCATCAAACGCTCACGAATTGGCTCATTAAAAGCTGCAATATCTTGTGCAATCTGTTTTTTTAAATCGCCATAACGAATGGAGCAGTCGTTCCATTTTTCGTTGAAAAAATCGTAAGTGTCTTTGGTAGAAACAATATCCAAGAAGGTAAACAAATTTTCAATCACTTCTGGTTTTGGGCTGTTAGGGGCAGTAGGCCCTGCATCGGTTACGGCTTTCATCACTTTTTTGCGAATGGTTTCGCTGTCATCCATCAAGTAGATGCAGTTGCCTTCGCTTTTGCCCATTTTACCAGAACCATCAAGCCCTGGAATTTTCACAGCTTTTTCACTCAGTGAGAAATTTTGTGGTTCTGGGAAAAAATCAACGCCATACATGGTGTTAAAACGACGAGCAAATTTACGTGCCATTTCCATGTTTTGTTCTTGATCTTTACCTACAGGTACTTTCACTGCCTTGTGCTGCAAAATATCAGCAGCCATTAAAGTAGGGTAGGTGAGCAATCCAGCATTCACATTTTCAGGCTGTTTGCGTGCTTTTTCTTTGAACGTGGTGCAGCGTTCCATTTCGCCCAAATAGGCGTTCATATTGAGATATAAATAGAGTTCAAGCACCTCTTTTACGTCGCTTTGTACATAAATGGTGGCTTTTTCAGGATCGATGCCACAAGCCAAATATTCCGCTAAAATAGTATGTGCACTTTGAACAATATCTTCTGGTTTGGGACGTGTTGTAAGCGAGTGCCAATCGGCAATAAAGAAATAACAGTTATAGTCATTTTGCATCTGTATAAAACTTTTTACAGCGCCAAAATAGTTTCCTAAATGTAAATTTCCAGTTGGGCGAATGCCACTTACCACAATTTCTTTCATATTGTTAGTTTTTTGTATTACAGTTTGCTTTTTCAGCAGATCGTTATGTTTTTTTATTTTATTAATTCAATCACTTGATCTACAGCAGCATTCATGCCTTCAGGTTTTTTACCACCAGCCGATGCCATAAATGGTTGACCACCGCCACCGCCTTCGATGAGTTTGGCAGCTTCGCGCACCATATTTCCTGCGTGAAAACCAGCATCTACCATTGGTTGACTCAAAAATACGGTCAACGTTGGCTTACCTTCGTAGATAGTACCAGCTACAAACATAAATTTAGTATCAGCAAATTTACCTTTGAAGTGAGGCACTATATTTTTATACATATCAGGTGTTTCGTTGCCCATGTGACGAATCACTTTGATACCATTGATTTCTTGTGCGTGTTGAAGCAACGTTTCGCGCAGTTGTAGAGCGCGTTCTTGCATGAAATCTTCTACTTTCTTTTTCCAAATAGAGTTGTCTTCAAGCGATTTTTTTGCGGCTGAAATAATGTCGGGTGTGTTGTTAAATAACTCTTGAACAGCACGTTGCATATCTTGTAGATTGTCTACTAAAAATTCAGCATTTTCGCCTGTTACTGCTTCGATACGACGAATACCAGCTGCAATAGAACTTTCGGAAACGATGCGTAACATACCAATATTTCCTGTGGCTTTTACGTGTGTGCCACCACATAATTCTACGGATGAACCATATTTAATGACACGTACACTGTCGCCATATTTTTCGCCAAACAAAGCCATGGCTCCCATATTTTTTGCTTCAGCAATAGGAACATTACGGTGTTCGTTGAGTAGTACGTTTTCTCTAATACGTTTGTTAACCATGTGTTCCAACGTGCGCAACTCTTCAGGTGTTACTTTTTGGAAGTGCGAGAAGTCGAAGCGAAGCGATTCAGCCGATACGTAAGAACCTTTTTGTTCTACGTGAGTGCCCAGTAATTCGCGCAAGGCTTCGTGCAATAAGTGTGTAGCAGAGTGGTTAGCTTCTATCGCTGCACGACGTTTTTCATTTACTGTGGCGGTGAATAAGGCTGCAATATCGTCTGGCAGTTCGGTTAAAATATGAACAGCCAAATTGTTTTCACGTTTGGTGTCTTGTACTTGAAAGATTTGACCATAATGTGTTAATGTCCCTGTGTCGCCTACTTGTCCTCCCATTTCGGCATAAAATGGTGTTTTGCTTAAAACTACTTGATAGTAATCTTTACCTTTTTGAGCCATCTTGCGGTAACGCAAAATGCGAGTTTCACAAGTTAGTTCATCATAACCCACAAATGACGAATCGCCTTCGGCTACGCTAATCCAGTCGCCCGTTTCTACTGCAGCGGCATTACGTGCACGGTTTTTCTGTTTTTCCATTTCGGTATTGAAATCATCGGAATTCAGTGTTAAACCGTTTTCTTTCAAAATGAGTTCGGTTAAGTCGAGTGGGAAACCGTATGTGTCGTACAACGTGAAAGCGTCCACACCTGAAATCTCAGAACGTTTTGCTTTTTTAGTATCTTCCATCACTTTGTCTAACAGACGAATACCTGTTTCTAACGTACGTAAAAACGATTCTTCCTCTTCTTTAATCACCTTTTCGATAAGCGATTGTTGAGCTTTGAGTTCAGGATAAGCCTCACCCATGTTCTCAATCAACGCAGGAATGAGTTTATACATAAATGCGCTACGTTGGTTCATAAATGTATAACCATAACGCACTGCACGACGTAAAATACGACGAATAACATAACCAGCTTTGGCGTTGCTTGGCAACTGTCCGTCGGTAATGGCAAAAGCAATGGTACGAATGTGGTCGGCAATAACGCGCATCGCGATATCCACTTTTTTGTCGGCTCCATACTTACAATTACAAACTTCGCCAATGTTTTGGAGTAGTGGTTGGAATACGTCCGTGTCGTAGTTCGATTTTTTGCCTTGTACAGCTACGCATAAGCGTTCGAAACCCATACCAGTATCGATAACTTTGTTTGGAAGTGACTCCAAGGAACCATCGGCTTTACGGTTGTATTGCATAAAGACGTTATTCCAAATCTCAATAACTTGTGGATGATCGCCATTTACGAGCGTTTTACCATCTATTTTAGCGCGTTCTTCATCGGAACGTAAATCGATGTGAATTTCGGAACAAGGACCGCAAGGGCCTGTATCACCCATTTCCCAGAAATTATCTTTTTTATTACCGTTGATGATGCGGTCTTTTGGAATATATTTTTCCCACATAGCAGCAGCTTCCTCGTCGCGGGTAAGGCCTTCGCTTGGAGCTCCTTCAAACACGGTAACATAGAGTCTGTTTTTGTCGAGTTTCAGTACTTCGGTGAGGTATTCCCACGCCCATGCAATGGCTTCAGCTTTAAAATAGTCGCCAAATGACCAGTTGCCCAACATTTCGAACATGGTGTGGTGATAGGTGTCGTGTCCTACTTCTTCCAAATCGTTGTGTTTACCGCTCACGCGCAAACATTTTTGAGAATCGGCAACGCGTGGATAGACAATAGGGTCATTGCCTAAAATAATGTTTTTAAATTGATTCATCCCCGCATTGGTAAACATCAAAGTTGGGTCATCTTTAATAACCATTGGAGCAGAAGGTACAATGTGGTGTCCTTTTGAAGCGAAAAAATCCAAAAACGATTGGCGAATCTCTTTCGACGTCATCATAATCTTATCGAGTTTAATTGTTAAAATCAAGTGTGTAAAATGCAGTAAATAAAGCTATTAAATTCACTTTGAAAAGTGGGTTCTATCAGGCTTCCTTATTTTCGTTAAATCAGGCGCAAATTTAATGAAATTTTATTACTTTTGCAGTTCCCGTCCGAAATAAATTCGCCCGACGATATATTCATTAGTTATGGCACGTAAAACCAAGTTTCATTTTAACCCCGAAACGCTTTCGTATGAGAAGGTTGAGACTACTACATGGGGTATTGTGAAGAAGGTTGGGCTGCATCTGTTGACGAGTTTATTTTCAGGTGCCATCTTTTTCTTTATTTTTATTTGGTTGGTCGAGTCGCCTGAAGAAAAACAACTTTCATCAGAAAATGCCCGTATGAAGGTGCAGTATAAATTGATGGAACGTCGTATTGGTGATTTACAATCAATTTTAACCGATTTACAGCAGCGTGATGATAATTTGTATCGGGTGGTTTTCCAAGCAGATCCTATTCCTTATGAAGTACGACGTAGTAGTATTGGTAATAAAAATCGTTACGAGGAATTTTCTGACATGTCCAATTCGAGTTTGTTAATTGCCACAGCTCAACAAATAGACGATTTATCTAAACAAACCTATATTCAGTCGCAATCGTACGATCAATTGGTAAAACTGGCTAAACAAAATAAATTACGCTTAGAGCATTTGCCAGCTATTCAGCCTATTTTGAATAAAGATTTACGTCGTGTGGCTTCTGGTTTTGGCGTGCGTATCGACCCTATTTATCGTCGACCTAAGATGCACCAAGGTATGGACTTTACAGCACCAATTGGAACTGATATTTTTGCTACTGGTAACGGTCAGGTGGTTGAAGCGGGTTGGAAGCAAGGATACGGTAATGCGGTTAAAATTAATCATGGATTTGGGTATGAAACCCTTTATGCCCATATGCACAAAATAAATGTGCGTTCTGGACAGCGAGTTACACGTGGTGAAGTGATAGGTAAAGTAGGAAATACCGGCAAATCAACAGGTCCTCACTTACATTATGAGGTTCGTTATCAAGGCAAGCCTGTGAATCCACAAAACTATTATTTCCTCGATTTGTCCCCAGAACAATACGATGAAATGGTACAATTGTCCCAAAATGCTGGTCAAGTATTTGACTAAAACCAACAATACAATATGAACACGTTTGTTAATCTCACTCAAGCAGAAGAAGATGAAATGATTCAAAAAGAGTTTCAGGCTCTTTTGCAGGATTATGCGGCCACCCGCCATAAACAAAAAGTTGAAATTATTACGCGCGCCTTCGAGTTTGCCAATAAAGCTCATAAAGGTACAAAACGTCGTTCTGGTGAACCTTACATCATGCACCCGTTGTCAGTAGCACGCATTGTAGTGAAGGAAATTGGGTTAGGTTCTACTTCTATTTGTTCAGCCCTTTTGCACGATGTTGTAGAAGATACCGATTATACTTGTGAGGATATAGAAGAATTATTTGGACCAAAAATAGCTTCGATTGTTAGTGGTTTAACCAAAATTTCGGGTGGCATTTTTGGTGATAAAGCGTCTGAGCAAGCCGAGAATTTTCGTCGTTTAATTCTCACCATTCCTGAAGATGTACGTGTTATTTTGATTAAAATGGCCGATCGTTTGCACAATATGCGTACGCTTGGTTCCATGCCTCCTGCCAAACAGCTTAAAATCACAGGTGAAACTCAGTATATTTATGCACCATTAGCCCAACGTCTAGGTTTCTTTCTTATAAAAACTGAGCTCGAGAATTTAAGTTTTAAATACGAACAACCATCTGTTTATCACAAACTTGAAGAACAAATAAACGAGGTAACTCCACAGCTGGAACAATCGTTTCAAGATTTTATAGAACCAATTAAGCGGTTGTTGGACTCCTATAAATATAATTATGACATAACGAGTCGTATTAAATCACCATACTCCGTATTTCGGAAAATGCAAAAAAAGCATATTTCATTTGACGAAGTATATGATTTATTGGCCGTTCGTATTATTCTTAAACCAAAACCAGGAGAAAACGAGAAAGCTAATTGTTGGGTTACTTATTCAGCGCTGACATCCATTTATAAAGCGCATCCCGACCGTACACGCGATTGGATTAATACACCAAAAGCAAATGGTTATGAAGCGTTGCACGTTACTTTAATGGGTCCTGCTGGTAATTGGATTGAGGTTCAAATTCGTAGTGAACGTATGAACGAGATTGCCGAACATGGTTTGGCTGCCCATTGGAAATACAAAACAGGTTCTGAAGAACAATCAGATTTGGATTTGTGGCTCAAATCGCTCAAAGAGATGTTGGATACAGCTGATTATGCCAACGCGGTCGATTTCATGGATACATTTCAACTTAATTTGTATTCTACTGAAATATATGTATTTACGCCTCAAGGCGATATTAAAAAAATGCCCGCAAAATCAACTGCTCTCGATTTTGCGTTTGCCCTGCATACCGATATTGGCGTTCACTGTATAGGCGCTAAGGTGGATCATAAATTGGTTCCATTGAGTTATGAATTGAAAAGTGGCGATCAGGTTGAAATATTGACATCGAAAACACAGCGTCCTCAGCCCGAATGGATTGATTTGGTGACTACGGCCAGAGCAAAAAGCCAATTGAAGTCGTTGTTCAAAAAGGAGTATAAGGCCATACAAAAAGCTGGTCAGAAACTGATTGAAGATAGTTTGGCGAAACTCGAATTGCCATTTAATAATACCACGATTCAGCGTTTATTGGAATATTATAAGTTGAATAATGTTGTGGAATTATTTGCATCGGCCGCCAAAGAACGATTGGATTTGTCGAAAATTGAAACGGTTATTTTCAAAGAAAAAGCTCAAAGTCGTTGGGTTAAAATTTGGAAATTAAATTTCGGCAATGCCAAAAATGCAAAGAAAGGCAAAGCCACTCCATCGGAATCGCCTGATACAAAACAAAAAACGATTCATTTAACCGACGCTGATGTTGGTAATACCTATAAAATTGCCGAGTGCTGTCAGCCGATTCCTGGCGATCCTGTACTTGGTTTCTTGGATGATTCTGGCACTGTAGTAGTGCACAAATTGGATTGTCCTACCGCACAAAAGCTCAAAAGTAGTTATGGAAATCGCATTCTTACGGCTGAGTGGGCTACGCATAAAGTATTGTCATTCCTTACTACCATCGAAATTTCAGGTTTAGACGAAGTTGGTATGTTACGCCGCATCGTAAAAATTGTGACCGAAGATTACAACATCAACATCAAGAGTATTAATATTGACTCCAAAGATGGCGTGTTCAATGGACAATTGGCCATTTATGTTTATAGCACTGAAGATATTAACTTGTTGTGCATGAATTTATTGAAGGTTTCAGCCATTAAATCGGTGAAGCGTATTTCGTAAATTCAACCATGGAACGTTATAATTGGAATCCGTGGCATGGCTGCCATAAAAAAAGTCCTGGCTGTTTACACTGTTTTGTGTTCAGCCAAGATGCTTTTTATCAGAAAGATTCCAATATCATTACGCGTGTTAAAACTAATTTCAATCTTCCCCTCAAACGTAATCGTCACAAAGAGTACCGTATCCCTTCTGGTAGTGCTATTGCCACCTGTTTTACGTCCGATTTTTTTATAGAAGAAGCTGATGAATGGCGTGCTGAAGTATGGCAAATGATTGCACAACGGTCTGATTGCAAATTCTTTATAATTACAAAACGTCCCGAACGTATTAAGCACTGTTTGCCTTCCGATTGGGGCGATGGCTACGACAATGTTTTTCTGAATGTCACTACCGAAAATCAAAAAATGGCCGACGAGCGCATTCCTTTTCTATTGGATGTTCCTTTAAAATTTCGTGGAGTGGTGGTCGCTCCTATTTTAGAAGCTGTCAATTTACGCTCTTATTTGGCTACGGGTTTAATTACTGCCGTCTCGGTTGGTGGCGAATCCTATTCACAGGCGCGTCAAACCAATTTTGATGATATTTTGTTTGTACGCCAGCAATGTCTTGATTATCGTGTCAATTTTAGCTTTCATCAAACGGGTTCAAATTTTGTGAAAGACGGTGTTCGTTATCGTTTGGCACACCATCAAGAATATGAACAAGCCGCTAAAGCAGGACTCGGTTTGTCGTTCTAATTCACCTTTTGATTGGTGAAACTTCTCCTTTTGTCCATATTCGTTTAAATCCCACTTGTAGGTGATTATTTTTGTGTGGCTTTCTTTCGGTGTATTATAAAATTGAACTTATATTCGCTGAAAACCAATCACTTTTTACTATCTTTGCGACATGAAACCTGTTAAGCGAGTCAAAATTTCAGAATTCTTTATTCATCTAGGAGGATGGATTATTTTATTTAGCATTCCTTTTTTCTTTATGGAAAAAGGGCATTTAGGTTTTCAAATGAATTGGGGTATGTACCAGCATCACTGTGTTACTATGGTGTTATTTTTGGTGGTATTTTACATTAATTACTTTTTATTAGTTCCTAAATTTTTATTTTCCACCGATAAAACGTCGTTTTTTGTCATCAATGTGGGTATGATTCTAGCCATGGGTTTTTTGTTGCAATGGTGGAATATGTTCGATATGCCTCCACCAGAAGTAATGCGTCGTAAATTTCACGACCATCCTCATCATCGACCAACCTTGGTGTCGCGTCACCTCATTTTTTTTGTACGCGATTTAATGCTGTTGATGCTGTCGATTGGTTTAAGTGTTGCCATTAAAATGGGGTTGCGTTTTGCCGAGTTAGAGAACGCACGGCGCGAAGCTGATAAAGTACGTATGGAGGCCGAATTGAGTAATTTGCGTAATCAAATAAATCCTCACTTTTTGTTAAACACATTGAACAATATCTACGCGCTTATCGATTTTAATAAGAATAAGGCTCAAAAAGCCGTGATTGATTTGAGTAAATTGTTGCGCTATGTGTTATACGAAAATCAGGATACGTACGTTTCGCTAGAGCGTGAAGTGGAATTTCTTAAAAACTATATTGAGTTAATGCGTATTCGACTGACCGATCAAGTAGAAGTGACTACCGGTTTTTCTGTCCCGCGAGGAAGTAAAACCAAAATTGCACCGCTCATTTTCATTTCGTTAATCGAAAATGCGTTCAAACATGGTGTATTGCCCAACGCTCCAAGCGTAATTTCAGTATTCATCGGCGAAACACCCGAAGGAGTAGTGGTATGCGATATTCGTAATTCGTATAGTCCCAAAGATGAATCGGATAAAAGTGGTTCTGGCATCGGTTTAGAACAAGTGCGTCGCCGGCTCGATTTATTGTATCCAAACGCTTATTCGTGGGAAACCAATTTGGCATTAGATAGTAAAATATATACCTCTGTACTTACCATAAATACGATAAAACCATGATAGTGAATTGTGCCATTGTTGATGACGAACCTTTAGCACTCGATTTATTAGAGAGCTATATTCGTAAAACACCTTTTTTGAATTTGGTGGGGCGTTATTCGAGTGCCATTCAGGCTATGCGTGAATTGCCAAATCAGTCAGTCGATTTGTTATTTTTAGATATTCAGATGCCCGATCTTTCAGGTGTCGATTTTTCTAAAATGTTACCTTCTGAAATTCGGATTATTTTTACTACCGCCTTTAGCGAATATGCAGCCGATAGTTATCGTATCAATGCCTTAGATTATCTGCTCAAACCTATTTCTTATACGGTATTTTTAGAGGCGTCCAATAAAGCGCTCAACTGGTTTGAGATGTCTCGAAAATCAGCCGAACACACTTCCAATCCTGCTGAATCAGATATTATTTTTGTAAAGAGCGAACGACGTTTGGTACAGATTAATTTGAATAAATTGCTGTACGTAGAAGCACTTAAAGATTATATGAAATTTGTGTGCGAAGGCGACGAGATGCCTGTATTTTCGCTCATGAGTTTGAAGTCGTTAGAGGCTACTTTACCAT
Organism: Paludibacteraceae bacterium; assembly: GCA_028694915.1. Lineage (GTDB taxonomy): Bacteria > Bacteroidota > Bacteroidia > Bacteroidales > Paludibacteraceae > W0P28-013. The sequence continues at coordinate 77,466 of JAQVJY010000007.1, forward strand.
CGTCGCGCTTTATGCGTGTGCATCGCTCTTTTATAGTGCAAAAAGCACAAGTAAAAGTAGTAGAAAATAATCGAATTGTATTTGGTAAGGTACGTATCCCAATAGGGGACGCCTACAAGGCTAGTTTCCACGAATTTCTGGCAGAATGTAAGCTTTAAATAAGCAGTTTTAAGCGGTTGAAAAATTTTTATTTCAACCGCTTTTTTTTATCTTTCAGGAGCTGTTTTCTTCTTGTTAATTGCTGTTATTTGTGTATCTTTGCAGCATAGTTTATACCTTTATTCAAAATCAGATGGAAGTTAAAATAATCAATAAATCGAAACACGCTTTGCCTGCCTATGCCACCGAGTTATCGGCAGGAATGGATTTGCGCGCCAATTTATCGGAGCCTGTACTTTTGAAACCGCTCGAACGGAAATTGATTCCAACGGGATTGTATATGGAGTTGCCACAAGGTTATGAAGCTCAAATTCGTCCGCGTAGTGGCTTGGCCATCAAAAAAGGAATTACCATTCTTAATTCTCCTGGAACGATTGATGCCGATTATCGTGGTGAAATTTGTGCTATTGTGGTGAACCTATCTTCTGACGATTTTCTGATTGAAGATGGCGAGCGTATTTGCCAAATGGTAATAGCTAAACATGAACAAGCTTGTTGGGTGGCGGTTAACGAATTGTCCGACACCGAACGTGGCGAAGGTGGTTTTGGTCATACGGGTAAAAAATAAGCGATTCGTCGTTATCTCTATAGTGTCATGATAAAACGTTTCTTCATCATTATCTCATTCATCTTTGTAGGGTGTTTTGCGCTGCATGCGCAATCGCTCGACTCGTTGTTTGTAGCTAGTGTCGATAAGGAACAATTGACTGATACAACAAAACAGCAGCTCTTTGATTACTATTTTTTTCAAGGTGTAAATCTGACGTCTCAAAACAAACTCGATTCAGCTTTTGCTGCGTTTCAACGATGTCGAGAAATTGATAGCAAAAATGCTGCGGTCTATTTTGAGCTGTCAAAAATCCTGCAATTTAAAAAAGAATCCGAACGGGCTTTTGTCTATTTACAAGCAGCTATTGATTTAGCACCTGACAACACGCAATATCGCGAAGTGCAGTTGGCTTTTTTTGTGGGTCAAAAACGTTTTAACGAAGCTATTGACGGTTACGTTAAGTTATCCAAACGTAAACCGTCTAATGAAACGTATATGTATAATTTGTATGAATTATATGGCGCCACCAAGCAACCCAAGAAACAAATCAAGGTACTCGATCAGTTGGAAAAATTGAATGGCGTTACCGAAGAAGTTGTTTTTGAGAAATTGGGTTTATTGCTCCAAGTGGGGAACACTAAACGTGTGGAAACCGAAATTCAAAAACTCATCGAAAAATTTCCTCGTGAGTCGTCGTATGTGACGTTGTTGGGCGATTTTTATCGTGAAACAGGACGAGAAAAGAAGGGATTAGCGTGTTATCAAAAAGTGCTGTTGAATGACTCTACCGATGGTTATGGGTTAACGGCCATGGCGTCGTACTACACCGCTAAAAATCAACCAGAAAAGGCGAATGAATTAATGCTCAGAGCTTTGACTGATAAACGATTACCGATTGAGAATAAGTTGAAATGGGTTCGCTCCTATGTGGTCGACTTGGCACAAAAGAAGGAGGACGAACGCATATCAAGCCTTTTTTCGACGCTATTTACGCTCTATCCAGACGAAGAAGAGGTGTTAAAACTACATGTCGATTATTTAATTCATAAACGTGAACTGGTTTCTGCCACTGCACAACAACGTCGCTTGTTGGAGCTCAATCCTACCGACGAAGATGCTTGGCAAATGCTATTAACGTTGGAATCAGAACCGTACACGCCCGCTAAGGTTTTGCAAGTGACCAATGAGGCGTTGGCTTATTTTCCACTTTCGCCCAATTGGTATTATCAAAAAGCGGGTGCTCAAATGCAATTAAACCTGTTTGATGATGCGTTGGTGACTATCGACTCCGCTTTGACGTTTGTGGAATCGATTGATAAACGGATTAAAGGCATGTTTTTGGCGTTAAAGGCTGATGTGTTTATTTCACAGAAAAAATATAAACCGGCCTTTACCTATTACGACCAATCGCTCGAGTTTGATCCAGCCAATGCGATGACTCAAAATAATTACGCTTATTATTTGGCACTCACCAATGGCGATTTGCGTAAAGCCGAGCGTTTGATTAGTGACGCCGTAAAATCGGACCCTAAAAATGCCACTTATTTGGATACTTATGCGTGGGTACTTTTTATGCGTCAAGATTATAGGTCGGCTAAATTTTATCAAGAACGAGCTATTGATATAGAGTCCGATATGGTTATTCTAGAGCATTATGGCGATATTTTATTTGCCTTGGGCGAGGTTGACGAGGCTATGCGTTGGTGGCAAAAATCTTTGGATGCTGGTAATGAATCAGCCATTTTAAAAGAAAAAATAGCGAAAAAACAGTATTTCCCAGAACTGATTATTATTGAACAAGATGAAAAAAAATAAGTTATACATCGGCTTTTGTCTACTTTTGGTGGTAGCTATGCTGTCGTCTTGTAAAACCAAGCAGATTTCTACCACGTCTTCGGAATCGAGTGTGGTCGATTATACCGTGGCGCAAGTGCAGCAGCAACAACCACAATTCAGCTATTTGAACATTTCAAAAATGGATATCGTGGCGAATTATGGCACGCAACAATTGTCCTTCCGTGCTACCGTAAAAGCTGTGACCGACAGTTTGTTGGTTTTCTCCGTGCAACCGTTGTTGGGCGTGGAAATGTTTCGGTTAGAATTTACACCGACGTCGTTTCGTATCATCGATAAATGGAACCGTAAATATACCGATAATACGTACGATTTTGTGCGCTATAGTTTGGGCGTTGATGTCAACTTTAACGTGATTCAGGCTTTGTTCTTCAATCAACTGTTTGTGGTAGATGGCGTGTTTGCGCCAAATCAATTTGTGGTGGAAACACTGCCACAAGAACCTACGCGGTTGGTGCATTTAGCCACAGGATTGATTCAGCGGTTTGAGTTGGTGGACAAACAGATGGCGATTGCCAAAACGGAACTCATTGTAGATAAAGGCCGTTTGACCTGCACATACGCCAACCATCGTATGCAAAACGGAGTGCGTTTTCCGTTGGCTTTGAATTTCACTATGCAAGTTGGTGGCAAATTGGCGGATGTAGACTGCCAAATTAGTCAACTAGAATTTAATAAATCGTTTGAATATTCGACTGTCAATTTGGAACGTTACGAAAAAGTAGCTTTCTCGAAAATAATACCTTAGACATTTATGAAGCAGTTTGTGTCGTTTTTAATCGTGTCGCTGTGTTTGTTGCAACCTCTTTTCCCACAGTCCATTGCTGAGTTGGAAGAGAAGAAAAAGCAAGCACTCGAAAACTTAGCCCAAACCAATAAATTATTGAACGAAACTCAAAAATCGAAGCAGGGCAGTGTCAATAAAATTAATTTGATTAAACGCAATATCAAAGAGCGTAAAACCGTGATTCAATCGCTCAATGGTCAAATTGATGCGTTGGAAAAAAATATTGGCGTGTTGCGTACCGAGAAGCAACAACTCGAAGAGCGTTTACGCTATTTGAAAGCTGATTATGCCAAATTAATACGCGAAACACATGTGCGTCGTAACCATTTTTCGCCGCTGTTGTTTATTCTCTCTTCCGATAATGCCGGACAGGCTTATCGCCGTTTCCGTTACCTACAAGAGTTTAGCGATTATCGTAAAAAACAGGCGTTCGAAATTCAGCGCGTGACCGCTCAGTTGGCAGTAAAAGAAAAAAATCTGACCAATGATGTGGATAAAAAAGAACGTGTGTTGACCGAAAAAGAACGTGAAGCCAAAAAACTAGAATCCGATCGCCAACAGGAAAGTAAGATGTTGACGCAACTTCAGAAAAAAGAGAAGAAGTTGAAAGACCAACAGAAAAAGCAACAACGACAAGCGAATGAACTGAATAATAAGATTCAGAAATTAATTGCCGCCGAAATTCGTAAAGATGAAGAGCGCCGTAGACAGGCGGCCAACGAATCGGCTAAAGAAAGTGGTAAACCGGTTCCTACCACGTTCGAAATGAGCAAAGATGAAAAATTAGTAGCTGGTAATTTCGAGCGCAATAAAGGAAAACTACCGTTGCCTGTGGAACGTGGCTTTATCAGTGGCCACTTTGGTGTGCAACCACATCCCGTTTTGAAACACGTCACTACTAACAATAAAGGTGTTTATATACAAGCGCCAGCAGGCTCAACTGCACGCGCAGTGTTCGAAGGCGTGGTAACGCAATGTTTTATGGTGCCAGGCAGCAATAGTGCTGTGATTGTGAAACATGGTAACTACCGTACCGTTTATTCTAACTTGACGGAGATTTATGTGAAAGAAGGTGATAAAATTTCGACCAAACAGAAAATTGGTAAAATATTTGTGGATACCGAAAATGACAACAAAACCGAGTTGTATTTGATGATTTACAGAGACACCTCTATTCAAAATCCTGAATTGTGGTTAGCACGATAAAACTCACTAAAACAAAAAACGCCCGAAGCTATAAACTTCGGGCGTTTTTGGTTTTTTAAAACCTGTCAAAAATGAATGTTATTTTGTAATTGTAAATTATTTATTTTTCAAAGACATTGATATATTGCTGATAACTTTCAAAAATGCTGACAGAATTAATGTTGCAAATAAATTTATTCCAGAGATAACACCTCCCATAATTAGATAAATCCACTCAAAGTCAGGAGAAATTGACCCTGAAACTATAAACCCTGCTATAAAAATAACGGCAGACAATATTTTCCCTACAATCAATACAGTATGTGCATAGTTAGACAATTTTTCTTCGTCAAAATTAATGTTTTCGTTCATAATTCTAGTTTTTTTGAAAATTTGTATTTGAATATAATTTCTTTATTTTCATATTTTGTTAAAGTCAATTATTCATTGACAAGTATGTTATTACTAAAGTAATAATTCCTATTATAGTTGTTATTATTGTGTCTCTTTTTTGCCAACGAAATGATTTTTTTGCGATATCATCATTACGATTAACTTCTGTTTCGTTTTCCTTACCCAATATGATTTGTCCGCTGTTATTGGAAATGTCACCAACTTTTATGCTATCTACAATATTATAAACATTAAATTCTTTTTTTATCTTTGAAGTTGTTGTCAGTTTGCTTTTCTCTACCTTGCCCAAAAGATTTTCACTTGGAATAGAATATTTTACATTTTTTCTTTTGTTTTCTTTGATTTGTTTTGCTAGTTCAGAAATAACTCCAACTTCTATTGTTTTAGTTTCAAAACTTTCAAATTCGTTTTTTTCTGTATCCTTGAAATACTCGAACAACTCTTTCATTATTTCGTCTAAATTTGAAAACACCATAGAAAGACATAGAAAATCACTATTAGTTTCCGTTCTAAAACTCAAATATTTTTCTTTATAATGAAAAACAACTTGCGTGTCATTATCAGAAAAATTTCTTTTAAAATTTGATATTTCAGAAATATTGTTGTTCCAAATACTAGAATCAACATCATCTCCCGATCCAATACCTAATTCTTTTAATTTGCTTGTAATAGGTTCGTAAATATTTTCTATAATTATTTCAATTTTTTCTTTTATTTCTTTTTGAATATTGTCGTAGGGATGTTTGTCTTTATAATTTTCGTTTGGTTTTAATAGATTCCTTTGATTGTTTAGGTTACTTAGTTCGTCGCAAAGAGGAATATATTTATCAATGTAAGTCCCTTTATTCTTGTCCAAAAAGTCTATAAAGTCAAATAGGGCTTGTATCTTTTGTGGTATCATATTGTTAATGGATTATTCAATTGGTCAAATTGATCTGTTATTTTATTATCCATTCATTAAAACAGCCTCCAAACAAAGTACGATAAAATTTGTGAGCTATCCAAACAATTTGCGATAAAATTTCATGCTTGAAATGAAATCTGTCTGATTCGTTTATTTTACCACTTCTGGAATCACATGCCCAATGCAGCCGTTGGGTTGTTGTAGTTGTAGCAGCGCACAAATGGTAGGTGTAATATCGGTTATATTTACAGGTGTTAAAATGGTTTGTGCAGGAATTCCATTGCCGTAAAGAAGTACGGGCAAAAAGCTATTTTGTACACTCGATACGCCAATAATTTCGTTACGTTCGTTGATTTCGGTCCAGCCTGGTAGCAGCGTGAATACCACATTGCCACTGCTATTTTTGTGTCGGCTATTTTTAATTTTAGCTAACTCGGTGGTTTCGCAGCCATTCGCATTTTTTATTTCGTCCGACGTATAGGCGTTGTGCACGCCTTGTAGTTCGGTGATAAATTGCGCCACGTGTTGTTCGAGTTCTTGGCGATTAATCTTTTGGCTTTCGATGAGCGATTGGTTCAAGTAGATTTGGCGTGCGTAATAACCGCTCACGTAACGTCCTTGTCCATAAATGGCCATGAGGTACGCATTGAGCAGTGCCATGGAACGTTTGGCGTTAAATTGTCCGTTGGCTATTTGGCGTGAAGCGAGTTCTTTCGTGGAATAAGGGTCTTGCGCATTGCCTGTTACCACAATGATCGTATTGTCCAAACCGACACTAATTTCAATCGCATCGAAAAGCGCGCGCAATTCTTTATCGAGGCGTAAATAGCTGTCTTCTTTTTCAGCCGATAGTAGGGCATTGCCTTGCTCGTTTGGTAATTTTACGCTGAATTCAATCGCCAAAAAATCGGTGAAGGCATCAGTTCCGAGTTTTTCATCACGCAACGCTCGTATGGCTAAATCTTTCATCAATGTATTCACAAATGGCGTGTGCTTAAATTGATAAATCAATTCGGAACGCGTTTGTTTGTCGTTTGGTTTTAGAAATAAGCCTTTCTCTTTTCCTGCTTGTGGAAATTTGTAACTTTCAAGTCCCCAAAGTGGACGCCATTCGTATTGTAAATAGTTATCAATTGTTTGGCTGATATTCACTTTGTCGGCCCAAGCGGGTAGACCTTTGGTGTAAAAATTGGTCGTGGCAAGCTTGCCTGTTTTGTCGTCAATCCAAATGGCGCCATCGGCCACGTGTCCGCCTAAAATAACCGCATGTTCTGCCGTGAGCGCCATGGCGTACACTTTGCTTTGTGGGTTGTTCAGTTTTATCACGTCCGCTAATGTGGTGGTGGCGAGTTGTTTGGGCGATATGGTTAAATCGCTGTTAATGCCTTGAAATCGTCCATCGAATAAGATAGAAACCACATTATCTTCTACTAAATGATAACGTTTATCGCCCACAATGCCATGATAATAGGGAATGCTGCCTGTTAATAACGACGCATAATCGGTGTTGGTTCCATTGCCCGCGTAGTTACAGTAATTTTGTGGAATCACGGTGCCATTCATCAGCAATTTGAATCCGTTTTTTTCAAAACTATTGGATAAGGTACTCAAGTGGTCGTTTTGTAAACCGTCGATAGCAATAGTGACCACCAAACGTGGTTTTTTTGTTTGCGCAGATAAACTCCATGTCAAGCAAAAAGCCATGAAGCAAAAGATAAAAAAGCGTTTCGCCTTAGATTTAACCATGTGTGATAATAGGTTTTCTGATGTAAAAAATGGTGCGTAGAATCAACAAGAGTATAATCGGTAAATTAGCCACATGAAACAACTGAGGCGCAAAAGCGGTGGTTGCAAGGCTTGCTAATAACAGAATCAGAACGTAATACGCCATGTGTTTTGTGGCTTTCGCGCACCATTTCATAGGCGCAAAAATGGCGAAAATCACGAGAAATGGATTTACCCAAAGTAAGTTCCAATTGGCATGTACTAACGGATGTAACGAAAAACACATCAAGTAAAAAACGATGATGCCCAATAAGCCCACGCTGCCGAATAATAGAACATCGAACCACGCCGAATAGCGTTTACGACGCCAATCGTAATAGGTGAGGAATCCACCAAGGCAGAGCAACAACGACAAGATAACCAGTGGACTTAACAGAAACGGCGTATTTTCAACGGCTTTAGGTGCGGCGTTCACTAACGTGTTCGTTTGTGCTACAAGCGGCACAATGGTGTCGGTGGTTACTTGTATCCAACTCGCCGCCATTTGGTCTTTGAGGTAGAGTGGGAAAGAGATGGCGCCTTCGTTACCTGTTTTGCGATCGGCTTCAGCACCAATGACCAAATCAATCCCAAAACGTGTCCAATTATGGTAACCAACGTATTGCCCAATAATGTCGCGATAGGTGACATCTGTCGAATACGAACAGAGCACTGGCGCATCCAACGTATTCAAAATCATGTGATAGGGACGTGTAGCGCAATTGTCAAACACGAAATTGTAGCGGTATTTTCGGTTTTCTGGCTCGTAATTAATCCACAAATCGGTGTATAACTGATTCCGTTGTGCTTCGTTGAGTGCTAACACTTGTTCATACACGGAAGAACCGCGCTGTTTGTATTCGGCTAAAAAATAGTTAGTCGGCATTACACCAACTTCGTAATCGGTTTCGCCTTTTACGAATTTGGGGATAAACCATTCGGTATTGTAATCGAAAATGCCGTAATGGAATACCACGTCAATGTGCATTTCTGGATCGTAAATTCGGATGGCCGAATGTCCAAACTTGGCATAAACTGCTTCGCCAGGAGCGCAAGTGAGTAAACTTATTTGACTACTTGGGCTTAATTGTGCCGACGCAAAGCCCCCAAAACAGAGGCTAACGAGTAAAATGAGAAATTTTTTCATGTACGCTTTCGGTGCGTTTATTGTAATTGAAGCACTTTGCCTACTTCGGCTGGTGTTCCGTATTCAAGATCATTGAGTTTATAAAGTTTCTTGAGTTTTATACCGTAAAGTTGTGCAATGCTGTGCATCGATTCGCCAGCTTCTACGGTGTGTTCTTCGAAACGGCTATCAGCTCTGTTTTTCTTAAACCACAAATACACGTAATCGCCAGCCTCTAAAACGTCCATATTGGCCATTAAATCATTGTAGTAGAGTAGTTTCTTTTCTGACATCTTGAATGCTTTGGCTACGTTACTCAATTTGTCTTTGGTAATGACACGTACGCAGCGCACGCCGTTATTTTCAATTTCGATATAACCCCATAATTGTTCGTAGTTTGGTGCATCTTCGGCAGGTTCTACCGCTTTAGCTTTTGTGTCGAGTTTTGCCAAGTCGTAAGTTTCAATTATTTTGATCAATTTTTCGGGATAAGTAGGATCTGTGGCATAGCCAGCGCGACTTAAGCCGTTAGCCCAAGCTTTGTAATCGGTGATGTCATATTGAAAAAGGAATGCATAACGTTGACGTTTCAAAAATAGAGAGTGATCTTCAAATGATTCAATCGGTTTTTTGTATTTACGAAAGCATTCGCCCAACTGGTCATCATCGTGGTGCATGACATCACCAGTCCAATCTTTTCCACATTTTATACCGAAGTGATTGTTACCAATGGTAGCTAATCGGCTTACGCCCGCACTCGATTCTAATAACGCTTGTGCCATGGTGATACTGGCTGGTATGGCATGCCGTTCTTGTTCCGTGATGGCTAAGTCTTTATATTTCTCAATATAAGCTTGATAGTTGGCATCCACTTGGGCTAATAAGGTACTCGCCATGAGCGTAATAATCATTAGAGATACGATTTTTTTCATGTTATTGTTTTTTTCAGAGTTAACTAATTATGTAAAACTTTGCGAGCAAAGTTACTATTTCTTTGTCAAAAATGCAAGGGGATATTTGGGGGTTATTTGTGAGCTGTTTATCTCATTTTATTATTTGTATATTTACAAAAAATAATGTACTTTTGCATCGCAAAAAGAAATTGAACTAACAACAAATAACTGATTAACAATATGATTAATTCTCAAGACGTAAAAAATGGTACCTGTATCCGCATGGATGGTAAATTGTATTTTGTAGTTGAATTTTTACATGTAAAACCTGGTAAAGGAAATACCATTATGCGTGTGAAATTAAAAGATGTGGTTTCGGGCCTTGTTATTGAGCGCCGTTTTAATATTGGTGAAAAATTGGAAGATGTGCGTGTTGAACGTCGTCAATACCAATTCTTGTATAAAGAGGGTACTGATTACATCTTTATGGATCAAGAAAGTTATGAGCAACACACCATGACGAAAGACCAAATTACTGGCGTCGACTTTTTGAAAGATGGTTTAGTGGTGGAAGTAGTTATTGATGCATCTTCAGAAACTATTTTATTTGCAGAACTTCCTACAAAAGTAGATTTAGAAATCACTTATACAGAGCCTGGTATGGCTGGTAACACCGCTACCAATACATTGAAACCCGCAACTGTTGAAACAGGTGCTACAGTTCGTGTACCTTTGTTTATCAATACAGGTGAAAAAATTCGTGTTGATACACGCGATGGTTCTTATTTGGAACGCGCCAAGTAATCTGGTCACCTATATCAATCTAAAAAACGACTTTGTTACTAGTGACAAAGTCGTTTTTTTATGTGGTTATCAATCATCGTAATTTACGCCAAAGAAGAAGCGCTAATAATCTATTAATTAGATTATTAGCGCTTCTTGAGTGACTCCGACAGGATTCAAACCTGTAACCTTCTGATCCGTAGTCAGATGCTCTATTCAGTTGAGCCACGGAGCCAATACCTATCTCGGTTTTGCGAGTGCAAAGGTAAGTGTTTTTATTAATATTACCAAGTAAAAAATGAAAAAAAGTATATTTTTTTACTTTGGATTTAGAACGCTTGCTTATTTAAAGCGTTTTTGCATGAAAATGTGTGTAATAATACCAGCTACCATGAATACGAGCCCTAGCCACAAATATACATTTGTTGGATTGGGAACAAGGCTGTGAAGTACCAGTACAATAACGCCAATTAATACAAAAACAACTCCTAAATACTTTACTAATTGATTCATAACTTTATCAGTTTATATGATTATATTTCAATATTTCCAACTACAAATTAAACCATTTTTTTCTTAATAACGAAATTTTTTAATGGTTATTTCTTCTTTTATTTTAATTCTATTACAGTAATGCCAGCTCCTCCAAACTGAACGTGTTCATCGCGATAAGTCGCAACAGCTGAAGAGCCATTTAAATAGTCACGAATGGCTTGACGCAAGGCTCCAGTGCCAGTTCCGTGAAGTATGCGAACCTTCCCAATACTCAACATCTGCGCATCGTCTACAAAATACATAACTGCTTGTAAAGCCTCGTCTACACGCATACCGCGTACATCAATTTCCGACTTAAAATTCAGTTGGCGTTCGCGCACTGCCTCCGTGGTACTTTTGCCTACAGACGCACGTTGTGTTTGTTTGAGCTGATTATGACTGATGCGACTTAGTTTGTTTAGTGGCACAGTAGATTTTATGTTCCCAAAGGTGACGATTGCGATGTCTTTGTTTAGTTCTATGAGTTGACCAATCATGGTTTGCCCTTTTATAGTCACGTGATCACCCATTTTAATGGTGTCGGCAGCTTGAGTGATTGTTGGTTTCGTTTTGGCCTCTACCAAACTTGTTTTTAATCGGTTTAACTCAGCACGCGCTTGTTTGGTCGTGTCCTTCGCTGCTTCGGACTCTTTAATGACTCTAATAGTTTGTTCTATTTTAGCATTAGTCTGGTTTAGTAGCTCTGTGGCTTCAGCTTTCGCAGCGCGTATCAACTCTTTTTGTTTAGATTTCAAATCGCTCATTTCTTGTTCGTATTTCTGAACAAGAAAATCGATGCGTTTCTCTTTTTCGCGTATTTGTTGACGTTTATTTTCCCAATAGCGCTTATCACGAGCAGCATCTTGTAAGTTCTTGTCGTAGTCGATATGTTCCGAGCCTACTTTTTGCGAAGCGGAGAGGATAATATCTTCTGGAATACCAATTTTTCGTGCAATTTCTACGGCAAACGAGCTTCCAGGATTGCCAATTTGTAGCTGAAACAGTGGTCGCATTTCGTGGCGATCATATAGCATGGCGCCATTGACGATGCCTTCGGTATTGGATGCGAAGTGTTTCAAGTTGGTATAATGCGTGGTGATTACACCGTAGGTTCTGTTGGTATTGAATTTTTCTAACACCGCTTCGGCTATAGCGCCACCAATTTGTGGTTCAGTGCCCGTTCCAAATTCGTCTATCAAAAGCAACGATTTGGCGTTACTATGACGAATACAGTTTTTCATGTTAAGCAGATGAGAACTATAGGTCGATAAGTCGTTTTCGATACTTTGTTCGTCCCCAATATCAATAAAAATATGTTCAAAAATACCTGCTTCGCTGCGCTCATTAATGGCTATAGGCAGTCCACATTGGAGCATGTATTGCAATAAACCAACGGTTTTTAAACAGACCGATTTACCGCCAGCATTTGGTCCGGAAATCAACAAAATGCGCTGTTCTTGAGTCAGTTTTATGGATAATGGCACAATTGATTTGTGCTGTTTCTCGAGCGATAATTGTAAAAGTGGATGTCGTGCATCAAACCAATCCACGTGAGGTGCATTTTTTAGGTGCGGTTTAATGGCTTTAATCTGGATGCTCCATTTGGCTTTGGCTTGTAGTGCATCAATTTTAGCGAGGAATAAGGTGGAATCCAATAAATTTGGATAAAAAGGACGTAAGAAATTGGTGGCGTCTGTTAAGATATGTATTATTTCCCTACGTTCTTCATTTTCTAATTCGCGCAATTGGTTATTTAGTTCAACTACGCTACTTGGCTCCACAAACGCAGTTTTTCCAGTAGCCGATTCATCGTGAATGATACCACCAATACGACGTTTGTTCATCGCTGGGATTGGAATTACCAAACGTCCATCGCGCATGGTTGGTGCGGTGTCTTTTTCAACTAAACCATCGGCTTGTGCTTGACGCAAAATGGTGTGCAGTGTTCGAGAGATGGAACTTTGCGATTTGACCATATCGCGACGTATGCGTCCTAATTCGGCAGAAGCATTATCTTTTATTTCCCCATATTTATTGACAATAGAGTCAATGCGTTTCAGTACTTCTGGAAAATTTTGTACGGGCGCTGCGAGTTGTTTGAGATTGGCAAAACGTGCTTTATCCCGTTTTAATAAAAACGCGGTAACGCCTTGAACCATCAGTACGTTTTGACGAATAGACACTAATTCTGTAACCTCTAAGAAAGTTCCTTCGATGCGTGTTTTTAAGAATGCTTCGCGTAAATCAGCTGCACTGTGAAGTGGCAACGATTCTTCTTGATCTAATAGGAGCTGTACCATTTCGTCGACTAATGTTAGTTGGGCGACAATCGCATCGAAGTTGCTAGAGAAGGATAATGCGTCGATTTCCTCTTTAGCTAAGTCGCTTAAACAATTCTGTTTAATTAACAGACGAATTTTGTCAAAGCCTATTTTTTGTTCTATGTCGATAGGGTAAAGCATCTAATTATTAGCTTGTTAATTTGTAAAAATGCCGATAATAACAGATGTCATTATCGGCATTTAGATTGTATCAGTCAGGCCGACTTAAAAGTCACAATTGTTTGGTGTGCGTGGGAAAGGAATCACATCGCGAATGTTTTGCATACCCGTTACAAATAGCATTAAGCGTTCAAATCCAAGTCCGAAACCAGAGTGTGGAGCTGTGCCAAAACGGCGTGTGTCCATATACCACCAAATATCTTTTTCTGGTACGCCCATTTCGGCAGCGCGTCGACTTAGTTTTTCGTAATCTTCTTCACGTTGAGAACCGCCAATGATTTCGCCAATTTTTGGGAATAATACGTCCATAGCACGCACTGTTTTTCCATCTTCATTCTGTTTCATATAGAATGATTTTATCTCTTTTGGATAGTCCGTAAGGATAACTGGCAATTTAAAATGTTCTTCTACCAAATAACGTTCGTGTTCCGATTGTAAATCAGTTCCCCAATCCACTGGGAATTCAAATTTTTTACCATTTTTCACGGCTTCTTTTAGAATTTCTACGCCTTCGGTATAGGTTAAACGTTTGAAGTTGTTTTCGGTAACGAATTTTAAACGATCTATTAAGTCATTGTCGTACATTTTGCACAAAAATGCCAAGTCGTCTTGACAGTGTTCGAGTGCCCAACGTACGCAGTATTGGATAAAATCTTGTGCTAATTGCATATTTTCTGCAATTTCAATAAAAGCTACTTCTGGTTCAATCATCCAAAACTCTGCTAAGTGGCGTGGTGTATTTGAGTTTTCTGCACGGAATGTTGGTCCAAAGGTGTAAATTTTCCCTAACGACATGGCCGCCAATTCTCCTTCCAACTGTCCAGATACCGTTAAGCTGGCTTGTTTCCCGAAGAAATCGTTTGAATAATCAATTTTACCATCTTCAGTTTTCTTCAAATCGTACAAATTTTGTGTGGTGACTTGAAACATTTGCCCTGCACCTTCGCAGTCAGAAGCGGTAATGAGTGGTGTGTGGAAATAGAAAAATCCACGTTCGTGGAAGAACGTGTGAATAGCCATCGCCATATTGTGGCGTATGCGGAATATAGCGCCAAATGTATTGGTACGTGGACGCAAATGCGCTATTTCGCGCAAGTATTCGAGCGTGTGTCCTTTTTTCTGTAATGGATATTTTTCAGGATCGGCAGTACCATAAATTTCTATGTCATCGGCTTGTACTTCTACCGCTTGACCTTGACCCATAGATTCGACTAATTTACCGTTTACATTGATGCATGCACCTGTCGTTATTGGTTTTAAAGTTTCTTCATCAAACTTGGCCATATCTACTACAATCTGAATATTGTTAATAGTGGAGCCATCATTTAATGCGATAAAACTAACATTTTTATTACCACGACGTGTGCGAACCCAACCTTTTATGTTGATTTCTGCACCTATGTCAGTTCGTTTTAGGGCATCTACAATTACAGTTCTTTCCATCTGTTTCATATCTTAGAGGCGTTTTAAATTTCTACTTTGCAAAGGTATAAAAAAAGTATGAGTTATAACTTACATGTATCACATTTTTACCATTTTGTACGTAGAGTATTGTCGTAAAAAAAGCACCCTGAAAGAGGATGCTTTTTTGTATGAGATTTAAATTCTTAGTTTTGCTTTTTACCACCCACAGAACTCATGGCGCATCTGAAACCAATATCGCTTGAACATTTGTTTTCGTTCAAATAACGACGGTTTGCAGGATTCAACCAATAAGCGCGATCCTTCCAAGAACCACCTTTGTAGATACGTGCTTGGTCTGAAATCATATTAGCTTGTTCAATGAAGGTTGCATTTTCAGCTCTTAAGACAGAATCTCCCAATGAGGAGAGTTTATCACCATCTTTAAAGTTACGGAAGTCGCCACCAGTTGCAGCAAATTTTTTCTCTTTAATAAGTACGTTGCGCATGCTGTCACGCATAACGGGATCCATTTTAGGTAGTTTATCTAAGATAGATTCTGCATAGGCAGAGTCACTTTGGTAAACGTTACCACGGAATGAGTTGTATTCTTCTACAACTTCATTGGTTGTAGCACGATAAACGTCTAATACCCATTCGT
Organism: Paludibacteraceae bacterium; assembly: GCA_028694915.1. GTDB lineage: Bacteria > Bacteroidota > Bacteroidia > Bacteroidales > Paludibacteraceae > W0P28-013. The sequence continues at coordinate 92,982 of JAQVJY010000007.1, forward strand.
TTACGTTTCCAGCCATGTTGTAAAGACCATAAGCGTTTGGAGGGAAAAAATTAACTGGAACAGTCAAAGTGTTGTTTATTGCAATACCAATGAGGTCACCTCGGCTACGTATGAAGTTGGCATAAAATTCGCCAGCTGTTTTTTTGTCATCAAAACCACGCATTTGTTCGCCTCTCCAAGGATACGATTGGTTTTCAAATACGTTGCCATCAACTGCTTCGATACCATAAGCAGCATATTCCCATTCAGCTTCAGTTGGCAGGCGGAAGTGTGCGTCATACAACATACCATCTAAGTCCACTGCAGAGCTATCGCCATAAATGGCACGAATAAATTCGCCTGCTTTTTTAGTGGTAAATACGTAAGCATATAATGAATCTGGTTTTTCTTTGATAGCTTTATTAATCGTTTTTAAGTCGCGGAAAGGAATTACCTTTTGATTGATCAATTCAAGCTCGTTCACGCGGTCAGTACGCCATTCGCAATAGGCTTCAGCTTGTTTCCAAGTGACACCAACTACGGGATAATAACCATAAGCTACGTGAGAATAATAATTTTCTACATATGGTTCGTTGTAAGCCAACTCTTTGCGCCATACAGTTTCGTCAGGCATAGCTAACAATATTTTACGAGGATCGTGTGCATAAACTCCGCTTAACCAGGCTACATATTCGCGCCAGTTTAAGTTGGTAACTTCGAATTCATCCAAAAAGTAACCACTATTACTAATACGGCGTTTTGCATTGTTGCTTGGAGCTGAAACTGGGTCATTGTTTGAACCTTTTACAGTAGTCATTACTGAAATGTAAACAGTTCCTGGAGGTATTTTCCCCTCATAGACACTATTCACGTTGAAGAAACCGTTTTGTTCATCATTGTAATCAAAACCAGTTTTTTCAGAAAAGTTTGTAGGCATGGAAGCCTTTGATTGGCAGCCCATAAAGGTTGCTACCACGATAAATAAACCAAAGAATTGTTTTGCGACTTTCATAAGTATTCAATAGTTGGTAAAAGCGACCACAAATGTACGATTATTTTTATAAAAACTAATGCTTTGTTCTATTTTTTTTACTTTAT
>JAQVJY010000035.1 GCA_028694915.1 Paludibacteraceae bacterium
CACACGTTAAAACTCTCCTTTAAAAAAGAATGCTTTTATCCCTTTTGGACCCGGTTTAGTTTTGAAAAGGCCTCCTGCTTGTGGAAATTTTTCAAGATCTTCTTTGCTTGTGCCTGACCTGGCAGTTGTAATATACAATGTTCCCAAATCGTCGTCACCAAAAGCACAAGAAGTTACATTTTTGGCAGGCACCTCAATCGTACGCAATAATTCGCCGTTTTCGGGATCCCAACAACTCACAGCCGAACCTCCCCATAGGGCAATCCATAAGTTTCCCTCGGCGTCAATAGTCATTCCATCGGGAGCGCCTAATGAGCGTGGAATTTCAATAGTTGTTCGGGGATTGCTAATTTCACCGGTTTCATTATCATAATCCCAAGTGGTAACTTTTTGGGTAGGCGTATCAATATAGTACATTTTTGTAGCATCGAGTGACCAGGCAATACCGTTGGAAGTAGTAACACTGTCAATCATTTTATGAATTGAACCATCGGGGTCAAGTCGGTAAAGGGCACCGGCATGCTTTTTTCCTTTCATACTCATAGTACCTGCCCATAACCGGCCGGCGGGGTCACATTTCCCATCATTAAACCGATTTCCTTCAATATTTTCTTCCGGATTGGCAATAAATAGCTTTTCACCTGTTTCAATATCCAACTGATAAAATCCATTTTCAAGAGCGGCTATTACTTTCCCCGACTCCGCAGGAACCACAGTACCAATCATTTGACCGGTATGCACCTCTTTGTTGATGTGCAATTTCGGATCATAAAAATTGAGTATCTTACCGGTAATGTCTACCCATAAAAGTTTGTCGGTTTTATAATTCCATATAGCACCTTCGCCCAGTTCAGATTTCGAGTCGAGAACGAGTTCAACTTCTTCTTTTTGTGAAATTTTACAATTTACAAATAACGATGCGACAATGATAATGAAGGGTAAAATATTTTTCATTTCAGGTTAATAGGTTTAAAAATTATACAACAAGTTTATTCTTCGAATTTCGAATACTGTAACAAATATAGACATTTACAGACAAATTCAAGAAAATTTCTCGATAAATTTTGAATTGACGCAAACTTTTCACTCTTTTATGGGTTTTTGCCGTCATCAGTAAGCGGAAAAAAGAAAACGTTTCAGAATAAAAGACTTACCTCCTCCTAATATCATACATGCTTTAATCGTACATGCTTTAAATGATCGGGAGGAAAGTTTGGTCATCTCCATCGGAAAAACCACATGGTTGCTTTTTTTGAGGAAAACCTCGTAAGTTCAACTTAAAAGTGCGAATTTCCCGGAAAGTTTTATCGAGGTTTTTTAAACAAAATCTTTGTGAATTTAAAAGTAAAATTATACATTTACATTTGCAACCGAATAAAAGTCCAAGCTTTCATGGATAACCTTGAGAAACTAGACAATGCATTTTGTCCTGACCAGACCAAATTAAAATGAAAATGAAGGCTTAAATTTATATTTGATTGAATATAAGGTATATAACTATTAAATAATTTGTCCTATGAAAAAAATTATTCCGCTATCAGTTGCAGCATTCATGCTGATAGCAATTACATCGTTTGATGTTGAAGCTAAAAAAGTAGCACCTGCTCGGAAAATCGATATTTCTGAATATTTTGGGCAGTGGACCATCGATATTGAAGGTGGTTCGGTTGGATGGATTGAAGTTCGCCAGGACGGCGATTTTATAAACGGTGATATCCTCTGGGGTGGAGGTAGCGTATTACCGGTTTCAAACATCTTTCTTGCCGGTGACAGAACCCTGGTAATTCAACGGTCAAACAACGTGGTGAGGAAGAGAGATGAGAAGAATAATCCACTTGTCACCTCTGTTATAACGGATTGGCTGGAGATAAACAAAAGCGATGCGGACAATATCGAGGGGATATTGCTTCGACCAAAAAGGAATGGTCTCGGGGTGGATACTACAACATTCAAAGGCAAGAAACTGCCTCCGGTTCCTCCGGCACCGGATCTGAACAATGTCAAATATGGCGAACCCATTACATTATTCAACGGGAAAGACCTTACCGGTTGGACACTTACCAATCCGGAACAAACCAATGGCTGGAAAGTCGTGGATGGAACGCTGGTCAACGATCCGGTACAGACGGAAGGTGCACCGCATATCAGCTATGGTAACCTGAGGACCGAGAAGACTTTTGAAGATTTCAATTTGAAACTTGAGGTAAATATTCCGGAAGGCAGTAACAGTGGGGTCTATCTGAGAGGAATGTACGAAATTCAAGTGGTAGATTCCTATAAAAAAGAACCGAATCCTCATAATATGGGGGCTGTATACAGTCGCATCAAACCGACCGTCGCTGCCGAAAAACCGGCGGGAGAGTGGCAAACAATGGATATAACCCTTTGCGATAGACATATAACAGTGATTCTCAATGGGGTTAAAATAATTGATAATCAACCTGTATATGGGCCAACCGGTGGCGCAATAATCTCGGATGTTTTCGCACCGGGACCCATCTATCTCCAGGGTGATCATGGCAAGGTTGCTTATAGGAATATAGTTCTGACCCCAATAATCAAATAGTTTGGCCATGAAAAAAGTTAAATCAGATAGGCTTGGACGCAGAGAATTTATACGTACTTCTGCCACCGCTTTTGCCGGTATTACGATATTACCGGGACATGTTATCTCAGGATTTGGGCACATACCGCCGAGCGATAAGCTAAATATAGCAGGAATAGGCATAGGAGGGATGGGAAGAGTAAATCTGGCGAATGTGGCAAAGACCGAAAATATTGTTGCTCTTTGTGATGTTGACTGGCGAGAACCGGTCACACAGGTTTTCAAATTGTATCCGAAAGCCAAGCGATACAAGGATTACCGAGTAATGCTGGATAAACAAAAGGAGATAGATGCCGTAATTGTTGCTACCCCTGATCATACCCATGCTGTAATTAGCATGGAAGCAATGAAACGCAATAAGCATGTCTTCACTCAGAAGCCTCTTACGCATACTGTATATGAAGCAAGAGCCTTGGCAAAAGCTGCCAAGGAGTATAAGGTAGCGACTCAGATGGGCAACCAGGGTCAGGCATCTGATTCTCCCCGTCGCCTCAGGGAGATGATATGGGATGGCGTTATTGGTCATGTGAGGGAAGTACATGTATGGACTGATAGACCGAATAACGGACTTTTTAAAACCTACTGGCCCCAAGGAGTTGAAAGACCGGTCGATACACCTCCGGTTCCTGCTGAACTCGACTGGGATCTCTTTCTCGGACCTGCTCCTGCACGACCTTATCATCCCGCATACCATCCGTTTACATGGAGAGGTTGGTGGGACTTTGGAACAGGTGCACTCGGCGATATAGGATGCCATTCACTGGATCCGATTTTCAGAGCACTTAAACTCAAATACCCGACAAGCATACAGGCTGTATCTACACTGGTAAATGAGGAGACCTATCCCTTGGCATCCATAGTCAGATACGAATTTCCCGCACGAGGAGAAATGCCTCCGGTAACACTTACCTGGTATGATGGCGGAATGAGACCTATGCTCATACCCGAAATGGAACCGGGCATGAAAATGGATGTGGGCGGTACACTATATGTCGGAGACAAGGGTAAAATCCTCAACGATAAAATATTACCCTCATCGTTACGGGATTCTTATACACCTCCCGATCCATTCATTCTATCTTCACCTGGGCATGAACAGGAGTGGATCAATGCGTGTAAGGGAGGTCCTGCTGCCGGTTCTGACTTTGAATGGGCAGGTCCCCTTACTGAAACAGTGCTTCTTGGAAATATTGCTTTAAGAAAAGAGCTGAGAGAAACACTAAGCGGAACCACTCTCAAGTTTGATCCTGAAAAATTTTCTTTTCCCGATCTCCCGGAGGCAGATAAATTTCTTCATACAACTTATAGAGAAGGCTGGTCGCTTTAGTGTTTCCCTGCTTCCGCATTCTTCCATCGTGTGATATTTCTTGCTCCTGATGTGGAGCATTTACTATTTGTGAATTGCTTAAACAGATAAAGCCAGTTATGAATAAAACCTTCAATTTTTATTGTGATGAAAGTTGTCATCTCGAAAACGACCACTTCCCTTTTATGCTTATTTCTTATGTGAGTTCTCCCTATAATCAGGTAAAACTTCATAGTAGAAATATTCGAGCAATAAAACGAAGGTATTTTTTTCATGGTGAAATGAAATGGAGCACCTTGTCCAAATCTCAATATCCCTTTTATAGTGAAATTATTGACTATTTTTTTGCTAAAGATTTGCAATTTAGGGCTATCGTGATTGATAAATCACAGTTAAGGCATAGTGAATTCAATCAAAGCCATAATGATTTTTATGACAAAATGTATTTTCAGTTATTAAGTAAAAAAATTTTCTCTGAATATTATTATAATATTTATTTGGATATTAAAGATACTCATAGTTACAAAAAGGCTGCAAATCTTAAAAAGTTTTTAAATCATAATTTTGTTTCTGTTCGCACATTACAGGTTATTCGATCTTATGAGAGTGAATTGATGCAACTTACTGACGTTCTGATGGGGGCTATGAGTTATCATTTGCGAAATAATAAAAAAGTGATTGCCAAAAATAAAATTATAGACAAAATACAAGCGCATTGTCCACTACCTATTTCACGGAGTACACCTCTTTATGATGATAAATTCAATCTATTTTACATTGACTTGAAATAAGTGGAATATGGATTTTAATTTATTAAAAAAATACCCTGAATTATTGGGATTAGCTTATTTGACCGTATATCAAAGAAATAATTCACTAAAAAATATTTTCAAACGGGATATTGAGGATAATATCGGATTAGATTTTCGTGGTAAACATGTCAGACCAATTAAGGAAGAGGGACAAGCATCAATGGATACCCTTTTTCATCATCTCACCACATGCAAAGACCTGGATGAAAAAGGAAAAGAAACAGGTTCACGTAGTTTCGAAATGGCAAGATCGCAGCGTTTACACTGGATAAAATATCATATTGATGAAAATAAAAATGAGAATATGGATATTTTTAGCTATCAAGATAGAATAAAGGGTAAAGATATCGTAAGAACATACATTTACGATAGGGATCAGCAATATGTGATCATTCTTGAACCACAAAGAAGCGGCATGGATTATTATCTATTGACTGCCTATTATTTGAATGAGTCTTATGGCAAAAAACAAATTGAAAATAAAAGAAAGAAGAAACTGCCCAACGTCTACTAAAAACGCAAGGCTCGGTAACAATCGTGCGTTATCGAGCCTCGAAACTCCTTTCTCCTAAGATGGTAGAATGAGCGATACAAAAGTATTTATCTTATAAATAAGATCCAAAACATTTAACATAATAATTATTAAACGCTTTGTAGCCTTACCTATTCCTTGTTGAAATCAATAATTATGCCAATCAGCAATTGCATTAGCCTGTAGTAACCGAGCACTTTGGAGTAACATCCATCGATCCCTTGGAACATTTTCATTTGAATAATTTAAACAGGATGGCTAAGGAGCCAATATGCTTTGGATGGCGGAACGACCTGGTCATATTCCCTCTCGTCGTGATCGTGCGGTATATTGCAAGTTAATAATTCATCATGGGACTCGAGTTTCCACCAATCCATAGTCTTAAAAAACTTTTTAATCCATCCGACTTGCCATTCCCCTTCCATATCTGGACTTACCCTAAGTTCCCAAGTTTTTCCTTCGTCCCCAAAAAGGAATAAGCCCGGTCGCGGCAATGTGGGTAACCACATGCCCATAAAGAGGGGGATTTCAGAATAAAATCCGGCGATGGAATAGAGGATGAAAAGGATTTGTTTAGTAATTTCGCACCGACAAGATCAATTTTGTACAGACAAGATCAACATTACTCAGGTATCGACAAAGGTTCAATCAGCGAATATGAGCAAAAAATAGACAAATGGTTTTTCGTTTTTATCGGAATATTGCTTTTACTGAACAGTTGCGATAAAACCGCCGACCGACACCGAGAGGATAAAAAAATTTCGTATCGGCAAATGAAGAACGAATTTCAATATCCTTCTTCAAAGTATGGCATAAACTGTTGGTGGTGGTGGCTTAACGGTAACGTAAATAAGGCATCGTGTGGCAGGCGACCGGATATTCCCGATGAAAAAACAATACACCTCTACCAATATCAATTTAAAACACGATTTCAGGGGCAAGCCGATAGAAGAAATACCGTTGGAACCATCAGGATTGTTGGGGCCTGTCGCTATTCAGGAAGCAATAAATGAAATTCCCCGGTAACCGGCGGCTAAAATTAAGGAGGAATCATAAAACATGTGCCGGAATTCGATAGACGAAATTTGGGCTTAGGAAAGCAAAGAAAAATTGACTCGGAGAATGTCGAATATTTTGGAATACATCCGAAAATCACTACCTTTGAATGTTTTTAAACTGAAGAATTATATACACGGAAAAGCTTAACGAGGAATATAATAG
>JAQVJY010000036.1 GCA_028694915.1 Paludibacteraceae bacterium
TTAGCTGGATTTGGTTGCATAGACTCGCTAAAACGCGCTGTACGCAATGAAACAGGCATGGCTTTCAACGAGTGGCGCAAACAACTACATAGCCATCCTAAAGGATAAAAAAGAAGAATCCAACAGTTAAAGAGGATTTCAATCTTGTATTACACAAAAAAATAGCCCGATAAATATCGGGCTATTTTACTTTAAGAGAAGTGATCAATTATTCAACTGGAACACCTTTCCAAACAGAAACTTCATCAACAGCTTTTAAATCAAGAGGCATTTGGCGATTATCACCATCTTCACTAACATCCCAGCTCCATTCGCCAGCAGCTAATTTCAAGAAATATTTATACTGTTGAGCTGCACTAACAGCAACTGTGGCTGTATAAACATCACCCTCACCTTTAGTCATTTCGTAAGGTTCTGCAATCACCCAATCTTTATCAGGGAAGTTACCAACAATACCTATGGTAGCACCTGCAGGGACATTAGTAGCAGTTAAAGTAAAAGTAGCAGTTCCAGCTTCATTCTTTGGAACGCAAGGAGCAGACTTCCACGCAACTACATCAATATAAACAACTCCGCCATCAGGACAATTAATTAATTTAACTTCGCTGCCATTTTCAAGAGTAAACTCAGCTGTTGTTTCAGCTACAAATGTTACATTAGGAGTTTCCCCTTCAACATTCATACCCCATTGAGTACCCCAATCAACTGTTCCATTTTCGGCTTTAGCCAAAACTTTAACAGCCATATCAGTAGAATAAGTTAACTCTAATTGATACCAAGTAGTTTTACCTTCAACAAGAGTAAAGGGAACATCAGTATCAAAATTCCCAAGTTCTGCGCCATTAGCACCACGAGCAACTATACCATTACAAGTGCCATCTGGAACACGAACTGCTATAATAACCTTACCTGCAGCAGGAGCGGCTATAGCTGGTGCTTCCTCTTTTTCTACTGGAGGGTCTACTGGAGGGTCTACTGGAGGAACCACTGGATCACAAGAAGCTAATGTCAAAGCAGCTAATGCTAATACACTAAAAAAATACTTTAAGTTTTTCATAATAAAAAAAATTAAATTGTTAATAAAACAGAAAATAAAATATGATTAATATATAATTTCATCAATTTGTCTATTCGTAACCTTCATTTTGTTCCCAACGTGGCTCTGAGCCCAAAATCTCGTTATTAATAGGGAACCATTTTAAATGTGTTTGACCAACGATAGTTTTAAAACGCCAAGCGGAATTTATAAACGTACCAAAACGAATCATATCACGACGACGTACATTTTCCCAAGCAAACTCACGACCACGTTCGTCATAAATTTCATCTAAATCGAGTGAAGTATATGGCTCTAACCCAACACGAGTACGAAGTAATTGGAAATCTGGCATATTTAACACCTCTCCAATAGTGCTATTTGTAGCACCACGCAATATCGCTTCGGCCTTCATATAAAGAACATCTGCATATCTCAATAAGACAAAATCATTTTCACAATACTTATTTACCGTAGAATTTTTTTCTACTTCATATTTCCACAAACGCGCTCCACTATTCCAGCTAACATCATTGATAGAAGTTGCTTCTTGATCAGGATGCAAACCTGAATAGAATTTTTTAGTTAAAATTACTTGTGTATGATTTTCATCTCGTGCGATAGTGTCATCAAGATAAACTGGACCGATGAACCAACCACGACGTTCTGTTTCTTTGGTACCTAGATTCGCATCGCATAAACCTCGAACATCATTTGCAGCATACTTATCAACAAACTCTTCTGGAGCGCAAAAACCATTCCAAGGCTTCTCAAGCAGTCCCCATGCTTGTTGATGGCTATAATGTAAAGTTAAACAAGTAATACGCAATTTATTAGCCATTGAACCTGCATAATCTTTATAATCAACTTTGGCATTTCCATTTTCTACAATCACAAAGATATTTTCATTACTACCTTGGTTTTCAACTGCAAAATTTGTAAAGAAGTTAGGTTCTACGCTGTAAGCTTGTGAATCAATAACTTTATTACATGCGATAACACATTTATTATAAACATCATACTCCGCTAATACGGCAGGAGAAACATCGTAAGATGCTGCATTAAGATACAAACGAGCTAATAATGCATAAGCCATACCTTGAGTTGCTCTTCCGTAATTAACTGATTTTGAAGGATTAGTGGCAATTGGTAATTTAGGCGCATTTTCTTCTAAATCAGTCACAAGTTTAATCCACACTTGTTCTGGGGTACTTTGTGGCACATATTCTACCTTAAATGATTCTGTATAAGGTATGTTTCCAAAACAATCAAACAAAGCATAATAATAATAAGAACGCACAACTTTCAATTCTGCCACATAACGATCGTATAAAACAGGATCAATATTACCTTGATATGTACTTATTTGATCGAGTACTTTATTACAAAGCACCGCTCCTGTATTACAGGTTTCCCACACATTTTTAAATGCTTTTCCATCTGCATCCCATTCATGTGTATTTAAACCTTTCCAATAACCACTATCGTCCCAGTGTCCTCCTGGATTACGGACAGGACAAATCGCTTCATCTGCAGAGAGTGTATTCAATCCCCAATAACCCCAATGGTCATGCAACCACTTTGTCTCTGTATAAATTTGTCCAACCAATAAGATGAAATTCTCTTCATCTTTTAACATATCTTCTGCCGTTGGATTACCATAAGGTTCCTCTTTTAAAAGATCATCGCACGAAGTGAAAGAACCTAAAAAGATAGATCCTATAATTGTATAAATTAATATCTTTTTCATGATAATAAATTGTTAATAATTAAAGCGTGATAGTTAAACCAAACATGAAATTACGTACTGATGGATAAAATGACACATAATCAATACCTGGGTCCCATACACTAGAGATATTTACCTCTGGATCGGCACCCGAATAGGCTGTAATGGTAAATAAATTCTGCCCTGTCAAGTATAATCGTAAATTTTGAACATATTTATTGGCTTTAAGTGGCAAATTATAACCAATGGTAATATTATCAAAACGTAAAAAAGAACCATCTTCCAAATAATAATTTGAAAATTTACCTTGACGTACGACACCTGTTCCATCCCCCAGAGCACTAACTTGCTCCATATAAACATTAGAAACGCCGTTGTCACCAGCCTTAGGCGCATACATCCAACGTGTACAATTAAGAACATCATTACCATAAACGCCACGGAGAAAGACTGTTAAGTCCAAATTTTTCCAACGAACAGTATTATTCCAGCCATACGTAAATAATGGTTGGGCATTTCCAATAACTGTCTGATCTGCAGGAGTTATTGACCCATTTCCATCTACATCCTCATACACTAAAGTTCCATTGGAATAAATTTGACCTGTCCAATGATATCCGTAAAATGATCCGACAGACTCTCCTTCTACCAATTTTTGAGTGTTGGTATTATTTAAGCCATTACCACCAATACCCCCGGTCATAGTTTCTTCATAGAAAAAATCTTTGGATGGATCTGACAATTTGGTAATTGTGTTGTTGTTAAATGCAATGGTAAATGTAGAGTTCCATGTCCAATCGCGTGTTTTTACTGGTACACCTGTAATCGCCAACTCAATACCCATCGATTTCATTTGACCAGCATTGGCTAATAATTTGTTAAACTGATAAGGAGGGGTTGGAACCGTATATTCCCATAATAAATCCTTAGTGTGGCGGTAATAAGCATCCAAACTACCAGATAAACGGTTATTTAAGAATGCATAATCAACACCAAAATTATATTCATATTTTTTCTCCCAACTTAAATCATCATTAGCATTCTGAGAAACTCCATAAGCAGTAACATAGCCACCATTATACCAAAATTGACCTCTACCACTCAATAATTCCTTTGATTTCAAATCGCTTCCTAAATTATTACCCGTGATACCAAAACCAAAACGCACTTTTAAGTCGTTACACCAGTCTTGATCTTTCATAAAGTCTTCACCACTCACACGCCAACCAGCACTTGCAGCTGGAAACCAACCCCATTTGTTATTATCTCCAAAACGCGAAGATCCTTCACGACGTATAGAGGCTGAGAATAAATATTTTTCATCATAGTTATAATTAGCACGAGCGAACATGGACAATAGCGTATTTGAATTACGATAAGAACTCATATTCATCTTTGTTTTCATGGCATCTCCATTCTGAATGATAAAATATTGAGCATCATCAGTTGGGAAACCACCATTACTAATATCAGATCCATCTTTCATGAATTTTTGATAGGAGAAACCTGCCACAGCTGTTAAGGCATGCTCATCCCACTGACCTACATAGTCTGCAGTGGCTTCATATAATTGATTCCAATTTCGTTCAGTTTTACGACCTGCCATTCCGGCATCATCTTTCAGATAATAATCAACGGAATTATACCAATAATCATAATTATCACCTTCCTCAAAAGCACCAAAAACATTAAATTTAAGTCCGTTAACAGGTTTAATATTAATAGAAGCCTTAACAGATCCGCGGAAAAAATTACCTTGTCTATAACTACTTTTCTGATTTGCATCAGCTACTGGATTTCTCGTAATCGTACCTGATGGAATAAAATAAGAACCATCTGCTTCATAGATTGGATAAGTTGGGTTCAAAGTGGCAGCTGTTTCGAAATCACCGCAAAAATAATTATTAGTATAATTCATGTACGAAAAATCATACTGTAAATCTAGCCAACCATCCAATGCTTTTTGATTAGCAGCCAATTTAGCCATAATTTCCTCACGGCTCGAATTAATGGCAATACCTTGAGAATTTTTATAGGAAACAGAACCACGATAGCTTAAATCCTTTGCAGATCCTGAAATAGCCAAATTGTGATTATGAGTTATCGGGGCAGTACGCATTAAAGCTGCCATCCAATCCGTTTCGTATCCTTGATCTACTGCTTTAGCTTTCCCGTTAGTTAGAGTCTCTAATTGTTTATATTGAGAAGCAGTAGCCATACCCGTTTCGGTAGCCGAAGTTGCTAATGAAACATAACTAGAATATTCCACTGTTGTTTTACCACAATCATTACTACCACCATTCCCACCACGTTTAGTAGTGATAATAATAACACCATTGGTACCACGGGTACCGTAAATAGCCGCTGCCGAACCATCTTTCAACACGTCCATAGAGGCTATTTCTTCAGGGGCTATATTGTCAATATTGTCAACAGGAATGCCATCGACAATATAAAGCGGCGAAGTTCCCGCCCCTTTATCCAATGTTGAGAATCCTCGAATTTGAATATTGTAGCCAGTATTGGTTGGATCACCACCACCTGTACGAGTTATATTCAGACCAGCTACCTTTCCTTGTAACAAACCCATGGGGCTAGATTTTACACCTGCATTAAAATCTTCTGCCTTAACAGAAGCTACAGAACCTGTGACTTCCTTTTTCTTTTGTGAGCCATAACCAATGGCTACAACTTCGCCTAAAGCATAGGAGTCTTCTTTAAGAATAACAACCATTGGCGCTTTGCCATTTGCTATAATCTCTTGAGTTTGATAACCCAAGTAGCTCACCTGCAATTTGGCATTACTTGCCACATTCAACTCAAAATTTCCATCAAAATCGGTAACGGTACCATTAGTTGTTCCTATTTCGAGCAAACTTGCCCCAATAATAGGCTCACCAGAGGCATCCTTAACAATACCTCGTACCAACACTTGTTGCGCAAAGAGACTTACGGAGCCAAAAAGAAACATCAGCACCACAACGATTCTTTGCATCAAAGAAATGATTTTCATGCTTTAATTTGTATTTAAGGTTAAATAAAAAAGTTAAGAAAATATTCAAAAAGATGTTTTTGTTTTAAAAAAAACTGCTACAAAAATAAGTTTTTATATTTAAAAAACAAGAAAAAAAGGGCTTTTTAACAAAAAAAATAAGATTAGTTATGAACAACTGTTCCAACATTCTCACCATCAACAACTTTCAATAAGTTGCCAGGGGTATCCATATCGAATACAATAATGGGTAGATGATTCTCTTTACACATAGTAGTGGCGGTCAAATCCATTACTTTTAAACCTTTTGCATAAATTTCATCGTAAGTAATCTCTGTAAATTTGACTGCTTTAGGATCTTTTTCTGGATCGGCGGTATAAATTCCATCGACACGCGTGCCTTTTAACATCACATCGGCTTCAATTTCAATACCGCGCAAGGCAGAACCCGTGTCGGTAGTAAAATAAGGATTGCCTGTTCCTGCCGAAAAGATAGCTACTTCGCCACGTTCGAGTGTTTCAACTGCTTTCCATTTGCTATAAAATTCGCCTATTGGCTCCATACAAACGGCAGTCAACACACGCGCTTTAACGCCTATTTTTTCTAATGCCGAACTCAAAGCTAAACTATTTATAACGGTGGCCAACAT
>JAQVJY010000018.1:0-3347 GCA_028694915.1 Paludibacteraceae bacterium
ACCCTATAATATTATACATATATGTAGTATAACACAAGGTGTAAAATATTCAAATAAAATAATAAAATATTACGGAAACAGCATTTGAAAAAGCATTTTAAACTGCTATAGTATATACATTGACGGGCAATAATGCCATAAACAAAAGGAGTCAAGAAAATGGTACAAAAAGAACTTATCGTCGCGGTAAAAAATTTACGCAAAGTCTCACACGGGAAAGATTCAATCCCGCAGTTGAAAGGTATCTGTATAAAAAAGAAAGGTGCAAGCACCAAATTAATTGCTTGCGATTCTTTACGCAGGTTGGAGTTTGACCTTTTATCCTCCGTTGATGGTGATTTTGAGTGCTTTGTAGATGTTGATAAGCTGCTTAAAGTGATTGGGTACAAGGCATTTGGTGGTAATGTGGAGCTGGTTATGTGTCCAGAAGGTTTGAGTGTTACTGATGGGGAAAACACCCTGACAATAAAAACCGAAGAGTATGAAGAAGATTTTTACGCAGAATGTACACCCGAAATTGAAGGTAGTATGACCATTTTGCGTGATGACCTTCTAAAGGCTATACGTGAAGCCGGTAAATTTGTTGACGTTGACGGTTACAGGGATAACTTAAAAGCGGTATGTATAAATGAGAGCGGTGTTTACAGTTCAGATGGGCACAGTATGTACGTATATGAAAAAGCCATGCCTGAATGGGTTGCTGGGGATACCGGTTCAATCTTATTTGAACCACTACCCGCTATTGACTACCCGCAGGTTATGAAGCTTATAAAGTTTAAACCAGCACCTGTAGATTATGGTTATGCAAAAACCTCAAGCACACCAAGGCTTATGTTTTTAGGTGAGGGGTTTGCTCTTACCGTTAGAACTAAAGGGGTTAGATATGTTAATACCAAAGCGGTTATACCCCAAACGTTTACAGGTCATATTAAGGGGCATACAAGGGCGTTATTACCATTTATGGAGTTGCTCGGCATCTCACCAAAACCTAAAGACACCCCTAATGCGTGTATACGCATTGCCTCAGATGACAGTCTTGAATCCCTGGCTTTAGAGTTGCTTACACCCGAAACTTCAAAGGAGCCACAATACACCACAAACATAAAATGTAGTGTATCTGACCCATTGGATGTCTATTTGGGGCTGGGTTACATTTCATACCTGCTTAATAATGGGTTTACAGATGTAGAGTACATCGATGAAAAGCACCCTTTGAAGTTCTCCCGCTCGGATAAAGAGTATGTAATATTAATGCCTATAAGGTTGGTTACAGACGTAAGAAAATAGTTCAGACGCGGCGAGGGTCTATCCGCTTAGGTGTGATTCCATCACAGACTCCCCCATGCGTTACACCGTGCATGTATAATAGACCTAACGGTGTGCTTTAAACACTTATTTAAAGCACTTTAAAACGAAAAATATAAGGAATACATAAAATGATAGCGGACAAAGCGCAAAACGCGCTGACGGCAACGGAAAGCATATTAAAACACTTAATACGTCACGGAGTAGCAAGCGCACATGACGCAAACAATATAAAAAAGAGTTACGTGCTAACTGCAGACGCTACACAGTTCAGGTTGACTGTTTATTTAAATGGTTTTTATGTGACTAGGACAGGTAAAAGACCAATAACTATAAGGGATTTAACCACAGTATTGAATCGCGCAGGCGCTGATGTTCAATGGTTTAAAGGAATAGATGAAACAGATTAAATTATGTAATAACCACCTGTACTACAAAAAAAACGGCAAGACGTGGAAGGTAGAATATACAGAGAAGGTGCTTGAGTCCTTGTGTCATTCAGGATATGACGCATCGAGCATCACCACGCTGGGCGGTAGGCTTAAAGTGCCTTTATACAGCTTTCAGGTTACTGCTGTACTGCACGCCATGAACCGTAACTGGAATATGTTGCTGGCTGATGATATGGGGGTAGGGAAGACTAATTCAGCAATTGCCTGCATGGTTGCATCGGCATCAAAAAAAACCCTGATTGTAGTTCCAGCCAATGTAAAGTACCAGTGGGAGCGCGCAATCAATACTGTAATAAAGAAACCACCACATACCTATGTATGCACGGGTAAGACGTTTGATGGTGCCGCCTTGCTATATTTACACCACAGTCCGTGTGTAATCATTAATTATCAGATATTAAATGATTGGTTAGACGTGTTTATGGAGTATAAGTGGGATTTGATGATTTTAGATGAGGCGCATAAAATAAAGAAGTCAAAATCAATCTGCACCAGAGCTTGTAAATTTTTAAGAGAGGTGACCAAGTCGGTTATATGTCTATCTGGAACACCTTTAACTGACCGTACTTCTGATATTTGGAATGTGGTGCATATTGTAGATACACAGGTGTTCCCGTCGGAGTTTGCGTTCCAGCAAAGGTACTGTAACGGGGTTATAGATGAGAGGGGGCGGGCATCGGTGTCCGCAAACACCATGGACTTACACCAAAAGCTTGTGGATAGTGGTGTTATGTTAAGGAGGACTAAAGCTGAAGTTCAAAAACAGCTACCAAAAGTAACCATAGACGTTGTACCTTTAGACGTAAACACCTCAACCTTATCAGGGTTGGAAGCGGAAGTTATGACTCAATACAAAGCCATTTCAAAGATGCAAGGGGGTGCTGTTGGGCGGGCTACATTTCAGGTTAGAACCTCAATGGAACACTATCTGCAAGAGGCGATAAGATTAAAAATACCGATGATTATAAATTGGATAGAAGATTTTCTCGAAGAATCAGATGAAAAATTAGTGGTGTCCGTTGTGCATCGTGAAAAGTGTGGCAACATACTAAAGAAGCACTTTGGGGAGCGCGCAATCCTCATCGATGGTGGTGTTTCCAGTAAACACAAAGATGAGTTGATTACGGAGTTCATCACTAATCCTGATTTAAAACTGCTTATAGGTAATATTTTAAGTGTCGGAACAGGTACAGACGGGCTGCAGAAGGTATGCAGTAATGTAGCCATAGTAGAACTGCCATGGTCTCCTGCGGAGTTGTGGCAACTTATATCTCGATTAGACAGGAATGGGCAGAAACAACCCGTAAACGCATATATACTGGCGGTATATAACTCTATTGATGAGGTTTTAGCGCGTGTATTAGATAAAAAGAAAAACATACTTAATGAGGTGTTAAATGGGGAATCTTCAGGGGTCAGCGATTCTCTTTTACACTTGTTAAAGGGAGTCAAGATATGAAAATATGGTTTGCACATGTGGCTAATGTAGAAAATAGTGGTGATGGCGCAAGCACACCTTATCATTACTTTAAAGAGTACTTTGACCAATATGATTGTGCACGTATAAATGTTACACGCCTAGAGGAGTAT
>JAQVJY010000018.1:3447-27494 GCA_028694915.1 Paludibacteraceae bacterium
TGCATCGGCAAATGCATCGGCAAATGCATCGGCAAATGCATCGGCAAGTGCATCGGCAAATGCATCGGCAAGTGCATCGGCAAGCATACTGCCTAGTTCCGGCGACATCACGCGCAATCTAGTAGCGTACACATATCTGCGTAAGCGTTTTAAGCATTTAAGCGCAGAAGCGTTTAAAAACATGATAAAAACGTATGGGATAACTTATACAGATGAGATGTACAGGGATAAATGGAAATATAGGAGTCGTATAATCTTTCCAAATATTCTTTGTGGCAAAGTAGTATCTTTCCAAACGAGAAGTTACAACCAGAACGCCCGTATTAAATATTTAACCGCAGATCCGACTGAAGAGGTGGTACCGCATAAAAGTTTTTTATGGGGGATTGATTGGGTGCCTTTTAATAAAATTATAGTTACAGAGGGGGTGATGGACGCATTAACTATAGGTGCTGGGGCGGTACATACACACGGTGTAAACTTTACACAGGAGCAGGTGCAGTGTTTACATCCATTCGACCATGTGTTTATCGCCTATGATATGGATGATGCTGGTTGTAAAGCGTCAAAGGCTCTTGCATCGGCATTGAGCCATCGTACTAAAGTAACCAGAATAAGGTTATCACAACATGATGTAAACAGTTGTTCCGAACAAGAAATAAAAGAAATACAAGGGGTATTAAAATGAGCAAAGAGTATCAACGTGAGTACTATCTTAAAAACCGTGAGCGTATCCTTAAAAATGCCAAACAGAGGTATAGAGATAACCCTGATGCATTTCGTATACGCGAAAAAGAACGCCGTAAAAAGTATGGAAAGATTTTCAACGAGAAGAGGCAGGAGCGGTTTAAGTCCGACCCTAAAAAGCACGAGGAATATAAAAAATACCAACGTGAGTATTACAAAAAGCGTAAACAGAATAAAATAAAAGGGGGTACCACAGATGGGGCTTAAACAGTTAGAAGGTGGTGTGTCCGCAGACTTCGGAAAGGTCGCCCCAGTGCCTACTCAATTAGACAAAAAGAGTGGCGTAAGGTATGACTTCAATGACGGGCTCCGCATAAAAACCGCAGAAGATGATACTGTATGGAGATTAAACATTTATAATGCGGAAACCGGCGATTTGCTGACATCTGACCTGATGCCATCTAATACGTCTATGTCGTTCCCGTTTAAGTACTATATCCCCTACCGCTTCACAATGGAAGCCTCAAACCGAAGGTTGGTAGAACACACCTTATCGTTGCGAGGGAGAACTGTGGCATTTAAAATGTGTCAAAGAACTTTGGGAGACCCTATTGCCTTTTTCAGCTATATTCCTTATTTTGTGCAGAAGCACAAGTGCAAGGCGGTGGTGTATGCCCCTAAACGTATAGCGGACATATTCCGCACATCCTATCCTGATATACAGTTTGCGCAGTTGGAAGACGAATGTGAGACCGCTCCATACGCTACTTACTATTTAGGGTTATTCTTTGGGGAAGATGCCGTGAATCAGTATCATCAGCCGTATGATTTTAGGCTGTTTGGGTTACACGAGCAGTCTAAACATATTTTGGGTTTGGATGAGGGCTTGGTCGCCACCGCCCCTAAGTGTGAGATACATAAAAATAAATCTAGCAAGAAATATGTCTGCATCTCATATTCAGGTTCAAAAGCAAACAAAGCGTGGTGGAACCCTACAGGGTGGGATTGTGTAATAACATACCTTAAACAGCAGGGGTATGATGTGTATTGCATTGACCGTGATAGGGTGTATGGGCTGTTCCCGTACATCATCAGGATGCCTTATGGTGTAATAGATGCTACAGGTGATTTACCATTACAGGAGCGTATTGACCTTATAGCTGGGGCTGATATGCTAATATGTATGGCTTCAGGGCTGGCGTGGCTAGGGTGGCTGGCAAGAGTTCCGGTCGTATTGATTTCTGGATTTAGCTTGCCTTACGCTGAATTTTATACCCCTTACAGGGTTATCAACCCTTTAGCTGGGTGTATAGGGTGTTGGAATGATACACGGATAAGGTTTAATCGTCATGTCTTTAAATGGTGTCCGCGCATCGATGCTAAAGTCGCCGAGGTGCAAGCCAAGATGTCAAGGGTCACCGTGCCCGAAGAGCTACCAATCTATGAAGAGGAGCTGGAAAGTCTTGAACAGCAACGGTTTATGTGTACGAAGAAAATATCAGGGAATATGGTCATACAGGTGATAAAGCAAGTTTTGCGAGACAAAAAAATAATAAAATAAAAGAGGGGAGCTACTTGTTTTATCGCTGTTTAGTGTTAAAGTAATTGTTTAAGTAATTGTTACAGGGGGCAGGCTATGTGGCAGGAGCGTATTGTTTTTTATGATTTAGAAACTACTGGAGTAGATCCAGATACTTGCCGCATCGTACAGATGGCATATATCATTTATGACGTTGGAGAGGCTGTGGCGCAAGACACTATCACGCTCAACCCTTGTCAGGCGATTGACCCGAGGGCTTCTGCTGTTCATGGGTTTAAAGATAGTGATGTAGCGAAACTTGAAAAGTTTTCAGTAAAAGCGCAAGAGCTTTATGCGGTTTTTAACAACACGTACTGGTGCGGGTATAACAATAAAAAGTTTGATAATGTTATACTGCGCCGAGAGTTTGACCTTTCAGGGTTTAAACCCCCGCATTGTTTAGGAACTTTAGATTTGTATAAATGCTTTGTACACTTTCATGGTAAACCAATAAAGCGTGGAACACGTACCTTGCAAGCCTGTCATAAACATTACGCAGGGGTAGAGTTTGACGGGGCGCACGATGCTCTTGCGGATGTAGAGGCTGTAGTAGCATGTGTGCGGGGGATGCTTGTCTCACACCCTGAGTTGGAGGATATAAATAAAGCCTTAAAGTACTCAAATACATTAGAGCTAGATATTGACAATATAGGGTTTTTTAGATTTGACGCACAGTCTAAAAAACCTACAGTGGCAAAAGGGAAATACGCTCGTATTCATATGAACAGGATACCGGTGTGGTATTACAAATGGATATTGACCGCCAGCTTCCCCCAAGATACTAAAAAAATAGCATTAAACGCAATTAAAGGGGTGTACCCCGTCTATAGAGCATAAGGAGTATAGATACATGGTTGTAAAAGCTAAATCACTGCCAAGAGGCACAAGAGTTCTCACCAAAAAAGATTTTACGCAGATGAAGCACCTGCGTCAACGTGGGTGGTCGTATGGACTGCTTGCAAGTAAGTTTGGGGTAAGCCGTACTACGGTATTTAACTACCTTACAGGTAAGCAGGTACCGTATGACTGCTAAGATTGATTTACCAAACTTGGAGGACGACTTTAATGACAGTCCTATCAGTGGTGCTAATGCCTCTTTAACACTGATTGTAAAGCAAATAAGTGCGGCTGTAAAGCTCCCTATGGCGATGCCAAAAGGCAAGAGGCGTGAAGCTCTTGAGCGGTATCTTGCCTTGTTTACGGAAGATAAGATTGCGCTGTTTATGGTTAAACTGTCAAAGTCTATATATGTAAAAAATCCAAAGTTCAGCATTGATTTTATGGTTAGAAATGACCTTGTAAACACCCTACTTACAGGGTCTATAGAAGCCTCTAAGGTTTCAAAGTATTACAATGTAAAAATCATGCACGTTTAATTCTTGTTAAGGAGTCTTATGAATTGCACCTGTGGTCGTTTAATGGGTATTATACCCATTATAGCTGAAAAAATGGTTGATAATGTAGCATTGTGCGAAGTATGCCACTGTACAGAAATTGAAAAAATACAGCACAATAACAACAAGGTGTGCTCAGAGATGTTGCGCAAGCTTGGGGTTCCTAAACAATGTATCGGTGCAACTATGCGCAAGGAGTTTTGTGCATTTCAGGGAGCACCTTCAGTATTATCAGGGGAGTTGGGGCTGTTTCTTTTAGGTGAATCAGGCGTAGGCAAAACATATCAGATGATTGCGTGGATGCGTCACCATATATACGCGGGGCGTAAAGTTGCCTATGTTGATTTTTCTGACTTTTTATGTGAATTACGGGCAGACGCTAGAAAATACACCAATATACGGAGCTTATATGATTATGCGGATGTTGTTTTTATTGATGACTTTGATTCTTCAAATCCTTACGTTTTCGAGTTTGTATACAACTTTATAAACCATCTATACAAAGAACAGAAGTTAATGTTTTTGACCGCTGAGGCACTCCCTGTACAAGATAGGCTTGCAATGCGAATCGGGGCGAGCACTATTCAGGTAGAACTTATAAAGGGTTGATGATATGGAATTAGAGGAAGTTGGAGCACCTATAGAGAGTAGAATTGTATTCCTGTTTGCTTCTTCGGATGAGTATATCGAGGAGATGCATTCAGTATATAAATTCGGGATGTTATCAGGTAAATACGCCACCAAAGTTGTGGGCTTGTGTTTGGCGTTCTATAAAAAATTTAATACAGCACCTAAAGAGAAGCTCGGTCAGTTCTTTGAAAATGCTATAGCACTAAAGAAACTTACACCTGAAGTAGCCGCAGAGATGCGTATTGTTATGGCGGGGTTTGCAAAGGAGCCCCCAATTACAGATATAGAGTTTGAGATTGCTGAAACCTACGCATATTTTCAATCAACATCTCTTAATCTTATTGCCATAGAGGCGCAAGAGTTAATTAAAGAGGGGAAGATAGACGAAGCAAGAGAGTTGATGCAGGACACGGATACCGTCCAGTCTATAAAAGTCTTAGGTTCGGATGTGTATGACTACTCAGATGAAGAGATTGAAAATATATTTAAAAAAGAAGATGAGCGGGTTATACATTTAAATGGGTACCTAGGCAAGTTGTTAAACGACGTATTGACTAGAAATGCTTATGTAGCGTTTATGGGGCGTGGCAAGGTGGGGAAGTCGAATTGGATGATATACTTAGCAAGGATGGCTAGGAACCAAGGAAGGCGTGTAATCTTCTTTGGTACTGGAGACCTGACAAAGAATCAGTGTATCAAGAGAATACTTCAAGGGGACGGCAAAACGACCGCCAACCCAGAGTATCTTGAGATGCAACGTGTTCCGTACTTGGATTGCGTTAAGAATCAAAAGGGGATTTGTTTTGAAAGAGAGGGGGATGGGTCTTTGCTCAATGAGTGGAATGAGGTTGACCCCTATTTACCGGAGGGTGAATCAGAGTATAAACCGTGTTGTAAGTGTCAGGATAGTAAGTTTGAACAGTCAGTAACTTACAAGAGGGTTAAACGCCCACTACTTACACCTGAGCTTACAAAAAAACTCAAACTCGGGTGGCACGCATCAAACAACGGCGGGAAGTTGCATATAGAGCATCACCCACTGGGGACGCTCACCTGTGCGGAGATGAGGAGCACCATAAAACGGGTGTGTAAGATGTATGGGTGGGATAACCCTGATGTGGTTATAGTAGACCAAGCGGATACAATGGCTGAAGAGCATAAAGACCCAAGGGCTGGGGTCAATATACGATGGAGATTTTTAAGGTCTTTTGCGGATATATTTAATTGTTTGATGATTACAAACACTCAATCGAATAGTTCAGCCTTTGATTTTGAGGACCTGAGTTTGCAATCTTTTTCTGAGGATAAGCGAAAAATAGATAATTGTTCCGCATTAATCGCTATTAATCAAACCATAGAGGAGAGAGCCGAGAACATATGGAGGCTGGCGGCGTTATTGAAACGTGAGGCGGTGTACGATGAGAGGCACCAGTGCAAGTGTTACGGGTGTTTAGCTCTAGGCACCCCAAACATTGTGTCAGTACACCACTTTGCGTCGCCCCCAAAACCAAAACCCTACAACCGATAAGGTTGGTAACAAAGTTTTAAAGTATTTAAAAAAAGCCTTTAAATTTCAGTATAGTGGGCTATACTAAAAATAAGGCAACAAACAAAAGGATAGACTATGACTACTACAGAAAGCCAGAAAGAGTTATTGCGCAAGATATGCTCAATATTCAATGCGCCGGAGCACGAGCTTGATTCAGTGCTGAATGCGCCTCCTGAGACGTACGCCGACGCTATTAAGAGCACATTTTCAGAGCTAGTCCCTGAAGACTTGGAGCAGATGACTGCTGATGACCTTAAAGTACTACGGGAACTTGGGTATCAGACTGAGGAAGAAAAAGCCTTAAACATTTCTGAGGACGAAGATGTGTTTAAAGAGTTGACACCGGAGGCAAGTGCAACTTTGGTGCTTTTTAGGGGTTCATTGCCTGTATTCTGTTTTGAAGACCTTGTGCGTGAGTCTAAAGCTATTTATACGCAATTCAAAACAATTAAGGATGAAACACTATTCAGAGACGGGGTTAAAGAAGCATTTGACCTATACCGCAAAATGAGGGTTGGGTACATCACGCAAAGAGCTGATGACCTTTATGAATTAAATCTAACTTCAAAACTATAAAACAGAGGGGTATTATTATGGCGATTACAATTGAGAGAAAAGTATTGGTGGACGGGTTACAGATTATTAAAGACAATATCGTCCCAACCGAGTTGTCTGATGCGTCAAACTATGTAATTTTACAAAATGGAAGATTACACGGTTATTCTGATTCTGTTGGGATTACAGTCCCTTTAAATGTTGATGGGGTGCCTAATTGCGCAGTAGAGATGCAACTATTGTATGATTTTTTGCGCAAAATGAATGACAAAGAGATACTCATCGGCTTACACGAGGGGAACCTTAAACTTAAAGGCAAGAATGCGGTAGCGGAAATTGCTATACGTACCGATATTACGTATCCTGAGACCTTAATTGTTTTAGACGAGGATAAGTTTATAAGACTGCCTGAAACCTTTTCTGCGGCACTGACTTTTACAGGCTTTGCCTGTGACCCTGAACAGTCGGCGTATTCACGTGTTGCTATTTTTAATGGCACCGCTTACGGTTTGTCTGAAAGACGTGCGGCTAGTTTCTTTATGGGCGATGAGGCAAGAGAGTTGTTTCCGTCGGTAACTTTTGTATCCCCAGAATGTTTAGGTTTTGTGAATAAGCTTAACCCTAAAAAGTACTTAATATCTGATGGGTGGTTCCACCTTATTGATAGTACTTTTAAGATTTACAGCACCAGAACACGTGCGGATAACCGGTTTCCTTTTGAACTTGCCGAGGAGTTGCTTGCAGATTCAGGTGAAGAAGTCTTTAGACTCCCCCCAGACTTTGCAAATGTACTCGAAAGGGCGAACCCCTTTTCAGGTAAAACAGCTAAAGTGCGCAAGGTTTCGCTGGATATACGGGATAACCGCCTAGATTTGGTCGCCACTCGTGAAGACGGCTCCTGTTACAAAGAAAGGTGTGTAGGGGTTAATACACAAGCCCCATTAAATTTTACAGTCAACCTGCGCCTCCTGTCAGATGTTATAAAGCTGGCTGAGAAGTACCAAATTAGCTCAAATAAACTTGTAGCTACCGCACCTTTCTTTAGAGCAATGTGTCCGCTAGAATCGGAGTAAACCAATGGGAAAAATAGAACTGCCGCATATATATGAAGAGTATGAAGGCAGTAATTGTAGAGCTTGTAACTTAAACCAAGATTCCCGCTTACTCCTGTATGGGCAGGGTAAGCGTCGGATTCTTATCGTGTTCGAGGCGCAAGATGCGATACAACAATCATTAAAATCATACGGGTGTGGGTATCAGTATGAGTTTGTACGTGATGTGTTATACAAGTACGGTATAGTGGTTGAGGAAGACTGTTGGATAACCTCAACTATACAGTGTTATACTAAAAGTATAGAGGATAAACACGCTACACACTGCGCATATAACCTCACAACTTTAATGGATAAGATTAAACCCCTGCTTGTAATAGGGTTTGGAGAATACACAGCAAAAACCCTGTTCTCAGATGTTATACACGACAGGCTATATCTTGACCGTGTTCATGGGTTTGTGCGTAACAACAGAAAAGTTGGGTGTAATATTGTGTGCACCTATACACCTCAGAAAAGCTTATACAGTACTGCCTCTGTCGATACTTTGAGAATACAGCGTGATATACATATAGCCGTTATGTCACTTAAACAGGGCTATAAAACGTGGAAAGACGAAAAAGAGTGTATACATACGCTGAGCGAAAAAGACGCTGTAACGTGGCTGAAACAAAGCGTAAACAACGACAGGGAGCGTTGGGGGTGTTTTGATATAGAAACTACGGGTCTCAAACCTTACAATGAGTCCAGTAAAGTGCTCAGTTGTGGTATAGCTGAGGCGGCAAATGAGGCGGTAGCGTTTCAAATAACGCCTGACACCAGAACTGCTCTAATAGACTGGCTTAAAACACCACAAATAAAAAAGTTGGCACACAACTCCGCGTTTGAAAGGTTGTGGTGTCGTGTTAAGTTTGGGATATGGGTAAAGAATTTCCACACAGACACCATGTTGCTTATGCACCTTTTAGATAATCGTGAGAGTGGGTGTTTATCTATTAAGTTTCTAGCACCAGTACTTCTGGGGTGCGATAGATGGGACACACACATTGCCCCATACATGGAGCCGGAAGCCTCAGATAAAGCACTTAACGGTGAATATGCGTGTAACAAGCTGCACCTATTACCTATAAAACAACTCCTGACGTATAATGCTATGGACGCTGTAACTGAGTACAGGGTTATGATGTTATTGTACAGGTATTTAAACACCTATGCGTATACGTTTCCATCTGAAGAATCAATAGAAAGGTACCACGTATGATTATTCCACAAACTAAAGACGCTTATCGGCTATTAATGGACGGAGAAGAGGCTTTATCGCACGTTTCGTATAACGGCTTTAAGGTCGATGTAGAGTACTACAAAAACCAAAAACCAGTAATAGACAACGAAATTAAACGTCTGCACGATGAAATCATTGAGCAGACCACAATCGGCAGAGCATGGAAGAGTAGGTACTACAACAAAATAAATATAGACTCCTCAACCCAGTTAAAGGTAGTACTTGAAAAGGATATAGGGTTTGACAAGTTCAAAGTAACCGCAAAAGGGGGTAATTCCGCGGATAAAGACGTGATTGCTAAACTGCCTTATGAGTTTTCTGGCAGGTATTTAAAATATAAACAGCTTCAAACAGCTTTAGGTAGTTTGATAAACCAGATAGTGGTGGGTGCTGATTCAAGGGGGTTTATACACCCTAATTTTAATCTGCATACTGTACGCACATTCAGAAGCAGTTGTGATAGTCCCAACCTACAGCAGATGCCCAAGCACGATGCCTTTGTAAAAAAATTGGTTAGAACTGGCTTTGTAACCTGCTCACCTGATACCCGCTTGTTTGAAATAGACTTGCGTGGAAATGAAGTATCGGTAGGATGCTGTTTGCATAGAGACCGGCAAATGCTTACGTTTCTTAATGATAAGTCTGCTGATATGCACGGGACGGTCGCCGATCACTTTTACAGGCTCAACGAAACCACTAGGACTAAGGAGTTGCGTAATTCAGTAAAGGGGCGGTTTGTTTTCCCTTCATTTTACGGGGCTGGTTCTGAATCTATAGCTATCAGCTTTTGGGACTATGTAAGTGAAAATGAGGTTTTACTCGGTAATGGTGAGACACTTAAAGCACATATGGAGGCGTTTGGCGTGGTTGATTTTGACTCAATGCTTAGGCATACCACAGAGGAGCTTAAATGGTATTGGGAGGACTTGTTTGGGGACTATAATGCGTGGAAAGAGGGTATTTACAACGTATATAAGGAACAAGGCTATCTGGACTTGCCTACCGGTTTTAGGGTCACTGACTTTATGCGTAAGACGCAAGCAATGAACGTCGTAATACAGGGTGCGGCTTTTCATGTGCTACTGGCTATATTAATTGGACTGGTGCGTAGAATGGAGCACTATAAACTAAAATCAAAAATACGTGGGCAGATACATGATAGTATTGTCGGGGAAGCTTACCCCGAAGAGTTGCAGACAATATATAATCTGTATATTGATAGCCAGCAAGCTGTAAGGAAGAAATGGGGATGGCTAATATATGACATCGTGGCTGAGTCGGAGTTAAGCGATATAGGCGGTAATTGGGCTGTAATGCACGAAGATGGTGTAGTAGAAAAGGAGTGTACGCTATGAGTAAGTACGTCCGACCACCTTTTAACTATACAGGGGGCAAGTTCAAACTTTTAGAGGACTTGTTTAGGTGTTTTCCAAAGAATATAAACACCCTGTATGACGTGTTTGGTGGTGGTTTTTCTGTGGGGGTGAACGCCGAGGCTTTAAAGGTTGTTTACAACGAGCAGTTAGCCCCCGTAGCAGGGTGTATTGAATACATGTATAACACACCAACACAGCAATTTATAGATGAGGTTCTTGCTGTTTGCGACAGGTACAATCTCAAGGATGGGGGTGAAGCCTCCTACTTATATATGAGGAGTAAATACCGCGTGGAGGACGCAGACCACGCATTGTTTTTCGCTTTGCTCTCTCATAGTTTTAACAGCCTTGTGAGGTTTAATAGCGAGGGCGGGTTTAACGCTCACTATGGTGGTGTACATAACACATTACGTGCTTCACGCATAGAGACGTTACGAACATTTATGGATAAGCTACACAGTATAAAGCTACAGGTTCTTTGTGGAAGTTTCATCGATGTTCCAGTCGCCGACGTAGAATCTAATTTTGTCTATTGCGATCCCCCATATTTAATTACCAAATGTGATTACAATAGTGGTTGGAGATTCGCGAATGAATACGCGCTCTATCATTGGTTAGATACTCTTAATAACAGGGGGGTGAAATTTGGAGTATCAAACGTTTTAAGAAGTAGTGGTAGATATAATCATATACTGGCAGAGTGGAGTAGGAAGTATCAGGTTCACAAATTTAACATGAATTATACAAACTCCAGCCCTGTCAGAAAAAACAGACATGAGAGAGATGAAGAAGTGTTCGTTTGTAATTATTAATGTACTTAGTTCACATATAAACCCAAAACAAAGGAGAGAAAATGTCTTTATACAATTTACAAAGACCAAAAACGTTTGACGCGGTATTCGGACAGGATGACGCGGTCGCACTATTTAAAGCAGTACTAAAACAACCAATCGCTGAAAGACCAAAAGTTTTTATGCTTTGCGGTACCTTCGGGTGCGGCAAGACAACGCTTGCGACTATATTCGCAAGGAGCATAGGGTGTAACCCTGACGGTATGGATTTTCACGTGATAGACGCATCAAAAGACCGCTCGATAGAAAATATACGCAATGTTACGGATAAAATGGGGGCGTTCCCCATGAGTAGTAAAGCCGAAGCACGGGTGTTTGTGTTTGATGAGTGTCACAGCCTACTTAAACCCGCCGCAGAAGCCTTACTGAAAAAATGTGAAGATGTGCCCCCCGCCACTTACATATTTTTCTGTACTACTGAGCCTGAATCGATGGGGAAAGCCTTAAAATCGAGATGCAAGATTGTTGTCATCAATCCGATGACGCTGAAAGCTTTGTATCAAAATCTAAAATATGTCGCGGACAACATCGGTCTGGAAATTTCAGATGAGGACTTGCAAACTATTGCAAAAAACTCCGATAACTCCGCAAGAGTAAGCCTTCAAATACTAGAAAACTATAAACTAAACGGTGGCAATGTGGGCAAAGCAATAGCTATGAATGCCGGAGGGGGCGAGAAATTGGTTGCCGACACCTACAAACTGTGTCAAGCAATAATAAACAAAAATGCTGGATGGGAGCTTGCGGTAGACTTCTGTAGAGTGTACTCTGGGCAAACGGAGCAGGTGCGCAGGGCTATATTAGGGTATTTGCGTAATTGTATCTTAAACTCTAAAAGCAAACAGGAGCGTACAAGATTCACAGCATTGATAGAGTGTTTCATCGAGCCGCACTTTCATGCTCAAGACGCAGGACTGGTGTATCAGTTGGCGTGTGCTTGGGATTTAAAGTAACATGCAATATGAGGTTCTTTATAAATCTGTAGAAGAGCTTGCAGAGATGTTGGAACACCACCGTCTGGGCTGGGTGCTAGACCTTACACAAGAGCTCGCTACAGACATATTAAAAGACCATGTGGATAGAATCTCAGAGTATGACCGGCAATGTTGTGAGTTTATCAAAACTGGTAAGATGCAAACTAAACTGCATAAACTGCCAGCGGAGACCGATATTGCACTGCGCAGGTTTTTAATTGCACGGAGGCTTTATGACATCTTTAAGGTGTGTAGAAAACTCAAGGACTGCGATAAAGAAATTGTGGTAGCTAATTTTCTTGATACAGCTATAGGTGATAACAATTTTTGATATAAAGTTGTTAAACAGTTTGAAAAAACATAAATACGTTATATAGTATAAACAGTTAAGGACTCTTAGGACTTAGGAGCCCATATAAAATAACAAAGGAGCAAAAGCATGGAAGAGGTAGTGGCAAGGTGCAAAGAAGCCGTAGAGAACTACGCTACAGCGGGATTAAGGAGCAAAAGCATGGAAGAGTTAGCGTCAATGTACAAAGACAGCGTAGAGAACTACGCTAAAGCGCGATTGGAGCTAGCTGAGGCGCAGATAGCGTATAGCAAGAAAAAGCACAAAATACGCACGGAGCTGTACACTGAAAAACTAAATGGTGTAAAGTACACGGAAGAATCTATAAGGTCTGCGAGTAACGAGGCATGCGCCAGCGAAAGTAGCCGGTATGAAACCGCATTGGCGCAGGTTGAAATCTTAAAAGAGCGTCTTGATTTCTTCAAGACTATATTAAACCAAAAATAAAGGCAGGTGTAAGATGGCTATTAATTTAGCGGAATTAAGAAAACGTCGGGATGCAAGGATAGCAAAAACCAAAGCGTTGGCAGAGGGTGAAAGCAGGGAGTACTGCAACACCGATGCATTAGCACAAGGTGTAACTATCTGGTGGCCAAAAAGGGATGTGGAGCGCATGTTGCGGGTTGTCCAGTTCCAAGTAACCAAAGCTGACAACATGGCTGGTGACGCTGTTGGTGATTTTGCGTCCGTTCGCAGGTATAAGACCCATAGAAATATAGGGGTGGAGGACGTGACCTACATGTGTCCAACCAGTTATGGTAAACCCTGTCCGATATGCGAGCATTACAACACCTTTTCTGATGAGGAAAAGAAGAATTATAAAACAGGTACTACTAAGAAGTTTAAACCCCGTGAAGTTTGCGTATTTAATGCGCTTATTCGCGAACCTGACGAGTCGGGTAAAGACCGCACCTCACTTAGAGTTGTGCGTGGTGGGTATTATGCCTCTTATAAGGCTATCCTAGACAATGTAAAGTCGGAAGCGAAATTCAATCCAAAAAATCAAGATGAGATATTTTTATTTGATGATTTAGAGCTTGGATACTGGTTGCGGGTGCGTTTTGCCCACGAATCGGCGATGAGTGGTGGGTCTATAGAGTTTATGCACATAACGCAGGCAGCCCTTAACTGGAGAGAGCCTAAAAAGATGGTTCCAGAAAAAGCGTTCCCGCTGATTTGTGACCTTGATGAGTTGCTCCCCGCTCCCCTGTCATACGGAGAGTTGAAGAAGCTCTTGCGGAACGCAACCACTTCGGTAGAAGACCACACATATGCGGATGAGGTAGATGACGCTATTGCGCGTGTGCACTCCCCTGTTGTGGTGACCCACATTGAAGAAGAGGACACAGGCATACCTTACAGTACTCCCACAGAGGTGGACGTTGAACAAGACGTAGGTACTGTTGTGGATGAGGCATTTGAAACAGTAACCGCCGATTCCATCACCACAAATGAGGTCGAAGAGGTAAAAACTGTTATCAAACGTAAAGCCCCAGCACCAAAAGTTGAAACTACCAGCGTTGATACTTCAACAGGTGTCGATGAGGATGCTCCGTTTGATGATTTTGATGAGTTTGATTAAACTATCGGGCGGGGGAAACCCCGCCCTTTATGAGGTGTTGATATGGATATACGAATACGATATGCGAGAACGATACAAGCTAATGAATTTGAGCCTGTAGTGTTAGAAATGGAAGCCGTAGCCCCTGAGGGTGAAAAGGACACCACGCTAGCCATGCTTATCGAGCAAGTAGACTCCACATTGGAAGAACACGTAGAATACATTAGACGTAAAGCTGAAACTAAACCAGAAATAGGGGTGACGTACCTTGAGGAGGACTAAACGCAGAGAGTACGAAGAGGATGAGGTATACAGCCTTAACCTTGAGGAGATAAAGAATAAAGATATGACGGTCGAGGAGTTGCATGATATTGCAAAACGCAATAAAGCATACCTTACATATAGGACTAAGTCTTTGCTTACAAACAAGGGGTGGGCTGAAGCATTAGGCATCTCAGATGAACGAGACAGGGTGTACGCATCAATGACAGAGCGTGTACCAAACGTAATACTTAATCGGGCTTATATGGCGTATAAAAAGATACGCAGGATAATAAACACTATGAAAAGAGGATACCTATAAAATGGCATTCAAAAAGACGACTACCACCGCATTTCAGATGAATCACCCTGACAACATGGTCAGGATACTTGTTGACTGTAAAAGTGTGCTCTATGTAGCCCTGTTATCGTCATTAAGAGATTATGAAGTTGAGAGCGACATTAAGAACTCGACCTATTTTCGATTCTGGAACAAACTTCAAATAGCCGCAAGAACTTTTAAAACCAATCGCCTGATTTTTTGTTGGGATTCTGATACTTCTATCAGAAAAACAATATTTCCGGCGTATAAAAAGGGGCGTGATAAGCCTAATGACCCTACAACAATATATAGACCGTTTTTTAAGGAAATTGAGACAGAAATCCTTCCTAAGCTTGGCTTTGCTAATTCTTTTAACGTGGAGGGCTTGGAGGGGGATGATATTATGGCGATTATCTGTAAGCAGGAAAAGAAAATGCCGCTGGCTATATTCTCTGATGATGGGGATATGTACCAGTTAATCAGCAATCGAGTATATCACATGAGTGTGAAGGGTGCTGTTGAGGGTAAAAAGCCCAAAGTATTCACCGTTGCACGTTTTGTTGAAATGTTTGGCATCGATCCAAGCCGGTGGGCTGAGGTGCTTTCGCTGTCAGGGTGTACGATTGATTGTGTCCCCGGTGTTGAGTCAGTTGGAAAGATTGGTGCGGTAGATTTCTTGAATGGTACCCTTAAAAAATGTTTGAAAAGAAGTAAAATTGAACAAAGCAAGGATGTTATAGACTTCACACGCAGGTTGGTGCAACTCCCTGTTGAGGGATCGCCTGAGTCCTTAGAATTAAAGGTTGACTCTCTTTCATACGCTGAGTTTGTACGTCAGGCAAAGCGGTTTAATTGTGACCAGCTTGTTGAAAACGGGTTCTGGAAGTCATTTTTTGGAGAAAAATAATGAACAATGGCGCACTATCCACACTATTACCGCTAAAGCTTAGACTGGTTATAGAGGGGGAACCAAAAGCTATACAGTCTGTAAGGTTTGCAAGGCGGGGTAAATTCACCACAAAGTATCAACCAGAAGAAAACACCGTTTGGAAGGCATATATCCGCCATGCCGCTGTAACGCAGCTCCCAGCGGGGTGGGAGCTTATGGATGGCGGTGTAGCTTTATCAGTGCTGTTTGTGTTTTATCCACCAAAAGCGATTTTGAATAATAAACGTAAACACGCAATACTGTCTGCTGGTGGTGAGTTGTATAAAATAACAAAACCAGATTTGTCAGATAATCTTAAAAAGGGTTTAAATGATGCCCTTTCTGGTGTTGTGTGGTCTGATGATAGTAGAATATGCCACGAGCTTTCCGCTAAAAAGGTTTACGGGATGCGCCCACGTATAGAGATTGAAGTCTTTGAAGTCCCCAGTGAGGTGTGCGGATGACTGGACAATCAAAACTTGAAATGTGGATGAACGATCATCTTATTGCATCTAAAACCGTTGCTAAAGAACTTGGAATATGCGTACAGTCTGTGTATCGTCACCGCATCAACGGGATTACTAATAAGTATACAGCGTCTGCGTATGCTTATGTTTTACAGTGCGACCGTAAAAATATAATGGAAACTAAAAAGTATGCTTACAAAGATCCAATTAATAAATGTAAAGCTCCACAAAAACTTAACCCTTAATCTTGCCCCCAATATAAATATAGTTGTTGGGCATACAGAGACCGGTAAAACTGGAATGCTCAAAGGGCTTCTTTGGGCACTGAAGAATTGGTCTACCGGCGAGAAACTTATCAACAATCAAGGTGCAAAGAGCTGTAAAGTATTATTGGAGGTTGATGGACACACTGTGGTGCGAGAGTGGTCTAAGTCACTAAACTCCTATACACTAGACGGGACACCGTTTTGCTCATTCAGAACCGATGTTCCGGCTCAAATAGCAGACATTATTAATATTGATAATGTTAATATCCAAACACGCAGAGACCTGCCGTTTATGGTATATTGGAAGGCGAGCGAGAGTGCCGATCAGTTTAGCCAGATGATGGACATCTCCGAAATTAACACCTCGATACGTGTATGTAATAAGATGGTTGTTGACTCCAAACAGGAGACCGCAACCCTCAAATCATTGCTTGATGCCGCTTGTGAGGAGTTTAAAAACTATTCAGGTGTTGATGAAGCATTTGATGGTTTGAACAAGTTGATTTCGCTTGAAAAGCAGTGTTTGGCTGTTGAGGCTGAGCTTTCGGTGTTGCAGAAAATGTTAAACACGTATATACAGGAACATGAATCAACGGTCAAGCTGTCCGCAGTTGAACCTGCAATAGAGCACCTTGAGCGTATAACTAAGACAACCTCGGAGGTAAATACTCTTGTACAGTGGATAAAAGAAGCCTCCTCCATTGTTGAACAGGAGCGATTGTACTCCTTAGAGCTTTCAGCGTATTCTAAAGCTTTTGAGGCTCTTGATGCATTATCGGTGATCTCAAACAAAGAGTCTGAATTGCGCACGCACGCATCCAGCATACACACGCTGACAACAAAGCTTTCTGATTATTTAAAAATTAAGGAAGAGGTGGTACGTCTCTCTGTCGTGTGTGAGGCATTGGACGGGTTAGCCTCTGTTAAACAATCGACAGAGCGCACTAATAAAGCTGCTGACGAGCTCTCAAGGCTTTTGGCGTTTTCAGATGCGCTCAAAGAGGCTGAGGACTCAGTAAACATGTGCAACAACAACCTGATTGCGGCACAAAACAGGTTTAAAGCAGAGATGCCAGACGAGTGCCCGTTGTGTGGTTCAAATATAAAGGAGTGCAAGGATGAAGTACTTAGCATTGGCTGATATACACCTTATGCAGGAAAAACCAGTCTGCCGTTTACAGTCTGAGGATTGGAATATGGTGATAGAGAACAAGTTCCGGTTTTTGTCTGAGGTATGCAAAGCTGAAAAAGTTGATAACGTTATAATCGCTGGAGATATATTTGATAGTTGGAATAAGGTGTCCATTGAGTTATTGAATGTCGCAATACGTTTATTCTCCATGTTAAAGGAAAGCACCCTGCAGAAGTGTATCCTCACCATACCTGGAAACCACGACAGCATGTATGGCAACTATGATGAGCTTTATAGAGCCCCCTACCACACTCTTGTTTCTGTGGGTATATTCACCGAGATAGAGAACCAAAAAGGGATTGCTAAATACTTATACAACGGTAAAGGCAGACTAGATACTTCAGCTAAAATAGTGGTGGCACATAAAGGGTTGTACTTAAAAGAAAAACCGTTCCCAACCGCGCCTGAGTCGGGGAATGTAGAGGCGTTTGTGCGTGACTGTTTGCCCGATACATGCAGATTGCTGATTGCTGGCGACTACCACAAACCATTCATTACGGATGTGGGCGGGTGTAAAGTTGTAAACTGTGGGTCATTGTTTAGACTGCGTGCTGACCAAATTAATTATAAGCCTGAAGTACAGGTAATAACTGTTGATGATGATGTTGAAAACGTGAGCATTGAGTCCTTTACAGTGCCGCTGTTAAACGCTATAAGGCGTGATTACATCGACGACTGTAACGAAGAATTAGCCCGACTAGAAGAGCTGGTAGGGGGCATTTCAGGCGATTTTGAAATATCAAGCAATTATGCTACAAACTTCTATAGCCTCACCGCAGAGTTAGAAAACCGTAAAAGCTTAAACATGTTGTTTGAGCGTACATTAACACTTAAAAAGGAATAGTCGTATGAACGCACAAGAGTTGGTAGAGCTTAAAAAGTCTCTTGAGTTGAAAAAATCTCAGTATGACAAGGCATTAGGCAGTCTGGATAACGTAAAAAGACAGCTTAAAGATTTAGGATTCAACAACCTCAAAGATTTGAGAGAGGCAATCGATAAGAAAACCGAACAACTTGAAACACTGAAAACCGCGCTAGTACAGGAAGAATCGGAGTGGAGGAGTAAGTACAATGACCTTATCTCAACTCCGTGACCGCTTGCTGGTGCTGTCTAATAAGCGGGATGACTGCAAAAAAAGGATAGAATCCCTGACAGCTAAACACCAAGAATCTGTATCAATGGATGAAACCTTGCTACAGTTACAAAGGTTGGTGCAGGAGGCATCTCAAATCACCTTAGAGACTATATCCATAAAAATAAATAATATAGTGACTAACGCTTTGAAAGCTGTGTTCCCTAATCCTTACGAGTTTGACTTGGGGTTTAAAATCTCCTATGGTAAGCTTGCTACCGACATGCGACTTGTTAGAGATAATAAGGCATACGATATGCGTGAAGATAACGGAGATGGGGTAGTGGACTGCGTGGCACTGGCGTTGCGTGTAGCTGTTCTATGTCTTGACAAGCGCAATTTACGCCGTTTACTTATTCTTGATGAGCCTATGGGGGCATTATCTGTAAACTATCAAGCCCTTGCGGGTAAAATGCTTAAACATCTATCTGAGGCACTAAATATTCAGATAGTGATGATAGCCGCTCACGGCTCTAATCTGGAGATAGAGGGTGCTAAAGTATTTGATTCAGCAGATTTTGGAGACGGTGTTATTCTGTAATTACCTTTACACAACAAGGGCACGGTGTATGCCGTGAAGTCTGCATGGCTCCGGCGGACTTTTAACCCTTGTTGTGTTTTTTATTTTTAATAAGCATTTGATTTTTGCACAATTATCCGCTATAGTTATAGACAAACGGTGCTAGGGCTGTCACCCGAAAAGATAAAACATTTACCTTTGGATGTGCTTATCTGCACCGTTGGTTTCACTTCAAAGGTAATAGTGACAGCTATCTAATAATGCAAAGGACTTCACATGAAAATTACACCCTACGAGTTTAGGTTTGAACGTTGGGAAGGGTATGCGGACATAAATTCTATACCTTACAGGCATCTAAGACATTCAGATTACCCAGAAGTATACAGAGCAGTCACTTATGTTTCAGATGTTTTAGGGTTAGCCTCACCAAAAGATATGGATTATATCAACCGTGTTGTCTGCAATCTGTATCTCGCACACCTTAATAATAAATGCGTTGGAATACCTAGACGCTATGCATACTGGTCTGAATACAATAAGACACACACACTTAAAGTATCTCGTGTATTTTTAATCCGTATCCTTAACCTGCTTAAAGAATATGGTATTGTCGGTGAAAAATTAGGTGAAAAGAAAACAGGGCTATGCACTGTGTATTGGGCTAAACCTGAATTATACGCTAGGTTTAAAGATATTATGATTCACATGATACACGAGGAGTTTCCACCTTTTATAATAATGCGTGATAAAGATGGTTATGATGTTTATAAACCTAGATACACCCCTGAAATTAAATCGCTTAGAGACTTCCTGACTAAGTACTGCGAGTTTGTGAATACTTCCTATGTTTTTAGTTATATAGCCCAAACAACGCAATACAGCGATATTAACGGCATTATTCATTCTAAGCAAGTGTGGGAGTGGAAAAGAACTATTCCAACGCTGTCGGCTATCTATGCACGTTCTAACTGGGCATGTGGGGGGAGGCTTTATTCCAGCGCATTCAAAGGCTTTGATTCTTATCAAACGTTGCCGTCAAAAACAAGAGCAACCATTAAAATTAACGGAGAGACTACTTGTGAGTTGGATTTTAAATCCCTCCACATCACCATGCTGTATCACCTTAAAGGTATAAACTACAGTGGTGACGCTTATTCATACCTTTCTCGTGAGTATAGACCACTTGCTAAGTCTGCCGCAATTATAACCATTAATGCACCTACTAAAGCTTCTGCGGTACTGGCAATCGCACATCAGCTTGAAGTATCTCAGGAGACCAGTTTAGACGCTGTTGATAGGTTTATTGACTACCACACACCTATTGCTGAATATATTTGTTCTGATAAGGGGATTGAATTGCAAAATTTAGATTCAAGAATAATGATTCAAATTTTGCAAGACTGTTTTAAAAACAACATACCGGCTTTGCCGGTTCACGATTCAGTGATCTGTCGGATTTCGGATAAAAAAGCAGTTGAAGACTCAATGCGAAAAGCATATAAAAATGTTATGAATTTTGACATTCAAATATCCAAAAAATAAACAAATAGTTGATACGTTTAGCTGAACAGATAGTTGACAATAGATTTTGATTTTTCACTTTTGTAACTCATTGCTTTTAAACTACTTACAAAAGTCATTACTGAAAATCAGTTCCCCTGATTGCTAGGTATACCCTACTACTACTATTCTCTATTACTATTCCCTACTACTCCGGCTATTACTGTCTCCGGCAGTATAGCGCATCAAGTGTTTTTTGATAAGAGTCGCCAAAATATGAGGCATCAAGTGTTTTTTGATAAGAGTCGCCAAATATGGGAATATTCATTTAGAGCGAATATAAGGACGTTTAACAGCGATAACGAGTAAATAGACGTGAAACAAGACAATCGCAGAATTTGAGCACTAAGAATGGCTATTTAAGGCATTCAATGAGCTTTATTTGCTTTGGTATTCAATATTATCACGCATACAGCGAATCCAACGCTTAAAATCCTCTACAGGAAATTTAAATGGTAATCCGGTCAATATGGAGTTAATTGGGTTTATGCGTTTATAAGGAGTAAAAGGTTTGCCGGTATTCAGTTGCAATACTCTTTCCGGGAACATACTCACAGCGACACAAAAAGTCCCTGTATTGACACCGACAAAAGCCCTACAGGAGGCAATGGCACTTACAGCATTCTCAATCGTAGCAGGAGAATTTCTCAATGAAAGGTCAATAAAATGGAAAGGTTGGTTAATTTTGTTAAAATTGCGGGTGTGTAAAAGTTATCTCAATAGGTATCATATTCTCAAACTTAATACAGTCCCATATTATTTTTGCCGTATCAGGGTGTACATTTGTTCTTGGGTCTGAATTACATTGAAAAGAAACACCAATAAATCTTGAATAGGTGTTTTTAGGTCTCCATGTAAATTCTATATCCGCTGTAAAAGGTATACCCAGCTCTTTTACACAACATATTTCAGGCTTAGACATCCTGCCTGTCTCATCATAAATATTATATTCATAAAAAGTTAAATAAAAAACGTAATCAAATTTCATATCTTGATGGTAGTTATCCCCAAAATAATCCTGTTGAGAGCTTACAGTGTAGAGAGAAAACTCGACAGACGGGTATAATACTTTAAGACGCTCATACAGAGGCATAAACATAACGCAATCGCCCATCCCCTTATATGGAATATCAAAGCGAATCAACACCTTCATGCCGGGTTGCAGGTATTCAACTAATTTTTTATCTCTAAACTCTCTTACTTCTATCATTTCAGCACCTACATCGGTTAAATAAACAAATGCTCATCAACGTTCAGGTGGACACAGCGCATACCTGCTTTGGTGGCTATAATGTTCAGACTTTTGTAAGTATGAATACAAATATGCCCCACCCGGGGGCAAAAATAACCATGTGAACTTTTATTTGCAAGATTATCGTGCACCATAGTGGTTGTGTATATAACACCTCTATCTGTAAGGTGAGTTTTAAAGAACTCAAAAATGTCATGCAGGTTATAAGCGTGCTCTAACACCTCTACACAAGTAATCAGGTCAAATCTACCCTCAACAGGTGTTGTATATTTAGTGTGGTATGGGTCATACCCCGTACTGTTCCAACCCAGTTTTGTCAATTTATCTATAGCGTAACCCTCACCACAACCATAATCTAGGTGTTTTCCGGTTTTAAATTGACTGAACCGCTCATTCACAGTTTTGACCAGCTTAACAGTTCTATCTCCTTCAGGGTTGCAAATATCCCCGTCATGCAAGTAATAACAATCATTGTAACAACACTCTTTAAATTGCGCAGGTGTCCAGTCCATCATGTCATGAACAAAGTATGCCCCACAACACTCACAAGCATGATAAGAAGTCTGAAAATTAATCAGAGGCTTGTCTATAGGTGGTTTAGTATTGATAAACGGCACCGTCATGGCACACGAAGATGCCCCGCCACACACCGGACACGCAGATGTAGAACTCATTCCACCCCCTTTTTTAAAAGGTTATAATGTACATAGGATATGATTTTCATTAAAATTATTCATTTTTATTTAAAA
The DNA here is from genome assembly GCA_028694915.1 of Paludibacteraceae bacterium. Taxonomy (GTDB): domain Bacteria; phylum Bacteroidota; class Bacteroidia; order Bacteroidales; family Paludibacteraceae; genus W0P28-013. Next base: position 25,937 of record JAQVJY010000018.1, read on the forward strand.
TCTTTAACAGTTTAACCTGTATGGTGTAATCCCTACGCCTCTATCGACTAAGTTCCGGATGAAACTATCGCCGATTACTTTTCTAAGAATGTTTAATGCACCGTTGATGTCCGCATTCACAAGATTTTCAGTAGAACTTTTAAACAAGCCTCGTTTGATCCGTCTTCCCAAATAATTATCTTGTTTAGTTAAAGTCTCGTATGCCAGCGAATCACATTTGCTCGTGTAGGATTCCTCTTGTCTAATTACCTTTATTCCTACTTCTTCCGACTTGTATTCAATCATGGAAACAAGTTTTTCAAACGGGATGAAGACAAACTTTTGATTGTTTATTTTTCCTATATTTATCCCGCGTTTCCACTCTTTATTATAACCGATTACAATATTTCCTATTTTGTTTTCGATGCAGTAATCCACGATAAACCGACTTGTCTTATGAAGATAATCGATTATCTTCTGATTACGTTTATGTGTGATTCGATTAATGCGAACACTTGTTCCTTTGCTTCCGACAAAGGCTTGATATAGTGCTTTTGTTTTGTTGAAATATTGATTTATGGATTTTATAATTTTGCCGTTTACCACGAAAGGGGTTAATCCTGCGTTGGTTATACACGTAGCCAAATTATTCACTCCTAAATCAACCGACAGATATAGTTTTTCGTCTACCTCCTTTTGTTCTGTTTTTTTATCATAAACAACTTCCATTATATGGCAAGTGGCTTGCGGAGTGATTCTCACCTGTTTTAAATTATCCGTTTTCGTCGTGATCGGCTTTAATCCGGTTACCTTTGGGAAATATATTTTACCGTCTTTCAACTTTGCACTTTGATTGGTGAATATCACGACGTTTTGTCCGTTTTTATTTTTGTATTTTGGGATTTTTGGTTTTCCGCCGAATCGGTCTTTATTCTTGTGATAGATTTTAATCGCCTTGAAAAAATAATTCCAATTTCTATATAACAGCTTTATGACCTGCTGAGATGTTTGTGCAGGTAATGCCCGATAGTCAACTTGATTTATTTTCGCTAATCTTTGAGTTAATGCGTATTCGTCTATTCTATAATATATTTTTTCATTATATTCAAAAGAGACAATCAAGTCGGAATAATCTTTAATATCTTCGCGACAGTTCATATAAACATGTCTCAAGATGAAATTAGCATAATTATACAGGTTTTTAGACAACCAGCACAAATGTTTAATTTCTTTGTTGTTTACTATTATATGTCTTTCAACTCTTTGCACCGTCTTCAAGCCTCAGGTCTTTTTCTAACAATTTTTCTTTTCTTTTCTCCGATTTATACTATACTTTAAGTTATTAAAAATACAAACACAAACTGAAAGTTTTATATGAAATCAACAAACGTCAAACATCAATAAAGGTGTTTAAATTACTTTAAATATTTTTTGTTTTGTTTGTTTTTTATTGTTTTTATGCTATAGTAAAGCTAGTAATAAAAACTAACAAAGGAGAGAGTTGTATGACCAAGAAAAAAGAAAAACAAGTACTTATAGGCGTATCTGTAAGTGAAACTGTAGCAAAACAAGTTGAAGC
>JAQVJY010000019.1 GCA_028694915.1 Paludibacteraceae bacterium
GTCACCCATTATTCGCTTTATCTGTATGGTGTTTGTAAAAAATGTGCCACCAAATATAGAGCACAGAAACAGTAATTTTGGCAGAAATTATCGTTGGCAGGTATTTTGATACTTAAACCAAGAAATAGATATTTTATTAATTTTAAAAACATTGAGAATTATGACACTTTATTGGGTTCTTTTTATTGGAATAGCGGTTGTGAGTTGGATAGTTCAAGCGTCACTCACATCGAAATTTAAAAAATATTCAAAAATAACATTGCCTAGTGGTATGACAGGTGCCGATGTGGCTCGTAAAATGTTGCGCGATAATGGTATTACGGATGTAACCGTGACTGCTACTGGTGGAACACTCACGGACCATTACAATCCTGCTACCAAAACGGTGAATTTAAGCGAAGGCGTTTATGGTTCTGCTAGCGTAGCAGCTGCGGCTGTTGCTGCTCACGAATGTGGGCACGCTGTGCAGCACGCCGTTGGTTATGCTCCCTTGAAAATGCGTTCAGCGTTAGTACCGGTGGTGAGTTTCTCGTCTAAATGGGTGATGTGGATTTTGTTGGGCGGTATGTTACTGATCAATAGTTTCCCTCAACTTATGCTTGCAGGTATTGTGCTATTTGCACTGACCACTTTGTTCAGTTTTATTACGTTACCAGTAGAAATTAATGCCAGTAAACGTGCGTTGGTTTGGCTTAATAGTGCTGGCGTAACCAATGTGGAAACTCACGATAAAGCCGAAGATGCTTTGCGTTCGGCTGCTTATACGTATGTAGTGGCAGCTTTGGGCTCGTTGGCTACGCTTTTGTATTATGTCATGATTTTTATGGGACGTCGCGATTAATGTTGGTGTTTTTTTAGTTACTCACTTATAACTTCATAACTATGATTTCTATTATTGTTGCCATCGCGCAAAACTATGCTATAGGAAAGGACAATGACTTATTGTGGCATTTGTCCGACGATTTAAAACATTTCAAAGCGTTGACTTCAGGTAATACTGTAGTTATGGGTAAACGTACGTTTTATTCATTGCCTATTCGTCCCTTGCCAAAACGTCGCAATATCGTTATTTCCGATGTGGCTGGTGAACAGATTGAAGGGTGCGATATGGCTTATTCTATCGAAGAGGCCGTTCAATTATGTCGTGCCGACGAAGAGAACTTTATTATTGGTGGTGGCAGTGTGTACAAACAGTTTATGCCGATAGCCGACACGCTTTATATTACTTGGGTTTACAAAGATTTTGAGGCGGATACATTCTATCCAGTTATTGATGAAAATGAATGGCAAGTGGTCGATCAATCGGAACGTATGCACGATGAGGCAACAGGATTGGACTTTGCTTATTTTACTTATAAACGTCGTTCGTAATTAATATTGGCAGAAAATCCTTATCTTTGTAAGGTACAAATAATCACGGTATGGCTTCAAAAAAGAAATTTTTTCAACGTCTTCGATTTAAATATCGGGTTTCCATTCTCAATGAAAACACCTTAGAAGAGGCGTTTCATCTCCGTTTGTCGCGCTTGTCGGTATTTTTATTTACGGGCACATTCGCATTGGTCTCGTTTTTGGTTTTGTCGTTGTTGATATTCTTTACGCCTATCAAGCACTTTTTACCAGGTTTTGCTGATTCGTCTATTCGTTCTGAATTGATTACAGAAACCATGCGTGTTGATTCGTTGACACAATCTTTGACGTTACAGCAAAAACAAATGAAGGTAATTAAGGATATCTTGGCGGGTAATATTGCTTTAGATACAGTTAATACAGACTCATTGGAAATTAAAAATTGGGAAAATTTGTCGCTTGGCAAATCGAAAGATGAACAAGCATTTGTGGAAGAGTTTGAACAAGAGGAAAAATATAATTTAGGTTCCATCCCATTACCTAAAGAAGAAGTGGTAGAAGTGTTTGTAAAACCTGTTAAAGGCGTTATCACACAGCCATTTGCTCCTAAAATGAATCAATATGGTGTGGAGTTAGCCACTTCGCCCAACGAGGCGGTACTTGCTGCTCTTAAAGGAACAGTAGTGTTGGTAGATTACTCGTTGAAATTCGGTTACGTTATTGGTATACAGCATGATAACGGATTTTTTTCTGTATATAAAAACAACGAGCGGGTGTTGAAACAAGTGGGACAAGAGGTGCGTGTGGGCGAAGTTATTGGCATCGTGGGCGCTGCAGGTAAACAAACAACCGATTCGTATCTTCACTTTGAATTGTGGCAAAAAGGAAAACCAGTTAACCCTGCCGAATATATTATTTTTTAATTAGAACTTATCTCCATGTTTGATACGGACACTCTACCCAAACAAGTTTTAGCCATTTTAGGTTCTACAGGCTCTATTGGTACGCAAACGCTCGAAGTGGTGGCTGCCAATCCCGATTTATTTGAGGTGTATGCCTTGACAGCCAACAATAATGCCGATTTGCTGATTCAGCAAGCGCGTCAATTCCGTCCCGAAGTGGTAGTTATTGCGAATGAGGCGTATTATGCGCAAGTAAAGGCGGCATTGGCCGATTTGCCTATGAAAGTTTTTGCCGGCAGCGAGTCGGTGGCTCAAGTGGCGGCTATGGAGCCTGTGGGTACAGTAGTAACAGCCATGGTGGGTTATTCTGGCTTGAAGCCAACTATTGAAGCCATAAAAGCAGGTAAAAAAATAGCCTTAGCCAACAAAGAGACGTTGGTGGTAGCAGGTGAACTTATTACGCGTTTAGCGGTTGAAAATCGTGCAGCTATTTTGCCAGTTGATTCCGAACATGGCGCTATTTTTCAATGCTTGGTAGGCGAGAATGCCGACGAAGTAGAAAAGATTATCTTGACGGCTTCGGGCGGCCCATTTCGTCAAAAAACAATGGATGAATTGCGTACCGTAACGGCTGTTGAAGCCTTACATCATCCTACGTGGACGATGGGCGCTAAAATTACCATTGATTCGGCGAGCCTTATGAATAAAGGCTTTGAAGTGATTGAAGCAAAATGGTTATTTGGATTGACACCCGATCAAATAGAAGTGGTGGTTCATCCACAAAGTATTATACATTCTATTGTGCAGTTCCGCGATAGCAGTATGAAGGCGCAAATGGGTTTACCTGATATGAAATTACCTATTCAGTATGCCTTGACCTTTCCTACGCGTGTACAAACCGATTTTAAACGACTCGATTTAGCGACATTTGGATCGTTGACATTTGAAAAACCAGATTTAAATCGTTTCCGCAATATAGCTTTGGCCTTTGATGCGATGCATCGTGGAGGAAATATGCCGTGTGTACTTAATGCGGCCAACGAAGTGGTGGTAGCCGCTTTTCTTAAAAACCAAATTGGCTTCTTACAAATGAGCGACATTATTGAAACGGTGATGCAGAAAACGCCTTTTATAAAAACACCTACTTACGAAGATTACGTGGCGTGCGATGCTGATACGCGTCGATTAACACAGACAATGATATAATAATAGGATAACCGAAAAACTTGGTTAAGGGTTAGAGGTGAAAGGTTAACAGCATAGTTATGGTATATTACACACTCAACATCCCATTATTAACCCTTAACCTATAACCTTTCACTTATTAATTTAACATTACATATTTAACAATTTATACATGGAAACTTTCTTAATCAAGGCTTTACAGCTTATTCTTAGTTTATCAATCTTAGTCTTTGTGCACGAATTAGGACACTTTGGATTTGCACGTTTGTTCAAAGTGCGTGTCGATAAATTTTACCTCTTTTTCAATCCTAAATTTTCGTTGGTTCGCCTAAAAAAAATCAATGGAAAATGGCAAGTACGTTGGTTTGCCCCTAATTTACCCGACCATTTACAACCATTGTTAGATGCCGAAGGTTTGCCAAAACACGATAAAAAAGGGAAACCAATTATGGTACCAGCGCCCGTTGAACAATTGGACGATAATGATTGGCGCAAATATCCCGAAACTACCGAGTGGGGCATTGGTTGGTTGCCATTAGGTGGTTATTGCAAAATTGCAGGAATGGTGGACGAATCGATGGACCCAGCCGTACTTAATAGCGAACCACAAGCGTGGGAATATCGCTCACGTCCAGCTTGGCAACGTCTGTTTATCATTACGGGCGGTGTGTTGATGAATTTTATTACCGCCATTGTGTTATATGGTGTATTATTATTTACGTGGGGACAAGAACAATTGCCAGTACAAAATGCGTATTTAGGTTATGATTATTGCGAAACAGCTTTGAAAAATGGTTTTCAAAATGGCGATATTGTGCTAGCTGTTAATGGCGAAGCCGTTCATTTAGAAAAAGATGCACTCGAAAAAATAGTAATTGAAGGCAAACAAAACGTAACGGTACGACGCCATGCTGTGGATACGCTTATTGTGTTACCAAAAGATTTTGGCGAACAGATGTTGGCCGCGGAAGAAAAAGAATTCATGGCGGTGCGTGTACCGTTTGTAATAGACCAAGTGGCGGACGATTCACCTGCTGCTGCAGCTGGGTTGCAAGCTGGCGATAGTGTGGTAGGCTTGAATGGCAAAGCCATGGCAACCTTTCAGGATATTTCTAAAGAGTTAGAGTTATGCAAATCACAACGCGTGGCGTTGTCGGTAATGCGTGGCGGCGTAGTTGTAAACGATAGTATTACTGTGAGTGAAGATGGCAAAATGGGCGTACAATTACGTAATCCAATGCCTTATTTTAAAACTGAAAAAGAGGCTTTTGGCTTTTTTGAAGCAATTCCTGCTGGCTGGCGCATGATGACCGATGTGTTGTCAAACTACATCAAACAATTCCGATTGGTATTTACCAAAGAAGGCGCTAAAAGTTTAGGCGGATTTGGGGCTATTGGCAACCTATTTCCTGCTACTTGGAACTGGCAAATTTTCTGGAATATGACTGCTTTCTTATCGGTTATTTTGGCATTTATGAATATCTTGCCAATCCCAATTTTAGATGGTGGTTATGTGCTATTTTTACTGTACGAAATCATAGCGCGCCGTAAACCAAGCGATAAGTTTATGGAAATTTCGCTCAACATTGGTATGTTTTTGTTATTTGCATTACTGATATATGCCAATGGTAATGACATCCTTCGTTTGTTCCGATAAATAAAAATCGTTTAGCGTGTACTGAATAATTGGGTTAATGGTTAAGAGGTTAAAAGTTAATGGAGAACTTCGTGGCGTTGGGAAAGCGTTTAGCGTTCAACGTTTAGCGTTTAGCGTTTAGCGAAAAACCATTAACCTATAACCTTTCACCTTTCACCCATTAAACAATTCACTGGTCTATTACTCCCCTTTAGGGGATTGAGGGGTAAATATCGAAACTCGTTTAGCGTGTACTGAATAATTAGGTTAATGGTTAAGAGGTTAAAAGTTAATGGAGAACTTCGTGGCATTGAAAAATCGTTTAGCGTTCAACGTTTAGCGAAAAACCATTAACCTATAACCTTTAACCTTTTCACCTTTCATCCATGACCCTTCACCCTTCACCTTTTTCACTGGTCGTTTAGTCCCCTTTAGGGGATTGAGGGGTAAATGGTGAAAATCGTTTAGCGTGTACTGAATAATTAGCTTAAGGGTTAAGAGGTTAAAAGTTAAGGGAGAACTTCGTGGCATTGGGAAAGCGTTTAGCGTTTAGCGAAAAACCATTAACCTATAACCTTTAACCATTAACCGTTCACCTTTCATTAAACACTCAACATTAAACGTTTTCTATTTGTGCGTTGATGCTTTCGATATAATTCAAAATATCGTCTTTCCCAAATCCTTTTTCGGCAGAGGTCACAAAGATTGGTGGCAGTGTTTCCCACGTTTCAATCAGTTTTTTCTTGTACGCCATCACATTGGCATTCAGTTGGCTGGTCGATTGTTTGTCGCCTTTGGTAAACACAATAGAAAATGGCACTTCCTGTTCGCCGAGCCACTCCATAAATTCCAAATCGATTTGTTGAGGTGCCAAGCGGCTATCCACCAATACAAACAAATTAGTCAATTGCTGACGAAAAAGCACATAACCTTCGATGATGCCTTTCAGCTTGTCGCGCATGGTTTTACTGGCTTTGGCATAACCGTAACCTGGCAAATCCACCAAATGCCATTGTTCGTTGATGATGAAGTGATTGATTAAGAGTGTTTTGCCTGGTTTTGATGAGGTTTTAGCCAAATCTTTTTTGCCAGTCAGCATATTGATAAGCGACGATTTGCCTACATTCGAACGCCCAATAAAGGCATATTCTGGAAGTTCGGAAACTGGACATTTTTTGTAGTCCACGTTCGAGATAACAAATTCTGCGGAGTTTATAATCATAAGGTTATATAATGATAGATTAATTGAATAACAGAATAATTGGGTTAAGGGCGAAAATGGTTTAGCGTGTACTGAATAATTGGGTTAAGGGTTAAAAGTTAATGGTTAAGGGCGAACTTTGTGGCGTTGGAAAATCGGTTAGCGTTCAACGTTTAGCGTTTAGCGAAAAAACATTAACCTATAACCTTTAACCTTTTCACCCTTCATCCATCACCCATAACCCTTCACCTTTTTCCACTTTCCACTATCCATTGTCAATTGTCAACTTGTTTTGTTCTGATTAATGATAGTCCTACAAAGGTAATCAAACCATTCAACATAAGCAACTCGTAGCCAAATTGGTAGTTCCAGTAGTGAGCGCATGCCCATTGAATACCATACGTTAGAATTGGCGAAAGTAGTGCTACCAAAGGAATTAAACGATTACGACAACGTTGTTTTGTGAGCAATCCAAAGGCAAAAAGTCCTAACAATGGACCGTAAGCATAACCTACAATGGTATAAATGGTGTCGATAATACTCTGATTAGGCATGGCATGAAACGCTACCACTAAGCCAATAAATAGCACGCAAACAGCCAGATGAATCCACTGACGCCAACGTTCGGCTTGTGTGGCTTGACGTTTTTCTATGCGTAGTAAATCCACCGAAATAGTAGTGGTGATAGCCGTTAACGCTGAATCGGCGCTTGAGAATGACGCGGCGATGATGCCTAGCATAAAAAAGAACGCTGTGACTGGATGAAAGTACGAAGTGGCTATGTAAGGTAAAATCTGATCAGGTTCTTCGGGAAGTAATACCCCATTTTGTTGCCCAAACAGGAGCACTAAAGCGCCCAATGTTAGTAACAATAAATTAACCGGCAAAAAAGCGGCTCCACACCATAACATATTTTTTTGCGACTCTTTCAATGTGCGACACGTGAGGTTTTTTTGCATCATATCTTGGTCGAGTCCAGTCATCACGATAACAATAAAAATACCACTCAAAAACTGTTTAAAAAAGTTTTGGTGACTGTGCCAATCGTTCAACGTAAAGGTGTGACTCCACGTACTCTCGTACACCGTGCGCAAAGCGTCGCCAGCGGAGGTACCTACGAGTTGTATTGCATTGATTACCATTAATATAAGGGCAATTGTCAAGAAAAGCGTTTGTAGAGAATCGGTCCATACCAAAGTGCGAATGCCGCCTCTGCGCGTGTAAAGCCACATGAGCGCTACACATAACGACACAGTTATCCAAAATGGAATATGCCAAGCATCGAATACAAACTGTTGTAACACCAGAGCAGCTACATACAGTTTGGTGGCGGAACTCACCAATTTCGCCACAATGAAAAAAAGTGAACCCGTGCGATGTGCTTCGGAACCAAAGCGATTGTTGAGGTATTCGTAAATCGAAGTGAGGTGAAGCCGGTAGTAGAGTGGCAGCAGTACATACGCCACTACCACGTATCCAAAGAAAAATCCAAGTACCGTTTGCAAATAACCAAATTGCGAAGCGCCCACCATGCCTGGTACCGAAACGACTGAAATGCCTGAAATAGTGGCGCCTACCATACCAAAAGCCACCAAATACCAAGGCGATTGATGATTCCCCGTGAAAAACGTGCTATTATCGCCCTGACCGCGCGTAACACGAGCCACCAGCAATAACACACCAAAATAGGCAATTAATATCAGTAAATACCAAGAACTCATAAATGATTAGCTAGGTTAATGGTTAAAAGTTAAAGGTTAAGGGCGCGAATCGTTGGTAATAGGGTTAAGGGTTAAGTGGTTAAAGGTTAAGGGAGAACTTCGTGGCGTTGGAAAATCGTTTAGCGTTCAACGTTTAGCGTTTAGCGAAAACCCATTAACCTATAACCTTTAACCTTTTCACCCTTCATCCATCACCCTTCACCCATTCAACAATTCCACTGGTAGTTTAGTCCCCTTTAGGGGAGTTAGGGGTAAATGGTGAAATGCGTTTAGCGCGTACTGATTTAGGTTAATGGTTAAGAGGTTAAAAGTTAAGGGAGAACTTCGTGGCATTGAAAAATCGTTTAGCGTTCAACGTTTAGCGTTTAGCGAAAAACCATTAACCTATAACCTATAACCTTTTCACCCTTCACCCATAACCCTTCACCTTTTTTTAACCCTTCACCTTTTTCACCTTATTTTATTTAAGTCGAAAACTCACCCACACATCAATAAACGACGTGATGAGTAATGGCAAAACCCACGCATTGTGACCAATGTACATCAAATACGCACTGCCAATCAAACAAAGTGCCCCAAGAAACAACTGACCATACAAGCGACGAACGCGGCGATCGTCCGTTTTGGGGAGCGACAGCATACGCGATACAATGGCGAGCACAGCTCCTGCGCCAAATAACCAAACGCTCCATTGCCAGTCGAAAATATGAAGCAGGGCACCGGCAATAATGCACACGTAACCCACCGCAAACGGAATAAATGATTTTTGCATAAAAATAATGTATATATATAAATAAGGTGTAATTCCTAAATCGGATTTTGCTCTGCAAAGATACGCCAATAATTGAATAATTGAATGATTGAATGACCGAATAATTGGGTTAATGGTTAAGAGGTTAAAGGTTAAGGGAAAACTTCGTGGCGTTGAAAATCGTTTAGTGCGTACTGATAATTGGGTTAAGGGTTATGGGTTAAAAGTTAAGGGAGAACTTCGTGGCGTTGGAAATTCGTTTAACGTTTAATGTTTAGCGTTTAGCGAAACTCCATTAACCTTTCACCCATAACCCTTCACCTTTTTCACCCTTCATCCATAACCCTTCACCTTTTCACCCTTCATCCATAACCCTTCACCTTTTTCACCCTTCACCTTTTTCACCTTATTTTATTTAAGTCGAAAACTCACCCACACATCAATAAACGACGTGATGAGTAATGGCAAAACCCACGCATTGTGACCAATGTACATCAAATACGCACTGCCAATCAAACAAAGTGCCCCAAGAAACAACTGACCATACAAGCGACGAACGCGGCGATCGTCCGTTTTGGGGAGCGACAGCATACGCGATACAATGGCGAGCACAGCTCCTGCGCCAAATAACCAAACGCTCCATTGCCAGTCGAAAATATGAAGCAGGGCACCGGCAATAATGCACACGTAACCCACCGCAAACGGAATAAATGATTTTTGCATAAAAATAATGTATATATATAAATAAGGTGTAATTCCTAAATCGGATTTTGCTCTGCAAAGATACGCCAATAATTGAATAATTGAATGATTGAATGACCGAATAATTGGGTTAATGGTTAAGAGGTTAAAGGTTAAGGGAAAACTTCGTGGCGTTGAAAATCGTTTAGTGCGTACTGATAATTGGGTTAAGGGTTATGGGTTAAAAGTTAAGGGAGAACTTCGTGGCGTTGGAAATTCGTTTAACGTTTAATGTTTAGCGTTTAGCGAAACTCCATTAACCTTTCACCCATAACCCTTCACCTTTTTCACCCTTCATCCATAACCCTTCACCTTTTCACCCTTCATCCATAACCCTTCACCTTTTTCACCCTTCACCAATCTATAATCAATTATCAATAATCTATATTGTCAACTAGTTAACTCTTAGCTTCTAACCGATTCACTGACCGTTTAGTCCCCTTTAGGGGATTGAGAGGTAAATAATTCTATTCTTCACTCGAAGTGCGACTTGGAGTCGCGCCTCGAGAGTTACTCCTAGTAAGTATAAAAAAAAATAGAAAAATTGATTGTTTTTTGTAAATAATTATTTATCTTTGTCGCGATATAGTGTACTATGACGTAATGTGTACAACCAGCTAATGACGGGCGTTAACAAAAATTACACTTTTTTTATTCGCCCAGTTTGTACCTAATTACGTGTGAGTTACTTATTTATAAGTAGATTTTTTAACCAAAACAGTGTCTCTTTTTGCAAACAATATAAATCTAACCAATACAACTATGAAACATTTTAACTTTTTCACAAACAAAGTGGTGAAAAGCTTTAGGGGCTTAGCGCTTACAGCGTTCGTTCTTTTAGGAGTTGGTAATGCGTGGGGTGCTAGCTATACTCTAGAGAAAGCTTCAATGACTCCAGCCTTATCTGCCTATAGCTCTTCTGAAAAATCATATACTGCAGTAGATGGCTCTGTATGGAAAATGCTAGGACATGGTATCACTGCTGGTGTAAAAATTCAACTTGGAAGTAAAAATAACAATTACATTTTAACACCAGAATGTAGTGGTAATATTTCTTCTATTGTGGTAAATATGCCAACTGCATCTAATTATTATGTTGTTGCATGGGATTTGTCTGGGAATGTAGTTTCTAACGTACTTGCAAAACCAGGAATAGGATCTCATACATTAACAATAACTGGGAATCACACACAATTAAAAATTATTTCAACTCGAATAACCGATGGTACAAGTATTAATACTTCAAATGCTGCATCGTATTATGATGAAATCGTTGTAAATTATGCTCCAGCATCTGCTTGTACCACGGCTCCAACCGTAAGTGGTGGTGCTTCAAGTTCTGTAGGTGCATCTAGTGCTACGTTATCTTGTAGTGGTGGTATTACCGATTTTGGTTCAAACTGTACTATTTCAGATTATGGTTTTGTATATGGCACATCTGCTAATCCTACTACAAGTAATACCAAGGAGCAAGTGGGTACTACTTATACTACTACCGGTACTGCATTTACGCCTACTAGCATTAGTGGACTCGCAGCAAGTACTACGTATTATGTGCGTCCATATGCCATTAATGATTTTGGAACAGCGTATGGAACCCAATTTTCATTTACAACTTTGTCTTCTTGTACAGCTATCACTCCAACTATTTCGTATGGTTCGTATTCGGTGTTGGTTGGTAGTACTATAGCTGCTCCAACTATTGGTGGTAACACAGGTAGTGGTACAGTTACGTACTCAAGTTCTAATGAGTCAGTTCTTACAGTTAACTCTTCGGGTGTCGTTACTGGTGTGGGAGCTGGTACAGCTACCGTAACAGCCAGTGTGGCTGCAAATAGTGGTTATTGTGCGGGTAGTGTTACAAGTAGTACTATCACAGTAAGCGTTCCTACTTATACTGTTACGTTTAATGCAGGAACAGGTTCATGTGGCACAGCATCTCTTACCGAAGCTTCGGGTGGTGCAGGTGTAACATTGCCTACTGCTTCGCCAAGTGTTGGTTGTGCTGCAGAATCTCCTGCATGGGTTTTTGCTGGCTGGGCTACTGCTTCACAAACCGAAACAACGTCGGCTCCAACATTATATGCTGAAAGTGCTACTTATAATCCTTCGGCTAATGTAACCTTATATGCTGTGTATTCACAAACAACAGGTGGTGGAAATGCAACTGATTTGTTTATTTCTGAATATATTGAAGGTTCTAGCTACAATAAAGCCATTGAAATTTATAACGGAACAGGTGCTTCAGTTGATTTAAGCAATTATACAGTCTATTTATATGGCAATGGTTCTGCTACTGCTACTGCTACATTAGCATTATCAGGAACATTAGCAAATAACGATGTATATGTAATAGCAAATACAAGTGCCAATGCCACAATTTTAGGCCTAGCAGATGCAACAAATAATACAGTTGCTGCCTACAATGGTGATGATGCCATTGCTCTTTGGAAAGAAACCACCTCTTCTTATGTTGATATTTTTGGTCGTATAGGAGAAGACCCTGGTGCATCATGGGGGACTTCACCATTAATAACTGTTGAACAAACCCTTGTTCGCAAAAGCGCAGTAACAGGAGGTGTTACCACTAATCCTGCTTCTGGTTTCCCAACGGTAGCTACAGAATGGGATAGTTATGCCCAAGATGCTACAGCTTATTTAGGCTCTCACACATTTGCTGGTGGTGGTGCTACTACCTATAATTCAAATCCAAGTTGTGTAGTGTGTGATGCTAATACATTGGCGTTGACTTCTACTACACAAACTGTTAATATTGACGGAACAGGTTATGCCGATTATAATGTGTCGACATTAATCACTTCTAAAAATGGTAATGGTGCTGTTACATATACGGTAACTCCTGCCGATGCCATTGTGGATGAAGATACAGGTGAATTTACAACGGATACCCCTGGTACCTATTATGTAACGGTTTGGCAAGCTTTGGGTTCTGAAAGCACCCCTATTTGTGCGACTTCGGTTGTTGATACGATTGTGGTATTAGCTACACCAGTGGTTACTATTGTCGATGTGACGCCATTAACCTTTACTGCTAATTGCGGTGAAGCTAGTGCTGCTCAGTCGGTAAGTGTATCAGGTTATAACCTAACAGCCAATATGACGGCTACGGCTCCAACTAACTTTACAGTTTCGAGCGACAATTCAACATACGGTGCATCGGCTACCTTTACGCAAACGAGTGGTTCTGCTTCGGGTACCTTATATATTAAGGCAAATCCTCCTGCAGGTTCTACTGACCCTATTTCTGGTAATGTAAGCTTAACGAGTACTGATGCTACCACACGTACATTGGCTGTAAGTGCTACCGTATCGTGTACACCAGTTCATGTTTATTTCAATGATAAAGGTTCTGTTATAGCTGACTCTACCGAATATGTAGGTGGAGTTTTAAATACATTGCCAACTCCTACCGGTTGTACAGGTTTTGTGTTTGATGGTTGGTATACAACTACCTTAAACGACGCTGCATCATATACTAAATTGACAGCGCCTTATACGGTAACAGGTGAAACGACTTTGTATGCAGTATATGCAGAAACTACCCCAGGTACTGATGCTTCGTTTGTATTGAATAAGGATGATACAGCGATGGGCGTATCTTATGCTGATACTGATTTTACTACGGATGGTTTCTTGTTCGGTCGTTCGCAAGCGGCTATTATGAGTAACTCTATTCAGGTAAAAGCAAATACAAGTAATCGTGTCTGGATTAAAGAAAGTTTAGGAAAAATCAAGACTATTACAACGGTTGCTCAAGCAAATTCTGTAAATGTCTATGCATCAACCTCTGCTAATGGTTCATCAACTCCGTTAACACCTACTTCAGGATCTATTTCTACGACTGCTGTATACGACTTGACAGGTGATAATTATGATTATTTTGCTTTTGGTGCTACAACTTTGTACTGCCAAGCTACATCGGTAACAGTGGAATATACATCGTCAACAACTACTTATACCACTACACCATTGTGTTGTACGTATAATTTGACAACACCTACTAACTTTGCAGCGACTGCTGGCAATACAGAAGTAGCTTTAAGTTGGGATGCGGTGACTAATGCTGATACGTATAATATTATCTGTTCTACAGATCCTGCAAAGAATGTAACAGGTGCTACAGGAACTTCAACGACGATTACGGGTTTAACTAACTGTACAAATTATAGCTTTACCATTCAAGCGATTGGTGATGGCGTTGATTATTGTCCTTCAGCTATTTCTGGTGCAGTTACATCCATGCCACGTTCGCCTATTTTGACAGCTACCTTTAATGCAGGTACTAATGGTACTTGCGGTACTGCAACCATTGAAAATACGTGTGCGAGTGATGATATTACCTTACCAACAGCTACACCAAACGTAGGTTTTGCTTTCGACGGTTGGCAAGTAGATGGTGCAGGCACTGTATTTTTAGGTGGCGCCACCTATACTTTAACTACTGATGTTACATTGGTAGCTAAATACCATGTATTAGCAACCTATTCTATTAGCTTTTTGAATGAAGGTATTGAAGTAGACAGTTTACAACAGATTGTAAGCGAAGGTTCTGCTGGAACTGAGCCTGTAGAAACGATGTTGTCAAGCTGTTCAGAATATCTATTCCAAGGTTGGAGTACGACGCAAATTTCTGGTACATCAGAGACTCCTCCAACCTATTATAATTTTGCAACGGCTGTAACAGGTCCTGTAACCTTGTATGCGGTTTATTCATT
The DNA here is from genome assembly GCA_028694915.1 of Paludibacteraceae bacterium. Taxonomy (GTDB): domain Bacteria; phylum Bacteroidota; class Bacteroidia; order Bacteroidales; family Paludibacteraceae; genus W0P28-013. The sequence goes on from JAQVJY010000019.1 coordinate 14,224, forward strand.
CGTGGATACCTCTACAGGTGGCTCTAATGATTATACCTTGGTCACAGACAAAGCAGATTTAACCGCTGGTGCAAAAGTAATTATTGGTTCTGGTACTTATGTAATGGGTGCTCAAGCAGCTAACAACCGCCCAGGTATTTCTACTGGTGCTACTACTTGGACAAAATCAGGTAATACGATTACACTTGCTACAGGTTCTACCGCTGCTGTCTTAACGGTTGGTATCGATGGAACTAATTATACATTTGGCGTGGATGGTGGTTATTTATACGCTGCTTCATCCGCAGACAATTATCTAAGAACGCAATCTACATTAGATAATAATGGTAAATGGGCGTTGGGTGCTATTAATGGTACTACGGGTGAATGTGCTTCTGTGGTTGCACAAGGTTCTTATACTCATGATATCATGGCGTTGAATGGTAACTTATTCTCTTGTTATAGCGCTCAAGGCTCTTATGGTTATATGTATTTCTATAAAAACACAGCTGCTGCTGAGTATACCACCAACCCAATTTGTTCGCCAATGATTGTAGTAGATCAAGTTGACGTTGAAAGTAGTATTGACTCAACTGATTTTGTGATTGGTTTGGGTGGTACAGCTACTTCTACAGGTCATACGGTATTTGCTAAAAACTGTACGAGTGCGTCGTATGTACAACCTGTTATTTTTGGTGTGGACAACGCTGTATTTAGTGTAAACTGGACCCGTGTTTATTTAGATAATGGTGCTATTGATACGCTTTATACCGTATCATACTCGCCAGTAACAGGTACGTCACATAATGCGTTCTTGTATTTCGAAACAAATGATCATACGGTATTTTCTGATACAATTCCATTGTATGGTGAAGTGTGTACTTCGCTCGTGTTTGGGGCACAAAGTGCCACCGACAACTCTATTACGATTAATTGGTTGACAGCATCGCCAGGCTCTACGTTACGTGTTTGGAACGAGGGTGTTGTAGCCATTCCTGGTTGTCCATCGGGTCCACAACCTAAAGATACTACTATCACTTTAGGCAGTGAACTGACCAAAACCATTCTTGACTTACGACCAGATATTACTTATTATTATCAAGCAGCTACTGGACCGTGTATCTCCGAAAAACGTACGATTACGACCTCTCCAGCTAGCGGTGTTCCCCTTTTAACTGCCTCTCCAGGTACGTTAGAGTTTACTGGTGAAGTGGGTAGTACGAGTGTGGCATCGGTAGCACTTACTGGCACGAATATGAATAGTGCCACCGTATCGGTAGCGATTACGGGCGATGGTGCTGCAGTCTTTACAGCTGATGCCTCTATCACATTGGATGCAACGGGTAAAGGCACCTTGAATGTGACTTATACACCTACTTCATCTCAAACCTTTGTGGCAACAGCCACCATTACGTATTCCAGTGGTTGCGAAACTAAAACAGTAGTAGTAACCTTAGTGGGTAATGTGCCTGGTATTGATATGGTAGAGGTTACTCATGATGCGACTGGTTTTGTGATTCATACTGAATTTGAAGGTACGCCTGATATCGTGTTATCGCAAGAGGTAGAACATGCTGGTACAGGTAAAGTGGCTAACGATTTGTTCTTCTCAAAATATTATGAAGCTGCTGGAAGTACTAAGTTATTAGGTCTCTATAATGGTACGCGTAATCCGATTTCGTTAGACAGTGTTCGTATTGTTCAGAAAAAAGCAGCAACCTGGTCTTCAGCTTCTGCTGGTGAGATTATTCCTTTGGATATATTAGGTCAAATTGAACCTGGTAAAGAAATAATTTTATATTCAACTGGTACAAGTGGTGCTGATGCTACTCTTATGACTTGTGTGGCTGATGGTATTGGTTTCGACCACGAAGGTTGGTATCCTGTTGGGTCAAACGCTGCTCTTAAATCTGGTCAGCCAAATTTATTCGGAAGTACTGCAGTTCAATTTGCGGGTGATAAATCAATTGCCTTGCAACGTCAACGAACCGATGGATCTTGGGCATTCTTAGATTTGATTGGTGCAGGTGACTCGATTTCTTCTAATAATGATTCTTGTATACGAGTTACCACTAATGACTTGAATGATGCTACCGGTTGGTATTGCCCTGATGGTATTAATTATAAAACGAAAGAAGTGGCGCCATTGTCAACTAACCGTCACCTGTTGATTCGTAAAAATACGGTAGTGGATGGTTTGAACGCCGTGCTAAAAGATACCGCTGATTTTGTGACCTTATGTGAAGAGTGGGAAGGCTTAAATGTACCATCTGATGATGATTTAACTGTTGAGGCTTTAATTTCGTGTGAACACTTTTCTGAAGTAGCAGAATTTAACTACGATGGTTATTATTCATCATTCGAACGTGTAAACGAAGGTTTGGTAACCTTTACGCCTGTAGGTGAAGACGCTCCTGGCGACTGGGTAGGTACATTTAATGCCCCAACAATCACGTTCCAAGATACGTTACGTTGTTATAATTTACAAATCTCGGTATTGCGTTATTATGATATGCGCACACCTGCTGCTCCAGTGGAATTGACTAAAGCGCAAGTTCAAGGTTATCAAACAGATGCTGAATTTGGTGATCCTATAGCCCAAGCTATTATCGCTGCGTTGGATACAGTAGAGGCTGCTAGTACACAATGGCGTGTACCGATTATTGTAAAATCGGGCGACAGTATCGATACGTATCATGCTCGTTTCACCGATTTGTCGGTAGATACGTGTCAAACCTGTGACGTGGTTATTTTGAATGGTGGTACGTTGACTAAATCAACTAATGTAGATGACCGTGACTCTGTACGCAGCGTGATTGTTTACAACGGTGGTCGCCTCATTGTTCCCGATGGCTTGGATTATGTGGTGAACGACTTACAAATTCGTGCTAAAGGTGATTCAGTTGGTGCAGCTTTTATCGAAGGTAACTTGATGATGAAAAATCCACGCGTTGTACATGATAAACGTGTAGAAAATGACAAACCATATTTCTTCACCTTGCCTTACGATTGTCCAATTAGTAGAATTACTCAGATGAATGGTAAAACCATGGGCCCTTATGGAGCTACTTGGGTGATTAAATACTACGATGGTGCGCAACGTATCGAAAACCGTGGTTTGTTGAGCAACTGGAAAGTGGTGGATGCTGGTGCTACGTTGAAAGCAGGTGTAGGTTATGTCTTGTATATTTCATCTGATGTTTACAAATATGTACGTTTCCCAATGGTAGCTAATCCAACCTTTACGGAGAAAAATACGGCTAAATCGATGGATGTCACACAATATGGTCATGCACAAGCGTATGGTACTGACGGAACGGATGGTACATTGGGTTGGAACAACGTTGGTTGGAATTTAGTGGGTAACCCTTACGTATCGTACTTCATGGCGAAAGGTGACGGCGATAGTATCATGAATGGTTCTACCATCTTAAAAGGACGTTATTTGCCAAATGGAGGTTATAACGAGAATACCTGGTTGTTGGATGATACCGAAAATGTTTATATAACTGTGCCAGATGCCGTGGCTGATGGTGGTTACTTACAAAAACGTGTATCGTTGACCCAATTAGATCCATTTATCTCATTCTTTGTACAGGCCGACCGTACAGGTTCGTTGAAATTTGAAACGAGCAGCCGTGAAGAGGTAGCTAAAGTCATGCGTGCTCCAAACCTTGATTATAACGAAATCGTTCTTAACTTTGATGTGGCTGGTAAATTTGACCAAACCACTATCATTTTGGATAAAGAACGCAACTTAAGTTATGAAATTGGTAAGGACTTGTTGAAATGGAAAGGCAAATGGGGTAAAACACCATATTTGTATTCATTCGATAACGCGAATAATCCATTAGCATTTAATGCTATCAATTATGATGAGGCCAAAGTGTCTGTACCTGTGGCATTCTACATGCCAACTTCGTATGCTCGTTACACGTTCAGTATTGATCGTAGTGCAAGTAAATTGCAAGGTATCGAACATGTATACTTGTTGCGCAACGGTTCTATCATCGCTGATTTGTTAACAACAAATTATACGGCAACTGACTTGAAACTAAAAGCTGAAAATAAAGAGTTCGCTATTAGCATTCAACGTGCTGCTGAAGTAGTAACGCCTGTTAATCCAACCGAGGATGATACGTTGATGCCTCGCGCTATCACAGAGCGTCACGAAGTACGTGTAGAACAATTACCTGCTGAAGGTACCGTGATGGTTATGGATGCTGTTGGTCGTACCATCGCTACACGCACATTGACTGGCGCTGATAACATGACCTTTGAGTTGCCTGTAGACGGTGTTTACACCATTACAGTGATGACACCAGCTCGTAATTATACATTAAAAACGGTTATACGATAACTAATTTTACTCTGGTGCTGCGAAAGCGGCACCAGAGTAATTCCATTAACCCTTAACCTCTTAACCCTTAACCAAATTATTTAGTAAACGCTAAACGCTAAACGATTTTGAACCCTTAACCTGTTATAATAAAGACACACACACGAATTACAATACATCACACAATTATGAATAATAAGGAGATACTTAAAAATGTACTGGTTACTGTTGGATTGTTGACTACCAGTATTGTCGCATTGGTTTATTTCAATACTAAATTAACAGATAATTCGAGTAAACAAGCTATTACTATAGCTCCAGCTGCGACTATTCATCAATATGTTCCTACGTCATCGTACGCCGTTACTAATACCGGTGCTGAGCAAGAGGATATGGTGGCTAGTTCTGCTGCCGTTGCTCCTAATACACCAGCAGCCGTAAAGGCAGCTAATTATCCTAACAATTTAGTGATGCATGCATCATCAGGTTCTAATGCCACAATCTCTGGTAATAGTGCGAATACAAATTCAGCTATTGCTCCTAAATCGAATATTGTACAACAACGCCAGCAGATGCAAATGGGGGCATTGACAGCCGTGAATTCACGTCGTTTGACGAGCGAAACATCCACTCCAGTTACTAAAAATACATCAATGGGTGAGCCATTTCAAGAGTCAACAGAAGTACCAGGTACTATTTCGCGTAAAGATTTTGCAGATGATCCGGAAGAACCATTTCCAGATGAAGAAGTTCCACTTGGTAGTGGATTATTGGTGTTAGGTGTGTGTGCTTTAGGTTATACGTTGAAACAAAAATTATCAAAAGCTAACTAATTCGTTTTATTTATTTGAATTGACTTTAATAATGAAAAAACTACTATTTTTATTCGCTCTTTTACTTATCTCTTTTCAATTGTTTGCTGCTGTTACTGTTACTCCATTATGGGAGCGTAGCCGTGCTTTAGGCACTGCTGCAACTAATGTAACAATCGATATTTCTACGACTCAACGAACAATTGCTGTAGCACGCGATACTATTTTTTTACAAGATAATGTCGATGGTGTTATGTATTGCTACAGTGCTGCTACTGGTGATTACTTAACTTCCTTTGCTTCCAATACGTCTGATATGAACTTAACGGCCGATGATGCTGGCAATTTGGTATTGTTCGGTCCAGAAGGTGCTACTAATTTAAAAGCTCACGTGCGTGAAGCCAATGGTACTTATACCGAAATTGATTTTGGAGCTACAAAAAAAGTAATGTTTCCTACAATTGTTGGCAATATCCAAACCAAGGCTTATGTGTGGACATTTCCTACCATTTCTGGTGGAACTGAGGCATCAGCTTTTTGTTATGAGGTTACGAATAAACTAGTTTCAAATGTGAAGCTCATCAATTTAAATTTCTTGAAAAATATGACTGGTCGTAATCATTTCGCAACACCCATTTCGAGTGATTCGGTTATTTTGAATATGCCTAATGGTTTTACTGCATTTATTGATAAAACTAAGACATATAGTCTTATTGCTGATATGGGGACTTTTATTCGTGCCACTTTGCCAGTTGTTAACACTTTTCCAACTCAAAATGGAGGAGATTATTTTGAATATAAAGGACGTAAATACTATGTACAAGGTACAGTTGGTACGTCTGGTTTGACATATGCGGGTGCTTTTAAAATTTACGATGTTACCAATCCTGCGAGTGTATCGGTATTCTACGAACGTACCACAGATTTAGGTGTGGAGGCGGCAGCTCCTGAAATTATGCATTTCCAAGCCGTGGTGAAAGCAGATGGGGTTTATATCTACCAATATGCACCATTAAATGGTATGGCGGCTTATAAATTGGCTGATGATACGCCTACGGCATTGACCGAAAACGGTGTTATGTCGTCTTGTTATGCTGAAAATGGCGTAGTAAAAGTAGTGGCTCCGTTGGGGGAGCGCGTTGAGTTATATAATTTGGCAGGTCAATTAATAACTTCAACTACGACCTGTGAATCTGTTACCTCACTCGATGCTGAAGCTAATCATTTTGTGATTGTGCGTGTAGCTGGACAAACACATAAAGTGGTGTTGTGATCTAATTGTTATATTAATATCAACCATAGGAAAAGAGGTACGCTTAGGTGTGCCTCTTTTTTGTAAGCGCACTTTTTTGTATCTTTGTGCCTCTCTTATAATATGGATTTTAAAATTGAATACAACTATGAAAAAGAATGGTTTATTGGTAGCGGCGCTGTCGCTTTTGTTAGTGGCAACCGTATCGTGCGATAAAACAGCTCCGGTGCCTTTTGTTTCACCTATTGGATTTGAAACCGTTACATTGGGCGAAATGGGTTATCTTAAAGAATCTCCCTTTAACGAGGATGGTTTGTTATGTGAGAATAACTACAATGCGGAGTGGAATGCTTGGAAAGGATTCGCTTGTTCTTCGTTGGTCGATTCTGTCACTTCTGGTTACACTAATGATTTGAGCGTGTCGGCAGGGAAAGCCTATTTAGGCGAAAAGTTTGCTGTGGTTTATGAAGATAGCGCAGTGTGCAAATTCAGTAATAATGGAGAATACAAGATTAAAGGCCTTTATGTGACCAATTCGACGTATGCGTATTTGGATATGAAAAATGGTTCAGCTTATAGCAAAAAGTTTGGTGCTGGCGATTGGTTCAAAGTCATTATCAAAGGCTTTTCGGCAACAAATGTTTTACTTGGTACTCGTGAAGTCTATTTGGCCGATTTCCGCGATGGCAAAACGACGTTGTTGAATACGTGGGGTTACGTGTCGTTAGAAGAAGCAATTCCCGCAAAAGTACAACGTCTGGAATTCTACTTCGACTCGTCCGATAAAGGCGATTGGGGAGTAAATACGCCTAAATATGTTTGTATCGACAATATTTTAGTGGTGAGATAATCGTGTTGAATGTTTAATGTTGAGTGTTTAATGAAAGGTGAACGGTTAAAGGTTATAGGTTAATGGTTTTTCGCTAAACGCTAAACGCTAAACGCTTTTCCAATGCCACGAAGTTTTCCCTTAACTTTTAACCTCTTAACCATTAACCCAATTATCAGTACACGCTAAACGTTACACGTTAAACATTAAACGATTTCCCCCTTTCCCCTAATTTTTAAATTACTAGTTTCATGCGCATTGATATTATCACCGTATTGCCCGAATTGCTTCAAAGCCCCTTGAATCATTCCATTATAAAACGAGCTCAAGATAAAGGACTCGTGGAATTGGTGGTGCACAATTTACGCGATTATTCTGCCGACGAACGTCATCGTCGTGTGGATGATTATGCGTTTGGATTTGGTGCGGGCATGGTGATGCAAATAGAACCAATTTTTAGAGTCATTGAAAAGCTAAAAAGTGAACGTACCTACGACGAGGTGATTTTTATGACGCCCGACGGCGAACAATTTTCACAGCCGTTGGCTAATCAGTTGTCGTTAGTCGAAAATATCATCATTTTGTGTGGTCACTATAAAGGTATCGATCACCGTGTGCGTGAACATTTGATTACGCGTGAAATTACGATTGGCGATTACGTACTTACGGGTGGCGAATTGCCAGCTGCTATCATTGTGGATGCCGTGGTACGCTTAATTCCTGGGGCCATGGGCGACGAACAATCAGCACTTTCCGATTCGTTTCAAGATAACTTATTAGCTCCACCCGTTTATACACGTCCCGCTGAGTTTAATGGTTGGTCAGTGCCCGAAATTTTACTTTCAGGTAACGAACGTAAAATAGCCGAATGGGAACATGAACAAGCGGTAGAACGCACAAAACGGTTGCGTCCTCATCTGTTGAACGAATGAAATCACTGTTGTCAAAACTGAATAAAGCTATCAAAGATTACGCGTTGATTGATGATGGCGACAAAATCCTTATCGGCCTTTCGGGTGGTAAGGATTCATTGGCTTTGGTGGAGTTGCTCGGCGAACGTGCCAAAGTATTTGCGCCACGTTTTTCGTTGGTGGCAGCGCATATTTCAGTCGAAAACATCCCATATCAATCGGATTTAATTTATTTGTCGGACTTTGCAGAGGCTCACGGTGTCCCGTTTGTGCATCAAGTAACGTCGTTCGATGCTACAGGCGACACACGCAAATCGCCCTGCTTTTTGTGTTCGTGGAATCGCCGCAAAGCGTTGTTTGAATTGGCTAAAACGCACGGCTGTAATAAAATTGCATTAGGTCATCATCAGGACGATATGTTGGAAACGCTCTTGATGAACCAAATTTTTCAAGGTTCGTATGGCACCATGCCGCCCAAGTTGCAGATGGATAAGTTTGAAATGACCATTATTCGTCCTTTGGCGTTGATACGTGAATCGGCTTTGGCGGAATTGGCCGAAGAGCGAGGTTATCATAAACAGTTGAAAAATTGTCCGTTTGAAAAGGAATCACATCGCCCACAAGTGCGCCAGATTTTGGAACAGATGGAACAACTTAATCCGCATGCAGCTTCCAGTTTATGGAATGCTATGAGCCATGTACAGCCCACTTATTTGCCACCGCAAGTGGAATCACGTAAGTAGTTTCATACGGTGATTTTCACACTGATTTTTTCTTAAAAATAAGGTTTGTTTCTACTAAAAAATGTACCTTTGCAAAACCAAATAACGCATTGAAATTTTACTAAAATATGCTTACACTTAAACAAATCACAAGCAATCGCGACGAAGTGGTTCGTCGTTTAGCGAAAAAACATTTTACCCGTGCTGCGGAGTTAATTGACCAAGTAATCGCTTTAGATGCTGATCGTCGTTCTACACAAAAAGAGTTGGATTCCAAACTAGCTGCCGTCAATCAGTTGTCAAAATCAATTGGAGTTTTGATGCAAACTGGCAAAAAAGCAGAAGCCGAGTCGGCTAAAGCTGAAACAGCTCAATATAAAGAAGATTCCAAAGTGTTGTCGGTAAAATTAGACGAATTGGAATTGGCTATTCGTGATTTGTTGCTTCAAATTCCTAATCTTCCACAGGACGGTGTGCCAGAAGGAACTGGTGCTGAGGATAATGTGGTGGAAAAACAAGTGGGCGCCATCCCCACGTTTGAAGGTTTTGAGGCTTTACCTCATTGGGAGTTGGCTAAGAAATACGATTTAATCGATTTTGAATTAGGCGTGAAAATTTCTGGCGCAGGTTTCCCTGTGTACAAAGGTAAAGGTGCTCGTCTGCAACGCGCGTTGATTAACTTCTTCTTGGATGAAGCCCTTAATGCTGGCTATTTGGAAATTATGCCTCCAACGGTGGTGAACGCTGCTTCTGGCTATGGTACAGGTCAGCTACCTGATAAAGATGGGCAAATGTACCACGATGCTCAAGACGATTTGTATCTGATTCCAACGGCTGAAGTGCCAGTAACCAATATTTATCGTGATGTGATTTTGACTGATAAAGAATTGCCTATAAAGAATTGCGCCTATACACAATGTTTCCGTCGTGAAGCGGGTTCTTATGGTAAAGATGTGCGCGGTTTGAACCGTTTGCACGAATTTTCGAAAATCGAAATTGTGCGCATCGATAAACCAGAACATTCAGCGGCTTCACATAAAGAGATGTTGGCGCATGTCGAAAATTTATTGGCTAAACTCGAATTGCCTTATCGCATTTTGCGTTTGTGTGGTGGCGATATGAGTTTTACGGCTGCTTTGTGTTTCGATTTTGAAACCTACTCGGCAGCTCAACAACGCTGGTTAGAAGTGAGCTCCGTGTCTAACTTTGAGTCGTATCAAGCTAATCGTTTGAAATGTCGTTATAAAACCGCCGATGGTAAAACGGAACTTTGCCACACCTTGAATGGTTCGGCATTGGCTTTACCACGTATCGTGGCTACGTTGCTCGAAAATAATCAAACGGCCGATGGTATTCGTATTCCTAAAGCATTGATACCTTATTGCGGATTCGATAAGATTGACTAAAAAACAGTTAGTAGATGTTATAAAAAGCCTTACATTTTTTTTATGTAGGGCTTTTTTTGTATCTTTGAACAGCGTGTAACAATGAAAAGTTTAACAATAATAGATAATATATGGATTTTGACGCAGGGCGTTTTTTGTTGGTAGGAGCTATTTTATTGTTTATCAGTGTGCTAGCTGGTAAGTTTAGCAATCGTTTTGGTACGCCTACGTTATTGTTATTTTTACTATTGGGCATGCTGTTTGGCAGTGATGGGCTTGGTGTGGAATTTTATTCACCTGATTGGGCTCAATTTATTGGCATGATGGCGTTGAGTATTATTTTGTTTTCGGGCGGTATGGATACCAAACGTGATGAAATTAAACCCATTGCGGCACAAGGTATTGTTTTGGCTAGTGTGGGCGTTTTGCTCACGGCGTTAGTTACGGGAGCATTTATTTTCTTTGTAAGTCAATGGTGTACTATCAACTTAACGTTTACAGAATCGTTGTTGTTGGCGGCCATCATGTCGTCTACCGATTCCGCATCGGTGTTTTCTATTTTGCGCTCGAAAAAAATGGCGTTGAAGGAAAATTTGCGTCCATTGTTGGAACTCGAAAGTGGTAGCAACGACCCGATGGCTTATGTGCTGACTATTCTGTTAATCAGCGTTTTGCAGGCTGGCGATGTGGGTTGGGGACAATCGTTGTTGCTATTTTTTGTACAAATGGGCGTAGGTGCTCTATCGGGCTATTTGCTTGGTAAGTTGGCTGTGTTCATTATTAACCGCATTGATATAGGCAATAAATCATTGTATTCGGTTCTTTTGCTAGCGTTTGTTTTTTTTATTTTTGCTTTCACCGATTTTATTAAAGGAAATGGTTTTTTGGCGGTTTATATTGCTGGTTTGATAGTTGGTAATAATAAATTGATTTACAAGAAAAGTTTGGCTTCGTTTTTCGATGGGCTCACGTGGTTATTTCAAATTATTATGTTCCTCACACTTGGATTGTTGGTTAATCCGCACGAATTATTGGGCGTTACACTTATTGGGCTCATAGTCGGTATTTTTATGATTGTCTTTGCTCGTCCTATTTCCGTATTACTTTGTTTGGCACCATTCCGACAGCTGAGTACACGAGCACGCTTATACGTGTCGTGGGTTGGTTTGCGCGGTGCGGTTCCAATTATTTTTGCCACTTATCCTATTGTGGCGCAATTGGAACATGCACGGATTATTTTCAATATTGTATTTTTTATTACCATTCTTTCGTTGGTGATTCAAGGTACCACAGTGAGTTGGGTAGCTTCGCTTTTAGGACTTTCTACCGAAACTAAGGAACGTGGTTTTGACATCGATTTACCTGACGAAGTAAAAGCTAAATTGATAGAGATGGAAGTGACTTCTACTTTTATGGCAGAAGCAACTTTGTTGCGCAACGTGCAACTGCCACCTGATGTGCTGGTGATGATGATTCGCCGTGGTGATGAGTACTTGGTGCCACGTGGTGATACAGAAATTCACTTAGGTGATAAATTACTGTTTATACGTCAGGAAAAATAATAGGTGATATTGTTTATTAAATAGCGTAAGCTTCCAAATCTTTACTTATTTTTGTAAAGTTTTCCCAAAGTTTTTACATCCGAATTATGGCAAAAGATAAAACCGTTTTTTTCTGCAAAGAGTGTGGCGCCGATTACCCCAAAGCGTATGGCAAGTGTCCTTCGTGTGGTGCTTGGAACTCATTTGTGGAGCAGGTTGTGCGTAAGGAACCGTCAAAAGTGGAGCATGGCTATGCACTCGCAAAAGAGAGCCAACCTATACGTATCAATGAAGTGAATGCTCAGGCTGAAACGCGCATAAATACCTTGAACGAAGAATTTAATCGGGTTTTGGGTGGCGGTTTAGTGCCAGGTTCGTTGGTGTTGATTGGAGGAGAGCCTGGCATTGGCAAATCGACTTTGGTATTGCAAGTGGCGTTGCGTATGGCTGGCAAAAAAATATTGTATGCTTCAGGCGAAGAAAGCGTGAATCAGTTAAAAATGCGTGCCGAACGTGTTGGTGAGATGCTAAGCGAGTGTTATGTTGTGAGCGAAACGTCGTTGGAACAAATTTTTACGCATATCAAACAGGTACAACCTGACGTGGTGATTGTAGATTCCATTCAAACCATGTCGACGTCTACGGCAGAATCGTCCCCTGGCACTATTTCGCAAGTGCGTGAATGTTCGGCTGCGTTACTTAAGTTTGCCAAGGAAACGAATATTCCGGTTTTGATAATTGGTCATATAACTAAAGAGGGCAGTATAGCTGGACCTAAAATTTTGGAACACATTGTCGATACTGTTTTGCAGTTTGAAGGCGACCGTCACTATATGTACCGTATTCTGCGTGCCAACAAAAACCGATTTGGAAGTACCGATGAACTTGCCATTTTTGAAATGCAACAGCAAGGTTTGCGCGAAGTAAGTAATCCTTCCGAATTACTATTAAGTCAGAATCACGAGGGCTTGAGCGGTATCGCCATTGCTGCCATGATTGAAGGCGTACGACCATTTTTGATAGAAGTGCAGGCGTTGGTAAGTACCGCTGCTTATGGCGTGCCACAACGTTCGGCTACTGGTTTTGATTTGCGTCGTATGAATATGTTGCTGGCCGTGCTCGAAAAACGAGCTGGTTTTAAATTGGCTCAAAAGGACGTTTTTTTGAATATTGCAGGTGGATTACGTGTAAGTGACCCAGGCGTCGATTTATCGGTATTGGCGGCTGTTTTATCGTCGAATCTCGATTTGACCATTGATAAAAGCATTTGTCTCACAGGTGAAGTTGGGCTTTCGGGCGAAATTCGTCCAATAAATCGTATTGAACAACGTATAGCTGAAGCTCAAAAACTGGGATTTAAGAAGATTATTGTACCTGAATTTAATAAGAGTCAATTGGC
>JAQVJY010000037.1 GCA_028694915.1 Paludibacteraceae bacterium
ATAGGAGCGTTAGTTAACACAATTTGAGCGCCTTCAGCAACTGCTTTTTCAGCCACTTTCCAAGCGATAGATTTTGAGTTCAAGGCGCCAAAGATAATCCCTTTTTTGCCTGCTAGAAGTTGATTTGCCATAATAAATTTTGGTTAAAATTTCGAGTCGCAAAGATACGACCTTTTTCTTATAAACACAACAATTGCTCTAAAAATGCACTCTTTTTTCGATTTTGTGCAATTTTAAAGGCTCGTTGTGGGTTGTTATTCTTCGTTTGGTTCGCCTGGTGTAGGCAGCAGTAATTGGTAACAATCGAGATCCAACCACTGTGCAAATTTATAGCCCGCTTGTTTTATAGTGCCGCAGTAGGTAAAGCCTGCTTGCTGGTGTAGCGCAATGCTCACAGTGTTTGCCGCATCGATACCAGCCACCAAACAGTGTTTGTTTTGCGCAGTGGCGTGCTTTACGAGTTCTGCCAAAAGCACTTTTCCCAAACCTTGCCCGCGGTAATCTTTATGCACATAAAGCGAGTGTTCCACCGTATATTTATAGGCCGCAAAAGCGCGAAATGTGCCATATGTGGCAAAACCAAGTAGCGTGTTGTGGTCGTCCACCAAACCAATAATAGGGTAGTGGTGCTGTGCTTTGACTGAAAACCACGTTTTTATGTCGGACATGGTGCGTGGTTGGTAGTCGTACAAAGCCGTAGAATGACAAATCGCGTCATTCAAAATCGCCAAAATGGGTTCGGCATAGCTAGTGTCGCAGAGTACGATGTGCATAGGGTTGATGTTGTTTTTCGTTCGTTTTTTGTATTGTAATTGGATATTAATTCATGCCGTGCATAAATGTTTCCACGAAATTTAGAATCTTTTTTAAGATGCGCTCACTTACCACTTTACGTTGTAATAAACTTGGTTTTTCGCCTTCTATCAATTCCAATATCTCATCTCGTAAAGGTTCTCTTTCGGCAAATAAGTAATTTTCAATCAATTTTTCACTCTTTTCTGCAGATAAATTTTCTTCTGTAATTAATTGATTAAAGGCATTTTGTTGTTCACTATTCCAGAATTTTTCAAATACAGGAATGATGTCGTCTGTATCAATAATTTCAGGTAAATTTTCTTGAATAAATTTTTCTATTAATTCTCGTTTACTTCTTAATGTTTTTTCGGTGCTTAGCAAATTGAAGATTTCTTCTTCTATTTTGGTGGTGTCTTTTTGTTTTTTCGATTTGAGTGTAATCAATAATTGCAAGATATAAGTTACATTAATTTCATCGCGATGTATTAATTCCAATTCAAAATCGACATCTTCTAAAATGGACACTTTTTCCTTTTGATGATCTGTCTTTACCTTTTGCCATAAATCCAGATATTTGCTTTGATACTCATTGAAAAGCTGCTCGCTTATAGTCAAATCGTCCCATTTGAAATCGGCAAAGGCTGTCAGTATGTTTTTAATACGCATCAATGACCGGAACGCTTGTATAAACTTCAATTCATCCTCTTCGCTTTCTAAATCGTTTACACTGTCGGTGGTTGGCGTTATGGTTAAAAGTTCTGCGTATGCGTCGTTAAATTTTACGGTGTAATCTTCATAAGGTCGCATAATGATTACTTCGATAGCCTCTTTGTTGCTGAACAGTGTAATGGCTTCATCGGTGCGGTTTTTAAGGTTCCGAAATGCCACAATATTGCCTTGCGATTTTTGTTCGTTTAAAATACGATTTGTGCGCGAGTAGGCTTGAATTAATCCGTGATATTTTAGGTTTTTGTCTACATACATCGTATTTAGCGTAGGGCTGTCAAAACCAGTAAGAAACATATTTACAACCAATAAAATATCAATTTTTCGCTCTTTAACTTTTTTAGATATGTCGTTGTAATAATTGTAAAAATCTTCGCTGTCTTTAGTGCTGAATTTAGTATCAAATAATTTATTGTAATCTTCAATAAATTCATCTAATTTTTCGCGGCTGTGTGCTTGTAAACCATATAATGCCTGTGGTTCTTCCACAACCGACACTTCTTCTGGTAAAAATCCATTGGCTTCTGCATCGTCTTCATTAGCTGCATAACTGAATATAGTCGCAATATTAAGATTGTGTTTCCCTTCTTCTTTTTTGCGTTTGAAAATATCGTAATATTTGATGAGTGTTTGCACGCTGCTGGTACAAAACATAGCTGTAAATTCGCGACTGTGTGTTTTGCGGTTGTGATGAGCAATGATGTAATCAACAATTTTTTCCAAACGGGTTTCGTCTTCCATCAACTCTTTGGTGTCGATGTCTTCTACTTCAATATCGATATTTGCTTCCCGACCGTCTTTGTGTTTGTATCGTCCCACATATTCTACCGAAAACTTCAACACGTTTTCGTCTTTTATAGCATCGGTAATGACGTATTTGTGTAAACAATCTTCAAATAAATCTTTGGTTGTGCGTTTGCCATGTTCATTTTTATTAGCATTGTCTGCAAAAATGGGTGTACCAGTAAAGCCGAACATTTGGCAATTTGTGAAAAACTCTTTGATACGTTTATGCGTGTCGCCAAACTGTGAACGGTGGCACTCGTCGAAAATGAAAACAACCCGTTTATCTTTCAAATCAGCCATTTTCTTTTCGTACTTCAATTTGCTAATGGCTGTATTGAGTTTCTGAATGGTGGTTACAATCAGTTTGGAATTTTTGGCTTCGCCTTTTTTGTCCACATAAGTGCCAATAAACTGCTTTACCAAATTGTTGGTATTGTCCGTGCCATCAATACATCCATCGCTAAAACTATTAAATTCTTTGGTGGTTTGATAGTCTAAATCTTTACGGTCGACCACAAATACAACTTTGTCGACTTCGGGCATCTTCATTAAAATTTGACTGGCTTTGAACGATGTCAAAGTTTTGCCCGAACCTGTGGTATGCCAAATGTAACCATTTTTGGTGCTATTTTTTACGCGTTCTATCAGTGCTTCTACGGCATAAAATTGATAAGGACGAAGTACCATTGGTATTTTATAGGCTTCGTTGAGCACAATGTACTGGCATATCATTTTGCTTAGCTGACAAGGATCGAGAAACGAGTAGGCAAAATCGGTTAAAATATTAGTCAACCGTTTATTATTGACATCCGTCCAATAAAACGTTTGTTTAAAGCTCTGATAGCGGTTGTTTGCATAGTATTTCGTATTCACACCATTGCTGATAATGAATATTTGGACATATTGATACAATGCGGAGTTTGAACTAAACGAATGGCGTTGATAGCGGTTTATTTGATTAAAAGCCTCTTTCATTTCCAAACCGCTACGTTTGAGTTCTATTTGCACTAAAGGTAAACCATTGATAAGAATTGTTACGTCATAACGGTTTTTGTAGGTGCCTTCAATACTGACTTGATTGGTTACTTGGTATAGATTCTGACACCATTTTTCCGTATTGAGAAACTCGAAATAGAGATTATCGCCATTGTCGCGCACAATGTGTTGTTTTTGGCGTAGTGTTTTTGCTTTTTCGAAAACCGTACCTTTGTTTAAAATATTCAGTACTTTGTCGAATTCAGTAGCCGAAAAAGTGATGTTATTATGCTTTTCCAACTGCGCTTTTAGGTTGTCGAGTAACTCCTGTTCATTACTGATAGGCGCTAGCTTGTAACCCAACTGTTGTAGGCGAATTACTAATTGTTCTTCTAATATGGCTTCTGATTGTTTCGACATGTTTTCTGTGAATTATTTGTTAATATTGCGAGAATTTGCAAGAATCTCGCAATATTTATATTTTGTATTGTTTTAAAATGGTATCAAACTCAGATGATTTAACAAAACTTTGCTTGATCTTATTTACTGGTATTATGTCCAAAAAGCCTAATTTTACTAACCCTTTAAGGTCACTACGTGCTGTAAAGTTGGACGTTTGGTATCTATTTTCTATTTCTTTACTATTCAAAATCCGGTCAGGATCATCGTATAGCAATTTAATGATTTGTGCTTGCCGTTCATTAACATTGGGAATTTTTAAAAAGCGTGCAGCTTGAATAACTTCCTTTTGCTTTCTTGAAATATAATCTTTTAAAGCATTATACGCTTTTTCCATAGTTTTGATATGGTAGGTAATAAAGTAGGTCAAATCATTTTCGTCATTTTCAGTATATAAATATGCCTTTTCGTACTGATTTTTAGTGTCCTGTATGATTCTGGAAATTGAAAGATATTCAGTAAGCCAGTAGCCCTTTTTTAGCATATACCAATAAAAAAGGGTACGTGCCGTACGTCCATTTCCATCGCTGAATGGATGAATCCAAGCTACCATAAAATGAACGATGATACCTTTGATGATAGGATGGATAAAGTCTTTAGAATCCTCATTAAAAAAATGACACAAGTCATTTAATAAGCTTGGAATTTCTTCGTGACTTGGAGGTTGATGAACTACTTCACTTGTGACATGATTCACTACATAAATATCATTATTAGTTCTAAAAACGCCTTCTTCCTGATTCTTGTCTAACGTATTCTTTGAAATTAAACTATGGATGTATAGTAATTTCTCAGGTGTTAAATCTTCGTTTTTGTGCTGTAATATGTATTGAATAGTGATGTAGTTGTTAAAAATCATTTGGTCCGAAATGCTTTTTGGTTTTAACTCCTTTTGTAGCATTTCTTTTGCTTTTTTTCGAGTTGTAACGGCACCTTCCATTTGGCTACTAGAAATAGCCTCTTCCATAATCGAGTTTATCAAATATTTTTTTTTGTCCGTATCTGCTATTCCAATGTTACTGCCTAGATTTCCACCAATATTCATGTCAAAAAAATGTAATGACTGCTGAATATAGTCTGTTACATTATAATGAAATAGGACATTGCCAAAACGCAATAATTGTCGATTTAAGAGACGGCTCATTTTTACAGCACTCCATAATTCCAAAGCACTCAAGGGCGTATTTTTGTTTTTGTATTTTACTTTGTCCCAGTATAAATACTCATTGTTGATGCCCTTTAGCAAATCTGTTGCTTGTAGTTGCAAATAATGGTCGATTCGTTTCTCGACTATCTCTGGTTGATATATGTTTGGTACAGACTCTATCATAAATGTGATTTTTTGCAAATATAGAGAGAAATTACGAGAAACTTGCAAATTCTCGCATTTTTTATTTCTTAATTTATTTTTCACACGTTATCGTAACGATTTCAACATCTGTTCAATCGCTTTTTTCTTTTGTTCCATGTTTGGATGAACGTATAAATTTAGCGTGGTGCTGATGTTGGAATGTCCCAATAGCACACTTACGGTTTTGTAATCGCATTTGCTTTCGATGCAACGGGTGGCAAAGCTGTGGCGCAAACCATGAAATTTGAGTTTTGGCATGTCTAGTTCTTGCATCAATAGTTCATAATAACTCCGATAGGTGCGAGGTTCGGTGGGTTTAGCATCGTTGGTGAGCACGTAAAAGGAGTTGTTTACCACTTTTTTAATCGGTTTCAGTATGCGTAGCAAGTCGCGACTGATGGGAATGTCGCGCATGGAATTTTTGGTTTTGGGCGTATCGAGCACGAGTTCGGTTTTGCGTGTGCCATCTTCTACCGTATAAATGCGTTGAATGGTGCGCCGAACGCTGATAATGCCTGTGTTTACGTCAATATCTTCCCACGTAAGGGCGCATATTTCGCCGATGCGCATGCCAGAACTTAAGCAGATGTAAACGCCTAAATTCCGAAACGTGAAATGGTCTTGAATGTAGTTCATTATTTTTTTCTGATTGGTGCGACTTAATACTTCCAATTGGTGGCTCTCGCGTTCGGTGGGAAACTGAATATCGAACGGATTGTAGGTAATCCACTTGTTTTTGGCTCCGAATTTTAGAATCATTTTCAATACAATCAACATATCTTTGATGGTTTTTTGACTCAATCCTTGTTCTAATTTTTGCAGCACAAATGTTTGTACTTGCGCTTCTTCTATGACTTGACAATTGCCAAAAACGGGCAGCAAATGGTTCTCAATGAGCAGCATATAAGCCGCATAACTCGATTTTTTGACATACTGTTTTTTGTCGGCTCGCCATAATTTGGCAATCTCTGAAAGGCTCTTTTCTTCGTTCATTTTGTGTGTTTGTTGGTTTATACTAAAACTCCCAAAGTTACCAAAAGAAGATTTTAAAACCTCAAGTTAAGTCCTTAAGGTTGAGAATTTG
>JAQVJY010000038.1 GCA_028694915.1 Paludibacteraceae bacterium
TCCGCTAGGCGCGCAGTAATAGTGGGTTGATGCTCCAGCAATGTTTTTTGTTGTAAATTATTTACCACCAACACCTTATAAGACTCATCCGAAACAGGTTCTGGCAAAAAATTGAGCATCGTATTCGTGGTATGTGCTTGGTCGACAATCTCTTTAGCGCATTGTTTCCACGCAGTAATAAACTGTGCTGCCGTAAACGATTCACGACGTTCGCGAGCCACTGGCTCTGCGGCAACCTCCTCTACTTCGGTAGAAACCGTTGGTCGTTCTACTTGCGAAATCGACAAGTTTTGAGGCGCACGCACAGATGAAATTTTTGGTGTCGACAACGCATCGTTGGCAGGCTTCGGTGCTGGAGCCGCATACGTTGGAGCAGGTTCACTCACTTTGACAGGTGCTGCCACAGGCGTTGCCGTAACGGTTGCCACAGCAGGTTTTACTTCGACCGGCACAGATGAAACCGGCACGACTGCCAACGGTTTAATTTCTATCTTTTCATCTTCAGGTTTTGGTACAATGCCCGTCAATTGGCATAAACGCACCAAAGTTAATTCCACCAACAGACGTTTGTTGCGACTCGCTTTATAGTTTAAATCGCACTCATTGGCAATTTCTAGCGCTTTATATAAAAATGACAAAGGGCAGCGTTTGGCTTGTTCGCCATATTGCTCGGCAATAGAAGCTCCCACTTCCAACAACACCAATGTTTCAGCATCGCGGCTCACCAATAAATCGCGGAAATGAGCTGCCAAACCATTGGTAAAATGTTGCGCATCAAATCCTTTATTTAAAATTTCGTTGAGTATCATAAACGCATGGTTCACACGACCAGCCAAAAGGTCTTCCACTAAGCGAAAATAGTAGTCATAATCGAGCACATTCAGATTTTCAATCACGCCTTTGTAGGTAATATGGCCACCGCAAAAACTCACCACCTGATCAAAAATAGACAACGCATCGCGCATCGCACCATCCGCCTTTTGTGCAATTACATTCAAAGCTTCAGGTTCAGCCTCAACGCCTTCGCTATTAGCCACATATTGTAGATGTTCCACGATATCAGCCACACGAATGCGATTGAAATCATAGATTTGGCAACGCGAAAGAATAGTCGGAATAATTTTATGTTTTTCGGTCGTTGCCAACACAAAAATAGCGTGTGCTGGTGGTTCTTCCAATGTTTTCAAAAATGCATTAAAAGCCGCAGCCGACAACATGTGAACCTCATCGATGATATAGACACTATATTTACCAATTTGAGGCGGAATACGGACTTGGTCAACTAACGAACGAATATCGTCCACCGAATTATTGGATGCCGCATCAAGTTCGTGAATGTTAAAAGAACGTTGTTCATTGAAACCACGACACGATTCGCATTCATCGCACGCTTCGCCATCTGGTTTTGGATTGAGGCAATTAATAGTTTTAGCAAAAATACGTGCACACGTCGTTTTACCTACACCACGCGGCCCACAAAACAAATAAGCATGAGCCAAATGATTATTCGCTATGGCGTTTTTCAACGTAGTGGTGAGCGCTTGCTGCCCTACTACGGTTCGAAATGTGGCAGGACGGTACTTTCTAGCGGATACAATATAGTGTTCCATAAGTTAATTTATTTTCAGTGCAAATATAGTCATTTTCGCAGAAAATATTCTATCACCAATGCAACTATTTTTCAAACAAAAATGATTATCTTTGCTTTCTTAAAACGGCTTGATAATGGCAACCAAATTCACACTCGAAAACATTACACATTTCTTTTCGAAATACAAATATGTCATCACATTTGTACTATTTGTGGTATTTGTTACGTTCTTCGATGAAAACAACTTAATCAAGCAAGTACAAGCCAAACGCGAGATATCACATTTAGAAAAAGAGATAAAATTTTACCAAGATGCTATAAAAAACGATCATAATAAAATCAAAGCGATTAACTCGAGCCTCGACAATCTGGAGACGTTCGCTCGTGAGGAATACCTCATGAAACGTCAGAACGAGGAAATTTTCATTATCAAAGAATAAACCCATATATGCGCAAAACGACCAAACCATACACCAAACGCAACGAAGAAACCAAATTGCGTGTAAAAACAAAAAATACGCTGTTACCATTTCTCATTGAAGCGATGACAGATAAAAGCCGAAGTGCCATCAAATCGTACTTAGCGCACCGACAAGTAGCCATCAATGGACGCGTAACCACGTTATTTGACACGCCTGTCAATCAAGGCGACGAGGTTTCTATTCGTGCCACAGGCGAAAGTGCACCGAACCCAAATCACCGTGTTCGCATTGTGTTTGAAGACGAAGATTTAATTGTGGTCGACAAAAAACCAGGCGTTCTGAGTATGTCCACTGGTGTTGAAGGAGAACAAACCGCGTACAGCATTATGATGGAGCATGTTCGCCGTCACCGTAAAACAGATCGCGTTTATATCGTCCATCGGTTAGATAGAGAAACGTCAGGTTTATTAATATTGGCTAAATCGGAAGAAGCACAAGAACGCTTACAAAACGATTGGAACAACACCATTATCGAGCGTCGCTATATGGCCGTGGTAGAAGGAACACTTGAAAAACGTGAAGGACGCATTATCAGTTGGCTTACCGACAATTTAAAATCGATGAAAGTGATGTCGTCGCCCGTAGACAATGGTGGTAAAGAAGCTATCACTAATTACCGCGTCATTAAATCAGGTGAACGTTATTCATTGGTCGAATTGCATTTAGAAACCGGACGAAAAAATCAAATACGTGTTCACATGGCCGATTTAGGGCATCCTATTGCTGGCGACAAAAAATATGGAGCTAAAAGAAATCCGTTAGGACGACTTTGTTTACATGCGCAAACCTTATCATTTTATCACCCTTTTTCAGGGCAACCGATGAAATTTGATACAGGTATTCCACCAAAATTTTTGTAAACCATTTTTCAAAAAAACATGAAGACTACAACCACCAAATTGTTAAATACCATACAAACGCCTGACGATTTAAAGCGTTTAGCTCCAGAGCAACTGCCTCAGTTATGCGAGGAATTGCGGGTATTTATAATTGACGAGCTATCGCAAAATCCTGGACATCTCGGAGCTAGTTTAGGTGTAATAGAACTCACCGTAGCGATGCATTACGTATTCGATACGCCTTACGATCGCATTGTGTGGGATGTGGGACACCAAGCATATGCACATAAAATACTAACTGGACGTCGTGACCAATTCCACACCAATCGTCAATTTAAAGGACTAAGTGGATTCCCAACGCCGAAAGAAAGTGAATACGATTCGTTCGGAGTGGGACACTCTTCCACTTCTATTTCGGCAGCTTTGGGCATGTCTATTGCCGCACAATTACATCACGAAAATCGGCAAGTGGTAGCTGTGATTGGCGATGGTGCTTTAACGGGCGGATTAGCATTCGAAGGATTGAATAACGCCTCCATCAATCCAAACAATTTGCTCATCATACTGAACGATAACGACATGGCGATTGATCCTATCAAAGGAGGATTTAGTCAATTTTTGGGCAAAATACACACCTCACCAGCTTACAATCGTTGGCGCTATAAAGCATACAAAGTGCTCAAAAAATTACATATCATTGATGAGCGTAGTAAAAATAAATTGATTCGATTTACTAATTCCTTAAAATCATTACGCTCTAACACTGGCAACAATATTTTTGAGGGACTGAACATTCGTTATTTTGGGCCTATCGATGGACACGATATTGAATCATTAGTGAGCACGCTTCAAGAACTCAAGAAATTTAAAGGGCCTAAAGTGCTCCACATTATCACCAAAAAAGGGAAAGGTTATAAACCAGCCGAAGACGCCGTAACCGTTTGGCATGCACCTGGTGAGTTTGACCCAAAAACAGGCGAACGTATCATTAAAAATGAAGGCGAACAACCGCCACTATTCCAAGACGTATTTGGTCATACACTGGTAGAATTGGCTCATGCCAATGAAAATATTGTGGGTATAACACCAGCTATGCCAAGTGGATGTTCCATGAATTATATGATTGAAGATTTCCCGAAACGTACATTTGACGTTGGTATTGCCGAAGGTCATGCTGTAACATTCTCGGCAGGTTTAGCCAAGGACGGACTTTTACCGTTCTGCAATATTTACTCATCATTTATGCAACGTGCTTACGATAATGTGATTCACGATGTAGCATTGCAGAAATTAAATGTGGTTATGTGTTTAGATCGTGCTGGCATTGTTGGTTCCGACGGTGCTACACATCAAGGTCAATTTGATTTAGCATATTTCCGCTGCATTCCAAATCTAACCATTGCATCACCACTCAACGAACACGAATTGCGTCACTTGATGTACACGGCTCAATTACCAAATCAAGGTCCATTTGTTATTCGTTATCCACGTGGCAAGGGCGTATTGATTGACTGGAAAAATAAGATGGAGCAAGTAGAGATTGGTACTGGTGTACAATTAAAAGACGGGAAACAAGCGGTGGTTTTATCACTGGGTCCTATTGGCAACACGGCCGCTCAAGCTATAGCAACTTTGGAAGCCACTTATGGCATCACCATTGCTCATTATGATATGCGATTCTTAAAACCATTGGACCACACGATATTAAACACCGTTGGAAAACAATTTAGCCACATTTTCACCGTTGAAGATGGCGTTATTGCTGGCGGTTTAGGCAGTGCCGTAATAGAATATATGTGCGATAACGGTTTATTACCAAAAGTAACACGTCTAGGTATTCCAGATCAATTCATTGAACACGGAACACCCGCGGAACTTTATCACATGCTTGGTTTAGATGCCGAAGGCATAGCTGCTAGCATTATTAAACAGTTAGATTTAAAACTCTAAAAACGGGAATTATGAAAATAATTATTGCAGGTGCTGGCGAAGTAGGTCGCCACCTAGCCAAAATGCTTTCAAGCGAAAATCAAGACATTGTGCTGATGGACAATGATGAGAATCGCATCAAAGATTTGGATGGTAATTATGACCTTTTAACCAAAGTAGGCTCACCCACTTCCATTAAAGACTTGGAAGAAGCCGGCGTGGCCGAAGCGGATTTATTTATAGCCGTAACGCCCGAAGAGAGCATCAACATGACAGCTTGTATGTTAGCCAATAACTTAGGAGCGCATAAAACACTAGCACGTATAGACAACTACGAATATTCACAGCCAAAGAACAAAGATTTTTTTGAAAAACTCGGTGTCGCACATCTCATTTACCCCGAAATGTTGGCGGCACATGAAATTGCAGCATCACTAAAAACAAGTTGGCTACGCCAACGAACCAGTTTTTGCGATGAGGCATTAACGCTTTTAGTTATTAAAGTTCGCGAAAATTCAGTAATTATCAATAGGACCTTTAGTACAGGCTATTTCAACCACAAACAATACCGCATTGTAGCCATCAAACGCAATAACCACACCATTATTCCTGCAGGTTCCGACATGGTTTTAGCGGGCGACATTGTTTATTTTATCACCACCAACGAACATTTGGAATTTGTGCGTGAACAAGCTGGCAAAAGCGATTTCCCTATCCGTAATGTGATGATTATGGGCGGAAGCCGTATTGCACAAAAAACCATACAAATATTGCCTCCACAAGTCAATGTAAAAATTCTGGAACGTGATCGTGAAAAAAGTTTCAGCCTAGCCGAAAAGCTTAACAACACACTCATTATCAATTGTGATGGACGTAATATTGAACTGCTTAAAGAAGAAGGTATTCAAGATATGGACGCTTTTGTGGCAGTAACAGCCAATTCTGAAGCGAACATTTTGGCCTGCCTAGCCGCTAAACGTCTGGGAGTAAAAAAAACGGTAGCCGAAGTAGAAAATATCGACTACATTATGTTGGCCGAAAGTATGGATATTGGCACGGTTATTAATAAAAAAATGATTGCAGCGAGTTATATTTATCAGTTAACACTCGATGCTGATGTACTGAACGTACGCAACCTAACCGCCAC
>JAQVJY010000002.1 GCA_028694915.1 Paludibacteraceae bacterium
ACATCGTGCTGCCCCTCGACTTGCATGTGTTAAGCCTGTCGCTAGCGTTCATCCTGAGCCAGGATCAAACTCTTCATTGTATATTTTTTTTCCTGTAATCGCTCAAGATTCCTTATTATTGCCGTATGACGGTCAGGTCTTCTTGTAGAGAATCACTTCTCTCCGCCTTTCCTTTCCTTATACTACATTTTTGTTGTTCATTTATATCAAAGATCTATTCGCTTATCTCGTATCAAAAAAATTTCTGACCGAAAAGGACTGCAAAGGTAATACCTTTTTTCGAATCTGCAAAACTTTTAGCGATTATTTTTTATAAAAAATATAACCCGTAATCACCGCCACTTCACTCATCACTTCCCCCTGAAAGCGGATGCAAAAGTAGACCTTTTTTAATTCATATCCAAACTTTATAACAACTTTTTTATAGAAAATATGAAAATAAAATGCAAGTTATTATTTATCAAATAATTAAAATTGAACCAGGTTTGCAGAAATTATGTTGTACAGCATAATTCTGCTATAATCATTAGACGTATTCAGCACAAAAGACGGATTCCTAACCTTATTCCAATAATAATAACAAACGTTTTTTTTTGTAAAAATAACGGCAATCTTACTTTTTTCCATAGAGTGGATCTATTTTAGTACGTACCAAAATAGCGGCCAGAATGCTTGGGATAGTACAAATACATACCCAAATAAAGAATAATGTATATCCTAGTTGTTCTTGAATCCATCCTGATACCATACTTGGGAGCATCATTCCAAGAGCCATAAAGCCTGTGGCGATTGCATAATGTGCGGTTTTGTATTCACCATCGGCTATATTAATAAGGTAAAGCATGTAGGCAGTAAATCCAAATCCATATCCAAACTGCTCTAAAACGACAAAAATAGCGGCCATAGATACGCTCGGTTGGTAATAAGCTAAGAAAACGTAAAATATATCTGGTAAATTAATCAGTAAGGCCATGGGAATAATCCAACGTTTAAGTCCATGACGTGAAATTAAAATACCACCCACGATACCGCCTAATAATAATGCAGCCACTCCAAAAGTCCCATAAATAAGTCCATAAGTAGATGTGGACATATTCAATCCACCATTTTCAAGAGTGTCTAATAAAAAAGGAGATGCTATTTTAGATAACTGTGCTTCGCCAAGACGATAGGTTAGAATAAAAAAGAACATTAAGGCCACATCATTTTTCTGAAAAAACGTGACAAATGTATGCCCAAAATCGCTAAGCATTTCTGCGGGAGAAACCATTTTCTTGGATTCATCGGAAATGGGTTTAGGTAAAATAAAAAAATGATAAAGCGAAAAACCTATAAAAAGTGCTGCCAAAAGAAAAAAGGTCAAGCTCCATGCTAACGGGATATTGCCCTTAACAGAAGTGATTATTTTACCTTCGGACAACAAACCCGCCAACATAACCAAAACGCCTTGGCCAAAAATGGTAGCCAAACGATAACACGTATTACGAATACCAACAAAAAAGGATTGATCACCAGATGTCAAACCCAACATATAAAAACCATCGGCAGCAATATCGTGCGTGGCCGAGCTAAAAGCGAGTAACCAGAAAAAAGCTAAAGTGACTTTTATATAAAATGTTGTAGGAATAAAAAACGCCACGCCTGCAAAACCTGCCGCGACTAGAAATTGCATCGCAATAATCCAAAAGCGTTTGGTTTTGATTAAATCGACAAAAGGGCTCCATAATGGTTTAATAACCCAAGGCAAATAAAGCCACCCCGTATAAAAAGCGATGTCGCTATTAGACATACCTAGATTTTTATACATCACGACGGCAATAGTCATAACTGCCACATAAGGCAAACCTTGGGCAAAATACAGCGTAGGAACCCATTTCCAGGGCGATTTCTTGTGAGATTGATTCATATTAATAAGCGGCATTTAATGTAGCACCTCGAAAATAGTGTTTTAAAATTTGATCGTACGTGTAACCTTTGGCGCCCATTACGGCAGCACCTATTTGACATAACCCAACGCCATGACCCCAGCCTGCTCCCGTAAGAACAAAGCCATCGGTTGTTTTATCGACCACAAAGGCAGAGCTATGCAAATGTGATTCTGAAAGCCATTTGCGAATTTCCAACTCTTTACCAATAATGAGCGTACGTTTGGTGCCTATAATTTGTAGCTTTGTAAGACGACCTGATGCGCCCCGCTCTATCGGAATCAAATCTACCACTGTTCCAAAATCAATACCAGAACGTTTTTTTAATAACTCCGATAATTGTTCTGTGGAATACTGTACTTTCCAACGGTAGAAATCCTGCGTTTCCTGGTCGTATTGATTGAGCACTTGACTCAAAATTTGTTGGTCGGATGTATTACAAAATGCATCAGGCGAAGTGCGAATCCAGCGTTCGGCATTTTCCTCGACGGTTAAATCAGGTAATTCACCGTATGAAGCATCGTCGCGTACAGGCGTGAGATAATCATGATGCTCGTCAGCCCAACAGCTTTCAAACAGTTCGGAAACGCCGCCACACGATTTTGAAAAACGAGCATCACAGATTTCACCTTTGTAAACCAACACTTCGCCACGTGTTTCATCGATAGCTTGACGAACTAATAATGTACGCGCGCGCGCGATTCCTTGGTAGCGTTGACAGTGGTCGTCGGCACAAACATCAAATAATTGATGCGCATCACGTTCATACCATTTTATCAACGTGTCGTCAGACGTGTTTTGTTGAGCAAGGTGTGATTCCGATTTAGGTTTATTCCACATGGGTGCCAAAAGCCAACTCCGAGAAATAACCGCATGTGCTTTGAGAAATTCCAACGAAGCGGTTGCACTCATTTCTGAGGCGATAACAGAATATAAATAATCTTCAGAAGCAATATCGTTAATAGCCCAAAGCGTATCGTTGTCAATTATCACTCTCAATGCGCCTTGAAACTGCTGATGCTCGCGCCGTTCCCAATGAAATTCAATGCCGATAGTGACATCCTTGAGTTCAAAAACCGCATCCTTTTGTTGAGGTTCAAATACAAGCTCATCAAAATAATGATTCTCAAATTGAATTTTACCAGCAACCAATTCTGCAGAAAAAGAACCTGTGTAATGCTCTTTTGTTTGAGCACAACGAAAATCGCCATGCAGTTGGAATTTCAATATTGGCTGAGACATAATACCCACGGCAATCACTGGTTCGTGAGCAGCTTTTGGTAATTGTTCTTCGGTAAATAATGCTTGAGCGTCAGAAATGGGTTCAAAATCGAAATCGGGCACAAACGTATTACCAACACCTTCAGTCGTTTTTTCTTTATATGGAAATGCTATGGCCATATTATTCGCGTTGATTGTGTTAAAATATCACGGATGTCGTCTTTAGTTATACGTTCAAAATGAGCGCGTACCGGCGTAATAAAAACGCCCGACATTTCAACCGTTGCTGGACTTACGAGCAACTGTTCATCGCTTTGTGCGGTATATTGCCAAGGACGAAAATGCGCACGTGGCAAGACCAACGTATAATACGTATCGTCCTCATAAAAACAGACAATATTCATCATCGGTTCTTCCGATGGATGCGATTGAAGCATCTGGTATAACTCAGAAAAATCGTATTCAGCAGATTCTACAGTTTTAGATTCCAGCGCCACAACCGTGCGTAAATAATTGAGAATCGTAAAATATGGCGTATTAGAAACTGGCGTTTTTAAACGAAAATAGTCGTTAACAAGAGGCAAAAAAGATTTAGTGCCTGCCTGAAAATGCATGTGATCTGGAGCAGAAGCACCGCACTGAGGACCATTATAAAAAATAATGAGTTCGGGCAACGCCTTCGCCAAAGTGAGCATATCGGCAAAATAGGGACGAATTAGTTGTGGTACGTGCGCACGCCTCGGAATGGTAAAATGCTGAGGAAAAATAGGAAATGGATTGACCAAAATGGTATAGTCGCCAAATTCAACGCATTGCTGTTCTTTTGGTCTATTTTCAGCGCACAAAAAACAAGGTCGTTCAGCAATTGTTTTGGCATCTATTTTGGCACCCGACGACACCATACGAGCTGGATTAAACTGCACAACAATTTGAAACGCCCCAAAATCGACTATTTTAGAACAGACCGAATTCAAGTCATTGAAATTCTGATGCGCCAGCTCCCAATTTTGTAGTTGGCTGGTAAATAAAGCGTTTACTTGTTCCTGAATTGTCATAGATTCATATTGCTAGAATTGTATAGCCATGCTATTAAACGGATTTTTTTTGACTCAATTTTGACTCAATTCTATTCTGTATCTGCTCTGATTTATTTGACAAGAAATCGACAATAGGATTAGTCACAATGAGTCGCAGTTTGTCTAACAAAACAACGCCAACCATCAAAACTACCACGATTAATAAAGCTATTCCTACAGTTTGAGGCGTTAAAATACCATACGTTTGGTTGATACGCACGAACCATTCGCGAAAAAAGAAATGGTCGTGCACCAAATAAATAGCCAACACCGAACCCGCAAACCAATTGATAACACGAGCCTGAAATGCCAGTTGCTTAAAGGCCAAAAATAACGCCACAGACGACAGCACTAACAATGGATTATTGTACTGAAACTGTTTGAACATGTTGGCAAAATTCCCCACATAAAACTGCCGAAAAGCGATAAGACCTATCACTAACGACACGCCAACGTATACTCCCCAAGAGACACTACTTTTAATCCGAATAGAAGATTCAAAACGACGTAAAAGTTGCCCCATGTAATAGATAAAGACAAAATGTAACACATTGTATCCAGTCTCATTTATATAAGTAGACCCCAAATGAAAACCAAACCAAAATGTCAAAACACTTAACAAAATAAGTCCATAAATAGCCTCTTTGGAAGTAAAAGCCACTACCGCTTTATTGATAAATGGTGACAAAAACATCAATCCTACATAACACGTAATAAACCAACCAGAATGGAGAAACACCTCTTCTAATGGTTGTAACGAAAAGACATAAGCCGTATGATGCGTATACGCCACAAGTACATCGTAAGCATACGAGTAAAGCAAACAAGTAATGAGTAACGCATAAAAAGACTTGAATTTGAGTTTAATGCCATAAAAGCCAGAGATAAGCAAAAAACTATTGACGCCCACCACAAAAAACGCATTCAAAAGAATCAAACTAGCAGCCACAGGAATGTTCCCAACGGGGAAAATAGAAGGCTCACCCAATGAAAACCTCCACATTTGCGTTCCGTGCACAATCATATGATGCAACACAATAAAAGCCATTGCCACAATACGCAACAACTCAAAGTTAGAATCTCTTGTTGTTTGGTTTTTCTTCATTATTTTAAATTCATATCAATGTTATATTTTAGCCATATAGAGGATACGCGAAACAAGGATTACTAATCCTGCCAGATTGGATACAATAACAATTTTTTAAAAGTCATTTTTTTACAATCAGTATCAAATGTAAATATTTGCTTTGTATGAATGTCTTTCAATATAAGACTGGTGTTTTGATATACATATTCCCCCTCCAAAATAACTTGTTGACCACATAAATATTGAAATGTTTTATTTTTATATAATTGAAGGAAACATCCATTATTGAATGGTTTATCATTATTAATAAGTGAAAAGAAACGGATATTATTAAGGTCAATCACGTTCTTTTCATAAGCATAATATGCGACAACACCTCGTTTATGTTTTAATATTTTTAAATTTACTTCTTGTGCCAATAAAACGGAATCTTGACAAGTAAATTTCATGATTTCTTTATCCTTAAAATAACAAGTAATAGTATCATTTTCAATAGTGTAACTATCACTAAATAACCCATAGGTATATAGAATATCATCCGATTCAAAATCCTCAAGAGAAATCGAATATTGAAAATCTTTCAAGAAACAGATATTTATATATTTTTGTGGATATATAAAAAGTTCTTTACTATTATCTTGATGATAATAAATAGTAAAACAATAGTTTCTTTGAATTTGTGCACAGGAATAGGATACAAATCCAATTATAAGAAGTATTAGAATGATTGCCCTTTTCATAACAATAACTTTTTAGTGACACTGCTTTTCTTCATTATTTCCATTCATCCGCATACGAGCGATAAGCTCAAAGGTGCGAATTTTATCTTTATACAAATTGTTGGCATTTTGTTTCACAATATCCAGTGCGGCATCGGAATTGCCTTCCCATCTGCGGCACAAATAGAGCGATTGATAAATACGCCCAATTTGGTAATCACGCGAAAAACGCAATCCCAGCGCATAATCTTCGCCATAACTGGTATTTGGCACACGGATTTCGCGCAACAACGGCGTATAAAAAGCCCGTGGAGCGCCTAAACCGTTGATACGAAGTGCATTGTTTCGGCCATTGTCAGGCGTCCATTCCTTATGGTCAATCAATCCTGGGGCAATCACTTCCATATCGCCATTGGTCATGGTATAAGAACCAACCAGCATAGCGCAATTTTGTTCGTAAAAAGCATCAACTATAGTTTGCAACGTATGTTCGTCTTGGTACACATCGTCGGAATCCAACTGAACCGCAAATCGACCACAATCCTTATAATCAACGCCCACATTCCAACAACCACCAATACCCAAATCGGTACGATTAGGAATGAGATGCACCACGCGCGAATCCTGTTGAGCATATTTCTCAATAATTTCAGGCGTTTTATCGGTCGAAAAATTATCGATGATAAGTAAGTTGAACGGGAATTTCGTTTGTTGTTTCAACACCGATTTGATGGCATCTTCGAGTGTCCGCTCACGGTTACGAACGGGAATAATAACCGACGCTTGATAGTCGAAAACTTGTTCGTCAAACTGAATGGCTTTAAATGTTGGCGCCAAATAACCACCAATACATTTCAAATGGTCGGTACAAGCCGCTTCCATTTCTAATTGTACCGCCCGATTTTTCGGATCGACATAATCAAATTGCTTTTCGCCACTTTGACGCATATCGTGCTCAACTTCGGTATACAAATATTCGTTGATGTGTAAAATCGGTGCGGATTGACTTACTTTTAAACGTAAATCGTACAAACCTGCAAAGGTGTATGCAACAGACATCTGTGCCACTGCTTTTTTGAGTTCTGTAGCATTATAAACCAACACTGACCCAAAATTAAAATCGTCGCGTAAACTGCCCAACTGATAATCGATAGTTGGTACAGAAGCACGCGTTCCATTTTTCAGTTCATAGTAATCGGAATAGAGCAAGCCAGCATTAGCCGAAGTTGCTAAATGATAAAATCGCTCCAAGGCATATTGCCCCAATTCGAGTGGCGTGTATTTGGTATAAATCAGTGATAATGGAGCATCGGAATGAGCTGCTATTTGAGCTATCGTGTTAGTACTTGTCAAGCTGTCAACAGATAACGTCACACAATCAGGATAAGTACAACCGTTGGTTGATAATAAATAAATAGTGCCAACAAAAGCCGATTGGCGCAAGCCTTCAATCGTTGTTTTTAATTGTGTGGCATCTTGTGCCGGAATGAAGCAATTAATTTTTTTCATAGTTGTTTTATTGTTCGTCAATTAAAAAGCGCATAATCTGTCGCATCAAATCGTCACGCATCGCATCAGACGTAAGTGATTCAAATGGGAATCCGAAAACCAACGTGCGATAGGTGCCTTTGTGAGCCACTGCGGCACTTATATTATTCTGCCCGTAACGCATAATCGTAAATGCATTTTTGTTGGCAGGCTCAATTCCATCGGGCGACTCCACGTGATATTGTACTGAATTTAATGCCGTGCAAAACTCAAATTTGCCTGTAAATGAGCTATTCGGTGCATACACGGCCGACACATTTCCTTTTTGCGCAGCTCGGTCGGTTCGCCACGTATAGTTCAAAATAGATTCGGCAAAACGTTTGTCGGCATCACTCACCGAAGACGATTTCCATAAATCGGTGCCAACATAAGCACCACTCACCACCAACGCTCCACCTTGCAAACAATAGTCGGTTAACGCCTTTTGCATAGAGGGCGTGAAGGTTTTAAAATCCGCTGTCGTTCTATTTGTACCCAAAAACGACTGTTTTTGTTTTCCTAAAATGAAATCAACAGCTTTGTAATCGGCTAAATTAATGCAGCGGTCTTCCACTGCCTCATTGCTACTCGACACAAACGAATAACCTGCTTTCACAAGTGATTTACCATGAACAAGTGGATAATCAAATGTATTACCAGCGATGATTTCCGTTTCATAATCGCTGTTACTAGCTCCCCAACCAGGCGCATCGTCGTCACGCCAAGGTTCTAAACGCGAGAATTCATGTTGTGCACCTACATAAGAAATGTTTCGTACATAAGGCACTCCGGCATCCAACCAATCGGGAAATCCTGCAAAATCGCCAGACGAAAATCCTTCAGGAGCAGAAATTCGGTCGAAACCATTCACAACCAAAACGGTATGTGTGGCGCGACTATTTTTGCAAACCGACAAAATTTCAGAGGGGAAACTGGCGCCACCATCGTTCACCGCCACCACTTTGTAACTATAAAGTTTATCGGCTAAAACAGGTAATTTGCAAGTCGTTTCATGTACCAAAACACCATTATCAAAACCGCCATCATTCACACGTGTATACACTACGTAAGCGTTAGGAAAAGCCGTTGATTCGAGTGTATCGGTCACAGAACGCCAACTGAGCAGAACGCTATCGCCTGCTAACTGAGCAGAAAAATGACTGATAGGTAATGGCTGTACCACGTAAGGTGCGCCATTTTGAACGGACAAAAAGCGCAAAATTCCTTTATAAATAGAGCGACAAACCGTAAATTGAAAACGTGGATCTAACCCAAACTGCATATCGGTAAAATTTTGATGCGACAGCAATTCGAGCAACATCGTTGGCACTTCTGGACGACGCGATTCGGCATACGACTTATTCCACAACCCACGGAATGACCAATTCGGATCGTACAATTTACGCATATCATTCACAATAGACATCGCCACCAAATCGGTTAAATCGCGAGACGCGTAGCGCGATTGCCCATTGGGAAAGAGTAATTTAGTATCTTCATTGGTTAATTGCGTCGTATAAATACCAAGTGTACCCACAATGGTATCTTTTTTACAGCCAGCATCGCTATGAAAACCAAGTGCCAAATCAATTGGAATGCCTAAACCTGTGGCATTGGGAACATTTACCGAACTTTGATTAAGCCAATTCACCCAAATTCCACGCGAAACATAATCATCCATGTAATCATTAAATCCATTGGAATAACGATAAACTTCGGTTGGCGCGCCAGCCCATTGCAACCAATAACGTCCAGCTTCGAGGTAACGAGCGCGACCAGAAGTTTGACATTCGGAAGTGGCAAAACAAGACAACATACGCGTGCTACGTGGCTTCACAGAATCGAGCAAATTGCTATCAGCCAAACAGCGCAACATATTACCCATACCGCCACCAAAACGAGCAGCATCAGCTACCACCAAACCACCAGAAACGCTTTGATTGGTCAAACTCACTTTTCCGAAATCGGGACGTACGCCTTTTTTAAAATGAAACGTGCCTAAATAAATCCACGTGCCGCCGCCCATTTTTTGATTCACCGTAAATTCTGTCACACCACCCGCATGATGCACTTTATAATGCGCATCGGTAACGCTAGCTGTATCACTTTTATACGCTATTGCAACGGCATAATCACCATCGGCAGGAATATTGGGAATCCATTCAAAGGTGACATGGGAAACCGTGTCACTTTGAACCACACGACAAGTGCCTTCTTTAAACGGATTTTGAGTGTCGTTGTAAACAGCTCGTTTATGAGCAAAACCCAACGTATCTCGACATATAATAGCATGCGAATCGCATATTTCGCTATAAAACGAAGTGGTCACGGAGTCATCATTATCCACAATCACTTCGTGCGTTTGCGTATCGCGTTCACGAGGTAAAAACACATTAGCGCCTGCATTTTCGAGCATCGGAAGCAAATAGGGCAACACGTACGACATGGTAAATTTATCTTCCACCGTTTCAAAAACACGGGCTCGTTGCCAACGCCAGCGATCAGTTCGTTGGTCGAAATACCAACCATGACCATGCCACAAGGCAATGTTGCGATTAGTTAATCCTAAAGGAGCTAAATAGGGTTTAGACGTATTGGTAATAAAAGCCGAAGGCGTTTTATTAGTTAGCGACAAGCGTAATGAATCAACTGTATTATCACGATAAGCATTCGGAATGAGTGAAGAAATAGGCATCTCATCGGCATAAATAACTACCTTGTATTTCGGATAATTATCAGCTATCAGTTGAGCAACTTCGCTATTCATGCGCTCTACCAATTCCGGACGAAATGGAATAGAGCCAAAATAACCGTTAGCAAACACACTAAACGTTTTAGTGCGTTTATTGACATTGACGCCTTTTAAATTGAACTTACCAAACGTTTGGTATTGAGTGGCATAACCATCCATCCATGTAGCGATGTCCGATTTTAATGCTTTTAAATTTACGCCAAAGACAGTCGTCGCCAGAAACAACGAGACAGCAAGCAACCATATCTTTTTTGTCATACCGAATAATTTATTTGAAACCTCAAAGATAACCTTTTCATGTTATTCTACCAATGTATACGGTAAAAAATTTATTAACAAAGAATCGTTGTCAAAGCCGATTATTTTAGCTTAATTTGCAGATTAAATAAATAAAAAGCAGATGATTTTAATAGCAGATAGCGGCTCCACATCTACTAACTGGGTTTTAGTGGAACACGGGAAGAGTGTACAGTCATTATTTACACCAGGAATTAACCCGTTTTATCAGACACCAGAAGAAATAGCTGGCGAAATTGCCACATTAACACTGAACGTAAAACCATCCAGTGTCAAAGCTATTTATTTTTATGGCGCAGGCTGCGTGGCCGACAAAATCGAGATGGTAAAACACGCTATTGCAGAATCATTTACGCAATCTCAAATTTATGTAGAATCGGATTTGGTAGCAGCGGCGCGAGGTTTATTACAACATGATGCTGGCATCGCTTGCATTTTGGGCACAGGTTCTAATTCCTGTTTTTACGATGGTAAAAATATCGTAAACAATGTTTCGCCACTCGGTTTTATTTTAGGGGACGAAGGAAGTGGGGCTGTGTTAGGGAAAAAATTTATAGCCGATTGTTTAAAAAATCAACTACCTGAAGATTTAAAAAACAAATTCCTCACCACATTTGGCTTAACGGCCAATGACATCATCAATCATGTCTACCGGAAACCGTTCCCAAATCGTTATCTGGCTCAGTTTACACCGTTTTTAGCCGAAAACATGGCAGAACCAGCCATCTACAATTTAATATTTGACAGTTTTACGGACTTTTTTGTACGTAACGTCATGCAATATCCTAATTTTGACGAATATCCCGTATCATTTGTTGGTTCTATAGCTTATTATTTCAAAGATATTTTGGAAGTGGTAGCCTTTGAACTCGGCATCACACTCGGCGAAATTAAGCAATCTCCGTTAGAAGGATTGGTTGCTTTTCACTCAACCCTTTAATAAAAAATTCGATGAACCATAAAATAGCACAGTTCTTTTCATTCGCATTCATGCCGTTTTTAACGCCAGTTTACGCTATTCTCATGTTGATGAATATGTGGTATGCTCGTCTGTTATTCGACGATTATAGACGTTTAATTATTGTGCTCAGTGTGGTAATGTTTACCATGCTCATTCCAGCATTGGCTACCACTATTTTAATAAAAACTGGCATCGTTAGCGATTTATATATCAAAAACCGCAAAGAACGCACATGGCCCTACATCATCACTTTTCTGTCGTATTTAGCTTGCATCCGTTTTTTTGTGTGGATTGGCATTGGTAAATGGGTCATTCTAATAGCACTCGGCACCACTATTGGTTTAATGGTTATTTCTTTAGTCAATTTATGGTGGAAAATTAGTGCACACATGAGTGGTATGGGAGGATTATGTGGTTCTATTTTTGCAGCGTCATTTGTATTTCACAGTAATCCCGTATGGCTTTTTATTAGCATTATTCTATTAAGTGGCTTTGTAGCATGGAGCCGTTTAGAACTGAAAGCACATACACCAGGACAGCTCACCGCAGGATTTTTAGTGGGTTGT
This sequence comes from Paludibacteraceae bacterium, assembly GCA_028694915.1. GTDB lineage: Bacteria > Bacteroidota > Bacteroidia > Bacteroidales > Paludibacteraceae > W0P28-013. Next base: position 12,132 of record JAQVJY010000002.1, read on the forward strand.
TTGGGAACATTTTTACCTATTTTATTTGTGTGATGAAATCAAGAATATTAGTCATTCTAATTTATTTTTTGAGTGTGCCATTGGTTATGGCGCACACCCTTGATTTGCCTGTAGAATTGAAAAATGCTACTGTCAGCTTCATTGTGACCGACGTAGAAACTGGCAAAACCATACTCGAACACCAATCGGCTCAAGGTGCCACGCCAGCGTCCATTACAAAACTTATTACTACCGCCACCGCATTAGAATTATTAGGTCCCGATTTTAGATTCACCACAACCGTGGCTTACGATGGTACTTTAATCGATGGCATTCTCAAAGGTAATTTATACATCATTGGTTCGGGTGACCCCACTCTTGGTTCAGCCTATTTTCAAGATGAAAATTGTTTAGCCAATTGGGCCGACAAACTTCAAAAAATGGGCATCAAAGAGATTCAAGGTGATATCGTTGCAGATGCGTTGCTATTTGACAAAGAGCCATTACCTGCTCGTTGGACTTGGGAAGATATAGGCAACTATTACGCTGCTGGCGTATACGGACTCTCTATATTTGACAATACAACGTACATCACGTTAAGTTCAAAAGAAATAGGTTCAACGCCTAAAATTATCGATATAAAACCAGCAAATATTGATTTAGAACTGAACAATTTCGTTAAAGTTACCGCCATAAAATCTGATAGCACCTATTTGTATGGCATTCCATACGATTCGCATCGGGTACTGCGAGGAGCTATGCCAGGCAATCGCGCCAAATTTGTGGTAAGAGGCGATATGCCCAATCCGCCACTCTATTTAGTACAACAATTAAAACGCGAATTGATTCAGCGCGACATAACAGTAACAGGCACTGCCACAGATCAAATAACCTCTATTGAACGTCGCACAACGCTATTTACACATCAATCTCCCAAATTGAGTGATATTTGTCGCATAACCAACTTTTTCAGTAATAATAATTACGCCGAACATCTTTTTAAACAACTGGCTCTACAACGTAGTCCATTGGCAACAAATACAATCGCCGAAGATGTGATACTCAATTTTTGGCGCTCGAAAGGCATCGACACGCAACCAGTTTTGCTCAACGATGGTAGTGGTTTATCGCCTATGGATGCGTTCCCAGCAGAGTTTTTAAACGCCATTTTGGGTTATATGATTCGCAGTTCCAATTCACAACCGTTTCTCGAAAGCATTCCACGAACAGGCGTAGAAGGTACTGTGAAAAACTTTTTAACTGATCCTTCGATAACCGCTTGCGTTCGAGCCAAAAGCGGTAGCATGACAGGCGTACAAACTTATGCTGGCTATATTCATAAGCCAGATAATATCTATAGTTTTTGCATTATCATAAACCATTACAACGGTTCGCGAGCGCAATTACGTAAAACAATTGAAACATGGTTGTTACCAATCCTGAAATAAGCCACATACATCTGCCCGAAGTTGACTCTACGAATGCTTGGTTACGAAATAACCTAACCCAGCAGCGTCATGGATTTGTGGTGTCAGCCGACTACCAAACAAGCGGAAAAGGACAAGCTGCCAACAAGTGGGAATCGGAACGAGCAGCCAATTTACTGTTTAGTTTATTATTAGAACCCACCAAAATTCCGGTTGAACAACAATTTGTGTTGTCACAATTAATTTCCATTTCGATTGTCAACACGCTTCGCGAGGAATTGGATATGCCTGTCACTATAAAATGGCCCAATGATATTTATGTAGGCGACCAAAAATTGAGTGGTATTCTCATCGAAAATACCATCATGGATGGGCAATTAGCAAAAGCCATTGTAGGCGTCGGATTAAATGTAAATCAACAGGCTTTTACCAGTGATGCTCCAAATCCAGTTTCGATGTATCAACTACGCGGTAAAACTTTTGACCGTGATTTGCTCTTACACAAACTGATAACCAATATTTTAGTTGATTACGAACGATTTGACTTGAATCAATTGAGCCAATTACAAGCTACCTATTACGAACTATTGTATCGCAACAGAGGTTATCATCGCTTCAAAACAGCGGAAGAAGAATTTGAAGCCGAAATTGACCGCATTTTACCTACTGGACCAATTCGCTTGCGCACAAAAAAAGGCGAATACAAACTATTCGCCTTTAAAGAAGTTCAATTCGTAATAGATTCTTGTTAAGTGCAATAAAAAAAATCACCCACAGAATATAATAAAATTATTTGTCTACTTTTTAGAAATATGTTAGCGTTCATCAAAAAAGACAGAAATATGAAACATTTATTATTAATATTAACAATACTTATTTTCCATTCTTGTAATAATAATGACAAGAAAAATGATAAAATTCAAGTTAATGAAGAAGCAATGAATTTTAATAATAAAGGAATTCAACTTGCTTCAACTTTTGAAAATGACAGTATTTTAAAAGCGATAGAATTATTTGATAAGGCAATTGAACTACAACCAGATTTTTTCTCAGCCTATTGGAATAAATTTATTTTTCTAAACCAACTAGGTAAAACGGATGATGCATTTAAAACAATAAAAGCAATAGAAAAACTTAGACCTGACAATCCTGATTATAAATTACAAGTGGGCATTTTCACAGAATTGAGTGGAGATTCAATAACTGCTAGAAAATATTATATTAAAGCTGAAAAAATATATGAAAATATACTTGATACATTAACAAAGTCAAATGACGAATTAAGTACGTATCAATCAACATTGATGAGTAAAGCAATAAACCTAAAATTATTAGGACAAGAAAGAGAAGCAACTAATATTTTAAAAAATATAAGTCAAAATATTACAAATGATGATTATAAAAATATGGTTGATAATTTCATTGTAATGAATAGAAAAGAAATTATTAAATACAAAACAAACTATAAAAATTAAATCACGAAACGCTAACAAATTATCATCTGTCAAAGCCAAATCCTACAAAGTTTTTGAGTTTTAGCACGCTTGGAAAGTTCTTATCGGGTGACAAAATACAGCTTACGAAATTTGGCGCCAAATACATAGCATGAGAACGTTAGTGTCTCTAAAAAATTATGCTTTCGCGCCGTTTTGTATCGCTGTGTTAACCCAATGGTTGGCAAGTTGTTTGGTGTCGGCGCCTAATGAGCGAGCCAAGTATAAAGCCATCGCCAGCACAAGCAGACAGAGTTCTTGAATTTGATCCAGATTCTGCAATGTATCACATTCTTTTTGAATAGCTTCTTGAAGCAATATGTTGTGTTGTTGTATAAAATCGGCAGCGTTTTCGGAAGCATTTGCGATGTTTGGTAGCAGCAGTTTTTCTAACCACTCTTCACCAATACGTTGTGCTAAATCATCAGGCGTTTCATGGCTCATAGCACGCCAAAGTGCCACCGTTTTATGCTCGGTCGATTCCGCCAATCCAGTTTCCAACAACAACATAAAAGCAATATCAGCCAACGCCTGAACTGCTTCCAAATAGGTGTCTTGTGCGTAAATAAAGGGCTCTGTTTTTTGACCTTGTAAATAGTCAGCTACGGTGAGTTTAGGCAGTTGTTCCACTTCGGGACAACCATCCAAGCAGGGAAATTGCGTTCCTTCGAAGATATAATACGCTTGTTCGTGCTCAATTTGTCTACCAAGAGGATACAAACGACAAGCCAAAGGCCGTCCAGCATGAACGCTGCAACCAAACCCTTCTACATATTGGCTACAAGCCGCCATGCCACGCCAACTTGTGCAACCATCAAATTTGAGTTTAATGCCGCCTTGCTCGCCATATTGATCAAGAAATGCGCTTGGCGTCATCTTCTTTGCAACCGCAAAACAGTGTATTTCGTAGGGATTGAGATAAACCTGCTTACCATGACAGCAAATGCCCGAACGCGAGCAGGTGAGTGGTAGTATTTGGTCGAGTTCTAATCGAGTGATATTCATTGATAAAATCGCTTAGTCAACAAATCACTCAAAATTCTCAATAGACATCGTAGTTCCATCAAATACAGCATACGAAAATTCACGCATAAAATCGCCGATAATCAGTACTTGCGTTTTAGATTGTAACATCAAATTGAGTACAATATGACGATGACCAAACACATAAAAATCAACAGGATGTTCCAAAGCATGATGCTTGGCAAATAACACTAACGGTTCTTGGTCTTCTCCCAAAAATTTCACATTGTTTTTGTCGTGTTTACGTCGGTTACTCTCGCTCCAACGAAAACCGAACGAAAGTCCCCACGAACTAGGAATCAAGGAGCGAAACAAGCGTTGGCAAGTTTTGTTGTGAAAAATTGAACGGATAAAAGAAAACGAACGACTTTTATCACCCAAACCATCGCCATGAGCCAAGAAAAACTGTTTATCACCGAGTTCTACGGTAAGAGGTGCGGTATGAACTATGAGTCCCAACTCCTGCTCCAGATAACCAAATGTCCACAAATCGTGGTTGCCAACAAAAAAATGAATAGGAATGCCAGATTCAGTAATTTCTCGCAATTTACCAAGCAAGCGGGTAAACCCTTTAGGAACTACCATTTTATATTCGAACCAAAAGTCGAAGATGTCGCCCAGTAAAAAAATAGCTGTGGCGTCAAGTTTGGCCATATCGAGCCAATCGACCAATTTTTGTTCGTGAGCGTGCGTATCACTTACCACGCGTGTTCCCAAGTGGGCATCTGACAAAAAGTAATATTTCACAATAGATAATTTTAATAATTGACTAGTTACAATAGACCCAGCTCTAATTGTGCCTCTTCGCTCATCATTTCACGCGACCAAGCGGGCTCGAATACCAAGTTAATAATGACAGATGCCACCCCTTCGACAGCCTCAACCTTCATTTTGACATCTTCGACAATAAAATCGGCCGCGGGACAATTGGGTGCTGTTAAGGTCATTTCTATGGTTACTACACCTTCGGCAGAACTTTCCACTTTATAAATTAACCCTAAATTATAAATATCCACAGGGATTTCAGGGTCGTATACTGTTTTTAAAACAGACACTATTTTTTCTTCCAATGCTAAAAATTCATTTTCCATAATCACTGTATTTGGTGATATAAACTCGTATCATAATTCAAATGACTTGCAAAGATAGTTTTTTTTTTCGTACTTTTGTCAATTGAAAAAGAAACACAAAACGCAATTCGTAAAAACGGATTACAAGCCGCTTTCAACATGAAAATTCAAACGATTGATTTAGGTCATCAGCCTCTCTTTTTAGCCCCGATGGAAGATGTTACAGATCCAGCTTTTAGGCTGCTTTGTAAACGTTTTGGAGCCGATTTGGTATATACCGAATTTGTGTCGGCTGATGCACTGATTCGTAGTGTAAAACGCACCGAGCAAAAGCTCACCATTTTACCGCAAGAACGCCCTGTGGCAATACAAATTTATGGGCGCGATGTGGACACGATGGTGGAAGCAGCAAAACTGGTAGAACAAGCTCACCCCGATATTTTAGACTTAAATTTTGGTTGTCCTGTAAAAAAAGTAGCTGGAAAAGGTGCTGGTTCAGGCATGTTACGCGATGTTCCAAAGCTCCTTGAAATCACACGTGAAGTAGTAAAATCGGTTAACATTCCAGTCACCGTAAAAACACGATTGGGTTGGGACGACTCACAAAAAATCATTGTGGATTTAGCCGAACAATTACAAGATTGTGGCATTCAAGCATTGGCTATTCATGGACGAACACGGGCTCAAATGTATACTGGAGAAGCTGATTGGACATTGATTGGCGAAGTAAAAAATAACTCACGCATGCATATTCCAATTATTGGAAATGGTGATGTAACAACGCCAGAACGTGCCAAAGAGTGTTTCGACAAATATGGCGTAGATGCCGTTATGATTGGGCGTGGAAGCATTGGTCGTCCGTGGATTTTTGAAGAAGTAAAACATTTTCTACAAACAGGTGAAAAAATGGCGCCACGCGCTTTCGAATGGCAAACATCGATTATCAAGGAGCACGTACTTCGTAGCATCGAATGGTTAAACGACGAACGTAAAGGCATTGTACACAGTCGCCGTCATTTGGCCAACGCTCCAGCTTTTAAGGGAATCGATAATTTTAAACCTATGCGTATTGCCTTATTGCGTGCCGAAAGCAAAGACGAATTATTTCAATTAATTGATGACATTCCTAATCAATTTACAGTTCAATAAACATTAAATTCAATCATTATGTTATTTATCACGTGGCCGATAACGCCAGAAATTGGCGAACTGTTTGGTATCACATTTCGATGGTACGGTATTCTATTTGCCTTAGGCTTATTTTTTGGAGGTTGGGTGGTATATAACTTCTTCAAAAAAAATGGTTATACACAAAATCAATACGAGTCATTATTAATCTACCTTTTTTTAGGTATTTTCCTGGGTGCTCGCTTGGCACATTGTATTTTTTACGAGCCAAATTACTATTTAGCGCACCCATTGGAGCTGCTGCTACCAATTACCGAATTGCCAGATGGTAGTTTTGAGTTTTCAGGCTATCATGGTTTAGCTAGTCACGGCGGTGGGGTAGGTTTAATGATTGCTTTGTGGATATACTGCCGTAAGTACAAAGTTAATTTTTGGCCACTTTCGGATTTTTTGTCCATTGCCACGCCTCTAGCTGGCGGTTTTATACGATTAGGCAATTTAGCCAATTCCGAAATTGTGGGAGCGCAAACAGATGTGCCTTGGGCATTTGTTTTTCCACTTTACGACCAATGTCCACGCCATCCAGCGCAACTCTACGAGGCCTTATTTTATTTCGCCCTCTTTGGAGTGATGTTCTTGTTGCATAAATTTAGTAAACGCCATTTACCCGACGGCTTTTTTCTTGCCTTTGTTTTGTTGGCCATCGGAGCGTTCCGTTTCTGCATAGAGTTTGTAAAAGAGATACAGGTTTCATTTGAGCAATCGATGACGTTAAATATGGGACAATGGCTCAGTATTCCATTTGTTGTTGTAGGAATTGGCTTACTGTTTTATCTTTTTCGCCGTCAGCACAAAAACTCCTGATAACAAAGTGATACTTTATAACTTTTTAGTATCTTTGTACTCAAATAGTAGAACAGTCTGCCGCCTCGCTTAGGCGTGGAGGAAAGTCTGGGCAATATAGAGCACCATACTTCCTAACGGGAAGTGGGCCGTGAGGTTCAAGTAGCGTAACAGAAAATAACCGCCACGATTCTGTCGTGGTAAGGGTGAAAAGGCGAGGTAAGAGCTCACCGTTCCGATGGCAACATAGGAAGCCGTACGCCTTATGGATTGAAAGACCATGTAAACCAACGCTATCAGAGTTGCTCGCTCGATGTTGGAGGGTAGGTCGATAGAGGCAAGTGGTGACACTTGTTCGAGATAAATGGCAGACATCCCGACTTGTTCGGGATACAGAATCCGGCTTATCGTTCTACTATTTTTTTATCAACTTCTTGCGTTCTTTACAGTCCGATTGTTTTTCACATCAAATTATAACATCCGATGGCAACAAACAAAAAACTATCCCTCGTAGAACAAAGCAAACGTCTTTATCATTTTGTAGCTTCCGATATTTGGGTTATTACGGAAAAAGAGCTGACCAAATCGAGCCGTTTTTCTGTGCGTTTACTCAAAAAAATCATTTTGTCGGCACGCGGCGTTACTAAGGATAATCTATTTATCAAAGCCGCTGCATTGAGCTTTTATACCATCCTAGCTTTAGTCCCTATACTTGCCTTGGTTATAGCTATTGGACGCGGTTTCGGCTTTCAACAAGCAGTTGTTGACTGGCTCTCTAAAGCACTCTCAGCTCAAGCGGAAATGATTCCGTACATCATTCAATTTGTAGAACGTTATCTCGAACGAGCGCAAGGCGGCGTGTTTTTAGGCGTTGGTTTTGCCGTTTTGTTGTGGTCTGTGTTGAGTGCATTCCGCCAAATAGAAAACAACTTCAATGATATTTGGAATGTGAAAAAATCGCGCTCAATCGTTCGCCAATTCACCATGTACATTTCCCTTATGCTGTTAGTGCCTATATTAATTGCGTTATCAAGCGGTTTTTCTATTTTCATCAACACGCAACTTGAAACTGCGGGTTTAAGCCAGTTCTTCTCACCACTTACTCGATTTTTATTGAAAGTTGCTCCTTATTTCATTTTCGGTGTACTATTTACGATCATGTTCCTGATTATTCCGAACACCAAAGTGCGGTTTAAACATGCATTATTGGCGGGCTGTATATCGGGCATTGCATTTCAACTCTTCCAAGGACTTTATGTCGGCGGACAGATCTATTTATCGAACTATAATGCCGTATATGGTAGTTTTGCGGCTATTCCTTTGTTATTAATGTTCTTACAAATAGCTTGGCTAATTGTACTATATGGTGCTGAATTAACCTTTGTGAGCCAAAACTTACAAAATTATAATTTCGAAAACGAAACGAATACCATTAGTCGTCGTTACAAAGATTATATCACGTTGCTGATTATAAAAATTATTGTAACACGCTTTGAAAAAGGTGACACACCGATTACTCAACAACAATTGGCAGACGACTACAACATCCCGATACGATTGGTAAATCAACTCCTAAAATTATTGGTAGAAGTTCATCTCTTATCTGAAATTTATACTGACAGCAATCAAGAGAAATCGTATCAACCAGCTATGGATATACACCAAATGACTATTCACTTAGTATTTGATAAAATAAGTACGTTCGGTTCAGAAAACTTTAAAGTAAACCCTAAAAAGGAATTTGATGGAATGTGGGAGCAATTAGAACAATTCCGTCTAAAAACAGTTAATCACTCAAGCGATTTACTCATAAAAGACCTTTAAAAAAGGAGGTACCCATGAAAAAACTTATTTGGATTGTGTGTGGTTTAGTTTGTACGCTAAAACTGTGGGCAAGCGAACCAGTTGTAGTCGGTGCTGATCAATTAGAACGCTATTTACCGCTGATAAAAAATAAAAGCGTCGGTATTGTTACCAATCAAAGCGGTATGGTAGGGCAACTTCATATCGTTGATTTTCTGACCAAAATAGGCACACGCATTGCCTGTGTTTTTGCTCCCGAACATGGTTTTCGCGGCTACCGCGATGCGGGCGCCAAAATATACACCACCACCGACAAGCAAACAGGTTTACCTATTCGTTCACTTTTTAATGGTGATGTATCAAAACCAACAGCAGAAGCACTCGCCGATATCGATATCGTCGTATTTGATTTACAAGATGTAGGCGTTCGTTATTACTCCTATTTAACCACGTTATTTCGGGTAATGGAAGCGTGTGCTGAAAATAATAAACCGCTACTCATTCTCGACAGACCAAACCCAAACGGATTTTATGTAGACGGACCTATTTTGGATATGCGCTACAAATCGATGTGGGGCATATTGCCCATTCCTATTATACATGGTATGACATTAGGCGAACTCGCCACAATGATTAATGGCGAACATTGGTTAGCAAATAATTTGCAATGTAACTTAACTGTAATTACCTGTAAAAATTACACACATCAAACAAAATATGTTGTTCCCGTTCCTCCATCGCCAAACTTACCAACCATGCGATCGGTTTATCTCTATCCATCACTTGTGTATTTTGAAGCAACGCCTATCAGTATTGGACGAGGTACAGAATTTCCATTCCAAGTATACGGACATCCTAACATGTTGGGCTGCACATTTTCATTTAATCCCGAATCGGTACGTGGCGCCAAAAATCCACCTTTGCGTAACTTCCAATGTCAAGGTAGAGATTTACGAACATTACCTAGCGATAGTGCCTTGTTTGCAGAAGGAATTGATTTGCGTTATTTGATAGATGCCTATTGGAATATGCACTTAGGTTCTTTTTTCTTCAACTCATTTTTTGAAACATTAATCGGAGTTGATTATGTAAAACCTATGATTATAAATGGACGTTCGGCAGCAGAAATTGAGCGCCGCTGGTTACCTGATGTTGAGAAATTCAAACAACAACGCAAACCATATTTGCTCTATCCTGAATAATAAGCAACACGCTATCTGCTAAACAACATATTTGTATATTTGCTTTTTGATGGGCATTTTGCTATCTTTGTATAGTATGCTAAGACCTAACTAACCTTATTTACACTATAGCTATGTTTACACCATCCGATCTAGAACAATTAAAACACAAAAACATTTCAGTAGCAACAGTTGAACAACAACTAAACAGTTTTGTACAAGGATTTCCGTATTTAAATATAAAACGCGTGGCTGCCATTGGCGAAGGGCTTCTTCAACTGACCGAATCGGAACTAGAAGTGGCTATCGAAACGTGGGAACATTATTTGCAAGGCACCCACCAAATAGAAAAGTTTGTCCCGGCCTCGGGTGCTGCCAGTCGCATGTTCAAAGATTTATTTGAATTTTTGAATGGTGAAAACGACGTTCCAACAACACCTTTCGAAAAACATTTTTTTGAGCACATTGCCCGATTTGCGTTTTTTGCTGATTTAAACGAAGCATGCTTGCGCAATGAACAATTGACCATAGATGAACTTATAAAAGCTGGCAGATACAAAGACGCGGTAGCTAATTTGTTGGAGAAAAAAGGGCTCGACTATGGCACGCTGCCTAAAGGTTTGCTCAAATTTCACAGATATCCACACGAAAACAGAACACCATTTTTGGAACATTTGGTAGAAGGCGCTCTATATGCTTCGTCTAACAGTCAATCGTCCATTCATTTTACCGTGTCGTCTGAACATCGGCAATTATTTGAAACACACCTAGCTAAATCGTTAGCTGCTTACGAAGAAAAATTTGGCATTAAATTCCATATTACATTCTCTGAACAAAAACCGTCTACAGATACCATTGCGGCAGACGAACACAATCAACCATTTCGCACGAACGATGGAAAACTATTATTCCGACCAGGTGGACACGGCGCACTTATCGAAAACCTAAACGACCTAGAAGCAGATATTGTCTTTATTAAAAATATTGACAATGTGGTTCCTGATCGACTAAAAGAAACAACCATCATTTTCAAAAAAGTAATTGCAGGCTTACTCGTGGCGCTACAACAACAAACTTTTGCGTACCTAAAAGAACTTGACAATCCATCCATAAGTGATGCCAAATTATTAGTCATTGCGCAATTCTGTGCCAAACGTTTGAACAACCATAATCCTGAACAAACGAAATTATCGCGCGAAGAATTGATTGCTTATTTACATGGCAAACTGAATCGCCCAATCCGCGTCTGTGGGATGGTTAAAAACGAAGGTGAACCAGGCGGAGGTCCTTTCCTTACCGAAAATTCCGACGGAACGGTGTCTCCACAAATTCTTGAAAGTTCACAAATTAAAGAAAAAGCGTTGATGGATCAGTCGACCCATTTTAATCCAGTGGATTTGGTGTGTGCACTCAAAAACTACCAAGGTAAGAAGTTTAATTTACGGGATTATGTAGATCAGAAAACAGGTTTTATATCTTCCAAATCAAGTGGCGGAAAAGAACTCAAAGCGCTTGAATTACCAGGACTTTGGAACGGTGCTATGAGCGATTGGAACACCATTTTTGTAGAAGTACCTATTGAAACATTCAACCCGGTAAAAACGGTAAATGATCTATTGCGCGAACAACATCAGTAATACCATCTAATCGATATGATGTCTGATTTTTTTGCTAAAACACCATTCTTCCGACTGTTTTTATTTTTGGCAGGCGGTGTGTTGTTAGGCGAATACGTGACCGTATCATTAGGAATTATGTTCGTTTTATTTGGAATTGGATGCTGTGCGCTCATCATTCCTTTTATCATACAAAAAGCCGTCGTAAACTATAATTTACGATGGCTTTTTGGTTTTGGCACATTGTTCATTTTAATAAGTTTGGGACTATTCCTAAATCACCGATTTAAAGCAAAAACGAACCTAGATTATGCGGGACAATCAGGAATTTACGAAGTATTATTAGACGCTCAACCAATTGAAAAAGAGCGTTCAATCATGTTTCGAGCGAAACTACACACATTTTCCGATAGTACAAGTACACATCCAACCAAAGGCGAAGTCATTCTATATTTGGCCAAAGATTCCGCCACTACGAAACTACAGCGCGGCGACATTTTATTGGTTTCTACCACCATTGATCAACCGAAACGTACGGGCAATCCTGAAGAATTCAACTACGCTAATTATTTAGCACATCAAGGCATTGGCGGCACAGGTTATGTATCAACTTCGAAATGGCAAAAAATAGGAGAAGAGCATTCATTTTCCTTGATAATTACAGCCGAAAAATGTCGAACCTATCTGTTAAATATTTATCATCAGTTTGGGTTATCAGGTGACGAATTTGGTATGTTGGCTGCACTCACATTGGGCTACAAAGATGCACTCACGCCAGAATTACGCGAAAGTTTTAGCACCACTGGTGCCATGCACGTTTTGGCAGTCAGCGGTTTGCATGTGGGTATTATCTATATGGTTATCGGTTGGTTGCTCGGCTTTTTGGATAAAAATAAACGCACACAGCGACTAAAACCTATTTTCATTATTCTATTTTTATGGTTTTACGCATTTATCACCGGATTATCTCCCTCGGTAATGCGCGCCACAGTCATGTTTACATTTATGGCATTAGCTGGTGTCATTGGACGTAAATCGCAGACATTCAACACTATTTTTCTTTCGGCTTTTTTGTTGATTTTGTATCAACCCGCCTTCCTTTTTGATGTTGGCTTTCAACTAAGTTATAGTGCTGTTATTGCTATTGTCTATTTTCAACCTAAAATCGTCGGGGTACTCGTTGTCAAAAATCGGTTTTTACGTTGGGCGTGGGAACTGACCGCCGTATCGTTGGCGGCACAAATTGGAACAGCTCCATTTTCACTTTTTTACTTCCATCAATTTCCTAACTACTTTTTATTAAGCAATTTCGTAGTCATTCCCGCGGCCACTATTATTTTGTATTTAGCTATAACACTGTTCGTTGTATCGTGGATTCCTTATCTCAATATAGCAGTAGCCTTTTTGCTCAATTGGGTGTTACGTATCATGTACATGGCCATCTCAGGTATAGAACATTTACCACACGCACTTTCTATAACGTGGATAAGCCCAACACAATTACTACTATTCTACCTAACCATTTTAACACTCGTTTTTTTAGTTCAAAAAATTACATTTCGATATTTGACAGCCTTCCTAACGCTTATTCTGTTGATTATTGGTATTAGGACAATCGATAAATATCATCGCCTTACACACCAAGAAGTGATTGTGTGGAATCATTCAAAAGAAGTCATGGTGAATAGAATCGTGTCCGAAAACAACTTAGTATTGACCTCCGATAGTATTATGGCCGATAAATTAGGACGCGATTATTGGGAAAAATGTCATGCTACTAAAATAGACTTGAAGGCTGATAGCAATTGGGCGAATAAGGCGTTTGTATGTAACGAAAAAACATTCTTAATGCTCAACCAAAATCCATTTAAATACAAACGAACGGACACACCATTAAAAGTTGATTACCTTATAATTGGCAAACGCGTTTATCCTTCGGATCGTTTGTTTCAACTAGTAAAACCACAACACGTAATTACATGCGGCAATGTATCAGAACGCACCAATAATTTATACAAAAATTTAGCCAACAAATACAGCTATACCTTATACAGCATAAAAGAGAAAGGTGCTTGGCAAATTGATTTTAGCGAGTAAAAAAATAATACAACTTTAAAAAGTTGTTAAAAAAATATGAAAATTTATTTTGCAGTTTGAAAAATAACCGCTTACTTTGGCACCAGATTTATTTACAATTTAATTACTAATTATTATGTCAGTCAACAAAGTTATCCTAATTGGAAATGTGGGTAAAGACCCTGAAGTACGTTATTTAGACAAAAATGTAGCAGTTGCTAACTTTCCGCTTGCTACAACAGAGAAAGGTTACACAATGGCTAATGGAACAGTGGTTCCAGACAGAACAGAATGGCACAACATTGTTGTGTGGAGAAGCTTAGCCGAATTCAGTGAAAAGTATATCAAAAAAGGCAGCCAACTCTTTATCGAAGGAAAAATCAAAACTCGTTCATACGACGATAAAACTGGCAATAAACGCTATATTACAGAAATATACGGAGATACTGTTCAATTACTAGGCAAACGCGAAGCATCTGATAATGCTGGCACCCCAAGCCAACCTATGGCTAACCAAGAACCAGTAGTTAATGCAACTCCATTTGACGGAGCACCTGCCGATGCTGCTGACGATTTGCCATTCTAATAAGATTTTTTAGTGCATCGCGCATTTTTTCAATAAAAAAGCGTATTTTTGCAAGGATGAAAAGCCATTTTCATCCTTGTATTTTTTTGTAGCCGCCTCAAAAAGCAAACCACAACTAAATACAAAGCCCTAAATATTAACTAAATCACTGAATTTTGGACACCTATCTGTTGCTAAACGCGGTTATTGTTTTACCATTCACTTTTGAGCATGTAATTACATTGCTTTTCATTGCATTACTTTTAGGCGTATCGGCCTTTATGTCAGCTTCTGAAGTTGGCTTTTTCTCGCTTACACCACAACATCTGAGCGAAATGGAAACCGCTAATACAGAAGCAGACAAACGTGTTTTTAAATTACAAGAAAAACCAGAATATTTGTTAGCGGCTATTTTAATCAGTAATAATTTTGTGAATGTCGCCATAGTGGTCTTATCAGCATTTTTTATCGACAGTTTATTCGATTTTTCGCAGTTACCACTATTGGAGTTTATCATTCAAACCATCGTTATTACGTTCCTACTTCTTTTGTTTGGTGAAATTATGCCGAAGGTTTATGCCACACAAAACCCAGTGAGTATGGCTCGCAAAGCATCAAAAACCTTTGGCTTTTTAACTCGATTATTAAAACCATTTGCAAAATTATTAGTCAATTCAACCCATATTGTCAATAAACGATTGGCAAAACGCCGCCACAACAATCTATCGATTGACGAACTCTCGGAAGCACTCGAACTAACAACGAAAGCGGATAACGAGGAAAAAGAAATTTTAAAAGGAATTGTCAATTTTGGCAACACTACGGTAGACGCTGTGATGACATCGCGCCTTGATATGGTAACGGTTGATTTAAAAACACCCTATTCGGAAGTGCTCAATATTGTAGTAGAGCTCGGTTACTCTCGAATTCCCGTATTACAAGACTCACAAGACAATATTCGAGGAATTTTGTACATCAAAGATTTGTTGCCACACTTAACCAAAACCAATGTGTTCAAGTGGCAAACGCTCATTCGTCCAGCTTTTTTTGTACCAGAAACAAAAAAAATAGACGATTTACTACGCGATTTTCAAAAAAATAAAATCCACGTGGCCATAGTTGTTGATGAATTTGGAGGAACTTTAGGCATGGTCACTATGGAAGATATTCTGGAAGAAGTAGTAGGTGATATAAGCGACGAGCATGATGAAGAAGAATCATTGTATACAAAAATAGACGACACAACGTACCTATTTGAAGCTAAAATTCAGTTAAATGATTTCTTTAAAGCCACCAATATACCTTCAGATATATTTGGAGATAAAACCGACGATGTAGATACATTAGCTGGCTTATTGCTCGAGTTGAAAGGTGATATTCCAAGTTTATATGAACAATTGGAATTTGGTGTCTATCGTTTCGAAATTATAGCCGTGGACAACCGCCGCATTCAACAAGTAAAATTGTATATAAAATCTGACACTACCACTGATGAAGTATAAATTTATCATATTAAATCTCCTACTCGGATTGTTGTTTACTTCGTGTGGACATCAACCATTGCCTTTGGATTACGGCTATTTCAGAATTGATTTACCCGAAGCACGTTATGACAGTTACCAATCGAATTTACCTTATGTTTTTGATTTGTCGAAATACGCACAAGTAAAAGCTGCGGACCCAAACGAACCTTATTGGGTAAACATAGAATACCCGCAATGGCATGCCACCATTCACTGTAGTTATAAAAAACTAAATCACCAAGAATTGGCTACTGCGATAGAAGATGCACGTACATTGGTATATAAACATACTATTCGAGCTGATGCTATTGTAGAAGAGTATTTCGAAAATCCAGAACATCACGTCTATGGAATTTTATACGAAATAAAAGGGAATGCCGCCTCATCGGCACAATTTTTTGTAACTGATAGCCTCCATAATTTTGTACGCGGCTCACTCTATTTCAACCATTTGCCAAATGCGGACTCCATAGCACCTGTAAATACGTTTATCACAAATGATATGCGTCGTCTCATGGAAAGTTTAACTTGGAAATAACTAAACCACACACACTATGCTTTTAAGTAAAAAAACAGTCGAAGAAAATGCTACGCTAGCTCTTTGGGAAATCACTGAAACCATCGATGAATTGCTAGATTTACTTCATTTAGATCCATTTATTATTCAAGAAATTTCGCTATTTACAAGTGATAAACGCAAACTGGAATATCTCGCTGCTCGTGTATTACTACAAGAGGTCATTGGCGAAAAAAAAACAATTGCTTACACCAAACAAGGCAAACCCTATTTGGTTGATAAGTCTTTCCAAATTAGCATTACACATACAGGAAAATTTGTTGCTGTATTAATCCACCCAACTTACCGCGTAGGTGTGGATGTAGAAAAAATATCAGACAAAGTGGTACGAGTTCAAAGTAAATTTTTGTCGGAAGCAGAGCGCGCCTCTATTGAGCCTTCATTAGCCAAAACACATTTAGCATTATTGTGGTCGGCCAAAGAAACCCTTTATAAGATACTTGGACAAGAAGAGGTGGAATTTACCAAACATTTAGCCATAGAACCATTTAAACCTTATTTAATGGGAACTATGGAAGCTAAGGAAACACGCACACCGGCTGCCGAAACATTCCAATTGACATACCATGTGTTTCCAGAATTTGTATTAGTGTGGACCGTAAAGCCATAATAAACTAAATGCAAGCGATTTACAACACAATAACCACAGCACATAAGACAGGAAAACAACTTTTTGCTGTGCTTATCGACCCTGAAAAATGTGTTGGTACAACGCTTGAACAGGTTATTGACACCGTCAATAAAGCACAACCCGACTTCATATTCGTAGGTGGTAGCCAACTGCAAAACTCGGTAGATGAAACGGTGGTACACATCAAATCGTTAACGACTATTCCCGTGGTGCTTTTCCCAGGTAATGCGTTTCAATTGACCAATAAAGCGGATGCACTTCTTCTGCTTTCACTCATATCTGGTCGTAATGCAGAATGGCTCATTGGGCAGCACGTGCAAGCAGCTAAGGCTATTCAACAATCAGCTTTAGAAACTATTTCAACAGGATATATACTGATTGATGGTGGAAATACGACTGCCGTTGAGCGTGTGAGTAAAACCAAACCTTTACAACGCGACGCGGTAGACGAAGTTGTATCAACAGCTTTAGCTGGCGAACTACTAGGCAATAAACTCATCTATTTAGAAGCTGGTAGCGGTGCTCAAAATCCAGTGCCAACAGCACTCATAAAAGCTGTAAAAACAGCTATTGACATTCCGCTCATTGTAGGCGGAGGTTTAACTTCTACCGATGCCATAAAACAAGCGTATGAAGCTGGCGCAGACATTGTGGTGGTGGGCAACTACTTGGAAACTCACCTCGAAAAAATGGTCGACTTTTGTGCTGTTCGAAATTGAGGTAATTTAAATATCATTAAAAACGGAATCTATAAATAGATTCCGTTTTTAATGATAACAAGTTTAAACGTTATTTTACAACAACTTTCATAACCTCAGCGTCAACTCTAACAATATACATTCCTAGCTGAGGCACGGTAATTTTAAAATTTGAACCACTTTTCGGTGAAACATAAATACATTGTCCGATAGAATTATATACACTTATGGAGTTTTTAATCTCTGTTGTTTCAATAATAATTGCTTTATCACGTACATACACACCATCAATAATTCTGTTATAATCTATTGCGGTTTGTGATTCTTGAAATTCTGCTTGTATAGTAATATCGTCAACAACTGTCAATATACGTGGATTGTTAACATTATTATCATTCCATTTCACAAATTCATATCCACTATTAGGTATAGCTTCAATCTGTGCATTTGTATTGTAAGCATAATTACCTGAACCAATTACGCTTCCCATTAATGAATCATTTACGGTCAAGACCACTGCAAAGGTATCGACAGAAAATTCGGCTGAGAATACAGAATCGCCAGTAACAATAATATTACGAGGATTATCTAAATTACCATCGCTCCATTTTACAAATTTATGCCCAATAGTTGGCAACGCCTCAATTTGTACGTTAGTATCATACACATAATTACCCGAACCAACAACTGTTCCCATTAGGGAATTATTTGTAGTTACATGTATATTAAAAGTATCAACGGCAAATTCTGCAACAAATATAGAATCTTGAGTAACAATCACCTTGCGAGGGTTATCTAAATTACCATCGCTCCATTTTGTAAAGTGGTAAAAATCAGCAGTAACGGTAACAGTTAAATTTGCTGTATCAAGATAAGCGTAATCATTAGTACCCTCTACAAATCCCAAGGTCATATTGGCAGGCTGAGCAACAATTGAAAAAGTATCTTTAGCAAAAAACGCAACTAAATTAGAGTCTTGTGTTACTGTAATGTAATATGGATTATTTATAGATCCATCACTCCATTTTACAAATTTATAGCCTTTAGTTGGTTTCGCACGAATACCAGCCGAAATTCCACAAGAAGGGATTCTTTCTATAATAACATTCCCCCAGATTTCATTTTGACTTTGTGCTGTAAACTTGTAGTCAAACCCTCCCTTCATAAAAGAAGAAAAAGTGCTCCAAGTATTTGCTATTTTATAATCAGTCAAAGCAGAACAAGGTACAATTACTCTATTTATTAACATCCCACTCATATAAAAGGCATCCGCACGAAGAGTTGGTGGGATTAAAGCATTACATTTTACAGTGTCTAATATCCTTTTATAATTGCTATCATATCCAAATGCATAAGCTTCGATATTAGTGATATTTGTCCCCATTTCTATAGAGGTCAAACGACATCCTGAAAAGGCAGACATACCTATGTTTTTGCAAGCATTTCCGATTAGGACAGAGCTAATACTATCACATCCAGAAAACGTAAAGTTCCCAACATTTGCGACTTTATCTGGAATGAGTAACCGTTCTTTGAGACTCTTACATCCATAGAACGCATAATTACCTAAGTACTCTACTGAAGAACCGATTTGTAAGCTATTTAATTTTTTACATTGATAAAAGGCTGAATCACCAATAACTGAAACCTCATCAGGTATAATTAAATTTCCTTTAAGTGAACCACATTGAAAAAAAGCAAAATCGCCAATACTTGTAAGTGAATTAGGTAGGATCAAATTACCTCCCAAATTTGAACATCCATAAAAAGCACCATCCTGAATATTAACTCCACCCAAAAGCATTAATGAATCCAATGTGGCACAACCTCTAAATGCATTTTTACCGATAGTAACAACATTTTTAGGAATAACTAATTCCCCCTCTAATGGACACGTTGAAAAAGCCCATTCTCCGATTGTTTCTAGAGAATCTCCCAATACCAATTTGATAGCCGCAGAACAAGAGTTAAATGCTCGATTTCCTATTCTTTTTACAGAGTTAGGAATAGTTATTACACCTACTTTGTCACAATTTGAGAAAGCATCATCATCAATATTCAAAATACCCTCACCTAGTGTCAACGAAGTCAAGTTTGCACAATTAGAAACTGCAAATTTTGCAATATGCTTAACGGTTTGAGGAATAACAAGACCTTGCATATTTTTAGAGCTATAAAAAGCATAATTTCCAATACTTGTAACCACATAAGTATTTTGGTCATATGTAATAGTTTCTGGAATTACAAAATTACCAGCTAAATCAGAATAACCTGGTTGTTCTGGCATTCCATCTCTAATATTCGTCACTTCCGCAGTCTTATTTATCAAATCCAGATTGTAATAATAATACCCAACTTTAACAGGTGACGAAAAGGTAAAATTAATTACCGTTATTAAACACAGTAAAAGTAAACCTACTCTCTTCATAATATGATTATTTTAAAAGATTTATAATTAAAGTTATTATTGAATCCGCGAAATGGGTATTTAACATATTAGTATCAAAACTTGCACCTCGCAAATCATCACAAAAATTAGAAGTCCAAATAATGTTATACCCGTCTTCTGAGTTCAAACGGAAAATATTATCTACTGTCTCGCCACGAGTACGCGTAGCGCAAAGAATAATTTCACACTGTTGAGTTGTCAAATCTTTCAACAAATTCAAATGAACGTTTTGATTCAATGGGTTTGGGTCTCCCAAGCTTAATAATCCGATTTTATGACCTTTAACTTCAATAACGGACAAAATATCGAATGTATCACATACATTTTTACATGTAATGATACTTTCTTTAAAGTGTTCGTTAACTTTTAAAATAGTAGCACTCTTACCTGTGCCGGAATTCCCTTTGACTGCAATAATTGTTTTCATCTCGTTTATAATTAAAATATTAATAGAATGTCTGGTATAGGCACAAAAAAAACGTGGGACAAAACTCCATATTTGTTCCAGAAGGTATCGCCAAACACCTAAGACTCTCAAATATAAAGTAAAGCCCACGTGGAAACACGTGAGCGTTACGCTTGATATTCTTGAGAGTTTCTTTAAAATTGGCGATTTTTCTGAAACAAGAACTAAGCTAACGCTTGTTTTTTATTTTAATATGGTACGCACCCTTCGGTTACGTTATTTTCTCATAAGCAAAAAATTAGATTATTGAGCAAAGGTATAAAAAGAATTTAGAAAACTGAACTTTTTTGATATAAACAACTCTTTTATCGTCCTAAATTAAATGGTGGGTCTTCAGACTCAACACCAACAGGTTGCCATTGTTTATTAGGGTCCCCTCGTTTCCATTTTCTATCGGGATGATACACGGCGTAACTTCCTCGACGGCCATCTGATTCTTGTTTTTTGGTATACGGTATTTGGTAACCAATGCCCCATTCTACCATCTCCGCCTTTTGTAAATGTGTTTTTAAACTCGCATTCACAAACAAATTATCGTATACACGACAGCGTACACCTAAACGAAAATAGTTCCAACCATCCTCTTTTTCGATATCATAACTATACAACATTGGACGATTATCACCATATACAGGATGTGGATCATGTGTGGCGTTACGAATTGGGTCGTACACATAAACTCCCCATTGTAAAACAGCAGTCACTCGACCAATAATAAACTCGTTGCTTAAACAAACGCCTGCGCGAAATTTATTAGCAATATCTTCAGTTGGAATAAAATAACGACCAAATTGAGTGTGTTCTTCATACTCTACTTTGTTTTCTCCTTCGCCACGGTTACCTTGTTGCACAAACACACCATCGTAAAACACGTCCACACCACCGCCCAACGCATACCAATCGGTTAAATTAGCAGACATACTAGCATGAAAAGAACCTACGGGATACATTTTATTGTCCTTGTAGTACAATTCACGGGCACCACCCGAAGCAATTAAATTGATCGAAAAATCATAAGGAAAGCCGTCAATAGGCGGTCTAGGTTTTTTACAATGCGTACAACCTGGAAATAAATATTTGGCACCAACCATCACCTGCAACATATTGAGCCCTGCGTTCGGTTGCAACATACTACCATTACTCATGTGATTGTATCCAATATCTGACGTAATAGAAAATTGCTTGGCAACAGGAAATTCTAAATTGGCACCCGTAGTTAAATACACATTTAAAACTGAACCTATGGCAGAATTAGCGGTTGAGGCATTGACTCCCGACAGTGTATCGCCATCATTCCATGTTTTGGTGAAGAAACTCAGACCCGCACCAATTTTATAATTCAAATGGAAGTGTTCCGTTTTTACTACTGGCACTAATAAATATGGATATACGGCAAAAGCAGTTCCTAACAACTTTGGATTTCCCAAATTAATGCCTAAAAGTCCAACACCCACAGTGGGCATGCGCCAATAATGTTGCCAGTCGTAATTACCCATAGCCGGAAATTCTATAGCCATCTCGCCACCTAAAGCAGGTGGATGTGAAATAGAATCAAGGTTTTTGGTCATGGGTACAATATAACCTCCATAAATGGAACCTTTAATGGCAAAAGGAATTTTTTGAGCCATTGCTAATTGGCCGACACCGATAAATAATAAGGCAAAAAATATGGTTTTTTTCATCATTCTAAACTATTTTTGTTCAAAAATAGAGCTATCTTTGCAACTAGTAATATGTTGCTAGCAAAAATACAATAACTTTTTTACATTTATGATATCTTCTATATGGAACCTCTTGAAAAAAGAGTTTCGCAATTTTTTTAATACACCAGTAGGCTACATTGTTCTGGCTATTTTCTTCGTTGGTGCTGGTCTTTTCTTGTGGATTTTTCCAGGCGAATACAATGTTCTTAATAGCGGTTACGCCAATATTGATGGACTTTTTGTATTAGCCCCTTGGTTGTTTTTATTTTTATGTCCAGCAGTCACTATGCGACTCATTGCAGAAGAAAAACAACAAGGCACAATAGAATTACTACTAACTCGCCCAATTAGCACATTTTCATTGGTGGTTGGTAAGTTTCTATCAGCTTGGTTGATTATGCTCGTAGCGTTGATTCCGAGTATTATTTGGTATGCCACCGTTTATATTTTAGCCGAACCTATGGGCAATGTGGATAGCGGCGCTTTTTGGGGTTCCTTTATCGGTTTAATTTTTCTGGCATCTGTGTATGGATCTATCGGCTTATTTGGCTCTTCTATTACGCGTAACCAACTGACCGCCTTTGTGGTGTCTGCTGTTATTTGTTTCACTATGTTTTATGGTTTTGAACTCATCGGATCGCTCTTCACCAATGGAAATACCAGTTTATACCTCAAAAACAGTGGCATTCATGCCCATTACCAATCTATGAGTCGTGGCGTGCTCGACAGCCGTGACATGCTTTACATGATAATCATAACCGTGCTCTTTTTATTGGGTGCCAAAACTGCTTTAACACGTAAAAAATAAATTACATCATATGAAACCATTAATTTTAATCACCAACGACGACGGCATATTATCTAAAGGCATATCGGAATTAATCGATATGGCTTGCACATTAGGCAATGTCGTAGTTATGGCGCCCGATGGTCCGCGGTCAGCTCAATCGAATGCGCTCACTATGGCAGTGCCTGTATATTATCAGCTGGAACGTAAAGAACCAGGATTAGAAATCTACAAATGTTCGGGTACGCCAACCGACTGTGTAAAATTGGCACTGAATAACGTGCTCGACCGCAAACCCGATTTGCTTTTTTCGGGCATTAATCATGGCTCTAATTCAGGCATCAACGTGATTTATTCTGGTACTATGGGAGCTGTATTCGAAGGCTGCGTGAACGAAATTCCTTCGGTAGGATTTTCCATTTGCGACCACGCCAAAGATGCCGACTTCTCGAAAGCTAAAGTTTATTTTGAACAAATAGCACGCAAAGTCATGATGGAAGGATTACCTGCTGGTGTCTGTTTAAATGTAAACGCACCCATGGGCGAGATAAAAGGCGTTCGCTTGTCACAACAAACAAAAGGTTATTGGACAGAAGAATTCGAGAATCGTACTTCACCTCATGGTCAAGATTATTATTGGCTCACAGGCTACTTTCTCAATCAAGAACCCGACAATGAGCAAACAGACGAATGGGCATTATCGCAAGGTTATGTTTCTATTGTTCCAACTAGAGTTGACATGACAGATTATGAGGCCATCAAACTACTAAAAAGTTATGAAGAAATTAGATAATTTTTGGTTAACATTAGGTATTGGAGTTGTTATGCCGCTATTTTTTGGTTGGCTCTTCGTTGCTTCGTTTTACAAGGGAGAATTACCTCTTTTTGAAGCTTTTAAGGCTATGCTTAACGGTGCTCCAGCCATGATAAGTAAATTAATCCTTGTGGCTTTAGTCCCTAATTTATTTGCAGTTTTTGCTTGCTACGCTAAACAATTATGGAAAGCTTGCAGAGGCTTTTTCGTACCCGTATTATTTTATTTGGCGGTTGCCATGTTTTTCTTATAACAAACCAGCATGAAATATTTTTTGATAGCAGGCGAGGCTTCTGGCGATTTACATGCGTCAAACCTTATGGCAGAGTTAAAGAAACAAGACCATGAGGCTCAATTTTGTTTTCTGGGTGGCGATTTAATGCAGGCTCAAGGTGGGGAACTCATAAAACATTATCGTGATATGGCGTTTATGGGCTTCATCAATGTGCTCCTCAATTTACGAAAAGTACTAGCAAATCTAGAAGATTGCAAACGTGCTATTGGGCATTTCAAACCCGATGTCGTCATTTTGATTGATTATCCAAGTTTCAATTTACGCATTGCCAAATACGTCAAAAAACAATTTCAAACGCCTGTCTACTACTACATATCTCCTAAATTATGGGCATGGAAAAGTTATCGCATCAAATCCATCAAAAGATACATTGAT
The DNA here is from genome assembly GCA_028694915.1 of Paludibacteraceae bacterium. Taxonomy (GTDB): domain Bacteria; phylum Bacteroidota; class Bacteroidia; order Bacteroidales; family Paludibacteraceae; genus W0P28-013. The sequence goes on from JAQVJY010000002.1 coordinate 36,654, forward strand.
AAAATGTATACAATTTTTCCTTTTGAAACGGAATTTTATGCGCAATATAATTATCCCGTAACTTATGTAGGCAATCCCACAGTAGACTCCATTACACACTTCCACGCCAGCAAAAACAATCGAAATTTTAGAGAGGAAAATAAGTTGGACTCTCGTCCTATTGTGGCTTTATTAGCGGGCAGCCGCCGTCAAGAAATAAGTAAATGCTTACCAACTATGGTTGCCATGGCCGATAAATTTCCAACATTTCAATTTCTAGTAGCAGCAGCACCAGGTATAGAACGAGATTATTACAACCAATTTTTAACATCCTCCGTAAAAATAGTGTCGGATAGTACATATGCCCTATTGGACGAATCGTATGCCGCCATAGTCAATTCAGGCACTGCCACATTGGAAACTGGATTATTAAAAGTTCCACAAGTAGTTGTTTACCATGTTATTGGAGGTAGAATAGCATCCCTACTCAAAAAAGTTCTAATCAAAACACGTTACATTTCGCTAGTCAATTTGGTAGCAGAAACAGAAGTAGTAAAAGAATTAGTAGCACACGAATTCACATCTGAACAGGTTCACGCAGAACTAAATAGGATACTCACCGATTCTTCCTACTACGAAAAAATAAAAATGGGCTACAATAAGCTCGAACAACGTCTAGGCGAATCAGGTACTGCACATAGAGCAGCCGTAGCCATTACCACAAGTTTAAGAAAATAATTCAAATACGATGCAACGTTTACAACGTTCTGTGCATCAATGAAAGAGACAGGAAATACATATGATCTGACTGAAAGTCAATTGATAGAAGGTTGCATTCGCGGTGATAGGCGTGCGCAACGTCGTCTTTACGACTTATATGCCAAACGCATGGCAGCTCTGTGTATGCGCTATTGCGGCGATTATGAGGTAGCCTTGGATTTAATGCACGACGGTTTTATCAAATTGTTCACACACATTGAAAGTTATAGTGGACAAGGTTTTTTCGAAGCATGGATGCGTAAAATTTTTGTGAACACGGCACTCGAATATTTACGTAAAAACGATGCGCTAAGAGATAGTTCTGATATAGAAGAAGATATCCAGATTATGTCACCGGAGCCATCAGCCATTGATCAACTTTCGGCTAATGAGATTATGGCGTTAATTCAGGAATTACCTATGGGATTTAGAACTGTTTTTAATTTATATGTGATAGAAGGATACAGTCATGCAGAAATAGCGAACATATTACAAATTAACGAAAGTTCATCACGCTCTCAATTCTCGCGTGCTAGATCTATTTTACAAACTAAAATTACAGATTTATATAAATGACCGATCACGAATTAAAACGACAATTACAGGAAAAGCTTAAATTCCACGAATTAGATTTACCTGCCAATGATTGGAACGCATTTGAAAAGCGTTTACCAGTCGCTCCGCGTCGTATTGCAGTAAGATGGAGTTGGTCAGTAGCCGTTGGTGTTGCAGCTGTAGCACTAGTTGCCATACTATTATACCAACAACCTTCCAGCTCATTACCAACTTCGCCAGCATTTACCAAATCGGAACAAGCAACAACGGAAAATACTAATGGTGAACCTGTTAAAAACATAAACACGTCTACAAATTTATTAAGCCAAGTTGGTAAAACAGAAGAATCAGCGAAAGACAACAAAAAAGTAGATACTAAAAAGGAACAAAAAAAAGCTGATAAACATACGAAATCGAAACGTAAAACTACCGATGAAGATGACAATGCGAACGACACCAAAGACACTGAATCAATAGAAACAGCACCAAAAGAAGAAGAAAACCAAAAACCATCGTTGCACGAGCAAGAAGACGATGGTGCTGAGTATATTGTGCAATTGAATAATAAAAGTAAGGAGAATCAATCTCTTGCCCAGACCAATTCAGATAATAAACCAAGTTTATCTATTCAAGAAGCAGAAGTATTGATGAAAGAACAAGATAAACAACAGATGGCGGCACTCGAAGAAAAAGGACAAAAATCGTCTAATCAATCAGGAACTGAAAATTGGAATGTTGGATTATTAGCTTCGATAACACCCGAAATTTTAACCATGAGTGATGTGGCACCAACCGTTTTGATGGACAACTCATTTTCGTACCGAAGTATGAACAGAGTAAATGCAAAACACGATTTACCAATTATGGTAGGCGCTTCCGTTGGAATTCCTATAGCCAAAGGTTTTTCTGTGCATACAGGAATTAATTATGCGTACATACACTCAATAATTACGAAAGAAAACGCCCTGACAGGCGATTACGCGATTGACAATCAAAAACTACATTACTTAGGAATTCCGGTGTTGTTATCATATAAAGTGTTCGATTACAACATCGTACAATGTTACGTGTCGGGTGGTGGCATGGCGGAAAAAGGGTTGGTTCAAGATGTGCACACCAACACATTCGACCAAACAGATAACCTGCTAAACAGCGACTCGCAACAAACCGCTATTAAAGGATTACAGTTTTCATTAATCGCCAACGTTGGACTCGGTGTCCAGCTTTATAAAGGATTAAATCTATTCTTTGAGCCTGGATTTACTTGGTATATCGCCAACAACTCCTCACCTCAACCTGAAAATATACGTACGGAGCATCCGTATAATTTAAGTTTAACAGCAGGTTTACGTTATAATTTAAACAAATAAAAGTAAGAAATGAGCAAATTTCTTACTTTTATTGTTAAAAAACACCTATTTTCAAGGAAAATAGATATATTTTCTTTAACTTTGCAACTCGATTAATCCATTATTAACTTATTTATTACTTACAATGAAAAAAATCTTTAGTTTAGTGGCAGGTGTGTCACTTTTAATTTTTGCGGCTTCGTGCAATCCCAAAGAACCTAATACAGATCTTATCCCTACAGCTCCAGATAATTCGTACATAATTTTTGATGCTGTCAATGCCACTAACTATGGCACAGAATATGGTGATGGTCAAAGTTATAATTATTCATTACAATTTTCTACTGATTATAATTACGAAACTGATGATGAAGGAAATACCACTTATTTGACTGATGGTATAGATTTATTTGTTGATTTGTATTTTTCTGAAGACAAAATTTCTGCAGGGACCTATGTTGTGGACACAACAGGCATAGCAGGTACAGTTGGTGTTGAATATTCGGGTGCTTATAAATATACCGCAAATTCTTCTGAAGAGCAAGAAGTTATTTTTACTACTGGAACTGTGAAAATTGAAGTGTCAGGAAACCGCTATACATATACTATCAACATGATAACTGCTGATGGCGACACATTAAAAGGCTTTTATACTGGTGACATGTATATTGGGGGAGAAAGTGTAACGCCAACAATGCTTTCAGTTGAGGCCCCAAGTGATTCTATTTCTGCCATTAATTATGGGGACTCCTATGATATTGGCTCAGATGAAGTTGTATTACAAATCTGGACCGACAAGGCCGCTGTCGCATTTGACATAAATCTTGAAAATGGGGCAACAGAAGTACCAGTTGGAACTTATAGCGTAGATACTACTTATGCAATAGGCACTTTATCTGAAGGTTATAGTTTTGATTTTTTTGGATATACCTTTCCAACAGGAACATATGCTCAAACTACCGACTCTTATTTCTATATAACATCTGGACAATTAGTAATAACTAAGGCGGATAATATTTACACATTAGTGGCAAATTTAAAAAATACTTATGGAAGCACCATTAACGCCACATACACTGGTGTTATAAAACTTGAAACTGCAGAAGCCGCTCCCGAAGCAATGCTTGCGAAAAAAAATGCAAGAAGCGCTAAAAAAGCACCACACAAACATATTACAACAAGACGCTAAACTCATTACTTGTTCAAAATAGATGCGGTCTGTGATTCTCACAGATCGCATTTTTTGTACTATCTTTGCAATACCATGAATAATAAATCACTGTACATATTCAATCCACAGCACGATTTGGCGTTAGCAAACTACAGTCCCTATTATCATGCGCCAAAATCGGCCATTACCTTTGCGTACGATTTAGCGTTATTACCCCTATGGTATTCATCTACACATGCCGATATTGTTGCCGAAACACCCGATTTAAATTGGTTAGACGAACAAAAAAAACGCTTTAATCAATCAGTTTATATACATACTAAAAATACAACCGAATACAAACACGTACACACGTGGGGCTGGGATCCTGAGGTTCGATACACATTATTGCAGTTGGGCGTATCACCAACTTGTTTGCCGTCAAATGACGCGTTAAATAAAATCAAAGAGTTATCACATCGTCAATTAGCCGCAGAGGGCATGTTATACCTTAGAAATGCCATCAAAACGATTGAATTTCCCGAACCTGCAATTCGATTTAATACGATGGATACTGTCATTGAATTCACGCAAAAATACCCAGAAATTGTACTAAAAGCACCGTATTCTGGAAGTGGTAAAGGGCTGTATTGGAATAAAGGCCCATTAACTGAAAGCCTTGCTGGATGGTGCAAACGAACCATCGCTAAACAAGGTTGCGTGATGGGTGAAGAAGCCTTACCAAAGATACAAGATTTTGCGATGGAATTTCATAGCGACGAACACGGACATATTGTATTTGATGGTTATTCGCTCTTTCAAACTGACGACTCGGGTATTTATAAAAGTAACATGCTACTAAGCGATGACGCTATCGAACGAGCACTTGAGTGTTATATCTCTATAGATACACTACACAGCATTCAACAGCATTTAATTGATTTTTTTGAGACTAACATCGCAGGTCATTATCAAGGTTACTTTGGTGTTGATATGTTTATTTACAAACAAGTAGATGGAACCTTTGCAATTAATCCGTGCGTAGAAATCAATATGCGTATGACGATGGGAATGGTAGCGCGATTATTTTATGATCACTTTGTAGCAAATGGGAAACAAGGTACTTTCACAATAGAACATGGCTTAACCGAAGGAGAATTGTTAACCAAACATCAAATCCTCACGAATCAATATCCACTCATAATAAAAGATGCAAAAATTGCAGCAGGCTATTTATCACTCTGCCCAATAAACGAAAAGACTTTTTATAGTGCTTCGGTTATCATCAACTAAAAAACGCTTTCAGATCTGAAAGCGTTTTTTATTATTACAATAGGAGCTATTACAATTTTGCATTGTGCATATCGCCAGTTTCCATAAAGGCTTTATGCATATCAAAACAGGTGTAAATATTCATAGGTGTATGCGCCTTTGGAGCGGATTCCAAATAACGAAGCAACATATCGCGATACTCAGGATCCACACAATTATCAATAATTTCGTGTGCACGTTGAATAGGTGATTTTCCACGTAAATCAGCCACACCATGTTCAGTAATTAAAACTTTCACTGAGTGTTCACTTTGGTCAAGATGCGATACCATTGGTACAATAGCACTAATCTTACCACCTTTGGCTGTTGATGGTGTCGTGAAAATAGAGATATAAGCGTTACGGGTAAAATCGCAAGAACCACCAACGCCATTCATCATTTTGTTACCCAACACATGCGTAGAATTAATATTACCAAAGATATCAGCTTCCAAAGCCGTATTAATGGTAATTAAACCTAAACGACGAGCCACTTCGGGATTATTAGAAATTTCTTGTGGGCGCAATACAATACGTTCTTTGAAGAAATCGAGATCGGCATACACTTGGTCTAATAATGGACCAGAAACTGTAAGCGAACAACCGCTGGCAAACTTAACATTACCTTCTTTCATCAAGTCAATTACAGCATCTTGAATGACCTCGGTGTACATTTCAAATGGAGGAATATCAGGATTAGCGCCTAACGATCCAAGTACAGCATTTGCTATATTTCCTACACCCGATTGGATTGGCAAAAATGAGGCTGGTATACGACCAGCTTTAATTTCGCCAGCTAAGAAATTGGCAACATTAGTACCAATTTTGGCTGTTACTTCGTCTACTGGTGAGAATTCCCCCACTTCATTAGGACGATTAGTATATACAACTCCTATAATTTTTTTTGGATCCACTTTGACAAAAGAATTGCCGCAACGATCACTCGGTTTGTAAACAGGAATGGCTTCACGACAAGGAGGATCAAGAGGTTCATAAATATCATGCATGCCACGTAATGCTTTCGGATGAGCTGCATTTAATTCAACAATAATATAATCAGCCAAACGACAAATTGTAGGCAATATACCCACACCAGAGGTTGGCACAATTTCACCATCATCAGTCAAATCACAAGCCTCCACAATCGCAAATTTTGGTTTTGGCATAAAGCCGTAACGAAGTTCTTGTGCTTCTTGCGATAAATGCATATCAAAATAGTGCGTGTCTTGCGCATTTAAACGGGTGCGTAAATCTTTGCAAGATTGATAAGGTGTACGAAAAGAAATGGCATTAGCACGTGCTAAAGCACCATCTAGCGAATCGCCAGTAGACGCACCTGTGTACATCCCAATTTTAAACTCTTTGCCTTCGGCATGAGCCGCTTCAGCGCGTTTTGCAATAGCAGTAGGCACCTCTTTAGGACAACCTGCTGGTGTGAATCCACTAAAACCAACAATGTCGCCATTGTTTACAAGAGCAGCAGCTTCCTCTGCTGACATAGAGTTATATATCATATTTTATAAATTAATAAGGTTTGCATCGTTTAAATTCAAACATTTTTCCAAGTTATTCCCAATAATTTGCAAAATTACTACTTTTTTATGAGATAACAGGTTGAAAATTGGAACTATTTTGGAGAATCAAAACAGAATCTAACGAATTATTTGATTAACAAACATCAAACAATAATAGGCCTTCCAGAAAATTAAAGTTTTTTAGTTAAATATTAGAAGCTCCCATACAATAAGTACTTTTTGTGAAATTTATTTTGAAATGTATTATCTTAATACACCTAAAATTAAATAATTATTCAATTAAACCTTAAAACCGTATCCTTACTTAATATTAATTGTTTTTCACAACTTCCCATTCCGCACCAATAGCCATAACCACCTGTAATATTAGATCGGATTCCACGTGAATGAGTAGAACTCGCAATCGGAATATTAGATGAATTTGTAGCTTGAAAAGATTCCCAAAAATCAAATCCAGCTTTGTCAATATGAGCTAATTTTAAGGTTATTGTATCATTGCGCGTAAACCAAAATAAATTGTCCTCCATGCCTACTATAGTAGAACGTTTATATATGTATGCCCCCATGACATTGTTTTTAGATAATTTATCATTAAAAACACCAAAATTACAAACCAAATACTGGAAATGACCTTTAAACTTATAAAAAAGACAATAATAATCTTCTGTTGATTTATTATCTGTCCAAGACACATAAAGATTAACAAAATCATCTTTGTAACCCTTTATTTCTATAGAATCAATAGGTACAATACTGGGTATTGTTGTTTCTGCAAAAACTTTTTGGCCATTATATTCTACCTCAAGTTTATATTTCTTCGCCACATCGCCAACCATATATGCTGTACTATAACGATAAGGTAACATATATGCTGTATCCAACTGTCCAGTCATAATAATAGTTGTGTCATTATTATTAAGAGTAACCTTCCCCCAAACAATAAGTTTTTCTCTCATAAAATCATCAATAGAAACCCAATCCTCATCGAAAGAAATAGCATGATGTAACATGACTACTGGAGGTAAATTATTCTCTATCCACCCTTCCACAACAATAGGTGTTGGCTCTGAAATCTCCTGTTTACATGATACAACACAACAAAGCAAAATCAATAACCCTATTTTTTTCATAACATCATATTTTAAAGAAAATGCTTAGAGATGGAATAATTGTACCTAATAACGATATAGGAATAACCGAAAATTTTTGAGTTGAATAACGTATAAATTGAACGTTTTTATGGGCATAAACATTATATAAAGATAAATTAACCCCTAATTGATAACCATTTATTTTTAAAATGGTGTAATCACATGATAAATCTAAACGATGAGTTAATGGAAGATTTGCAGCATTAAATTCTCCAAATTCAGCTACAATTTGTTGATTCAAAATATAAGCATATTTCGGTGCTGTGTATGGTGTGCCAGATGCTAGAGTAAATGTCCCGCCAATATTCCAAGATTTATTAATCATATAATTTCCAACTATTACTAAATTATGGCGTCTCTCGTAACTTGCAGGAAAATAAGTTTCGCTAATTTCTGCTATTTTCCGTTGAGCCCACCCCAAAGAATATGAAATATATCCACGAACCTTTCCTTTGTTTTTTTGAAGCATCATATCTATTCCATAATTATTGCCGACCCCAGAAACAATACTTTCCATATATTCAAAATTATTTGTTGCAAGTTGAATAATATTAGAACTATTTTCAAGCATATTAAATAAACGTTTATAATAAATTTCGGTCGTTACAGTCATGTAGTTTTGGTAAAAATGCCCTATATAACCAATACTTGAACTAATAGCACGCTCTGATGGAAATAACTGGCTTGATGGCATCCAAAAATTAATAGGTAATCCCCCATCAACTAGTGCAATTCTATGTAGATTTTGTGTATATGTACCAATATGAGCATTTAAAGAATGATATTCATTAATATTAAAATGTGCATTAATACGTGGATCAATATTGAAGAATATTTTGTCGTTAGTGATAAAAGAGCCTCCATGTAAGCCTATCGAATAAGAAAAAATCTGATTAACTTGATATTTTACGTCTGTAAAACCTTCTATCTCGTGTGAATGAGTTAAATAGTCATGGAAATTATTTGATAAATCTTCTGATTTAAACCAAAGTGGGGTTATAAAATGGTAAATATAATTTCCTCCGAAATCAAGATCTATCTTGTCTGATAATTTTTTATTCTGTATGTGTTTAACTCCTAAGGAACCTATATCAGAAAAACCTTTAACACCGATTTCACGATCAACCGAAATTTTATTATTAAAGCCTGAACAAAATAGCGTGGTACGAAAATTCCCTTTAGGTAATATTCTCTTCCAATAAATAGAAGTCACACTATTTTGCCAATTTATTCTACCATCTAATTCCGAGACACCATAACCAATGCTTAATTTGTCATTGCCCCAGTACGAACTTATAACGATATCATCGTTTATTGTTGGATGAATCGCATATGTAAGATTGACATCTTGAAAATTATAAATCGGTTTTACTTCTCCTATATTTAAATATTTTCCATATAAAAAATTTATATAAGACCCACGCGCAGAAAGGAAAAGATCACTTTTTGGACCACATGCAATTTTCATTGTAACGTCGCTACTTATTAAACCAATGTTTCCATCCATAGTGAATTTCTCATTCGTTTTTGTTAATGTTTGTAACTCTACTGAGCCCCCTAATCGATTAATAAAAGTGGCATCGTGAGTGGATTTCACCAATTTCATTGATTCAAAATGTGAAGGAATAAAACCGGAAAAAAGTCCTAAAAGATGGTTTGGATAATAAATTGGAGCACCATTAATAGTTAATTGTGTTTGTGAGTCATCACAACCTTGAATGTAGATTCCTGAAGTTGATTCATTGTTAGTCTGAACCCCAGCAATAGTTTGCAAATAACGCAAAGGATCGCTTTGTCCCATAAATTTTGGTAAAGATTCTAATTCCTTTATATTTATTGATATTTGCGAACTCGATTCGCTTTCTAAAATAGGCTTTATCCGACGCTCAGTAATTACAACTTCATCAAGTTCTTTGGTTAATATATAAAGAATGCTATCAGCATCTGTATCCTGAGCAGATAAACAGATGCTGATAGACATAAAGATAATTGACCAAAGTATATATTTCACACTTGATTAAAATTTGATTTCTCCAATTTCACCAGACCAATGTTGTGACAATTTAATATAGTTATTTACTAAATCTTCTGTTAAATTGATAACCGACTTAAATGAACCTTCTGTAAAATAATCACCAAATGCATAACTTGTTCCATCTTTCGGGAAATAGAATACTGGTTCGCAGTCCCATAATTGATGCTGTTCTGTGGTATAATTATAATCATTGTCATAAATGTAAACATTTTCATTACGCCAAACTACTTCTGATTTTAATTGCGCTTGTATGGCACTATTCCCATTATAATAAAGGTTGGCTGTCAAAAAACTATTGTACAGCTTTGCCAATTCTGTGTTGTATTGAGGTTGTTCATCTGCTTGTTCCCACCAGTGGTTATTGCTGTCGTATGGATATTTGTCTTCCAAATCACGCAAATCTTGTAAAAATTTGGTTCCATCTGTTGTGGTTGCTTTTATTTGAAGTTCACCGAGCACATCAATACTAGCAACTGCAGTTCCTGTTGCGATATCCAATTCATCAAACATTTGAGCATACATTTCAGCAAATTCTCCCCAATCTTGGCTTTCGGCTTTATCAATAAGAATGCAATTCTTCAAGTCAGTCACAGCTTTAATTAATTGTTCGCTTCCTAAATTAATATAAAACGCAGTTCCAATAGCATTTTTTGAAATTTTTGTACTCATCCCGTATGTGAGATTTGTAATTTTTATTTTAGAGTCGTAGTTGAAGTGGTCACTTTTTTTAATATCAAAATTCATTTCCATTGAGATATGTTCAACTGTTCCCTCTATCAAGGAGAAGGTAATCTTCGCGGGTAACGTAGCTTCAAATGGCTGATTTGCATACTCACGGCTAACCCAATATTGTTTATCATTGTACATATAGTAGCCATTATTATAATCACTTTCTGTTACATAAACTTTGTCTTCAGGTAAAAGAATATAATAATAGTCAACTTTGTTACCTTTATACACCACTTCATAACTACTATTTTGATAATAATAATATTGATTAGAATTATAGTAATATTCACCATCAGGAATCTCTACTGCTTCCCAACTATAATTAACATTATTATAAGCATAAATATAATAATAATCAGTGTATTTCGCTTGGACCTGATAAGATTCACCACTGTAATAATAACTATAACCATTATAATAGTAAGATTCACCATCTGAAATCTGCATTTCTGATTCTGGAATAATATAATACTTTCCAGTTGGAGCTTCATAAGTACCAGGGTAGGTAATTTGGCCAGCACCACTACCTTGTAGTTTTGCTATACATTGTGAACCGTTCGGTCCTTTAAATTTAAGAACCACACCACCATTACCTGGTTCTTTGTATTCCCATGTATGAGTTGCATCATTAGCTTCCCAAACTCCATCGAAAGTGGAAAAATTATAGATCTCTGTATCAGATGTACCATCTACAACTAAAGACATAATATCTGCACCTAAATTTGCAGTAACATCTCCCTTAGCAACCGAATGGACGTATTTGTTTACATTACGCAAAAAACCAAATTTACCTTTGTAATGGTTTTCTACTTCACTGAAATCCCAATTATAAGTATCATATAAATCTGTAAGATAGTCGGATAATTCTACGACTTTCTTTTGATCCTGAGTGTTAAATTTATTGACCAACTTGGTCGCAATATTTTCAAGCTTAACTTTTTGATCTGTTGAAGTGTAGGATTCTCCCTTATCTTCACTTGGATCATTTTTCTCGCATGCGACAAATACACACACCGTCGCAAATAACATTCCAAATAGCACAGTTTTATTCATGATATTGTGATTTAAATTTTCCTTACACCCTTTAGCAATATGCACGGCGTTTCAGGTTGTTTCCGTTTATCTTAATAAAGTTAGATCTATATTATTATAGGTACACAAAAAGCGTAATAAATTTGTGAAACGTCAAGATTCTAAACTCTTTGATAAAAAATGAGATTTTATAACCATAGAAAATTACAACTAAATTAGGCTGGGCAAATTTATATATTTATATTTAAAATTACAAATTTTTAGATTAATTTTTCTGTATCACTAGCAATCATAAATTCTTCGTCGGTAGGAATTACAACGACACGCACTTTAGAATTTGGAGTCGACAATTCTACCTCTTCGCCACGTGTTTTAGCATTTAAGGCGGAGTCAATTTCCACACCCAAATAGCTTAGACCTTCGCATACATACTGACGTGTACCTGCTTGATTTTCACCAACACCGCCTGTAAAGACTAATATATCTACTCCGTTAAGCGCAGCAGCATAAGATCCAATATATTTTTTGATATGATAATTATACATCTCCATGGCTAATTTAGCACGTGGATTGCCTTCATCAATAGCTTTTTCTATATCACGCATATCACTAGAAACGCCAGATATGCCAACTATTCCACTTTTCTTATTCACTAAATCAGAAATGGCTGCGCTATCGAGATGTTCTTTATCCATTAAATACGTAATAGCGCCAAGATCCACATCGCCAGAACGCGTTCCCATAATCAATCCTTCCACAGGCGTTAAACCCATAGACGTATCAACAGACTGCCCATTTTCAATAGCTGTAATAGAGCCTCCATTACCGATGTGAGCTGTAATAATTTTTTCTTGCGTATAATCCAAACCTAAAAAATCGCAAGCTCGTTTCGACACATAACGATGGCTTGTTCCATGAAAGCCATAACGACGAATACCATATTTTTTATAACATTCGTATGGAAGAGCATACATATACGCATAAGCTGGCATCGTTTGATGAAAAGCAGTATCAAACACGCCAATTTGAGGAATATTTGGTAAATTCTTGGTAATGGCTGCCACTCCTTTTAAGTTTGCTGGATTATGCAACGGAGCCAAATCAGAACATTCTTGAACACGTGCAATCACCTCTGGAGTAATGATAACAGAAGCATTGAAATATTCACCGCCATGTACCAAACGATGACCGACAGCATTAATTTCTTTAAGAGATTTAATACATCCGTATTCAGAACTCACCAATGTTTCCAATATCAACTCAATGCCTACAGTATGTTCTGGTATATTTTTTTCAATAACCAATTTATTACCTTCAGGCAAGGTAAATTTCAAAAAAGAATCAGGTAATCCTATTTTTTCAATCGCACCTTGTGCCAAAACTTCTTTAGAAGCCATATCAAATAATTTATATTTGATAGATGAACTTCCACAATTCAAAACTAGAATTTTCATACGATTGTTATAATGCTGAATTTAATTTACTAAAAGATGTTTCGCTGCAATGGCTTGGTTAGCTGTAATGGCAATCATTTGTTCAATATCGCTCACAGAGCAACCTCTACTCAAATCGTTCACTGGCGCTGCCATACCTTGTAAAACAGGTCCAATAGCCTGCGCACCACCAAGACGTTGCACAAGTTTATATCCAATGTTTCCAACCTCGATACTTGGAAAAACTAATGTATTGGCGAATCCTGCCACTTTACTATTTGGCGCTTTGAGAGCAGCTACCGATGGTACGATAGCGGCATCAGCCTGAAGTTCTCCATCGATAGACATATCGGGAGCCATTTGTTGTGCCAATTTAGTAGCTGTAGTTACTTTATCAACCAATTCGTGCGATGCACTACCTTTAGTAGAAAAACTTAACATGGCAATGCGTGGTTCTATGCCTGCAATAGCGCGCATAGTGTGTCCTGTAGTTACTGCAATTTGAGCTAACTCTTCGGCGGTAGGATTTGGCATTACCGCCACATCAGCCACCATGAGCATACCATTTTCACCAAATTGTTTTTCTTTTGAAAATAGCATTAATGCTCCTGAAACGCAGCTAACACCAGGCAGTGTTTTGACAATTTGTAATGCAGGACGCAGCACATTGCCTGTAGTATTTTGAGCACCTGCCAATTCACCGTCAGCATCACCTGCTTTAATCATTAGACAGCCTAAATAAAGTGGGTTCTTTGCCAAATCAATAGCCTGTTCCATACTCATACCTTTGCTCTTGCGCAGGTCGTATAATAAAGTAGCGTATTTATCCAATTCTGGATTTTCATCTGGATTAACAATAATCGCTTCGTTGATATGCGTAAGATTATTTTCCGTAGCAAGCTGTGTGATAGTGGACGGATTTCCCAATAAAATAAGTTTGGCTACTTTGTCGCGAATAACATTATTCGCAGCGGTCAATGTTCTAAGTTCAGTTCCTTCAGGCAACACAATGCGTTGAAGATGTTTTTGTGCTCGTGCTTTAATGTGTTTTAAAAGTTCCATGAATATGTAGGCGTTTTTGCAATTATAAATCTTAAGTAAATAAAACTGCCCCGCTTAGTTGCGAGGCAGTATTTTATATGGTTATGAGTAAATTAGGTTTGTAATTTAAACACAACCGGAACTGTAAATTTACAGTTAACCTTTTTCCCTCGTTGTTCGCCAGGTGTCCAGTTAGGCATCGATTTGATAACACGTATAGCTTCTTTATCCAAGTTAGGATCGGCAGAACGCACTACCTCTATATCATCAATAGAACCATCCCGACGAACGGTAAACTGTACAATAACACGTCCTTGAATACCATTTTCTTGTGCAATGATAGGATATTTGACATTACTATTCAAATATTTCATCAATTCAACAGTACCACCAGGAAATTCAGGCATTTTCTCAACCACGCGGAAGACTGTCACCAAATCTGGATCTTCTTCGATTGGAGCAATAGGCACTTTCACAATTTCTTGTACTGTTTTTTGATCATCTTCAGAAACGATATCTACATTCTCAGTCTCTACATCATCTTCCACAATATTCAATTCCTCAATTACATCTGGAGCAGGTGGAGGTGGTGGAGGTGGGGTCTCTTCTCGAAACGTATTTTCAATCATTTCTTGTTCAAACATCGCCTCCATATTGTTTTCAACCTGATAAACTGTAATTTCTTGTTCAGTCCATTCAAAAGCTACATAGAACAACCCTAACGCAAGGATTACACCCATTAAAACAAAAGTCATTCTTTTGTTTTCCAAATTGGCTTTTGGTGCTTTTTTAACATCCATCATAATCTTTCTCTATTAAAATTCTACACATGCGAATTACATGGCAAATGTACAATAAAAATTTTAGATAATATGCTCTATCACTCATTTTTTTAAGAAATTTATTTTTTTTACTTCTTTTCTGATATGATAACGTTCATTTAACTCCATTTTTATCACTTTTAAGAAGAAAAAGAGTTCGGGGATAATACACAACTAGCAACAAATTTGTATCTTTGCGGTTCTCCAAATGAACGATGGCATGAAGCAAGAAAAAGCAGAACAAGAATGGATAGAAGTGTATGGCGCACGCGTTCATAATTTACGCAATATTGATGTACGCATTCCACGCAATAAACTCACAGTTATCACAGGATTAAGCGGTAGCGGAAAGTCGTCGCTCGCTTTTGACACGATTTATGCCGAAGGTCAACGACGCTATATCGAAACCTTTTCGGCATATGCTCGCCATTTTATGGGCAATATGGAGCGCCCTGATGTGGACAAAATTACAGGATTAAGTCCCGTGATTGCCATTGAACAAAAAACCACCAATAAAAATCCACGCTCAACGGTGGGAACTACCACCGAAATTTACGACTTTTTACGTTTACTTTTTGCCCGTGCAGGAGAGGCTTTTTCGTATGTTACTGGGGAAAAAATGGTGAAATACAGCAACGAACAAATTCTCCAACTGATTTTTGAAAATTATGAGCATAAAGCTTGTTACTTGCTAGCACCACTCGTTAAAGGAC
This sequence comes from Paludibacteraceae bacterium, assembly GCA_028694915.1. GTDB lineage: Bacteria > Bacteroidota > Bacteroidia > Bacteroidales > Paludibacteraceae > W0P28-013. Next base: position 52,246 of record JAQVJY010000002.1, read on the forward strand.
GGAAAGGTCATTACAAAGAATTGTTTGAAAGCATTCGTCGTAAAGGCTATCTGAATGTGCGAGTTGATGGCGAAATGCGCCAAATTACGTTTGGCATGAAGCTAGATCGTTACAAAAATCACGATATTGAAGTCGTAATCGACAAATTGATAGTACATAAAAAAGACGAAAAACGCCTCAAAAAAAGTTTGGAAAGTGCCATGCAACAAGGTAATGGCGTGATGATGTTGCTCGATAAAGACTCTCAAGCCATTCGTTATCTATCGCGCCATTTGATGTGCCCAACTTCAGGGATTTCATACAACGACCCAGCACCGCACAATTTTTCGTTTAACACACCTAAAGGTGCGTGTCCTCGCTGTAAAGGATTGGGAACAATTAATAAAATTGATATTGACAAAATTATTCCCAATCGAAAATTGAGTATTGCTCAAGGCGGCATTGTGCCACTTGGAAAAGAAACCAACTCGCTTATTTTTTGGCAATTAAAAGCAATCTGCGAAAAATATGATATCACGTTAAAAACGCCGATTTCGGAAATTCCAGAAGAAGCTTTAGATGAAATTCTAAATGGTTCGGACGAACGTATTCAAGTTAAAAATGCGTCGCTGGGCGAATCTACTAATTATTATGCTACGTACGAAGGCATTATTCACTACATCGAATTACAACAAGATGCCACCGACAATAGCGCTTTGGAGCAACGTTGGGCAAACCAATTTTTCACCTCCGTAACTTGCCCCGATTGTCATGGTTCACGACTCAATCGTGAGGCTTTACATTTCAGAATAGCAGGTAAAAATATCGCCGAATTGGCAGCATTAGATTTGGACGATTTACACGATTGGATTATCAACGCACCCAAACTTCTTTCTGAAAAGCAAGTAACTATTGCTACCGAAATTTTAAAAGAAATAGATACCCGATTGCAATTTTTACTGGATGTCGGTTTGGGTTATTTAGCACTCAACAGAGCTTCAGCTTCGCTATCGGGAGGAGAAAGTCAGCGTATTCGTTTAGCTACACAAATTGGATCACAATTGGTAAATGTACTTTATATTCTGGATGAACCAAGTATTGGGTTACATCAACGCGACAATCAAAAACTGATTCGCTCTTTACAGCGTTTACGCGACATGGGGAATTCGGTAATTGTGGTAGAACACGATGAAGAAATGATGATGGCGGCCGATTATGTTATAGATTTAGGACCACGAGCTGGTCGATTAGGCGGGCAAGTCGTATTTGAAGGAACTCCACAAGAAATGTTGCAACAAAACACACTGACCTCCAACTATTTGACAGGCGTAAAACAGATAGAAAATCCGGCATCTCACCGCGCAGGAAATGGTAAAGAATTGGTATTAAAAGGAGCTAGCGGTAATAATCTCAAAAACGTTGATTTGACAATTCCGTTAGGCAAATTTATATGCATTACAGGCGTTTCTGGTTCTGGTAAATCCACACTTATAAACCGAACACTACAACCCATTTTAAGTAAAAAGTTCTATCGCTCACTCGAAGAACCTTTAGCCTACAACTCACTCGAAGGTATTGAGTATATTGATAAAATAGTAGAAGTTAGTCAATCGCCTATAGGACGAACACCTCGCTCTAACCCAGTAACTTACACCAATATTTTTGCTGATATCCGCAACTTATTTGCAGGGCTTACCGAATCGAAAATGCGTGGTTACAAACCTGGGCGTTTCTCGTTCAACACCGCTGGTGGACGTTGTGACACATGCAAAGGAAATGGCTATAAAACGCTAGAAATGAATTTTTTACCAGACGTCTTAGTTCCTTGTGAAACCTGTGGAGGTAAACGATACAACCGCGAAACATTGGAAGTACGTTTCAAAGGAAAATCTATTGCCGATGTGTTAGATATGACAATAAATCAAGCTGTGGAGTTTTTTGAGAATATGCCAACCTTTGTGTACAAGCTAAAAATGATACAAGAGGTGGGCTTAGGTTATCTCAAATTAGGCCAATCGAGTACCACACTTTCTGGTGGTGAAAGTCAACGTATAAAATTAGCAGCAGAACTGTCAAAACGTGATACTGGCCAAACATTATATGTGCTAGACGAACCAACAACTGGGCTGCACTTTGAAGACATTCGGGTATTATTGTCGGTACTAAATCGCCTGGTAGATAGAGGCAACACTGTGGTGGTCATCGAGCATAATTTAGATGTTATAAAATGTGCCGACTATGTGATTGACATGGGACCTGAAGCAGGAAAATTTGGTGGCGAAATAGTAGCGCAAGGCACTCCAGAAGAATTGGCTAAGGCAAAAAATAGTGTAACAGCACCATTTCTAAAAAAACATTTAAAACTCCACTCTTCACAAAATTAATGCTCAAAATAATGAGTAGTAGCGGTATTATACACCAAACTATCATCAGCTACAGTGGTAACACTTTCTAAAATTAACTTAGTGTCCGAAAGGTATTTTATCGTGTAGAGGTCAAACGTTGTACTCGCCACACTATCTTTGACTTTTATTGTATTATCCACTAATAACCAATAACCGGAATACAATCCAGTGCACGTTCCATTCGGATTAAACGTGACGGTTTTTTGTTGACTAGCAGGATACGTCACCACGCCTTTGAGCGTTTCTAACAACACTCCGTCATGTGTTTTTGTAGTAGTAAAATCATACTCCACATAACGCCATGTGCCTTGCAATTGACCATCGGTAGAACAGCCAATCATTACAAATAAGGTGGTTAAAAATAGTATTTTCTTCATCATGGTTGCATTATTTTTTACGTAAACGTGCTACAGGGATATTGAGTTGTTCGCGATATTTTGCCACTGTACGACGTGCAATAACATACCCTTTTTCACGAAGAATTTCAGTTAACGCATCATCAGCAATTGGGTTCGACTTATCCTCTTCCGACACCACATCCACAATAATTTGTTTAATCTCTTTGTTCGAAACTTCCTCACCAGAAGCTGTTTGCATCGTTTCAGAGAAAAAATATTTAAGTGGAAAAACACCAAATTCCGTTTGCACATATTTACTATTGCTCACCCGCGAAATAGTGGACACATCGAAACCAACCTTGTCGGCAATATCTTTCAATTTCATGGGACGCAATCTGGTATCATCTCCTTCGAGAAAAAATGCGTACTGTTCCTCAACAATAGCATTCATCGTCTTCAACAACGTGACATTGCGTTGTTTGATGGCATCAATAAACCAACGAGCTGCATCGATTTTTTGTTTTGCAAACAAAATAGCGTCACGCATTTCTCTGTTCTGGTTCTCTTTATTTCCAACATAATCCGAAACCATATTATTGTAAGTTTTACTCACTTTTAAGTCGGGAATATTCGAATTATTTAAGATTACAGATAAACGACCATTGTCATTTTCAATAATAAAATCGGGCGTTACTTGTTGCAATAAAATTTCAGAAGGTGTGCTAAAAGCATTCCCTGGTTTGGGGTTCAGCTTCATGATCTCGGCTACCACTTCTTTCATTTCGACATCTGACAAACCCAAGCGACGAGCAATTAAATCATATTGTTTTTTAGAAAATGGTTCAAAAAAACGATCGATAACACGTTCGGCCAAGGTTATAGATGATGTGGCTTGTTTATGACGTAACTGCAAGAGTAAACACTCTTTCAAATCGCGTGCACCAACACCAGATGGATCCAAGTTTTGGACTACTACTAACGCTTTTTGCATTTCAGCATCAGTAATGGACAAACCAAACTGGAACGCTAAATCGTCGACCATAGCTTCAATTTCGCGACGCAAATAACCATCATCATCAATATTGCCAATCAAATACTGAGCTAATTGACGTGTTTTGGTATCTGCCTCACATAACTCCAATTGACTAGTCAAGTATTCGTGAAACGTAGTTTGACCTGATAATGGCATAGACACCTCTTTATCATCAACCGAATGATTATTGGTTTGCAACTTATAATCAGGAATATCATCGTCCATGGCATATTCCGTCAAATCGAAATCAGTGTCGAAATCATCATCGCCACCAGAATCAAAATCATTTTCCTCTGATACCGGTTCTTCTCGACCTTCGTCCAATGCTGGATTGGCCTCCATTTCTTCGCGAATACGCTCCTCCAACTCCACAGTAGGATACTCCAACATTTTTATCACCTGAATTTGAAGAGGCGATAACTTCTGTTGTAATTTTATGTTGAGTTGTTGTTTGAGCATTAATTCAAAAAAAACGTTTAATTAGAATAAGAATTACGCTTATTTTAATATTTAAAGCTACTACCACCCAAAAATTCACGTAACAAGGACGTTGGTGGAATTTCGCGATCGTGTATTGGTGTAAAATATTTTAAGAATTTCAATAAGCGATGTGCTTCTGTGTATTCTTCGCAATATTGAGGTACGTCGGCAATAATAGGTTCAGCGTGTTTACGCAACACGGCTAACTCGAACATCAAAGCAGAGTTGAACATGGCATCGGCTTGTTCTTGAAATGGAAATATCCATTTTTCTTCACCACGACGTACACTTGGCCAGCGATTTATACTTTCACGTGCCGAGAACCCACGGAATTTGAAGTCACGCACAATACGACGTAATAAACGTGTGTCGGTGGTTGGAATCCAGTTGTGATTATCGAGTGAAATAGTTGTTAACGTCGAAACATAGACTTTAAACATCGCTTGACGTGGAATAGCCGAAGTTAATTCAGGATTTAAAGCATGAATTCCTTCAATAACCAAAACATTATCAGCATTCAATCGAATTTTCTCGCCACGGAAATAGCGTTTACCATCTTCAAAATTATAAAAGGGGATTTCCACCTCTTCGCCATTCAGCAATTGTGTCAACTGGGTATTAAACAACTCTAAATCGACTGCATGAAGCGCTTCAAAATCCCATTCACCATTTTCATCTAGTGGCGTATCTACGCGATTCACAAAATAGTTGTCGAGCGATAAAACGATAGGTTTTAAGCCTGCCACCATTAACTGAACAGACAAACGTTTACTGAACGTGGTTTTACCCGACGATGATGGACCAGAAATCATGATAAATCGACTAATAGGCTGACGTTCATGAATCATATCGGCAATTTCCACAATTTTACGTTCATGTAAAGCTTCGGAAATTTTAATCATATTGTACACATTCTTTTCACGCGCACGCAAGTTAAAATCGCCCACATTACTCAAATCCATCAATTTATTCCATTTCACAAATTCGTTGAACACTTCGAACATTTTTGATTGATCTTCATATTCAGCTAATTTATCGGGAGCATGACGATCGGGCACGCGCAATAAAATACCATTACTATAACTTTGCAAATCGAATAAAGGCACGTAACTAGTTGATGGCACCAAAACACCATTATAATAGTCGACAAAATCGCCTATACGAACAAAACGCGCATATGAAATTCCCAACGTTTCAAGCAAAATAACCTTATCCATTTCGCCCCGTTCACGGAACATTTCAATAACCGTTGGCGTCTGTTTTTCCTCTGACACAATGGGCATATCGGCAGCAATGATTTCCTGCATACGCTTCTTTAGAGCGGCTATAGTTTCTGGTCGCACTTTCTTGTTTCGACCATCGATGCAGCAATAATACCCACGACAAATAGGGTGTTCGATACGTAATGTTGCTTCTGGATTTAAATCGTTGAGTGCTTTAGCCATAATCATACTGATGGAGCGCAAATAAACACGCATACCAGAAGGTGTGCTAGCATCAATAAAATCAATATCCTTAGGTTTATAAATCAAGAAGTTAAGATCCTCAACTTTATAGTTAACGCGAGCCGCTACCACTGGAAACTTAAGCTGAATATTCATATCACGATAAATATCCATTAAAGAAGTTCCGCGTGGATAGTCCTTAAATTGTTGATTGTTTTTACAGAAAATTGTAACTGTTTGCTCCATAACCGTAAAGATAATGATGAATTTAGCGAAGAATCAAATGCTTAACAGCTTGATTTATAACACCTTAAAAATCCTAGAATTAAACATTGGTTTGGGGGATAAAAATAGGCAAATTTTACCAAATTTCTATAGAATGTCAGAAGAATTTTGTTTAATTTTGCACACAAATTAAAAACTAAGAACATAACATGAAATTTGGATTACTCGAAATCCTCACACTCGTTGGTGCAGTAGGCCTATTCTTATATGGCATGAAACTCATGAGTGAAGGTTTACAAAAAGCAGCCGGCGACAAGCTTCGTAACATTTTGGCCTTAATGACCAATAATCGTTTCATAGGAGCATTCACCGGCATTTTTATTACTGCTTTAATACAAAGTTCCTCTGCCACCACGGTGATGATTGTAAGTTTTGTGAACGCTGGGCTTTTGTCATTAGGTCAATCTATGGCAGTCATTATGGGTGCTAATGTGGGAACTACAGCTACTGCTTGGATTATCTCTTTGTTGGGCTTTAAGGTAAATATGGCTGCATTTGCCATCCCTCTAATTGGCTTTGGTGTTCCATTATTATTTTCTAAAAAGAATTCATCTAAAAGCTGGGGAGAATTTTTAATTGGTTTCGCCTTATTATTTTTAGGATTAGACTATATCAACAAATCAGTACCAGACCTACAAGCCAATCCTGAAATCTTTCAAGCCCTACAAGCTTACGTTGGTTTAGGCTACGGGTCTATATTACTATTTGCGCTAATTGGTATGATTATAACGGTCATAGTGCAATCCTCGAGTGCCACTTTTGCCATTGTCTTAATTATGTCAAGTAAAGGATGGATATCATTTGAATTGTCAGCTGCTGCCATTCTTGGTAGCAACATTGGAACATGTATTACACCATTATTAGCCTCTATATCAGGAAATATACAAGCAAAGCGGGCTGCTATGGGACACTTAATGTTTAATGTATTAGGTTCTGTTTGGGCACTTATTTTGTATGCACCTTTTATGAAACTTATCATTACAATCTCTAGTTCTATGGCTGGTAATCCTAATGATTTAATGCATTTTGTTCACTCAACCGATCCCACCATTGTGAACCACCTAAACGAAGGGACTTTAAATGCAGGCACTGCTGAAAATCAAACCTTGATAAGTAATTTTGCGAATATGCAATATTTTGTATCATTTGGCTTGTCAATGTTCCACACAATTTTCAATCTTATAAATATCTCTTTAATGATCTGGTTCACAAATTTATACGTAAAAATTGTAACCAAATTGATTCCTTCTAAGCCTAGTGAAGAAGATAAAGAATCGCATCTCAAGTTTATCTCTACCGGTATGTTGTCTACGGCCGAGTTGTCAATTCTACAAGCGCACAAAGAAATTGTACTCTATAGCGAACGTACCCAACGTATGTTTGGGTTAGTACGGGAATTGTATCATGAAACGGATGAAGCTGCGTTTGTAAAGAAATTCTCACGTGTACAAAAGTATGAAAACATTAGCGACCGTATGGAAGTAGAAATTGCTACTTACCTAACAAAAGTGGCTGATGGTCGTTTGAGCGATGAATCAAAACATCAAATTCAAATGAACTTACGGGTGGTTTCTGAAATAGAAAGTGTAGCCGATAGTTGCTACAACTTAGCACGTACCATCCAACGTCGTAACCAAGGCAAAGTGGCATTCACGGACGATGTGAACGCTAATATTGAATTAATGTTTAATTTAGTGGAAAGTGCTATCGTACAGATGTCGCATATTCTAGAAGCTAGCACCTTACAAATTTCGGATATCAACAAGACACAAAATTTAGAAAACGAAATCAACAATTTCCGCAATCAGCTTAAAACACAAAATATTGTGGATGTAAACGATGCAAAATATCCGTATGCGAGTAGCGTTATTTATATGGATATGATTGTAGAATGTGAAAAAATGGGCGATTACATCGTAAATGTAGTAGAAGCACTTGCCGACTCAAAATTATATAAGGTAAACGCTAAATAATGAAGCTATGAGTACAACCGAAAAACAATTTGATCAAGCAGTAGCCGAGTGTCGCGATATTTTTCTAAAAAAATTAAATGACTACGGTGGCGCGTGGCGCATTATGCGTCCAGAATCGGTAACTGACCAAATATTTATCAAAGCTAAACGGATACGCAGTATCGAAACTAAAGGCGTAACATTGGTAAATGAGGGGATTCGACCGGAGCTTATTGGCATCATCAATTACGCCATTATTGGACTGATACAACTAGAATTAGGTTATTCCGATACCGACGATTTATCGAAAGAACAAATCAAAAATTTGTATGAAAATTACCTTCAAAAAGCCAAAGACTTGATGTTGGCAAAAAATCACGATTACGACGAGGCTTGGCGCTCTATGCGTACGCAATCGTACACCGATTTAATTTTGATGAAAATACATCGCACCAAAGAAATTGAAGACCACAAAGGCAAAACCTTAATTTCAGAAGGCATTGATGCCAACTATTTTGACATGATTAATTATGCCATTTTTGGTCTAATTCAAACTGCTTAAACCAACAAGACTATGCAAATTTATAGACCTTATAAACCGAAACATAATTGGTTCCAATGGATTGGACTCATTTGTCGTATTTTATTTGGTTTAACTTTTATGTTTTCTGGTTTTGTAAAAGCCATTGACCCACTAGGTTTTTCGTACAAACAACAAGATTATTTAGAGGTTTGGGATTTAGCACAACTGGGTAATTTGGCACTCTTGGCAGCCATCATGATTTCGGCCATCGAGTTTATGATTGGTATCAACATACTTTTGGGTATCCGTTTGCGCGAAACCGCTTGGGGAGGTTTCATTTTTATGATAATAATGACGCCGCTTACCTTGTGGATTGCTCTCAATAATCCAGTTAGCGACTGTGGCTGTTTTGGCGATGCACTTGTGATAAGCAATTGGGCTACATTTTGGAAAAATGTAGTACTACTCGCACTCATTGTAACCATTATTTTTACTAACCGCACATATCGCGAATACCTATCGCCACTTCCAAGTTGGCTGTTGGCGGTTTCATTCGGATTTATTCCTGTTGCATTTTCGTGTTATTGCCTGCATTACTTGCCAATTATCGATTTTCGTCCATATAAAATTGGAGCCAATATCACCGAAGGTATGCTGATTCCCGAAGGTGCAGAAAGCGACCAATATGAAACGACGTTTATCTATGAAAAAGATGGCGTGGAAAAAGAGTTTACCTTGGAAAATTATCCTTGGCAAGATACTACGTGGCATTTTGTAGATCAAACAAGCGTATTAATCAAAAAAGGATTTACGCCTGCCATTCACGATTTCTCTATCACCACGGAAACTGGCGACGACATCACAGACATCGTACTAGAGGATGAAGGTATCACCTATTTTATTGTAATGTACGATTTGGCCAAAACCGATACCAAGAATTTAGCCGCCATAAACCAATTATACGAAGAACAAACAGCGTTAGGTGCCAAATTTTATGCGCTCACAGCATCGTACCAAGGCGATATTGATGCATTCAAAGCAGCTCATCATACGCCTTACCAATATTGCACAACCGACCCTATTACGCTCAAGACCATGGTTAGAGCTAATCCTGGTATTATGGTGCTCAAAAAAGGAACTATTCTCGACAAATACAACAGTAATTGCATTCAAAAGCATCTGAAAAAGAATTAATACTGTATTACCATGAAACGCATAATCTATTCATTCAGTGGTCTTTTATTGATACTTAGTATTTATTTATTGAGTTCATGTGAAGAATGGACAAGAAAAACTGATGTATATGTTATTGGTAATGTTGACGGGAATCCAATCATGTGGAAAAATGGCAAGCCAGATAGTTTGATGGCAGATATAAATTATGATGTTAGAAGTATTTTTGTCACAGAAAAAGATGTATATATTCTAGGTAGAACAAATGTTATTGATTATACAAATCCTGGGAATTCAACGTTTGAATATATTTTAAAAAAGAACAAAAACTCCCAAAAAATATCTGGAATACGAAATGCACAGAGTCTATTAGTCAATGGGAATGACGTATACATAGGTGGAGAGGATGCCCATACTGGTGGAACATATATGTATTCCAGGCCCGGATTATGGAAAAATGGAGCTACTCAAAGATTACCTATTGATTGGTATTCATGCGCTCAAGATATGGTTGAAGCGAATAACGACATTTATGTACTCGGATATAGTGGTGAAATATGGGAAAATGGCGAAATGGTAAAATCCATGCAGGAATCATGCTATTCCGCATCTTCACTGTGTGTGGTTAACAAGGATATTTACATTGCAGGAGATTATGTTGAAGATTTTTTTTATCACTATGCAACATTTTGGAAAAATGATTCAGCAATAAGACTTTCAAATGAATTAGGTTCACAAACGCGTGATATTTATGTAGAAGGAGATAACGTATACGTAGTAGGAGATGTCAACAATAGAGCGACATTATGGATTAATGGTACACCACAAACATTAAGTAAAGAGGGCATAAGTTCGGTTGCTCGTTCAATTTGTGTTTCAAATGGTGACATCTACGTTTTAGGAGAAATTGTTTTAAGCAACGCTGTAGTAAATTATAGATTAGATGATAGAACTGCTATTGTATTATGGAAAAATGGCATTCCTCAAACACTAGGAGTAGGACGACACTCTTTCACAGTTTCACGTGGGCTTTTCATAAAAAAATAAGATTAACTTACAGTCAATAATTATCAACATCAATAAATAATAAAACCAACATGAGAAAAAACATTGTAGCAGGTAACTGGAAAATGAACAAAACCCTGCAAGAAGGCGTAGCTTTAGCTACCGAACTTAAAAACGCATTAACTACAAAACCAAACTGCGAAGTAGTAATTGGTACACCATTTATTCACTTGGCTACTCTATCAGAATTACTCAAAGGAAGCTGCATTGAAGTGGCTGCCGAAAACTGTGCTAACAAAGCTTCTGGTGCCTATACGGGCGAAGTTTCTGCTGCTATGGTAGCGTCTACTGGTGCTACTTATTGTATTCTTGGCCACAGCGAACGTCGCGCTTATTATGGCGAAACCTACGAAATTCTAAAAGATAAAGTGGTGCTAGCGCTCGAAAATAACTTAACACCTATTTTCTGCATTGGCGAAGTAAAAGAAGAACGCGAAGCGAACAAACAAAACGAAGTAGTAAAAGCGCAATTGGAAGGTTCAGTATTCAATTTGTCGGCCGAAGATTTTAGCAAATTAGTTTTAGCATACGAACCAGTATGGGCTATCGGCACAGGCTTAACAGCTTCTCCAGAACAAGCTCAAGAGATACACGCTTACATCCGCAGTTTGGTAAGTGAAAAATATGGTAAAGAAGTAGCCAACAACTGTTCTATTCTTTACGGTGGAAGCTGTAATGGCAAAAACGCAGCTGGCTTATTTGCCAATCCAGATATCGACGGCGGTTTAATTGGAGGTGCAGCGCTACAATGCGCAGATTTCAAAGCCATCATCGATGCTTTTTAAATAACCAACCCTTGCAAACTAAAAAATCCCCTTTTCAATGATGAAAAGGGGATTTTTTAGTTTAAAGCTACAGATCACTTTACCTGCGACCACAAGGTCTCACGCCATCTGCCGAACCAGCTCGTTGATTCATACCACAAGGTTTACCATCAACATTAGTTCTTCTGGTTGATTGTCGTTCTGTGCGAACCACTTCATACTTAGCAAATCTTTCGTCGCCAATAATCTTTTTCAATGAAGCATCATTTTTTACACGAAGCTCATCCATCTCTGCACGACGTTGTTCGCGTTGCAAGTCCATTTGAGCACGTTTAGTAGCTCTTTCTTTCTCTTGGCTTGTAAATAATTCCAAAACCTGAGTACGCTCACTTTTAGACAACTCTACCGTAGAAGCTAAAGCGTCAAGACGCATCATAGCTCGTGTTTCCGGAGAATAATTAGCACGGTTAGATCTGCCTGGTTGAGCCACCAAAGTTCCCACTGCTAAAATTAAGGCAAATGCCAATAAACTTAATTTTTTCATACCATTAAAATTTAAAAATAAATAGATTTGTTTTGTTCTCACATCCATTCAGACTGACATTCTGTCAAAAGGTTTAATTTATTTGTCAAATTTCATGTTTTGCATTATTTTTGTGATGTAAATCGTACTATTTAAATTCTATCAATTATGTTTTCAGTTTTAGGATCTATATTCTTCTTTTTATTGTTCATCGTTTTATTGGTATTACTTATTGGTATCAGTTTCATACGTTCTTTATTTGTGCGTACTAAACGCCCAAAAGACCCAATGTCAGATACTGAAACACCAGTAGATAATGAGGCAAAACGCGATAAACAGCGCCGCAATGTATTTAAAAAGACGGGAGAATATGTAGATTTTGAAGAAGTAGACGATTCTAAAAACGCTTAAATTAGCGGGCTAAACAGTCGAGCAAAGGATTCTTTAAAACGATCGATACGTTTACGCGACTTCCATACATCGAGTTTTAGTTCTACACAACTGTGCGAATCTTTTAAAAAGTGACGTTTTAAGGTGGCAGCCACTTTCTCATCCAAAACAAACGCATTTATCTCAAAATTGTGCTCATAACTACGCACATCCATATTGGCTGTACCAACAGTCGACACACGATCATCGGCGACAATAGCTTTGCTGTGCAAAAAGTTATGTTGATACATAAACACCCGAACACCTGACTCCAAAAGCTGTTGTAAATAAGAATTTGAGGCTAACGTAACCAACCATGTATCCGATTTTTCGGGTAACATAACACGTACATCTACACCACTCAAAGCAGCCGTTTGCATAGCCGTTAAAACGCTTTCCGTAGGAATGAGGTAAGGCGTATGAATATAGACATACTGAGACGCACCTGCAATAATCGACACAACACCTTGCATAATCGTTTTCCAATCGGAATCTGGCCCAGACCCGACAATTTGTACTAAATTGTTATTGGCAGAAGGAGAAACGGTAGGAAAATATTTGGGATGCGTTATTATTTTATTATCCACAAAAAACCAATCAATCAGAAAAACACGTTGTAAGCCACGCACAGCAGAACCTTCAATACGAATTTGTGTGTCGCGCCACAAACCCAATTTATTTCCATTTAAATATCTATCGGCAATATTCAATCCGCCCGTATAACCTATCACACCATCAATAATCACAATTTTACGATGATTACGATAATTCATTTTACTGAAACCAATTGATTTTTTGAGCGGTAAAAACGGCTGTATGTAGACACCTGCATCTCGCAATGATTGTAGATACGATTTAGACAAATCAAATCCGCCTAAATAATCATAAATAACCCGAACTCGAACACCAGCTTCTGCTTTACGAATAAGTAGTTGACGCAAACGATTACCAACTTCATCATCTTGAATAATGTAAAACTCTAAATGAATATGATTTTGTGCCTGTTCAATATCGTAAAACAGGCTATCAAAGGTTTCAAAGCCAGTCGTGAGTATTTTTACTTTACTATTGGTATAAGGATACGCTTCAGCATTGTTATATAAGAGCGAAACCAGTTTTTGATTTTCTACAGGCAAGGTGTCGTCTTTAAAAAAGGCTTTAAAGTCGAAATCAGAGTGAGCTGGGCGCGAAAATTTCTTGATACTTTTTTTCGAAATAATTTTACGACGCCGAAAATCCTGTCCAAACAACACATAAATAACAAGGCCAACAAAAGGAAGTAAAACCAGCACCAAAACCCAAGCTATGGATTTGAGTGGATTGCGATTTTCCAACAAAATAGCAAAAATAATCATCGCAATCGTGTAAACAAATAACACAACAACAATCCAATATACTATGTCAGATACCAAATTCATGCCTCTGGAATTCCTATTACCATTATATTTTGATCGTACCACTTAGTGTCGATTATTTTCATCGAAATATTGGGTGCTTTAACACCGGCACCAATAATTTCTGGCGAAGTTTCGATATGAACTTCATCCCACAAATGAGCGTCAACAAATGCTTGTAGTAATTGAGTGCCACCCTCAACAATGAGTGAGGACAAATTGGCTTGATATAAATAGTCCACTATTTGAGGCACAATTGCTTTAGAAAAATCTAATTTGACAAATGTAATATTAGTTTTATTTTCTACCATTTTATCGGTAAAAATTACCGTTGGTGTTGTCTGATCATAAAGACGATAATCGGACGGAATACGCAAAGATTTATCGACTACCATACGAACAGGATTACGAGCGCTCCATTTACGTGCCGTAAGATGTGGATTATCAAGCAATGCCGTATTAGTACCAACTAAAATCGCCGATTCTATCGAACGAATTTGATGATTCAAGGTTTTGGTTACCTCATTTGAAATACGCAATGGAGGAATCTCTGAAGTGGTTCGCGAGGCGTCAATAAAACCATCTTGTGTTTGTGCCCATTTGAGAATAACAAACGGACGTTTATTTGTAAACATGGTTACAAACCGCTTATTGAGGTCTTGACATTTATCATTCAATACATTTTCAACGACTTCTATACCAGCTTCACGTAGCATTTGAATACCACGACCATTGACTTTAGGATTTGGATCGCCCATGCCAATAACCACGCGAGGAATTTTTTTATCAATAATCAGCTGTACACAAGGCGGCGTTTTTCCATAATGGGAACAGGGCTCCAAGTTAACATAAAGTGTCGATTTCATCAGCAAATTTTGGTCGTTTACCGAGCGAATTGCATTAACCTCGGCATGCGGTTCTCCGCAACGATGATGATACCCTTCACCGATAATGACGCCATCGCACACAATCACGGCACCAACCATAGGGTTTGGAGCAGTATGCCCTTCAGCTTGCTGTGCGAGCTGCAAACAACGACTCATATACAATTCATTCTGTTCCATTATATCCGCAAAAATCAAGTAATAAGAACAAAGATAGTAAGAAATTTTCTGAAAACAGATGAACAACTTGTAAAAACATAAATAAAAAATGTTGCAGCTATTGCAAAAACGGATAAAAAAGACGAAATTTGCAACTGTTTTACAAACTTTTAACATCAAAATTATGTGTGGAATTGTAGGTTACATTGGCAAACGCGACGCTTATCCTATCTTGATCAAAGGCTTACATCGTTTGGAGTATCGTGGTTACGATAGTGCAGGCGTAGCATTGATTAATAGTAAACAAGAGTTAAAAGTGTACAAAGCCAAAGGCAAAGTGGCTGATTTGGAACACGCGGTAGAATCTAAAGACGTGTCGGGCACTATAGGTATTGCACACACTCGCTGGGCTACGCATGGAGAGCCAAACCAAGTAAATGCTCACCCTCACTACTCTGAATCAGAAGAATTGGCCATTATACACAATGGAATTATAGAAAACTATGCGGTACTCAAACAAGGTTTGATGAAACACGGTTATTCATTCAAAAGCGAAACTGACACAGAAGTGTTAGTGCAACTTATCGAATATATCAAAACAACTGATAAAACAGATTTACAAACCGCCGTACAATTAGCATTAAACCAAGTGGTTGGTGCTTATGCCATTGTAGTTTTAGATCGAAATAATCCCGATGAAATGGTGGCTGCGCGTAAAGGTAGCCCACTCGTTGTCGGCATTGGAGAGGATGAATTCTTTTTAGCATCGGATGCTACTCCAATCGTGGAATTTACAAATAAAGTAGTGTACGTAGGAGAGCAAGAAATAGTACATCTGCAACGTGGCAAGGAAATTAGCATTAGAACGATTGGTAATGTTGTAAAAACTCCAGAAATCAAAAAACTGGAAATGACCTTAAGTCAACTCGAGAAAGGTGGTTATCCACACTTCATGCTAAAAGAAATCTTTGAACAACCAACCACACTTGCTACAAGTATGCGTGGCCGTGTGAACATTGAGCATAATAACATTACACTAGCAGGTTTTATTGATAATAAAGAAAAGTTCCTGAATGCAAAACGCATTATCATCACTGCTTGTGGTACTTCATGGCATGCTGGCTTGATTGGCATGTATGCCATCGAGGAGTTTGCTCGTATTCCTGTAGTAGTGGAATATTCATCAGAATTCCGTTATCGCAGTCCTGTTATCAATGAAGACGATTTGGTGATTGCAATTTCTCAATCAGGAGAAACTGCCGATACATTAGCAGCTATTGAATTAGCCAAATCGCACGGTGCCTTTATTTTTGGAATATGCAACGTAGTTGGCGCATCTATTCCAAGAGCAGCACATTCAGGCTGTTACACACACGTTGGTCCAGAAATTGGAGTGGCTTCTACCAAAGCTTTTACCGCACAAGTTACGGTACTCACCATGTTGGCATTAATGATTGGTAAAGAAAAAGGTACATTAAGCGACGAACGATATTTGCAAATTGTATCTGAATTGGCCAAAATTCCAGAAAAAATTTCGGAAACGTTAAAGCAAGACGACCGTATCGCTGAATTTGCTAAAACATTCACTTACGCACAAAACTTCATCTATTTAGGTCGTGGCTATAATTATCCTATTGCCATGGAAGGCGCTTTAAAGCTGAAAGAAATTTCATACATCCATGCCGAAGGTTACCCAGCTGCCGAGATGAAACATGGACCTATTGCTTTAATTAATCAAGAGATGCCAGTTGTAGTAATTGCACCACAGTGTGGAACGTACGAAAAAGTGGTAAGTAATATTCAAGAAATCAAAGCGCGCAAGGGACGTATTATTTCGATTGTAACAAATGGCGATACCGTGGTAAGAGATATGTCTGATTATAGCATTTGCATTCCGGAAACCGAAGAGTGTTTAGTACCTCTTTTGGCCGCCATTCCTTTACAACTATTGGCTTATCACATTGCGGTAGTGAAAGGATGTGATGTCGATCAACCACGTAATTTGGCTAAATCGGTAACGGTAGAATAATTCTGTTATCTTTATATAAAATAGGCGTTGCTAAGTGACTTAGCAACGCCTATTTAGTTTTTATATTAATCTGAAGTATTACGGTAAACGGTCGGAGAAATTCCTGTTATTTTTTTAAACCAAAGATTAAACGATGAAATGGACGAAAAACCCATATCAAGAGCGACTTCCGAAATGGATAATGTTTTACAAGAACGAAGTAAATCCTGTGCCTCAATTATACGGCGCTCATTGATAAGCGTTCTGAAATTGGCATGATATGTTTCTTGCAAAAAACGCGAAAAATAAGTGCGATTCGTACCCAATAAACGAACCACATCATCAGCTGATAAATCTGCTGATTTCCAAATTTTTTTACAATCCATTAAAAGTCTAAAATTAGTATCTAACGAATAACTATCTTTTTTAGATTCATCTTTAAAATGGTATTCATCAGAAATTAAAGCAGATAGAGGAGAAAAAGAATCAGAATACAACGTTTTGTGACGTAATCCAAATAGCACAAACGTAGAAACCAAAATAGTACCCAAGTAATTGAGAGTAACCTTTATAACAAGCGCCTCCAAAACAAAAGAAATAGCTGACAAAATAGCGAATACAAAAAATAAAGCGAGCACATATAATAGCCAATTAAGTGAAATATCTTCTTGATCGTAGGAAAAATCTTCAACAATATCCTTTTTGTAACGTCTATAGAGTTTCAGAGACAAAAGAACAATCAACACGGTGTAAACCAAATAAAAAACTAAAGCAAATAGGCGCGCCCAAATTTCCAAGGCTGATAATTGATTTAAAAAGCCAATCCACGTATAAACAGGAGGCAACTCGCCCCTACTCACGACTCCTATCAAATACATTAAAATTAGCAAAATGGGGATGGTATACCATTGTAACCATGCCTTTGGCGACAAAAAACGACCTAAACAAGCACAATGAATGTAATTATAAAATAAAGGAAAGACAGTGATACCAAACCAGTAAGAATAGAAATCTATAATAGGATACGGAGGCTCTACACAAAACAATTCCCAAGTAGCTAACGCTATAATGCCAAAGCACCAAACAGACAAAAAAATAAGTAATGCTCGTTTAGATTTATCCTGTCGCCATTCAGGTATAACTAGTATAAAAATGACGAAGAGCAGAGAACAAATAATGGGTACAATGTATGACACATGTACTCCAAATAATTGCAAAAGATTTAATTCTGAAAACATGGTATACTATTCAAAATTAACAAAAAGAAACAATTACAAAGATAACTTTTTTTAATAAAAACAAGTCTATTAGACCTCTATTTGTAAAAAAACTTGGAATTAGAATATCTAACCCCAAGTTTATCAGCGATATAAACAATACAATTAATTCGACACTAAAACTATATTGAAAGTACCTCCTTAAAAAGTGAGTTCCTTGCCATTATAAAAATCAAAGATTTTAGTTCTAAAAATGAATTCAAATTTAGCTTGAGCCTCTTGTGCTAATGATTTTTCGAGCCGTGTTTTTGCATTATTAAAATCAAACGGAGTCGATTTCCCGCCATTATATTTGAGTTGCTCAAATTCAAACGAGATGCGTGATGCTTCGGATGTTTTGCCCGCTGCTGTATATTTTTCACGAGCAGCCAACGCATTATAATAAGCCGTTTGGATCTCTTTCAATAATACTTGTTTGGTGTTTTCTAATTCCAATTCTTGATTTAAAATTCCAATACGAGCTTGTTTAACGCGATTCACAGATGCCAATCTATTGAATATCGGAATTGATAACGATAAAGCCACAGCTTCGCTACTGTTGTCCTTCAACTGCTGTCCAAATCCTACATTATTCAATTGAAAAGAGTGAAAATAACCCGTACTATAACCAGCTTGCAAATCGAGTTGCGGATAATAGGCCGATTGTGCCACTTTCAGATCCTTTTTACTGCTTTCGATACGATTTTCTGACGCTTTAATAGCTGGACGCAAGGATAACGATTTAGCATAGGCATCTTGAGGTGAAACTAAACTTAAATCTAACGTCTCGAGCAACGATTTGGTATCAATAGCCGCTACATCAAAATTGGCAATATCGGTATAATTAATAGCTTGACACAAATCGAGAATAGCCAATTTCAAAGCATTAGAAGCCTCGATATAGGTTTGTTGATCATTGGCCAATTGTGCTTTATTTTCATACAATTCCGATTCTGATTTTTTACCACTTTCGACTAATGCTTGGGTATTTTTCACTTGTTCTTCACTCAACTTTACCTGTTCCTGAGTAATATTCACCAACTCTTTGTTGTACAAAATATTCAAATAATAAGCCGTTACATTGAGTGTTAAATCTTCTTTGGCCTTATTCAAATCTTCAATAGCGGCTTGCAAATTCAATTTATCAGATGCTACTTGATTGGTAATGCGCAAACCACTAAATAAAGGCATAGAAGTAGATACATTAAAATTGGTAGAAGCAAGTGATTGACTAGTAGTGATATTATCATTACCAGTGGCACGACCAAATGAAAAATTCTGACCCAATCCTGCATTCAAGTTCGGCACAAAACTCCATTGTGATGTATTCAAATTGAGCTTCTGATAATCGGTTTGTAAAGCCATTTTTTGAACCGTTATATTATTTTGAACTGCGTAATCGACACATTTACTGAGCGACCACACTTCTTGCGCCTGGAGCGAGGCTGCCAAAACAGCTAGAATGGTAATTACTATAATTTTTAGTTTCATAATGAGTTAAATTTTCTATTACGGACTTTATACGTGACGTAAAAATACCAGAATCAAAATGGATTTGACCAACTAATTATTTAGCAGGAGGTGTTGGCGTTTTTTCAGTTTCTACTTTTTGTAGACCACGAATTTCCATCGAATCAACTACGCCTTTTACAACTTGAATATTGATACCATCGGACAGACCTAATTCCACAAATTTCTTATCGAACGTTTGAGTTTTATCTTTAGTCTTTTTGAGTACATACACAAACGCGGAGTCATTTTCGAACGAAACAGCACTTTCAGGAATGGTCAACACATCTTTACGTTGATCTAAAATAATTTCGGCATTGGCACTGTAGCCTGCGCGAATCACCACAGAATCAGGAATACGAGCAGCCGCTTTCATTTCGAACATCACAGCGCCATTTTCTTCAACTCCTTTAGGAGAAATATACTCCAATGTGGCATTAAATTTTTTATCTTGCAACGCGCCAACAGTCAGTACAATAGGCATCCCTTCGTGAACACGACCAACTTCGGTTTCATCAATTTTACCTTCAAAAATCATATCGTTCATGTCGGCAATGGTAGCAATGGTAGTTCCATCATTGAAGTTATTCGACTGGATAACAGAATTACCCACTTTTACTGGAATATCGAGAATGACACCTGTAATGGTTGAACGAATTTGTGTGTTACTATAAGAACCTGAGCGTTTTGCAATACCATCTTTAATAATTTCTACATTATCAACGGCATTTTGCAATTCTTCTTTTGATTTTAAATAGTTCGCTTTACTCTGTTCAAAATCTTCGCGCGACAACACTTTCGAATCGTATAATTTTTCGTCGCGTTCATACTGTTTTTGAATGCGATCCAAATCAATTTTGGCAACATTCACACGACTTTCAGCACTGTTAAGTTGGCTCATTTCGGGAATAACCTTTACTAACGCAATGATTTCGCCAGCTTGCACACGTTGCCCAGCCTCTTTATAAATTTTAGCAATAATTCCGGAGATTTGTGGCTTAATAGAAACCTCATTACGTGGTTCTATTTTACCGGTAGCAACGGTTTTTTTCGAAATAGTTTGAATAGATGGTTTCACAATTTCATAAACCACCGTTTTAGGTTGCGACTTTTGCCATAAAAAGACAAATGTACCAATAACAACGATTCCCAAAAGAGAAAGTAGAATAATCCTAATTGCTTTTTTCATAATTGATTATGAGTTATAATTTGTAAAATTTATTCATCACGTAATGCGTCGATTGCTTTAATTTGTAATGCTCTTTTTGAAGGCAGCCAACCCGCAAATAAACCCGCCACTACAATCACTAAAAGTGCAGCTATAGCAATACCAAACGAAATTTGCGGATTACTTAAAGGCATGTTTTCGGACGGATTAGCAGCCATAATTTGGGAAACCACCGCAAGCACACCAACACCGAGTACAATACCAAAAATTCCGGCCAAGAAAGTTAACACCAAGCTTTCACTCATGATTTGTTTCAAAATAGTAAACGGCGAAGCACCCAACGCTCTACGTACCCCAATTTCCTGTGTACGTTCACGCACAGTTACCAACATAATATTGCTCACGCCCACTACACCAGCGAGCAAAGTTCCTAAACCAACAATCCAAATCAAAGCGTTAATACCAATAATCAGAGCTTGAAAAAGATCAAAAATTTTCTTCGCATTAAACGAACCTACTGCTTTAGGATCAGTGGGAGCAATGCTATTACGTTTTTTGAGGAACATTTTCACCTCTTCTTCCAAGTCTGCAATGTTCACAGACTGTTTCGCGGCTAAAGCGATACTATGAACTTTATCCCCTTCGTTTTGAGCTCGCTGCAAAGTAGTAAAAGGTAAATTTACCAACTCCTCTGGATCGCCAAACACGTTGATATTTTTGGAAACCGCTTCGCACACACCAACTACGGTGTAATAAATGCCATTTACACGAATCAGCGAACCTATAACTTCTTCGTTTGGTCCGTATAAATCATTCACCACGCGTTTACCAATAACACATACTTTACGGTATTCCCGCACATCAATATCATTAATAAAACGACCTTGCAATATACGACTCGGATTGATACGATTGTAATCTGGTGAAAAACCCATAACACTAAATGAACCAAATTTATCAAGTCGAACCACATTATTGGTAGAGCCACCTCTTTCACCAAACATAATGCCACTCATATATTTTATTCTGTCGGCATATTGATGTTTAATAGCTTCATAATCGGACATGGTCATGTTCCAAGTTCTCCCACGTTGAAAACCCTTATAAGGTTCAGATGTAGCATCGGTAAAAAAGAACGCGGAATTGGCTTCAAAATGCTCTACGCCATCCATGATGCCATGTCGAATACCAACACCAAAACCTGCCATCACCACCAACATAAAAACACCCCAAAACACACCAAAAGCAGTCAACAAACTACGCGATTTATTTCGCGTAATTGTTAACCAAATTTCTTGCCATGTATCTAAATCAAACATACGTTTAAATTATTTATGTTGTAATGCTTCGATAGGTTTCACATTAACAGCACGTTTAGCTGGAACATAACCTGCCACAACGCCTGCTACGACCAAAATGGCGGTAGCTGCTAACACAACAGTTAAATCGACCGTTGGATTCAAAAAAATATGTGGTTCGTCGGTTGCCGCGGCTGCATTTTGTGCCAGAATCGACGCCAGGCCTTCCGTGAGTAACACACCCACAACCATACCAATATACCCGAAAATAGTAGTAATGGTAAGCGATTCCCAAACCACTAAACGCAAAATAGACCTTGGCGATGCGCCCAACGCTTTACGCACACCAAATTCATGTGTGCGTTCCTTCACCGTAATCAGCATAATATTACTTACACCAACCACACCAGCTATCAAGGTTCCAATACCAATAATCCAAACAAATAGGGCGATGCCATTAAAAATAGTTTGAGCCTGCATGTAATCCGACAAACGGTCTTGAATCCAAATAGCATTTTGGTCGTTGGGGTCGAACTGTAAACGTTGCGATAACATACGACGCAGTTTATTGCTGAAATCGGTACTCTGTTCTTTATTTTCAATACCTTCAACTACAAACGACACATCATCAATGTATCCTGAAGGATTAAATATAATCTGTGCCGTATTGAGCGGAATATAAAACGAAGGAGAACGTCGAGCCGCACCATCTTCGTCATACAAACCGATGACTTGAAACGGAACATGATCGATTTCCACATACTGACCAATAGGATTTTGATTACGGAACAGTACTTCAGCTGTCTTAGGATGAATCACTACCACTTTTCGGTTCTGACGATTATCGGCTAAATTAATAAATCGTCCAGAAGTAATTTCCAAACTACGCATCACTTGATAATCGGGTTCCACGCCCGACATGGTACTCGACACCACTTCCTTACCATTCACGATGTTAGAACTCCATTTGTTATAAATAGGAGAAAAAGCCGATACATTAGTTAAATTACGACGTAAGAATTCGATATCACTTTGGGAAAAACGAATGCGACGCCCTTTTTGCATACCGTTGTAAGGCATAGAAGTAAAACCTGGATACAGCGAAATGGAATTTTTAGACATATACCGAAATCCTTCCATCATACCATTTTGCAAACCATTACCAGCGCCCAACAAAATAATCAGCATAAAAATACCCCACGAAATAGAAAATCCCGTGAGAAACGTACGCATTTTATTGGCACGAATGGTTAAAAATATTTCCTGAAAAAGGTCTTTCATATACTGATAAACTCGACTAGAGTTGTTTAATATCCTCAATACTACTAATTAAACCATCTTTAAAATTCACTATTTTATTGGTTTGTTCGGCCACTTCGCGTGCGTGTGTCACAATTAACATCGTAATACCTTCTTCGCGATTCACTTGACGTAAAATATCCATCACTTCTTGTGACGTGGTACTATCCAAAGCGCCCGTAGGTTCATCGGCTAAGATAAGACGTGGTTTCGCAATGATGGAACGCGCAATAGCCACACGCTGCTTTTGTCCACCCGACATTTCGCTAGGCAAGTGATCTGCCCAATCTTTTAAACCTAAACGGTCGAGATAGTCCAACGCAATAGCATTACGTTTTTTACGCGAAACACCACGATAATATAAAGGTAATGCTACATTTTCGAGTGCGGTTTTGAAGTTAATTAAGTTGAACGACTGGAACACAAAACCAATCATTTCATTACGAACTTTAGCCGACTGTGTTTCTGTTAAGTCTTTAATTAAACGACCATCGAGGTAATAATTACCTTCATCGTAATTATCCAAAATACCAACAATATTGAGTAACGTGGATTTACCAGAACCAGAAGCTCCCATAATGGACACAAAATCGCCATCGGCCACGTCCAAATCGACACCTTTCAACACATGCAAGGGCGAACCTGCATAATACGTTTTGTGAATATTTTCAAGATGAATCATCTGTTTATGAATTTAATTAGACTTACCACGTAGATTAATCATTATTATTTCGGCGACAAAGTTATGATATATTTTAGTACTATGCAATACAAAATACTATTATTTTTTATTTTTATATAATAATTCGATGATAATAAGGAATTAATGACTCCTTTTAACTAAACTGTTAACGTCACAAAGTAAGGTATTATTATTTGAAAATCAAACTATTTTTATCGAAATTCAATAAAAAAATAGTTAAGCTAGTTTAATAGACAAAAAAAGCTTCCTCTTTTACGAGGAAGCTTTTAATTAATAGGGCGTCAATGCCTTATTTGACATTATCTTTTAATGCATCTGCAATAAGTTTCTTCAAGGCCATGGTGCGCTCTTCGGTTGCATTGCGTTTTTCTGGTTTATAGAGATTACTGTATTTGGTTTTATCCAATTTAAAACTCATTTGATCCAGATTAGTGGCATTACCTATAATATTTAAAGCCAAACGAATAGGCGACACCGTTTCTACATGCGCATTATAATTATGGCTTAAATCGTATCGCGCAGCCACAATGGCCGAATAATTATCCATCGACATCATGAAAGGATAAATATCCACTTCGTTGCGGAACACAGTAGCTTCAGCGCTAATGCTATCAACCTTATTTTTGGTTTTACGACTAAACAAAAGCGGTTTCGCAATGCGTCCAAATAGTTCGCTATCCAATAAAACCAAGTCCTTACCTTCGATAGCGGTAGCACCACGCAACGTAGATATTTTTAAATCATAGTTACCTTTCATGTAAGTTTCACCGGCTATGTGGAATTGAGCGCGTCCATCAAACGATTTCAGCATCGGGAAAATCGTATCCACATCGGGCACCATGTGAATCAACTTCTTGATGTCGATATTCAACAAATGGAAATCAAAACCAGCGAACAAATGATCGCGACGGTCGCTACGATAAAGCGCCGTGAGTTGCATTTCGGCAGCTTCGGAGGTAAAACCAATTTGCTCCAAAACCATCACGCCATCTTTTATGGTCAATTTGCCACCCACATTTTCCAAAACATTATCGGCATACAGTGCTTTTTTGATTTGTGTATTGAGTGTTACATTCACACCTTTAGGCACCATAAATGGATTGGGTGCTTGAGCGGACGGTGTGGTAGAAGCCACAGCTGTGGTAGCGGTAGAATCACTAGCACCAAAACCATCCATTAAATCCATCAATTGATTCAAATTGGTTTGTTCCGATACAAAATCAAATTTCCCTTCGAGCAAGCCTTTACCTTGGGCAAATTTCCGTAAATTGGTTGCTTCGCCTTTTAATGAGAAATCGGATTGGTCAATAATGACGCGGCTATCATCAATTACAAATTGACGCGGCGTGAAATTAAATTTAATAGTTGGAATGTCAATAGGATACGCCACTGACGCTAACCGAATATGACCATTGTTAAAGTCGACATTTAAACGTGGATTCCAACGTAAATAGGTATTTTCTTGTGTCTCATCATAAGTAGTAGAGGCTGACACATTCAAATATTTGGTGTCCATTTTCATGGTAGAACCCATATTGGCTACCAGCGCTTGACTCTGATATTTGAGGTTTAATCGTGGGTTTTTAGGATTACGACGTGATGGCGACAACGTAACCGTTCCTTGTGGATGACGAACGTCTACACTCATCGTATCCATCAATGCTAACAGATGTTGTACGTCAAAATCGCACGTCATGGACATCATCTTGGTACTATCCATAAAATCGGAAAAGCCCAATTGCAAATCGGCACCGCCCATATCGGCTTTTGCGAAATCCAACATTTCCAAATTAGCATTAGGCGTTTTAATACCCATTGAAAGCAATTCGGTGAATTGTTTGTTGGTACGATTACTTGGCAAATTAAAACTCATGGATGCGGTAGGCGCTTTTACCAACATACTATCTTCGTACACAACATCCAAATCGCGCACGTCGAAGGCACCGCTGGCTTTAATTTTATGTAAATCCATCGCCATAAAATCGTCCAATTTAAAACTGGTTTTCACTTCTCCTTTAGCGCGACCTTTCATCGTCACTTTCATACCTTCGGGCAAAAACCACGCCATTTCAGGCAAATTCAAATCGCCTTTAATTAGGAAATCACACTTAAAATCGCCCATCAAATCGGTGATATCGCCTTTGGCACGCAACAACGACGTACCTGTTTTTGCGGATAAATCGGTGATTTTAACCGACGATTTTGCGTTCGGATTCATATCGATAAATACCACAGCCGTACCTTTAACCGATTTCAAAACATATGGGAAACCTTTATAAGCAATTGTTCCACGTTCAAAATTGGTAGTAACACTAATTTGTGGCATCAACGAATCGTTATAAATACCTTTCACACTGCCCGAAGCATCGAAATCACTTTCGGCAGTCAAGTCGGAAAGCATATCGGCATACTCTTTTGGCAATAAGTTTAATACGGTTTTCAAATCCAAGGTGGCCGATGTAAAATTAATATCCATCGGAATATCACCATTTTCGGCATATTGTGCCCAACCATCTAACGTTAATTCTTGCTCGTTGATAGTAACTTTGGTTTCGCGAGGCGCAAACTTCAACGTATTCATATTGGCGGCAATCGGCCCATCAATCACGATATTAAGCGCTTTGGCATAATCTACGCCATCCATTTTGAATGAGAAATTCGGTAAATGCAATTGCACATCTCCAGCAAGTTCGGAACCTGTTTTCGTGCCATCAAAAGCGAGTTCCACAGTTGCTAAGTTTGTGCTCATAGAACTGGCAGAATCTTTCATTTCAAAACGCACACCAGCCAAGTCGCCTTTCAATTGTGCATCGCCATTTTCGCCGAGAAAAGCGGCATTCATATCCGCATTCATTGTATCGATTGAGCCATACATATGTGCCTGTTCATCGGTATAAACAAGGCGAAGATTTTTAACGCTGACCGATTCTAACGCCATTTTTCCAAACGAGAACGTAGATGTTGTGGTATCTTCCACTTCCGAAGGCACCATGATGTCGTAATTGGTTTTTCCTTGCGCATTGGTATAAACATTGGCAACGCCATTTTCTAAATAGAACTGATTTAATATCACATCGTTGTGTTTCAAAAATGCCATCAAATCGATGGTGGCTGTCAAATCGCCGATGTAAGCAAGTGTGTCCGAAGGAGCGCCCGCCACGGGATTTTTCACACAGACATTGGTCACATGCAGTCCAAAATGCGGAAACGTCGAAAAGAAAGTCAAATCGACTTGATCCAACGTGGTTTCGCACGTCACAAATTTGGGTAATTGTTGGCGTACAATCGGCGTCAATTTAGCTGGCGTAAATACCAACCAAATAGCTATGGCTGCCACAAGCGATACCACCACGACGAGCGAACCAATTGTCCACGCTACTATTTTAAATGTTTTTTTCATAGTTGATTCTATTATTTTACTTTGATAAAGGTAAACGAAACTCCGAAAACATCTTTATAACTCAATGTGGAGTCGTTAAGTGTTAAAAGCGTATACGTTTTTGGAATCTTTCCACCCATTTCCATAATGTGAATATGAGTCATAGTAGCACTTTCAACTGACCACGTGAATGGTTGTCCTTCAGCTTCAGAAACATCTTCACCCGTATCCCAAGTTACACCGTTA
Source organism: Paludibacteraceae bacterium (assembly GCA_028694915.1). Lineage (GTDB taxonomy): Bacteria > Bacteroidota > Bacteroidia > Bacteroidales > Paludibacteraceae > W0P28-013. The sequence continues at coordinate 79,943 of JAQVJY010000002.1, forward strand.
TAATTGGCATCATAACGATAACACTCAAGACCATTATTAGAAGGTCTTTCCCATTTACCAATTAAAAGCGTTTCATCGAACGTAACAGGTGTTTCACACGACGAAAATAGTATCAAAACGATACTAGCCAAAGACGCAGCAATAACTACTAATTTTTTCATAATTTATGCACTAAATAAAGTTGAGTATAACAGATATCCGAAGTCAACACGCAAAGTTATTCTAAAAAAATCAAAGTAACAAATAACTAGAAAGTTATTGTAACAGAGCATCAAAACTATTTTTAATGAAAGGTAATTCTATTATCACCAATTTTTCATACATTTGTGGGCACAAATCAGCTATTTGTACTATGAAAAACGACAGTTCTGTTCTGCTTATTTTTACCGGTGGCACCATTAGCATGGGCGAAAATCCTGCCACACAATCACTTTCACCACTCGACAGCGCACAAGTGCTCAGTTTTATTCCAGAGCTCAAAATGTTGCGCGTAAACATCTCTTCGGTGTCGTTCAATCCGCTTATCGATTCGTCGGATATTCAGCCCGAATCGTGGGTGCGTATCGCTGAAATTATTCGCGACCATTACGATGCATTTGATGGTTTTGTGGTACTACACGGAACAGATACCATGGCTTATTCGTCGTCTGCATTGAGTTTTATGCTCGAAAATTTGACAAAACCCGTTATTTTTACTGGCTCTCAATTGCCTGTGGGTGTGTTGCGAAGCGATGCGAAAGAAAATTTAATTACCGCCATTGAACTCGCTGCTGCCAAAAACGAACGCCACGAAGCGATGGTGCCCGAAGTGTGTCTCTTTTTTGAAGATAAATTGATGCGCGGCAACCGTGCTACCAAACGAAATACCGAAGCATTCAATGCGTTTGCGTCGTTTAATTATCCAGAACTTGCCAAAACGGGCGTTCACATAAAATACGCTTCCGCGTACATTCACCACGAAACAGAGAAAAAACCATTTGCCATACAAACGCAACTCGATACGAACATTGCGATTCTTAAAATTTTCCCTGGCATTACGGAAGCTACGGTAAACGCCATACTTTCTATCGCTGGTTTACGCGCTGTGGTGCTCGAAAGTTTTGGAGCTGGCAATGCGCCACGCGTGGAATGGCTGTTTGAACTCTTAAAACAAGCCACCAACAAAGGCATTGTCATTGTGAATGTAACGCAATGCCGAAGCGGCAGTGTGGAAATGGGACGTTACGAAACCAGCATCAATCTGCAAAAAGCAGGCATTGTAAGTGGATTTGATATGACGTTGGAAGCGACTGTGACCAAACTGATGTATCTGTTGGGACAAACTGAAAATTCGGAAGAAATTCGTCGCCAAATGAGCACACCATTACGAGGCGAAGTAACCATCGACTAAATAACACGACGTGTTTAAGCAATTCTTATATTTTTCGCGTGGGCAGCAAGTTGGCATTCTACTGTTATTGGTGCTCATTGTGGTGGTAATAAGCATCAATTTATTACTGCCAAAGTTGGTAACGCCGCCTGTGCCCGATAACGATTCACTGTTCAGAGCACAAGTGGCAGCCTTCGAAAAATCGTTGGAAAACCTGCCACGCTCCACGTACGAATCGCCATTTGAAAAGCAATCGTATAAATCATTTGGCAGCGAAAAACCGCAAGCAGAATTGTTTCCGTTTGATCCAAACACGCTCGACTCCGCTGGCTTTGTGCGTTTGGGACTAAAACCATACGTCGCCAAAAACATTGTAAACTACCGATTAAAAGGCGGAAAATTCAAAACTGCTGACGATTTTGCCAAAGTGTACGGCATGAAACCTGACTATTTTGAGGTATTAAAACCTTACATTCAGATTGCACCAACCGCCACACCAGAAACCCCAAAGAAAAAATCGTACGAGCCAGTTTATGTGGATTTAAACCGCTGCGACACCACAGAATTGAAGAACTTACGCGGCATTGGTAGTGGACGCGCCAAGCAAATTATCAGTTATCGTAAGCGATTAGGCGGTTTTGCATCGCCAGCGCAATTGCTGGAACTGCCAAATTTCCCCGAAAACGTGTACACCGAACTCCAACCCTATTTGTCCGCCACCGCCGATTCTATTAAACCGATTTTGGTAAATAAAGCCACCGTAGAAAAGCTGAAAAGTCATCCGTATATCAACTTTTACCAAGCCAAAGCCATTTACGAATTACGCCGTGCCAAAGAAGGGCTCCACAGCCTGGACGAACTCAAAGCGTTGCCCGAATTCACGCCTGACGACTTACGTAAATTAGCGCCTTACTTGGATTTCCGCGAAATAAAATACACGTACAAAAGGAGATAAAAGCCATATATTTGTGAAACATTATTAGAATAGCTGATTGCTAAAACAAAAATGAAGAAAAATCACGACATTGACACTTACTCAAAATTGGCTGAAGGGGCTAATTTCTATCTGAATGAATCTTTTCACTACATAAATGAGTGTATGAAAGCCGAATTAGCCCTTTTTCTTTTTGCTAAGGATTTAGAATCTATAACCCCGACAGATAATGACAAGAAGATTGTTGAAAATCTACATCTGCCAGATAATCCCATAGAGTGTCTAAGATCAGATATTTGTGATGTCTTAACAGATGAAACTATTGAAGCAATGTCTAATTCTTGGATTAAATCACAATATTTATCAAAAACACAAAATCATAATTTTGAACTCAAACATACTATAAACTCAATAGAAATACTTGGACACCTTAATAATTTTGGATTTTTTATTGAAATATTAGTAAATCGGCATCTCTTATTTCTAAAACAAATTGATTTAATTGATGATTTAAGTTACGCAAGAATTTCTATGGCTAAAATCATGGAACGATTGATTTTTATATTCAAAGAAGACCTTTCAAATAATAAGGTTAATTTGAATGAAATAGTTAATTTATTTAGTCTACGTAATAAAACAGTTCACTACACGCCTGATAATGCAATGGCTCTGAGTCCAAAAATTTCAGAAATAATCCAGATTTGGACACAAACTAAAAAAATCATTGAAAAATTTGAGAAAGTGGAAAAATTTAAAGACTCTAAATTTTCTATTCTGTTAGACGAGAAAATTGATGAATTCAAGAATCAATGGACATAAACAATCTGTGAGAAGACGTAACAAGATTTTACAGATGATTTATAGAAGAATTAGCCTTTTTCAAAAGAGATTTAAGAGTGAAATATAAATCCTCACACCTTTAACCGCATCCGATACGCCGCCGAGCCATCGTGGTAATAGGCGGGAATAAGACCGACGGTTTGGAATCCATTTTTCTGGTAAAAGCCAATAGCGGCCGCATTATTTACATTCACTTCTAGGCTGATTTGTTGCAACTGCTGTTCACGCGCAAATTGTAGTGTTCTATCGAGCAATAACTGCCCCACGTGTTGTCCTTGAAACGTAGGATCTACCGCAATAGAATAGATGCGTAAATTGGTAGAATTCGCGCGACACACCAACGACACATAACCCACCGCACGCGCTTCGTGACACGCCACCAAAAATGCGCCTTGTGCTTTCGTCATCAAATAAGCCAATTGCCGTTTCGAGAATTGGTCGGCACCAAAACAGGCTTTTTCGAGTGCTACCACATCCGGTAAATGGCTCAATTTACCAGTTTCTATAACACATGCTGGGGTCATAAAGCGGCGTGCATTTGGTTGAGCTTGCTCACAAAATAGTGTAAAATACGGTAGTACAATTCATCGCCAATAACCGCATCTTCTACTTCGTGGTCGATACTTGGATTATCGTTAATTTCAATTACCATCGGTTTGCCATTCACCACTTTGAGGTCGACTCCGTACAAACCTTTACCAATCAAAGCAGACGCTTTTACCGCCAAATCGAGCACTTTAGAAGGCACTTGATAAATAGGCACGGTTTCCCACGGACCACACAGATTTTTGCCCGTGACGGCGTGATTGTAAATTTGCCAATGTCCTTTGGCCATGTAATATTTACAAGCAAACAGCGGTTCGCCATTCAACACACCCACACGCCAGTCGAACTCCGTAGGAATATACTCTTGCACCAATAAAATAGACGAATGTTGAAACAGATGTTCGATAGCTTCTTTAAATTCCGCTTCATTCGTCACACGACGCATACCAATAGAAAATGAACCATCAGGAATTTTAATAATAAATGGTGAACCAATTTGCGCACTCACAGCTTCAAACGTATAGTCCTGCGAACGAAACAACAAGAGCGATGCTGGAGCTGAAATTTTCCCTTTTTCGAATAATTCCGACAGATATACTTTATTGGTGCAACGAATAATCGACTGTGGATCATCAATCACCACCATGCCATTGAGAGCGGCTTTCTGCGATAAATTATAGGTGTAGTGGTTGAGCGACGTTGTGGTTCGAATAAACAGACCATCAAACTCCATTAAACGCGTAGCGTCATCTTCGGTAATCAATTCGGCATGAATATTCATGCGTTTAGCTACTTCCAAAAATTTATTGATAGCTTGTTTATCGCTCGGTGGGAATTTTTCAGCTGGGTCGTGTAAAATAGCCAAGCTGTAACGCGTTGATTTAGAGCAACGTGGAGAGCGCCACACTTTCTTGTTGAAATGGTCGAGCGCGTCGGCAAAATCATCTTGTTCCGAATCGCTCAAGCGGTTTAAGGGTAGCGATTGAACGGATTCCAATTGATTACGTTTTTGAGTGTTAAACGTAACACGCAATAGCGGACTTGGATAATTATCAAAAATATAGCGGGCAATTTTCTCTAAACCTTTTTCCTTACATTGTCCAAAATAGATATTCAGAGACCACGTTTCGGTCAAATTGTTATGTGTGATGTATTGATGACACTGCTTTTGAAGCACGTCCGACATACGTATACCCATGCCACTTTCCAGTTTATTGAGCGTATCTACACCAGGAATCACTCGATGTCCACGCGCTTGGGCCAACAGTGAACAATAATAGCCTTCGGAATTATAACTATAATCGTTGGCTAAGTTAATAACTAGTTGCGGTGTACGTCCCACGTATTGGTGTTCCAAATAATCGGAAACCGTCATCACACTTTCACTCGAACAGTATGGCTTCCAATCACTTAAACTGTTCAATAAGATAAAAACACTATTCATAGATAGAGGTTTAAAGACGCGCAAAGATAAATAAAATTGCAGATGTTGTTCACAAATTTTATGAAATAAAAAACTAAAGTTATCCACCACAAAAAAAGCACCCAGCGAAAAATCGTTGAGTGCTTTTTTATATCAGTTGGAAATTGGTTATTTACCAAACATACGCAATTTGATATTGGTCAAAACCTTTTTGGTGTACAACGGGAAATCGCCTTGCATCATCCAGCCGTAGTAGCCCATGTCGTTACGCAACACATCTTCTACTTTTTGACCTTTATATTTGCCAAAATTGATAATTTCCTCGTCTTTATCGTTGTACACAATACGACCTGCAAAATCTACATTGCGATTGAACGAGGTAAATTTGGATAAAAATTCCACATCATTTTGTAAGTCAGGATAGCGGTCGAGTTGCGCTTTGAGCACTTCGTACGTAGCTTTGGTATCCGCTTCAGCTGTGTGCGCATCTTCCAAATTTTTAGCGCAATAAAATTGGTAAGCAGCACTCAACGTACGTTGTTCCATTTTATGAAAAACCACCTGTACGTCCACAAATTTACGTTTCATCAAATCAATATCCACATCAGCACGCAAAAACTCTTCGGCCAACAACGGAATATCAAAGCGATTGGAGTTATAACCCGCCAAGTCGCAACCTTCAATATCTTTGGCTATGTTTTTAGCAACGGCTTTAAATACGGGCGCATTAGCCACATCTTGGTCGTAAATACCATGTATAGCACTCGATTCTGCTGGAATATGACAGCCCGGATTGATACGCATGGTTTTACTTTCTTCCATGCCATTAGGAGAAATTTTAAGATACGAAATTTCCACAATCCGATCGGATACAATATTGGTTCCAGTGGTTTCTAAATCGAAAAATACAAGGGGATTTTTGAGCTTAAGTTGCATAAAATGTATTGAGATGATGTAATTAATCCAACGAAATATGTTCTGCTTCTATGGTTTGTTGTAAAAAAATAGAGGCTGATGATTGAAATTTCTCGGCCGATTCAGTCGTTAAAAAGCGGGTTTTTCCACCTTTAGAGCAAACCTGTTCGAGCTCTGGATGACGTTCCAAATAATCGGCTAAACTATCCGCCACAATGTTACCTTGCGTGACAATATGAATGTGTGACGGCAAATAGTGTTCAATTTTCTGTAGTAACAGCGGGTAATGCGTGCAACCTAAAATAAGCGTATCAATAGACGCATTTTTAGCGAGCAATTGATCTAAATATTTTTTGACGAAAAAGTCGGCACCAGCCGATTGGTGTTCGTTGTTTTCGATAAGTGGCACCCACATTGGGCACGCTTGATTGATGACTTGAATGTCAGGAAATAATTTACCAACTTCCAAACCATAAGAATTCGATTGAACTGTACCATCGGTAGCGACTAAGCCAACCACACGAGTTTTGGTCAATGCATCGATGCTTTCGGCCGTTGGGCGAATCACACCAAGCACACGACGATTGGGATAATAGTGGAGCAATTCATTTTGTTGAATAGAACGCAAGGCCTTTGCCGAAGCCGTATTGCAAGCTAAAATTACCAATTGGCAATCCATTTCGAATAGTTTTTTGACACATTGCCATGTATATTGGTACACCACTTCGAACGAACGGGTACCATACGGCGTGCGAGCGTTATCACCCAAATAGATATAATCATATTGAGGTAATCGTTCGCGAATTTTTTCCAAAATGGTCAATCCGCCATAACCAGAATCAAATACGCCTATTTTCATTATTGTATCCCTAATTCTTGTTTAACCAACGGAAGTAAATCCATACAAGATGCGCTCACATACAACGGCGTAGCTTGATCTAATACAATAGAAACACCCTGCGCTTTTGCTACCGTTTCAATAGCCTGTTTCACTTTGTTATTGATTGGAGTCCACAACAAGGTGGTTTGTTTTTTTATTTCTTCTGTGTAACGTTTTTTGTAAATAGCCATACGCTCTTCATACTCGGTAATTTCTGCTTGACGAGCCAATTTAATAGGCTCGCTCAACGATTTACTAGTAGCCAAATACGCTTTTACCTTTGCATTATACTCAGTAGTCATACGTTCATACTCGGTATTATACAAAATGTTGAGTTGCGACAATTGCGCCTCTACTTGCGATACTTCAGGCATGTTCACATACAGTGCCGAACGTTCGATATAGCCAATTTTACACGTATCCTGGGCCTGAACAGACAACAACGCCGACAAGACCAAAATGAGAGAAAAAAATCGTTTCATAAATTAACACTATTATTTCAAAAAAGGCTACCAATGGCAGCCTTTTTTAAGTCAATATTGGTGGCACAAATTAAAGAATTCCCAACTCTTTTTTTACCAAAGGGGCAATATCTACTGCCTTAGGCGATTTGTACAAAATACCTGCTTCTGATTCAAACACCATGAAGAAATTGTTTTTCTGACCTACAGTTTCAATGGCTTTTTTGAGTTTATCTTGTACTGGTTGCAACAAACTTTGTTGTTTTGTTTGTGACTCCGTATACAATGTTTGTTGAGCTGTTTGGAAACGACGATATAACTCTTGTAAATCTTCTTCTTTCACTTTACGAACTGCTTCACTCAAAGTAGGTTTTTCTTGATCATATTTGGCCATTTTGTCTTCCAATTCTTTTTGCATATCCTGCATATATTTGGTATTTTGAGCGTTAAACTCGGCCATTTGTTTTTCAATGGTACTAATTTCGGGCATCAACATCATCACTTCTTGTGTGTTGATATAACCAAATTTTAAATCTTCTGCCATAGCCGCTAACGGCATAATAGCCGCCAAAAACAAAATAATTTTCTTCATCATAAGTTTCTATTTTTTAATGATTTTAATAAGCAATTTCTAAAACACAAAGGTAACTATTTATTTAGAATAACCAAGTTTCTCGAGTACAGCGTCGCTCACATCAATTTTGGGAGAGGCAAAAATCAAACTCATATTCGACGACTTATCCAAAATTAATTGATAATCTTTTTCATTAGCCAATGTTTGTACCGCTGTAAATATTTCTTCTTGAATTGGTTTCATCAAGCTTTCTCGCTTTTTAAACAATTCGCCTTGTGGGCCAAAATAGTTACGTTTGAGTTCGTTGGCTTCTTTCTCTTTTGCCACAATTTCTTCTTCACGTTTGGTTTTCATATCGGCGGACATAAACACCAATTCCGTTTGGTAATTTTTGTACATAGTTTGTACTTCGGCCAATTTGGTTTCCACCTCTTTTTGCCATTTTTTGGATAACTGATCCAATTGTTCGTTGGCTGTTTCGTAAGCAGGAACAGCTTTCAAAATATAATCCATATCAATTAACGCAAACTTCTGTGCCTGCGTAAAACCGAATGAACCAAACATTACAGCGACGAGTAAAATAAGTTTTTTCATAACGATATCAATTACAATTATAGAACGCATGGCAAAAGTCTTGCCAAACCATGCTTTTTTAACAACTATTATTAAAATTCTTGTCCTAAGACGAAAGCAAATTGGCTGCCACCTTTACCGCTGTCACCGCGAATTGGGTCAAAGCCCCAACCCCAGTCTACACCCAGCAAACCAAACATTGGTAAGAATACGCGTACGCCAACACCCGCCGAACGTTTCAAATCGAATGGATTAAAGTCTTTAAATTCGGACCAACAGTTACCTGCTTCCAAAAAGGCTAATGCCCACACATTGGTTTGACCTTCGAGTAATAATGGGTAACGTAATTCAAACGACAATTTTGTATACAAGTTACCATTATAACCATTGCTGTTTTGAGGAGTCAACGAACCTGATTCATAACCACGTAAACCGACGGTTTCTGTTCCGGCTGTAGTATAGCCCGACATTCCATCACCACCTACATAAAATTTCTCAAATGGCGAACGTTTGTTTTTATTGTAATAACCTAAAAAGCCATACTCGGCACGTGCCATCAACACCAATTTCTCATCTTTGGTAAGCGGCGTAAACATTTTAGCCGAGAATTTCCATTTATGGTATTCAATCCATTTATATTTATCAATATCAGGCATAGAACTGTAATCCTTACCATCAACCAAGGAATATGGGAATGTAGCTTTTACAGAGAATGCAAAAGATGACCCACGACGGGTATAAATAGGATTAAAAATAGAATTACGAGATAAAGTCACACCCAATGCCAAGTTATTGGACAAACCTGTTTCAAAACCAAAATAGTATTTGTACCAATTTTTAAGATCATAACGTTGGTAAGATAATTCACTATAGAGTGCAAAATAATCATCTGGCCAATCGAGACGTGTACCAATACCCACAGAAGCACCTAATGTACGTAAGTAAATATTTTTATCGTATTCGGTACCTACACCTGATGAATAATTATTACCATATAATAACGAATTATAGTAAGTGTTATCCATATAAGCTTGCTGATAACGTCTGCTTAAGCCTGTTTGTATGGAATAATAAACGCTTACGGATAACGAATTAGGGCGTTTACCGCCTAACCATGGCTCATAAAATGAGAGTCCATAATTTTGATAATAGATACCATTCGTTTGTGCTTTTATGCTAAATGTTTGCCCTTCACCTTGAGGCAAAATTTTATACATATCTTTCTTAAACACATTTTGAAGGGCAAAATTGGTAAACTTCAACGCTAATGAAAACACTAAACCCGATTGTCCCCAACCAGCCGAAAATTCCACTTGGTCACTCGATTTGGTTTCTAAATTTAAACCTACATCCACCGTACCATCTTCTTGATTAGGTTGAATATCAACGCCTTTATAGAGTTTCTCTTCATCAAATTGTTTCATTTGAGCCAATTCGCGCAAGGTACGCACTAAATCCGATTGGCTGTATAGGTTACCAGGTTTCACACGTAATTCGCGGCGAATAACATGTTCGTACAAACGTGTATTTCCTGTAATAGTTACATTGTTGATGGTAGCCGGCTTACCTTCGTACATGCGCATTTCATAATCGATAGAATCTGATTCTACTTTCACCTCAACTGGATCGATATTGAAAAACAAATAACCATTATCTTGATACAATTTAGAAACCGCATCCTCATCTTCGGTTAAACGCTTGTTGAGCAGTTTTAAATTATAAATATCACCTGTTTTAACGTTCAATACACGATCCAAATAATCGCTTGGATAAACTGTATTACCAGCCCATTTGATATCGCGGAAATAATATTTTTTACCTTCGTCTACAGTCAAGTACACATCTACATGCGTTTCATCGTATTTGGCAACACTATCAAACACAATGGCAGCATCGCGATAACCAATTTCGTTGTATTTAGCAATTAAAGCATCCTTGTCATTTTTAAATTCGTCCTGAACAAATTTTTTGCTTCTAAAGATATTCAAGATATTGGCCTGACGATTGGTTTTTTTCATCGTAGCGTCAATCTTGTTCAGCGAAAGAGCTTGGTTGCCAGTTACATATATTTCACGAACTTTAATTTTCTCCTTCTTATCGACATTCACATCCAAAATAACAGAACCTACTTGTGCAGGATCAGCCTTTTCATACATAAAAACCTCGGCATTGTAATACCCTTTTCCAGCCATCTCTTTTTTGATAGCTATTTTAGAACGATCGAGTAAATCGGGTGTAATTTGGCTTCCTTTGGTTAGTGCTAACTTGGTTTGTAAATCCTCTTCTTCCGATTTTTTTAATCCGTAATAATTTACTTTTGAAATACGAGGACGTTGCTTTAAATGCAATTCCAGCCAAATGCTATCGTTTTGAATTTTGGTTGCCAATACGCGTACATCCGAAAAATAACCTTGTTTCCAAAAACGTTTTACCGCACTGGAGATTTCAGTACCTGGCACTTTAATTTTTTGCCCAACGGACAAGCCCGAAAAGCCAATTAGCACATAATCTTCGTAAGTTTCAGAACCTACAATGGCAATATTGGCAATGGTTAAATCGCCACTTGGAATAGCGTAGTCGATAGTTGGCGATGAGGCAGTGAGCGTATCAACTGATGCCACCGTTTGTTGTGCCACTACGTGAGCACCCAACAAAAGTAAAGAGAGGGAGAAAAAAACGCGTATGTTAGTTTTCATTGAGTTGTTCGCTAGTTTTACCGAAACGACGTTCGCGGTGTTGATAATCGACAATGGCTTCGTACAGTTGTTCTTCTCTAAAATCTGGCCAATGAATAGACGTAAAATAGAGTTCGGAATAAGCAATTTGCCACAGTAAAAAGTTACTAATACGTACTTCGCCACTCGTACGAATCAAAAGATCTGGATCTGGTATATTGGCAGTATTTAAATGTTGTGAAATAACATCTTCGGTGATTGATTCTGGAGTTAACTGACCTTTTTCTACTTTGAACGCTATTTGACGCATGGCGTCAGCCATTTCCCAACGAGAAGAATAGCTTAATGCCAAAACCAACTTCAAGCCTGTATTTTTAGCCGTATCGGCCATGCAATTTTGTAATTTCTTAAACGCATTTTCGGGCATACGCGTCAAATCGCCAATAGCTAACAAACGAATATTGTTGGCATGGAATGTAGGGGTTTCTTTCTCAATATTTTCGACCAATAATTCCATCAACGCATCGACCTCCGATTTGGGACGATTCCAATTTTCTTTGGAAAATGTATACAAGGTTAAATATTCAAGACCTATTTCCGTGGCAGCTTCAGTCACTTTACGCACAGATACAACACCATTTTGGTGACCCACCAAACGATTGAATCCACGCTCTTTAGCCCAACGCCCATTACCATCCATAATGATAGCAACATGCTTTGGCAAGGCTGTTTTGTCTATTTGTTCTTTAAAATTCATCTTTGTTGTTTGTACCTAATATGGTTACGGCAAGGTGCGCATATCTCTAAAAAATCGAATGATAAAAAAATCCCAAACGTCGAAAACAAATCTTTGTTATTTAAAACACCTCTGTTCAGACGGTATGGATCATTTACATTATCAAAATTATCAGCTAGGAGTTTATGCATCGTCCAAGAAGCACCCACATTCCAACGACCACCAAACTTATATTTCACACCTAACCCAAAAGGAATATTCATACCCAATAAACCAGCCTTGAAATTATAAAAAGTGGTACCTAGTCCGAAAAACATGTAAGGCGTTATATTCGAGGCATTTTCCTGATATTTTTTAGCACCGTAATTCCAAAAATTAAATGTATAAAGCAAACTAAAATCTACGAAATTAGTTGCTTGCGTTACATTATTCAGTGTTTGTATACCAGCGAGTCCTCCTGTCAAATCAACACCAATTTCGTGATGACCATCGACTTTATATTTACCAAAAGCCCCAAAAGAAGGTCCCAACTGGTGAAACAAGGTGGAATTGACATCGCCTAAATAAAAAGCGCCACCACCTTGCAAGCCAGCTTCCATATAATATCGATATTGCTCACGGCCTTTTTGAGCCGAAACACTCACCGTAATCAACAGAAAAAGAGCTAGAAACGTTCTATAAATCATTTTATTCACCATCATTTTTATAACTATCGCCAAAGTAGAACGTATTCCTAGTTAAAAAATTGCTACAAATATACGTCTTTTTGTTGAAATTCAGCGTTCAACCCGCAAAATAGGGGGCTATTTTAACAAAAAAATGGCTATTTTATAAACTCTTTGTGCAACTGTTTACGATTGTTTTTGCTTTTGCTCTTGTTCTAGCTGTGCTCGCGACTTACTTTGAGTGACAATATACACTCCGCCAAACACCAAAACAGCAGCCAAAATTTGCACCCATCCAAACGTATCCATACCATACATGAAAGCGATAAAAGAGGCTACAATTGGTTGTAAATAATTGTACATACTGAGCGTGGTTGGTCGTAACGATTTTTGAGCAATGGGGATGAGCAAATACGTAAAAAATGTAGCGCCAACAACCACATAAGCAATTTTTAAATAAGCAGTCGTGGGTGTGTTTGTAAAATCAAAAGTAGAAATATGACGCCAATAAATACTTGTCCCAATAATTGCGGCAAACAAGAACATCCATTTCATCAATGTAACAGGTGAATAACGTACGATTAAACCGCGGAACAGTGTCAAATACAAAGCAAATGAAAGGGCACTCGACAACAGCAGCAAAACTCCAATCAAACTACCGTTTCCATCGACACTAATGCCGTCAGCAAAAACCAACAATAAAGCACCTGACAAACCCACCAAAACACCTAAAATTTTACGTCCAGTAATTGGTTCTTTGAGAAATAATGCCGCAAAAAGCATGGTAATAATTGGCGTGATGGTCAACAGAATTCCTGTATCAATAACCGAAGAACGAGACAAGCCTTCGAGAAAGGCAAATTGATTGATAACAATACCAAACATGGACGCTCCAAACAACAAGAGTAAATCTTTAAATGGAACTGATTCTTTCTTCACAAACAACGAAAGTACCCAAAATAAGAAAGCTGCACCACACACGCGAAATAACGTCAACATTTGGGCATCAACATAGAGTGGTAATATGGTTTTTGAGAGTGGTAAATTTACCCCAAAGATTAAACTCGAAGTAAAAATAGCCAAATGACCGATTGATTTTTTATTAAATTCCATTAATTTTCAATATAAACTCATAATTGAACCTAAACTGCTTGGCAAAGGTACATCTTTTTTCGTTATCTTTGCAGCGTTTTATTCTCATAATCAAACTAAAAGAAGAACAACTTATGGCTTTTTTAGAAGTAAAAAATGTTAGAAAACAATACGCCAACCATTTGGCGCTCGACAACGTATCGTTGGAAATTGAAAAGCAACATGTCTATGGATTATTAGGCCCCAATGGCGCTGGCAAAACTACACTTATTCGCATAATCAATAACATAACAGCGCCTGATAGCGGAGAGGTTTTACTCAATGGTAAACCACTAAATTCAAATGACACAGCACGTATTGGCTATTTGCCGGAAGAACGTGGTTTATATAAAAAGATGAAAGTGGGCGAACAAGCGCTTTATTTGTGCCAACTCAAAGGTTTATCAAAACCTGAAGCGTTGAAACGTCTCAAATATTGGTTCGAAAAATTTGAAATCGAAAATTGGTGGGATAAAAAAGTGGAAGAATTATCGAAAGGAATGGCGCAAAAAGTACAATTCATTACCACCGTGCTACATCAACCAGAACTACTCATTTTCGATGAACCTTTTAGCGGTTTCGATCCCGTGAATGCGGACTTATTGAAACGAGAAATTTTGGAATTACGCGATAATGGTGCCACTATTATATTTTCCACTCACAATATGGAATCAGTAGAAGCTATTTGCGACGACATTTCGCTCATCAACCATTCACGCGTTGTGCTTCAAGGAAGCGTTAGCGACATTCAACAACAATTCAAAGAAAATATTTACAGTGCTTTAATCCGCACACAAGAGCTGAAAAACAGCGATTCATTCGACATTATTGATAAAAAAATAATGGGCAATCAAACGCAGGTGCGATTAAAAACAGCCCTTGAATCAAATGCGCTGCTACAAGCGCTCATCAGTGACTATGAAGTAAAAGCCTTCAACGAAGAATTACCAAGTATGCACGAAATTTTTGTCAAAACTGTTACAGAAAACCATTAAGATGCTATGAAAACAGATCAATTACATTTTGAAACCTTGCAAGTGCACGCAGGCTTTACACCCGATGGCAATAATCCAGCAACGCCTCCTATCCACCCAAGTAACGCATTCACTTTTGATACTGCCGAGCATGGAGCCGACTTGTTTAATTTAGATTTCAAAGAAGGAAAATCGCCCTTTATTTACACACGTCTCAATAATCCGACCAATAGTATTTTCGAACAACGTATGGCGGCATTAGAAGGTGGCGTGGCTGCCGTGGCAGTTGCTTCAGGACAAGCTGCACAAATGATTACCATCATGAACATCATGAAAAGCGGTGATAATTTTGTAACGTCTCCCTATTTGTATGGTGGTACTTACAACCAATTTTTTGTGTCATTCAAAGATTTAGGTATTGAAGCGCGCAAAGCTGCTAGCGACAAAGCCGAAGATATGGAAAAATTAATTGATGCCAATACAAAAGCACTTTATACAGAAAATATTGGCAATCCTTATTTTAATGTTCCAGATTTTGAAAAAATAGCACGTTTAGCTCAAAAATACGAAATTCCACTTATTGTAGATAATACGTTTGGCTGTGCAGGCTATTTGTGCCAACCGATTAAACATGGCGCCAATATTGTGGTAGAATCGGCCACAAAATGGATTGGAGGACATGCCACTGTTATGGGCGGTGTCATTGTAGATGGCGGAAATTTCAATTGGGGTAATGGCAAATTCCCCAAATATACAGAACCTTCCGAAGGTTATCATGGATTAGTTTTCTGGGAAAAATTTGGGAACATGTCGTTTGCCATGCGTTGTGTAGCCGAAAATCTACGCGATATGGGAGCCTGCATCAGTCCATTTAACTCTTGGCAGATGTTACAAGGCATTGAAACACTCTCCATTCGAGTAGAAAAAATGTGTCAACAAGCTTTAACTATGGCTCAATGGTTAGAAACACTGCCAGAAGTAAGTTCTGTGAGTTATTTAGGATTGAAAAATCATCCTTATCATGCATTAGCCAATCAATATTTACACAATGGTTATGGTGCGGTGCTTACTTTCCGAGTAAAAGGAGGGCTTGAAGCCACCACTCGTTTTGTAGAACAACTAAAACTCATAAAACACCTCACCAATGTAGGTGACGTACGAACACTTATTACACATGCAGCAAGCACCACACACCGACAATTGAGCGAAGAAGCACAAATAGCTGCAGGCGTTTATCCAGATTTGCTACGTCTATCGTTAGGCTTAGAACATATAGATGATTTAAAACAAGATATTTTACAAGCATTTGCGGCATCCAAATAAAAAAAAGAGCAGTTTTACTGCTCTTTTTTTTGTTCTTCCAAAAAGCGAATGTCGCTTGCTGGGGTTAAAACCTCTTCTCCCTTACGATAATAATAAATAATTCCGCAATCGGAACAGAGTTTCCAACGCTTATACGGAGGTAAATCTTTGTAGTTATTTTCAATAGCATCCCAAATTTCTTTGATAATTTCATCCACCTTAAACCTCATAGAGGCCACACACTCCAAATTTCGAGCTGTGCTAGTTTGAAAGACTTTTTGACTATTTTTATACTCCTTGAAAATATCAAAATGAACCTTTACCTTCGCTACAGAAGGATTTTGAAGTGGTGCACCACCATTACGCAAACGTTCATTTTCGCCTTCAATAATATTTTTTCCCCATTCGGTAATGGCTTGTTCATTTGTTAAGTCCGGAACCGTGAAATCATCTGGATCTAATTTATAAAAACGTTTATAGTCCTTCTTGATTTCATTACGTATAACGGTTAAATTAAGTACTTGAATGAAATGGGAAATATACAACCGCGCATTTTTTACTATTTGCTGGTATTTTTTATTTGCAGAAACTTGATTTTCAAACGTTTGATTGTACTGTTGAATCATGTTTAAAAATAACGGATACTGCGATTTGGCTTCGTTTAGTAATTTAAACGACACGGGTAGCTCTGCCATTGACAGGTGCTCAAGTTCAATCACTTTTTCGAGCGAACGTAAGCGCGCTTGATCGGTGTTAGGTAATCGTCTGTAAGGCATAAGGTTAAGGTATTAGGTTAATGGTATTAATCGGTGCGTCCCATTAGCTGTTGAGCTAATGCCATAAATGGTTGTTTATCATTTTTATTTCCTGTAATTTTTGTCAAAGCTAGCAATGCGCGATTATAATACTCTGACATCGCCTTTTCACACAAACTAGGAATTTCTAATTTCTCGTAAACAGCTGTAATCGTACGTATTTTTTGCTCTTCAGGCATCAATTTGTCTGCTAACGTATTCTGAATTAACAAACGATCATCGTTTGTACTTTGCTTTAAGGCATTAATCAACAAAAAGGTCTTTTTCCCACACACTATGTCACCACCGATACGTTTCCCAAAACTCTTTTCGTCGCCAAATGTATCCAAATAATCATCTTTCAATTGAAAAGCAATGCCAATAGCAATACCAAAATCGTAGAGATGTTGCGCATCATCGTCCGAAGCACCACCAATAATGGCCCCTAGCTGCAAAGCTGCACCTAATAAGACGGCTGTTTTTAGACGAATCATGTTAAAATATTCATCTAATGCCACCTCTTCGCAGGTTTCAAAATTCATATCATACTGCTGGCCCTCACATACTTCCAAAGCAGTACGGGTAAAAATAGGAAATAATTTAGTCCACAAATGAGCTGGCGTATTTTCTAAAAACTCGTATGACTTAATCATCATAGCATCGCCCGACAAAATAGCTGTATTAGCATTCCATTTTTTATGAACAGTCAATCTATTTCGTCGCGTTTCAGCATTATCCATAATATCATCGTGCAACAACGTGAAATTATGAAATACCTCTATGGCCAAGGCCGCGCCCATTGCATCGTCTTTGGCACCACCAAACAAGTCGCAAGCCATAAGCACAAGCGCTGGTCTGATACGCTTACCACCACTTTCCAATGCGTAGCCAATTGGTAAATAAAGCTCATGAGGAACTTTATTCCAATTCAGAGTTTCTAGTTGTTTATTGATGTCTGTATGCATGACTAACTGAAAAACAATTTGTTATTATCTGCGAATGTAGTACGTTTTTTTATTATATCAATTATTCGCACAAAAATAGCCTTATTTTTTATATTTATTTATATTATTATTACATTAATTAACTTAAAAAGAGGGTAAAATAAATGAGCAGCCAAAATTTTAGCTGCTTATTTCAACAATTTGAATCTAAACTTTATTAATTCAGCTCATTTTCAATAATATCGGTCATGACATCTTTAATATCTAACCCTGCCGCACGAATTTGTTGTGGAATAAAGCTAGTCGCTGTCATCCCTGGAGTTGTGTTCACTTCAAGCAAGTTAATGGTGCCGTCTGGTGAAATAATGTAATCGACGCGAATAATACCTTTTGCGTGCAAAATAGTATAAATTCGCTCAGTAGTATTTTTTATGGCTTGCGTAAGTTCATTAGACAATCTGGCAGGCGTAATTTCGTCTACCTGACCATTATATTTGGCATCATAATCAAAAAACTCATTAGTAGTAACTACTTCAGTAATAGGGAATATCACCGATTTGGTTTTTGTTTTATACATGCCACTAGTGACCTCTGTACCACTTAAAAACGCTTCAATCATCACCTCATCACCTTCGGCAAACGCCTTAGCTATAGCTGGTTGAATTTGATCAATCGTCTTCACTTTGGTAACACCAAAACTACTACCTCCTACACTTGGCTTGATAAAGCACGGGAAACCAATTTGGTTAGCTACAGTAGTATTATCAATGGTTTCACCGGGTCGCAACACGATGGACTCTGCCACTTTAAAGCCAAAACTTTTCAAATAGTTGTTGCAGGCATATTTATCGAAGGTCAGTGCCGCTTGTAGCACATCGCAGCACGAAAAAGGCAAACCAATAAGTCGAAAATAGCCTTGTAAAATACCATTTTCACCTGGTGTGCCATGTATGGTGATGTATGCAAAATCAAACGTTACTTTGTGATTGTCAAGTACAAATGAAAAATCATTTTTATCTATTGGCAAATGACAACCATCGGGCAATTCTACTTGCCATTTTTTACCCACAATAGTGACAATATATTTCGTGTATTTGTCACCGTCAATAAATGAATTTAAACCAGCTGCACTACGCAAAGAAACTTCCCACTCCGAAGAGTCTCCTCCTGCAACAATTGCAATAATTTTTTTCATCATCGTTCTATTTTAAAAGCTATTCTTGCAAACTATTAGGCGAATATTTTCGCCATTTATCGAGTAAATTAATCATGTCATCAGGCAGCTCGCTATCAAACTGCATCCAATCGCCAGAAGTAGGATGTACGAAGCCTAAGGTCTTGGCATGCAACGCTTGACGCGGACAAACATCAAAGCAATTTTTGACAAATTGTTTATATTTTGCCGAGGTTGTGCCTTTTAATGGTTCATGACCTCCATAGCGTTCATCATTAAAAAGTGTGTGGCCAATGTGTTTCATGTGGACACGTATTTGATGCGTGCGTCCTGTTTCGAGCTTGCATTCTACCAAAGTGACATAAGCGAAACGTTCAATCACTTTATAATGTGTAACAGCATGTTTCGCTGCTGGATTTTCACCTTCTGGAAATACGGTAAACAACATGCGGTCGCGCGGATCACGTGCTAATGCGCCAATAATAGTTCCTTCCTCTTCTTTTACCACACCCCAGACTAAAGCATTATAAGTGCGTTCGGTTGTCTTATTAAAAAATTGAAGCGCTAATTTTGCTTTAGCATCCTCATTTTTCGCAATTAAAATCAAACCTGAAGTGTCTTTATCAATACGATGAACGAGGCCTATACGCGGGTCGTTTGCATCAAACGAAGGATCGTCTTTTAAATGCCAAGCCACGGCATTGAGTAATGTACCATCAAAATTACCAAATCCAGGATGTACTACCAAGTTAGGTTGTTTGTTTACCACCATTAAGTCGGCATCTTCATACACCACATCTAGTGGAATATCTTGGGCTACAATAGAAAAATCACTTTTAGGATAATCGAGAACGATGCTTATAACATCGTGAGGTTTGATACGATAATTAGCTTTTACAGGACGGTCGTTAACCAAAATAGTTCCAGCATCGGCAGCTTCCTGTATGCGATTACGGGAAATATTTGACATACAATTGACCAAATACTTATCAATGCGAAGTAAGGCCTGACCTTTGTCCACAACAAAACGATGATGTTCAAATCGCTCATTTTGAAGTAAAAAATCATCTACTTCTTCATCTATATCGTCAAGGAACTGGTTTTCTTGCATGCCCGAAATCATTTAAAAGAAATCTTCTTCAGTAGTTTCTTTCGAACTTTTTCCAGACATTTTATCAGCATCTTTGGTCAACCAAATATTGATACGGCGACCAAGTTCGTAAGACGTTGTTGGTTCTGGAGATTGACGATAAACAAAGTAGTTTGCTTTATCAGCCTCATTGGTAGGAGGCACATCGAAATCGACGGAGCCCACCACGAAATTATTTTGCAGAATCAGTTGTTCAGCGGCCGACTGTGTAAATCCAATTAAATCGGGTGCAACAGCGGTTTCGCCTTGTGTTTGGGAGCCCACAATGAGTACAACACTTGCGCCTGCGCGCAACCTATCGCCTGCGCGAACGGGAGTTTGTCCAACACGAATTCCCATCACTAAATCAGGAAATTCAGACGGTTTATATTCTATATTACTTACCACAAATCCGATAGCCTCCAATGTAGCTCGAGCCTGACGATAAGATACGTTTTGAACTTGAGGCAAAATAATCATCTTATCAGATTTTGAATTTAAAGTCAAATAAACAATCCGACCAGTTTTCACGTTGCTTTCGGCACGTGGTATTTGCTCTAGAATTTCGCCTTGTAATTTATCGCGAACATAAACAGAATCAACTACTTGATAGGATAAATCTTGCTTTTTGAGCAAAACATCTGCTTCTTCTACATAAAGTCCTGTAACATCGGGTACTGCGACTTGCTCACCATGTTTTGTGAAAAATTTCAACGAAAACAATACAATGATTGTCAAGACGATGACTGACAGAATTGCCACACCGACATTTATCCAAAAAAACTTGCTTTTGAGAAAATTAAAAACTGTTGGTAGACTCATAATCTCGATATATTGAATGGGTTCATAAATAACGCCCAAAGGTACAATTATTTTATAAATAAATTGGTTGAAAACAAAAAAAAGCAAAGATTGACATCTTCACTTTTTCTTATTTTTGTGTGGTTTTAGTTTCTAAACCATTAAGCCTTTTTGCAGTATTCATCAGATACTGTCAATTTTTTTCTGCCACGAGCACGGCGTGATGCTAATACACGACGACCGTTTGCAGTTGCCATTCTTTCGCGAAAACCATGTTTGTTTTTGCGTTTTCTGTTCGAGGGTTGAAATGTTCTTTTCATTGCTATCGTTATTTTGTGTTATTTCTTGACCTTCCAATTAGGGCTGCAAAGATAGATATATTTTTTCAATGCGCCAACAAAAGAACTTCATTTTTTGTTGAAAACTTTTTCAAGCCAATAAAAACCACCGAATTTTCACCAAAAAATTGTACCTTTGCACCTTATTTACAAGTTCACAGTTAATTTATGAAAAAGCTATTTATAGAAACATACGGATGCCAAATGAATGTGGCCGATAGCGAAGTGGTTGCATCTATCATGCAATCAGATGGTTTTGAGCTAACCGACACCATAACAGGCGCCGATGCCATTTTGGTCAACACCTGCTCCATTAGAGATAATGCAGAACAAAAGGTAATCAGCCGTTTACAATATTTTCAGTCGTTAAAACGCAAAAAACACGGATTAATCGTTGGCGTCATTGGTTGTATGGCGGAACGGGTACAAGAAGAGTTAATCAAAGATCACGGTGTTGATTTTGTGGCTGGGCCAGATGCTTATCTCGATTTACCAAATTTAGTAGGCGCAGTAGAAAAAGGTGAAAAAGCAATTAATATTGAACTATCAACTACCGAAACATATCGAGAAGTACTGCCAGCACGCATTGGAAAAGCAATTTCTGGTTTTGTAAGCATTATGCGTGGCTGCAATAATTTTTGTTCATATTGCATTGTTCCCTACACCCGTGGACGCGAACGTAGCCGCGATATGGAAAGCATTCTCAATGAAGTAAAAGACTTAGATACACGCGGTTACAAAGAAGTGACACTGCTTGGACAAAATGTAAATTCCTACAAATTCGAGAAAGAGGGTCAAACTATTGGTTTCCCTGAATTGCTGGAACAAGTTGCCCTAGCTGTTCCTAATATGCGTATCCGTTTTACCACCTCACATCCTAAAGATATGAGCGATGCTACGCTCGAAATGATTGCGAAATACCCAAACTTGTGTAAGTTTATTCACTTACCAGTACAAAGTGGAAGTAATGCGGTGCTAAAAGCGATGAATCGCAAATATACGCGTGAGTGGTATCTAGAACGAATTGCGGCTATTCGTCGTATTTTACCAGAAGCTACTATCGGAACCGATATTTTCTGTGGATTCCACAACGAAAGCGAAGAAAATCATCAAGAAACCTTGAGTTTGATGCGCGAGGTAGGTTTTGATGCCGCCTTTATGTTTAAATACTCCGAACGCCCTGGAACTTTTGCTGCGAAAAATTTACCTGATAATATTTCAGAAGAAGAAAAAGTGCGTCGATTAAATGAAATCATCGCTTTGCAAATGGAACTCAGTCATGAGTCGAATAAACGCGACGTGGGAAAAACATTCGAAGTGCTGGTTGAGGGTTACTCTAAACGATCACGCGACCATTTTTGTGGACGCACATCGCAAAATAAAATGGTGGTTTTCCCGAAAGCTGGCCGAAAAATTGGAGATTTTGTACATGTTACAATAACCAAAGCCACTGCTGCCACTTTACTAGGTGAAGTAGCCGAATAAAAAATCAAAAACTAAAAATAAACTCAATATGTCTTTACAATGTGGTATCGTGGGTTTACCCAATGTTGGTAAATCAACTCTTTTCAACTGTTTGTCAAATGCTAAAGCACAATCGGCAAACTTTCCTTTCTGTACAATAGAACCCAATGTTGGTGTTATTACCGTTCCCGACGAACGCCTAAATCAATTGGCTGACTTGGTAAAACCTCAGCGCATTCTACCAACAACGGTAGAAATAGTGGACATAGCCGGCTTAGTAAAAGGTGCAAGCAAAGGAGAAGGTTTGGGTAATAAATTTTTGGCAAATATTCGTGAAACGAACGCTATTTTACACGTATTGCGCTGTTTTGACGATCCAAACGTGGTACATGTGGATGGCTCTGTAGATCCTGTACGCGATAAAGAAATTATTGATGCTGAATTAATGATTAAAGACCTCGAAACAGTGGATAGCCGTATTCAAAAAGTTCAGAAACAAGCACAAACTGGAGGTGACAAGCAAGCTAAAATAGCTTATGACGTTCTTGTTAAATATAAAGCAGCTTTAGAGCAAGGTAAACCTGCACGCACGGTAACACTTGACAACAAAGACGAGCAAACGCTTGCAAACGAACTTTTCTTATTGACATCAAAACCTGTTATGTACGTTTGTAATGTGGACGAAGCATCAGCTGCAAATGGCAATAAGTATGTAGAACAAGTACGCAACGCGGTACAGGAGGAAAATGCTGAGGTTTTAGTTGTGGCAGCTAAGATTGAATCGGAAATAGCAGAATTGGAAACTTACGAAGAGCGTCAAATGTTCTTGGAAGAAGTTGGTTTAAAAGAATCTGGCGTGGCACGACTCATCAAAGCAGCTTACCACCTACTGAAATTAAAAACCTATTTCACGGCTGGAGTACAAGAAGTAAGAGCATGGACCTTTGAAGAAGGTTGGAAGGCTCCTCAGTGTGCAGGTGTGATTCATACCGATTTTGAAAAAGGTTTTATCCGTGCCGAAGTAATTAAATTTGCAGACTTCATTCAATATGGTAGCGAAAGCGCTGTAAAAGAAGCAGGAAAACTTGGAGTCGAAGGAAAAGAATATTTAGTACAAGATGGTGATATTATGCACTTTAGATTTAATGTTTAAGACAAATCATCTGTGATAATAAAAAAGGGAACCTAGTTAATGAGGTTCCCTTTTTTAATCGATAAATAGAGCTATTTATAAAACAGGCGCTACTACTGTATCGTACATTTCATCAATAAGCGATTTGTAATTTTGTTGAATCACGGCACGACGCAATTTCAAGGTAGAAGTTAACTCGCCAGCCTCCATCGAAAATCCTTTCTTGATAAGACGGAAACGTTTAATCTTCTCAAAACTAGCCATATCCACTTGTCCTTCAGCAATGCGCTCTTCATAAAACTTCAGAATAATTGGATTTTCCAATAAATCTTCCATGCGTTCGTACGTGATATGATGTTGTTCTGCCAAAGCCTTCACCGCATCTAAATTAGGAGCTATAATGGCAGTAACATAGTTACGATTATTGCCAATAACAGCAATTTGATCGATGTAACGGTCTGCACCCAATTTAGTTTCAATTTGCTGTGGAGCAATATATTTACCGTTAGAGGTTTTAAACAAATCCTTAATACGATCGGTCAGCATCAAATGTTTACCCTCAATGAGTTTACCCGCATCACCTGTACGGAACCACCCATCAACAAAAGCTGCTGCGGTAGCTTCTGGTTTATTATAATACCCTGTGGTTACGGTTTTACCTTTTACTAAAATTTCATTATCGTCGCCAATTTTTACTTGCACACCAGGCATTAGTGAACCCATAGTTCCTACACGATAATCGCTATAATCATAGCAACATACCGTTGCAGTTGTTTCTGTCAAGCCGTAACCATACGTAATAGGTATTCCAAGACTACGGAAGAAAACTGCCAATTTATCGTCGAGTGCAGCACCTGCAACAGGGAACATACGTCCATTTTCGATCCCAATAGTCTTTTTTAACGTACTGAATATCAATTTATCGGCAACCATGTATCGAAAACGTAACCCTAGAGGTACAGGTTTATTAATACGCAAATAATGCAAATTAAAAGTGGTTCCGACAGCTACCGCCCAAGTAACTAATGCTTTTTTGAATGGTGTAAATGTCTCGATTTTTTCCTGTACACCGGCGGCTACTTTTTCCCAAAAACGTGGGACACTGCACATTAACGTAGGACGTACTTCCTTGATTGTTTGCTGAACCTCGATAGGACGAAGATTAAGATAAATCTTAACATCTTTGTGCATACAGAAATAGACCCAAGCACGCTCAAAAATATGCGACATTGGCAAGAAAGCTATTGATTTATCATGTCTATTCACCGTAACCAAACGTTCTGTATGAATTCGCATACCTTCTAATAAAGCCGTATGTGGCAACATCACACCTTTGGGTTCTCCTGTAGTTCCAGATGTATACATGATAACAGCTAAATCTTCTTCTTTTGCGGCTTTTTTACGTTTTTCAACCTCTTTATCGTGCTTCATATCGGCACCTAGAGCTAGAAAATCCTCAAAATACATAGCTCGCTTTTCGCCTTTCAAGTCAACACTACTATCAAACACCACAATATTTTTCAAATAGTTAGAAGTTGCTAAAACTTCCAAAGCGCTATCGTATTGTTGTTGTTCACCTACAAAAATCAAAGCAATTTTTGCATCATTCACAATATACTCAATTTGTGGAGCCGAAGCCGTAGCATACATAGGCACAGACACTGCACGATTCGCAAAATTAGCGAAATCGACAATAACACAATGAGGTTTATTTTGAGAGCAAATAGCAATATTGTCGTGTTCTTTCACGCCTACTTGAACCATTGCGCGAGCAGTAGTCTGAACCTTTTCAGCTAACTCGCTCCAAGTAATGCCAACCCATTTTGCAAGAGAGTTGTCACGATAAAATAAAATTCTGTGATTCCCGCGCTTTCTAGCTTTAGCAAACACAAATTTTGAGAAATGAATGAATTCCATAATGAAATTATTTTAGTTAATACTCAATGATGTTAAACTATATTCAGTTTACGTAACGCTTGTTTTGAGGCATTTTGCTCTGCTTTACGCTTTGCAAAACCTACACCCAAACCCAATTCGATATCGTCAACATATACTTTTGAATGAAATTTTATCAGATTATCGGCTTGTGGCTCTTCTGCAATCAACTCAAAACGAATGGTTTTATGCTGTTTTTGTCCCCACTCTATCAGTTTAGATTTAAAATTTTCCTCGGTTTTCGCCAACCGAGCCAAATTCACATAACGAGCCAAAATTCGGCTTTCCACAAACTGTTTACAGGCACCATAACCCTTGTCTAGATAGATAGCGCCAATAAGTGCTTCTAAGGCATTGCCATAAACATGACGATTATTGTTCGATTTATGACCTTGGACCAACAATGGTAAACCTATTTTTTCGGCTAACTCGTCGAGATTTTCTCGTTTCACGAGCTTGCTACGCATCATAGTCATAAACCCTTCATCTTGCGATGGAAAATGGTGATACAACACATCACTAATAACAGCTTGCAGCAGAGCATCTCCAAGAAATTCTAAACGTTCATTATCAAGTTTTTGTCCTTTGTTATCTTTAACCAAAGCCGATTTATGGAGAAAAGCGAGATAGTAATATTGGGGATCACAGGGAACAAAGCCCAACACAGAAATAAGTGGATTTTGAGAGTCAGAAACAGGGTCGGATATAATACGACGCTTAGGAAAAAATGTATTGAAAAATGATTTAATCATTCAAGAGCAGTCTAATTTTTGGGAGCAAAGGTACGCTTTTTTTTAATGTATTGGACATAATTGCTCACTTTTTTAAAAAATGTGTAGTTTTTAGAGTCATAACTCCAATGCCAATTGTGTATTCAATAATCGAAAAGTCATACGGTGATACGGCGTTGTACCATACATCTCTATAGCACGACGATGTTTTACTGTTGGATAACCTTTATTTGAATTCCAATCATATTGAGGAAATTCATCGGCTAAAGCCACCATATAATCATCACGATACGTTTTGGCTAAAACAGAAGCGGCCGCGATGGACAAATATTTACCATCGCCCTTTACAATAGTATGATGAGGAATATCTTGGTATTTTTTGAACCTATTACCATCAATTATAAGATGTTCTGGACGTAGAGATAATCCATCTACTGCACGATGCATCGCTAAGATAGAGGCATTCAAAATATTAATTTTGTCAATTTCGGGAGCATCCACACGCGCTACAGACCAAGCTAATGCCTGTTGTTCAATGATGGGACGTAATGCATAACGTTGATTTTCTGTCAGTTGTTTACTATCGTTGAGTAAAGGAGATGAAAAATCTGCTGGCAAAATAACTGCAGCGGCAAACACGGGACCTGCCAAACAACCTCGTCCCGCTTCATCGCAACCTGCTTCGATGCAATCAACGGTAAAATAGGATGCCAACGGTTGATGAGCTTTCACACTATTCACATTTTATGGATTATAAATCACTTGTAATAAAGTTTGTCCCACTACGTACAAGGTATTCTTATCGATATTCTTCATGTTATCATCCACTGTATGCCAATAATCGCCAAAACCAGTGGCGCCATACGGATTATATTGAATAATGTCGATACAAGGAATATTGGCCACTCGGTTCACATATAAGTGATCGTCGGTAACAGCACCACCCGATTGATTTATGAAATAGCTACCAAACCCAAGTGACTGAGCTGCATTCCAAACTTTTTCGACAGCAAATGAAGCGTAATAAGTGGAAATTTGCTCCTTATAGAATTGGGCATTAGGAGCGCCAACCATATCCAATAAAATACCAAATTCAGCTTTATAACCATTTTTCACAGCTTGTTGAGCCCAATATTGAGAACCCAAGCACCACGTATCTTCACGTTGTGGACCTGTATAAAATTCAGGTGTTCCCCAATCTTCTAAATCAAACAGTACAATATCAACGCCAATAGTTGGTTCATTCAGATGCAATTGACGAGCCACTTCGAGCAAAACACCAACGCCACTAGCCGCATCATTGGCTCCCAAAATTGGTTTATGATGGTTTGCAGGATTTTTATCTTGGTCGGCATAAGGACGAGTATCCCAATGAGCACAGAGTAAAAGACGTTTTGAGGCTTGCGGATTATAACTGGCTATAATATTTTTTAAACGCATTGTGCGACCATCGTACAAGGTAGCTTCACCGTTTTGAATAGTCACTTGAGCTCCAAATCGACGCAATGTAGTGTCCAAAAAAGCAGCACAAGCAGTATGTTGAGCTGTACCTGGAACGCGCGGTCCAAAATCAACCTGACATTGTACAAACTGAAACGCAGAATCGCCATTAAAAACAGGAGCAGAAGCAGCAGCAATCGATTGTTGCTCTGGATTGGGTTTACCTGCACAAGCCGCTAAAAGACTGACGGTGGCTAATAGTAAAATGGTTATTTTTTGAGATATTCGCATTTTCCGTTTGCTTATCAAAGCTCAAAATCAAGTGAAATACTTTGTTGTGAAACGGCACGCATATGTTTTTTCACAATATTACAGTGATAAGGGTCATTTTGATATTCTTCTAAAGCATCCCAGCTATCAACCAGCACTTCCAACATGATATCAAATGAGCGAGGCGATTTCAACTCATCAACATTCACAGCAATCTCTTTAGCAGTAGGTACTTTGCCTTTCATCGACTCTAGCACTTGTTTAGCTTGCGCACAATTGCGTGCGTTATTGTCGGCTAATTTAAAACAAACTATGTGTTTTATCATATATGTAAAATTTAATTTTATTTAGCTTCGGTGTACCAACTAGCGTACATCGAATAGTTATGAGCTATTTTTTGATTGATCTCTTTGGCCTGTTCAGGCGACACCTCTTTCACTTGTTTCGCTGGAACGCCCGCCCAAATAGTATAAGGTGGAACCACAGTATTGCTTAAAACCAATGCATTAGCGGCGATTATAGCTCCTTCGCCAACCACAGCACCATCCAACACAGTAGCACCCATACCAACTAACGCATAATCTTTGATGGTGGCTCCATGAATATTGACATTGTGCCCAACAGAAACATAATCGCCGATATGAATTTGAGATTTTTCATAAAGCGTATGCAGCACAGCACCATCCTGAATATTGACATGATTACCTATCCGAATAGAATTCACGTCACCTCGCACTACAGCATTAAACCACACACTACAGTCGTCACCAAGCACCGTATCACCAATAATAGTGGCATTATCGGCTAAAAAACAGTTGTTACCAATTTGTGGTGTAAAACCACGTACAGATTTGATTAAAGCCATATTTTCTATTGTTTCAAGTTTTCTGGTACAAAAATACGCTTTTTATCTCAAAAAAGATAAAAAAATGCATTTTTTCATCTCTAGGGTCTTGTTCTCTCACCTATTTTTATTCTAAAATCACATTTAGTTCTTTTTAAGAATGTTAAAATTGCACAAAATGGGTCATTTGTGCATAATTATTAAATGACAACTTAGTTTCTTAGCTATCAATTGTTTATCAAAAAAATAGAAAAATAAAACCGAATAATTTATGCACACTGGCATATACTTTGTGCATAATTGGGTAAAATTATAAGGCAAAACGAAGGTTGATTGAAAAAAAATCGCTTCCTTTGCAACTCAATTTTTTTGAATTTTTTACTAACCCAAAACATTTTTGAATTATGTCACAATTAGAAGAAAAAGTAAAAGCTATTATTGTTGAAAAATTAGGCGTTGACGCTGCTGAAGTAACTAACGAAGCAAGTTTCACTGCTGATCTTGGCGCAGATTCTTTGGATACAGTAGAATTAATTATGGAATTCGAAAAAGAATTTAATATCCAAATCCCAGAAGAAGCTGCTGAAAAAATTGGTACTGTAGGTGATGCGATCTCTCACATAGAAGCAGCTACGAAATAATAACTTTTTCTCTACTTTTATGGAATTAAAACGAGTAGTAGTAACAGGCCTCGGCGCCCTCACTCCACTTGGCAACACTGTCCCACAATTATGGGACAGCGTTGTAAATGGCAAGAGTGGTGCAGGTCCAATTACCCACTTTGACACTACCAATTTCAAAACCAAATTTGCTTGTGAAGTCAAAAATTTTGACGGTGCAGAATTCATTGATCGCAAAGAAGTGCGTAAAATGGATTTATGTTCACAATACGCGATTGTAGCGGCAGATGAGGCTATTGCTGATGCAAAAATTGAAGTTGAGAAAGAAAATTTGGATAAAATTGGGGTTATTTTTGGCATAGGCATCGGCGGTATCAAAACATTCGAAGAAGAAGTGTTGGGATACGCCAAAACAAAAGATACTATTGGCCCAAAATTTAATCCATTTTTTATCCCAAAAATGATCTCTGATATAGGTCCTGGTCATGTTTCAATTAAATATGGTTTCCGTGGTCCTAATTTCACAACTACGTCAGCTTGTGCGTCTTCCACCAACGCCATTGTTGATGCATTTAACTACATCCGTTTAGGTAAAGCAAATATTATCGTAACGGGTGGCGCTGAAGCAGCTATCACCGAAGCAGGTGTAGGTGGTTTCAGTTCTATGCATGCTATTTCTACGCGCAACGACTCTCCTGAAACTGCATCACGTCCATTTAGCGCCAGCCGCGATGGTTTTGTGATTGGTGAAGGTGGTGTTTGTTTAATTCTTGAAGAATACGAACACGCGAAAGCACGCGGTGCGAAAATTTATGCTGAATTAGCAGGTTGCGGTTTAAGCGCAGATGCTCATCACATCACAGCACCACATCCTGAAGGTTTAGGTGCTATGCTTGTAATGAACAATGCCTTAGAAGATGCTGAGATGAAACCAGAAGATATTGACTACATCAATGTTCATGGTACATCCACTCCTCTAGGAGATATAGCAGAAACCAAAGCCATTAAAAAGGTATTTGGCGAATCAGCTTACAAATTAAACATCAGTTCTTCTAAATCGATGACTGGACACTTACTAGGTGCTACCGGTGCTTTAGAAGCGTTAATTTGTGTGCTTTCAGTCAAAAACGATATTGTGACTCCAACCATTAACTTTACTGAAGGTGATGAAGATCCTGAAATCGATTACAAATTGAATTTCACATTTAACAAAGCTCAAAAACGCACTGTACGTGCTGCTTTGTCGAACACATTCGGATTTGGTGGTCATAATGCAAGCGTTATCTTTAAGAAATTAAACTAATTACGCATCTTTTTGTTATACTAAAAGCGAGCTCTCAACGCCATGTTGAGAGCTCGCTTTACTTTTGCCAGCATTCAAACGTGAAGTATACATCTGCTCATGTAGGCTATTTCTAAACCTATTCTTGTTCGAAAATACAAGCTTTACATTACCACAATTAGAAGACAATAAAAAAACGTGGGCGGGAACTTCACAGCCCCCGCCCACTAATGCGGAACATAACCAATTATTCTTAGTTAAAACCTTACCTTTTGTTCCGCAGAATTAAATATCTTAACGTTTTTTCTGTTGCATCGCTTTTTGTTGTTGACGTTGTGCTTCTTCTAAACGTGCCATAAAACCAGATTTTTTTGCAGGTTTTTGTTTTTTAGCTTCTAATTTTTTCAATAATTTTTCTTCATCTACAAACAAACGGAATAAGTAAGTTTGACCAATCGTAATCAATAATGAGATGAAGTAATAGTAGCTCAAACCTGATGCATAATCATTGAACATAAACATGAACATGAATGGCATTAAGTACATCATCCATTTCATAGCAGCCATTTGCTGACCACCCATTTGGTTAGCCATATTCAACTTGGTATAAACCACATTGGTAATAGTCATCAATAAGCAGAACAAACTAATGTGATTACCAAAATAAGGCGTTATAAGTGGAATATAAACATCCCAGCTAAAAATAGCATCATAACTTGATAAATCTTGTGCCCAAAGAAAACTTTCTTGACGTAATTCAATAGCAGCAGGGAAAAAGGAGAACATGGCGAACAATATTGGCATTTGCAACAACATTGGCAAACAACCACTCATAGGGCTAACGCCAACGCGTTTATACAATGCCATAGTTGCTTGTTGACGCTCCATTGCTTTATCGGCTGGTATTTTTGCGTTAATCTCGTCAATTTGTGGTTTTAAAACGCGCATTTTAGCGGTCGACATGTACGATTTATAGGTAAATGGCAACAAAATAAGTTTGATAACAATGGTCATCAACAAAATAATAATACCATAATTAGATATAAAAGTACCAAAGAAATTGAACATTGGAATTATTAAAAAGCGGCTCACCCAACGAAACAAACTCCAGCCTAATGGAATAATTTCTTGCAATCCCAATTTTTGATCACGCTCAACACCTTTATCGTATTGACTCAATATTTTATACTGGTTTGGTCCGATAAAAATACGAAATTTGGTAGCTTCGCTTCCTTTAGGATCGAATGTAACAGCTGTTTCAGCTGTATAATTTTTGAGATATTTCGATTTTTCGTTTTCGACTACACTTTCAAGAGTTGTAGATGTAAATGAGTTTTCGGCGATAAATATGGTGCTAAAAAATTGGTCTTTGAACGCAATCCAACGCACTTTACCAGCTGGTTTTTCTGCGTCATTTTTTGACTCACTCAACTGTTCCATATCATCGGCTGTATAACGAAAGTTAAGTGTAGCATAACGACTTTCGAATTTGCGACCTTTTTCTTGTTGACGAATACGCTGATTCCAACGCATTTCGAGCGCAGTCATAGTTGGATCCAAGTAATTAGTCATATTATGTGCCTGCACATCAAGCTGTACCATATAATCGTCGGCAGGCAGTGTGTAGGTAAAGTCGATATAGCTAGCTGAATCGACTGCTAAACGCATGACTAACGCTTGTCCATCAGCATTAGCTGTTTGCTTTTGAGGTACAAAATATAATTCGTTAGTGCTTAAAACGCGATTATTACGGGTAAGTAATGTAAATGCTAAATCACTTTCTTTGCCTTCAAATAAAACCAATGGCAACGAATCATGCGTTTGATATTTTTTGAGTTGAACTGAGTAAATGTATCCACCCTTTGTATTGACCTGTAACTTGAGTAAGTCGTTTTCAAGAGTTACGAGTTCCTCTTTGCCTTCGGCTGCCGAAGCAAAATCGCCATAAATAGCAGCTTTGGAAGTTGCCGCCGTGTCAGCAACTACTGGTTGTTGTGGTGTTTGAGGTTCGATGACCTGTTCAGCTAACTTATTAGCTTCTTCTACCATGGCTATAGAGTCACGATAATGTTGTTTGGCAGCCTTTTGCTCTGCTGTTGGCTGGGTCATCCAATTGAATCCAAGAATAATTCCTAAAATGAGAACGATACCA
Organism: Paludibacteraceae bacterium; assembly: GCA_028694915.1. GTDB lineage: Bacteria > Bacteroidota > Bacteroidia > Bacteroidales > Paludibacteraceae > W0P28-013. The sequence goes on from JAQVJY010000002.1 coordinate 112,991, forward strand.
ATAATTGAATTTTTGTCCATAAAAATGAGGTTAATTTATAAGTCCTTATTTGAATCCGTTTTAGAAAGAACTGATAAGGTACTTAAATTGCTTAAAACAAATACGTAAACGAGGGGACAAAGGTAAAAAAAATGTTTGAATTCAGGCGTATTTTTCATGACAATTGCTAAAATTTGCACACTTTAGCTTTATTGAGAAATTTTTAACTGGTTTATAGAGAGCCAATAGAAAAAAAGATGTAATTTTGCACACTATTGTAAATTTATACTCAAAATGAAGACTCCAAAAGTTTCAAAAACCCGTGTATTAATGGTTGACGTGGCTCGTCGACTTTTTGCACAGTATGGTAAAGAGAATGTCACCATGAACGATATTGCTGTGGCCTCAGGCAAAGGTCGTCGCACACTTTACACCTATTTTGGCAGCAAAGACGAGGTATATCTAGCCGTTATCGAAAATGAGTTGGATTTAATGGTAGAACGCCTACAAGGTGTATTACGAATGCCACTTTCGCCTGAAAAAAAGTTGGAAGAGTATGTATTTGTACATTTCGAAGCAGTCAAAGAGGCTATTACGCGTAACGGATCGTTGCGCGCTGACTTTTTTCGTAATATTTACGAGGTGGAAAAAGCGCGTCGCCCTATTGACATCAAGGAAATTCGTATGATTCGCGAAATTATGGAAGAAGGTGCTGTGAAAGGCGTATTTCGTCTACAAAGTACACAATGGGCTGCCATGATGTTTTTATATGCTTTGAAAGGCATGGAAACTCCTTATATCAATAATAACATCAGCAACTATATTAAAGACCATCGTGCTCAAATCATGAACGTTATTTTAAATGGTTTCTCCTCAAACAAATATGAATATTAAAACAATGACTAAAAGCGATTTAAGACGTGAAATAGTTCTATTTATAGCCTATCCATTTTTAGAACTTGCTATACTCATTTTACGATTTCTACCTAAAACATGGCGCAACCATTTGGGCACATTTATCGGTGGTTTGTCGTACAAATGGAATGAAAAAACGCGCACGCGCACATTAGCGAGTCTAACCACCGCTTATGGTGACACTAAATCACCCGCTGAAATAGAAGTCATGGCTCGCGAGGTTTTAGTAAATATCAATAAATCGGTACTTGATTATTTTGCCACAGCGCATATAACCAAACGTGAGCGATTTTTTAAATTCGTTGAGGTTGTAGGTGAAGAACATTTAAAACAAGCATACGAGCAAAAACGTGGTGTTATTTGCCTTATTCCGCACTTAAGTTCTTGGGAATTATCGGCAGTAACTCCTCCTATGTTAGGTTATAAAACATGTGGAGCCAGCAAAAGCGTCAAAGGATTTTTACTACAACACATGATGGTTCGCTTTCGTGAACGACGCGGCATGCGTAACATTTCACGCGAAGGCTCCTATCAAAAGTTAGTCACAGCACTTAAAAATGGAGAATGTTTAATTATCATGATTGATCAGGATACTAAAGTTAAAGGTCTCTTTGTCGATTTTTATGGTAAAAAAGCCTATACGCCAATGGGTGTTGCGCGCTTGGCATTAGAAACTGATGCTGTAGTAGTTCCAATGGCAACTACACGCATAGCCAATAGTCGTTATCGATTTACCATTTATCCAGCATTGGAAACCATCAAAACAGGTGATTCCGAAAAAGATTTATACGCTAATACGCAGTTGGAAACCGATGTAATGGAGCAAATTATTCGTGAAACACCAACTCAATGGGTATGGATGCATCGCCGTTGGAAAACAACACCAGAAAACTTAAAACTCTATTTGGAACGACGCGCACTCGAAAAACAAAAACAGGCTAAATAAATAATGACACGTATTGGCGTTTTATCGGACACACACGCTTACCTTGATGAGCGTATTTTTGAACACTTCAAAGAGTGCGATGAAATTTGGCACGCCGGTGACATTGGTTCTTTGAAAGTAGTTCAAAAATTAGCAGCTTTTAAACCTTTACGAGCCGTTCATGGCAATGTTGATGGTGGTTCTTTACGTGGAAATTATCCTGAATTCTTGAGTTTCGAATGTGAACAAGTATCAGTTTTACTGACGCATATTGGCGGCTATCCTGGACGTTATTGGCCCGAAGCAAAAAGAAAAATTATAGAGCTGCGTCCCGATTTATTTGTATGTGGCCATTCGCACATTTTAAAAGTGCAATTCGACCAAACATTCAATATGCTTTGTGTAAATCCTGGAGCTGCAGGTTTAGAAGGATTCCACCAAGTACGTACACTGCTCCGCTTTGAAATTGATGGTAAAAACATCCAAAATTTAGAAGTGATAGAAATGCCTAAACATCATTAATACAACATTGAAAAGACTCTTGACATACAGCATTATGACCCTTTTGAGCCTTGGCATAGCCGTAGCGCAGGAGTTTATTGTGTTTGGTCAAGTGCTCGATGCGGCAAATCAAGAGCCTATTCAGGCTGCCAATGTTTGGTTCAAAGGAACACAAATAGGAAGTAGTACCAACGAAGAAGGTTACTTTGTACTACGTACATCGGAGCAACAAAAAACGGTTTGCGTATCGGTGTTAGGTTATAAACGTCGTGAACTAAACATTCCAAAAAATAGTAACCAAATGGTGACTATTTTACTCCGAGAAGAACGAAATATTTTGGATGAAGTAATAGTTATGCCTGGCGAAAACGAAGCATTGCCAATTCTGCGTAACGTGTTGGCTGCACGCGACAAGAATAATCCAGATAATTTTCTCAATTTATCAACTGCCGAAGATCAAAAGACTAAACTTTTTTTCATTAATATTAAACAACGCTCACTACAGCGCAAGCTATTCCGTGATATGCAACAAGGTTCTATTCGAGGAAATGATTCTTTGTTAATAATTCCTGTGTATCACGAACAAAAATACGACGAATTAAGAGTGGATAATAGTGGCAAAGTAGAACGCAAAACGATTACAAAAGACGAAAAATCATTGCAAATTATACCTGAAAATCAACTCGCCATTTTTTTAGATACGTACACACCCCAGATTAATTTCTATAAAAATCATGTCACCATATTACAATCCAACTTTATTAGTCCACTAGCCAACCAAGGTCCGCTCTATTACCAATATTTTTTGATGGATAGCCTAATAACGGAAGGCTCCAAAACGTATCAAATACGTTTCCGACCAAAAAACGACAAAGAGTTGACGTTTAAAGGTGATATGTGGATTGATTCCGCCACCTATGCCCTGACTCACATACGTGCCGCCATGCCCGCCACGGCGAATATTAATTTTATGAATAGTTTAGTGGTAGAACAAACGTTTGAAAAATCGGAACAAAATTTATTCTATTACAAACAACAACATTTTGCCATGGGCTTTCGGTTCGATTTGGCAAATAATTCAACAAAAGAAGGCATCGCTACAGTATTCGACAAAGATATAACCTACACCAATACACAAGTCAGTAGTAAAGAACTGCTGGCAGTAAAACGCATGGCAGCAATTGACTCATCCAATATAGCGGAAACCAATTTCCGAAACGCCATTGACAGCATCAATAAAACCAAATTACAGAGAGTCGCTTTTGGTATTGTAGATTTGGTAATGAACGGTTACATTCATGCTGGAAAGTTAGATATAGGACCCGTAGTGAATTGGATTCGCTATAATAGCTTAGAAGGATTTCGACCAACCATAGCACTAAGAACTGGTCAAAAAATGATGGAAAATGTGACCATGGGAGGATATGTTGGTTATGGATTTGGTGATAAAAAATGGAAATACGGCGGTGAAATTCAAGCTCGATTCGGCTCTGACAATGAGCATACTATTAGTGGTTTTTACGACAATGATGTCATTCGTTACGGTTATGGCAATGTTTTGCTCATCAACGAAAACATGGTAGGAAGTACCGAAAATTTGCTGACAACCTTGTCGCGTGTCACAAAATATGACAACTTGGCACAACAATATAAAGCCACGCTTACCTATCGTTACGAACAAGAAGGAGTTCGTTTTACAACCTCTTTTCAAGCAAAAGAACTACTGAGTAACAACGGCATGCCTTTTGTTCAAAATGGAATAAATGTAAACTCTATTAAATCGGTAGCAGGAACCATTGGTTTACGATTATCATTTGAAGAAAACACACTTAATAACTATTTTCATCGTTATTACTTACGTACCATTTATCCCATCATCAACATTCAAGGTGAATACGGCTACTATGAAGTGGGCAACAAACAAGAACCTTATGGCAAAGTCTTGCTCATGGTAAAACAAAGCGTTCCTATATTTTCTGGCAAATTAAAATACCTCATCGAAAGCGGCTATGTATTTGGCGATGTTCCATTTCCATTATTAGAATCTCCTAGAGGTACACGCGGAATTTGGTTTCCAGAATACGATTTCTGTTTGATAAATCAAATGGAATTTATGACGGATGCTTATATTATGGGGAATTTCCGTTACATCACCAGCGGATGGATTTTCAACTACATCCCTTGGGTGAAAAAGGCAAATTTAAGAGAAGAGGTGCTATTTAAAATTGCGTATGGCGGATTACGTAATGGACACAATAACATATTAGAATTACCAGTCAACAGTGCGGGCATAGATGTGCCTTATATGGAAGCTGGTATCGGAATATCCAATATTTTAAAGTTATTTTCGGTACAATCGGTATGGCGCTTAACCCACCGCGATGCTCCGAACGCTATCAACTGGGGAATTCGATTTAGATTTAATTTAGATTTTTAAGCCTATGGTACATATTGAAATAGATTCAAAATCAGGATTTTGCTTTGGCGTTATCAACGCTATTAAAAAAGCAGAAGAAAGCCTCACACATGAAGACTCGTTGTGTAGTTTGGGTGATATTGTGCATAACGAACAAGAAATGGCTCGCTTGTCACATAAAGGATTACACGCTATTAATCACGACGAACTAGCGACTATGCGTGGTTCTAAAATTTTATTTAGAGCACATGGTGAGCCACCTTCCACATACGATTTAGCTCGCGAAAACGGTATCGAGATTATCGATGCTTCATGTCCGGTAGTGTTAGTTCTACAAAAGAAAATTAAGAAAGCTTATACAGAGCAACCCACCGCACAAATTGTGATTTATGGTAAAAAAGGCCATGCCGAAGTGAATGGTTTGGTGGGACAAACTGGCGGAAATTGTATTGTAATTGAACACAAAGAAGACTTAAATACGATTGATTTTACCAAAGACATCATTCTTTTCTCACAAACCACCAAATCTGTTGCTGGTTTTAACGATTTAGTGAAAACGATTGAACAAAAACTCGTACCTCCAGCACAATTCACCTACCACGACACTATTTGTCGTCAAGTAGCCAATCGTATCCCAAATATGCATAACTTTGCGGCTCGATTCGATATTGTGTTATTTGTGAGTGGAGTACAAAGTTCGAATGGGAAAGTATTATTTCGAGAATGCCAAACAGTAAATAAGCGTAGTTATTTCATTTCTACCTTAGATGATATCACGAATGACATGTTGCAGGATGCTCAGTCCATAGGGATTTGTGGAGCCACATCAACCCCCAAATGGCTTATGGAGAGTATTGCCCAAGAATTAAATAAACGATTAAATAAGTAATTTAAAATACTTAAGACATATGTATAGAATAAATTGCATTGGAATTTTAACTTCGGGAGGCGATGCTCCTGGAATGAACGCAGCTATCCGCTCTGTGACACGTACAGCCATCTTCAATGGTATTCAAGTGAAAGCCATCTACAGAGGCTACAAAGGATTAATTACAGGTGAAATTAAAGAGTTTCATACTGAAGATGTGAGCAATATCATACAACGTGGTGGCACTATTCTAAAAACAGCCCGTTGTAAAGAATTTATGACACCCGAAGGACGTCAAGTAGCCTTTGAAACAATGCAACGCGAAGGCATTGATGCTTTGGTGGTAATCGGCGGTGACGGAACGTTTACTGGAGCACACATCTTTGGACAAGAATATAATGTCCCAATCGTTGGTGTTCCAGGCACTATTGACAATGATTTATGGGGAACGGATTCTACCATTGGTTACGACACGGCCATGAATACAATAGTTGAAGCGGTGGACAAAATTAGAGATACTGCCAATTCGCACGAACGTCTCTTCTTTGTAGAAGTGATGGGACGCGATGCTGGTTTTTTAGCACTCAATAGCGCATTAGCATCAGGTGCAGAAGCTGCCATTATTCCAGAACGATTAACAAAAGAAGATCAACTGGAAGAATTAATTAAAAATGGCTTCCGAAAATCCAAAAATAGCAGCATTGTGATTGTAGCAGAAAGCCCAAACACGGGAGGCGCACAAGGTTTAGCGGAGCGTATGCACACAGAACATCCCGAATATGATGTACGTGTAACCATTCTTGGACACTTACAACGAGGAGGTTCACCCAAAGCATACGATCGTATTTTGGCGAGTCGCATGGGCGTAGCAGCTATCGATGCGTTATTAGATGAACAACGAAGCATTATGATTGGCATTGTGAACGATGAAATAGTACATGTACCATTCAGTAAAGCGATAAAAGACGACAAACAAGTCAATCCCGATAAACTAGGCGTTTTGCAAATTTTGTCGATTTAAACGAGGCTTGCTTCTATATTTTTAATAAAACTTACGGCAGAGTATCAAAAGACCATAAAATGTGACTATTTTTGTGGACAATAAAACTCGCATCATTAAACTATTACGTATATGAAATTACAAAGAATCCCTTTCGTGTTGATGATTATGGTTGGCGTTTTTATGTCTGCTTGTACCGACACAGAGGACACCACAACTACATCCAAAACGACTACTATTACTAGATTTTACCTCAAAAATGACAGCGTTACGGGGTTGAATAAAACCGTTTTTACTATTGATAATGATAGTAATGTGATATACAATGTGGACTCACTACCCTATTTGTCGGATTTAGATTCGCTCACTCCATCTATTTATAGTGCTATAACACTTTCGGCGATTTATCTAAATGACACAACGCTTTATACAGGTAAAGATACGTTGGATTTTACAAAACCAGTGAGAATTACAACTATTGCTACCGACAAAAAAACGACACGCACTTACACGGTAAAAGTCAATGTGCATCAGGTAGATCCAGATTTATATGAATGGGAAGGCATAAAATCGGAAATTTACCAAGGAGCAACAGTGGAACAAAAAGCGCTTTTGTTCAGTAATACGATGCATCTATTCGTAAAGACAACAACCGAATTCAAACGCTATGAAAGTGTGGACGGAAAATCATGGGCTGCCTCAACCGTAACCGGACTTCCTTTGGCATCCAGTTTAAAAGGGATGATTACCACGAAGGACGAAATGCTGTTAGTATATAACCACGAACTATATCGTAGTACCAATGGAAGCGCATGGAGCAAACTGACCTCTCCTACTGTGCAATTAACCAGCTTACTTTTTAGTATGAACAACAAAGTGTATGCGTTGGGTACCACGGATGGTTCTAACAGAATTCTGTTTGAATCGTCCGATAAAACAAATTGGGTAAATCTTGGTCTTGCTCCAGAAAATTTTCCAGTATCTGGATTTAGCGTATGGGTAGATGCGGCTCCATCAGGTAAAATGCAAGCTTTTATTGTGGGTGGCAGAAGTGCACAAGGTACTTTACTTAGTAGCGTTTGGAGTACGGAAAATGGTTCCTATTGGGCAAATTTAACAGCCGAAAAAGAATGGTTTACGCCACGTGAAGAGGCCGCCGTAGTTCAATATGGCGGTGGTTTGATGATTATTGGAGGCAAAAATGATAGCGGCACGTTAACCGATACACAATGGGTGTCTCCGGACTACGGATTAAGTTGGAAAGCAGCTGAAGAAAAAGCCCAACTTCCTGATTTGTATATTCCACGTTTTGGGCAATCCGTGATTGTGGATAAAGACAATTATATTTACCTCATTGGAGGTCAAACATCGTCTACTTTCTTGAAAGATGTGTGGAAAGGTCGTAAAAATAGTGCTATACCAGGATTTTTAGATTAATATGAAACTCCATTTTTCACCTTCAGTTCATTTAGAAGGCTCTGTTGCCCTGCCTGCTTCAAAAAGCATTAGCAATAGAGTGCTCATCATTAATGCGCTGTGTGAAAAGAAAGGTATCATAGAAAATCTAGCTATTTGCGACGATACCACCGTATTATCAAACGCCTTAACGTTAGAGTCCGCCACCATTGATATTGGTGCAGCAGGCACCGCTATGCGCTTTTTAACGGCATTTTGTGCGATTCAATCTGGTACATGGATACTCACAGGGTCGGAACGTATGAAAAACCGCCCAATCAAGATTTTAGTGGACGCATTGACACACATCGGAGCCAAGATTACGTATCTCGAAAAAGAAGGTTTTCCGCCGTTACAAATTGTAGGAACTCACTTAAAAGGCGGAAAATTATCACTCGATGGCAGCGTAAGTAGTCAATACGTATCAGCGCTCATGATGATAGCTCCAAAATTGGAAGAAGGACTCACCATAGAACTCACCAACAATATCAGTTCGGAGCCATACATTCGCATGACACAACAGATAATGGCTGCTTTTGGTGTAAAATCGGAGTTCTGTAATCAAACTATCGACATTCGTCGGCAACTCTATAAAAGTGTTGCATTTGAGGTAGAATCCGATTGGTCGGCCGCTTCTTATTGGTACGAATTACTCGCCATACATGGTGCAGGCAAATTGCAATTACCCGGCTTAAAAAAAGAGAGCGCTCAAGGCGATTCGAAACTGATAGAATTATTCCAGATGTTTGGCATAAAAACCACTTTCTCCGATGAAATGGCTGAAATTGAAATTTCGCCCAACAAGCCTGAGTGTCTAGAATATGATTTCAGTAACGAGCCCGACATTGTTCAAACACTGGCCGTAACCTGTTGCATGACACAAACGCGGTTCCATTTCACAGGATTGTCGAGCTTGAAAATAAAAGAAACAAATCGTGTGGCTGCCTTAATAAATGAACTAGCCAAATGCGGATTTGAATTAACAGAACCAGCCGAAAATGAATTGGCGTGGAACGGTGTTTCAAAGAAACCTCTTGACGATATTAGCATTTCCACTTACGAGGATCATCGCATGGCGATGGCATTTGCGCCAATGGCGCTAAAAATGCCTATTACCATAGAACACCCTGAAGTGGTGAGTAAATCCTATCCCAACTTTTGGAAGGAACTATTGCGTTTTAACAACATACAAAATTTAGCATAATGACATTACAAGAAAAACAAGCAGAAATTATCGATGAATTCAGCCCTTTTGACGACTGGATGGATCGTTATCAATATTTAGTAGAATTGGGTAATGGACTAGGAACCTTACCTGAATCGGACAAAACAGCACAAAATATTATTCAGGGCTGCCAAAGTAAAGTGTGGTTAACAGCCGACTATAAAGACGGATTAATCTATTATCATGGCGAAAGTGATGCCGTGATTGTAAAAGGCATTGTGTCACTTTTAGTGAAAGTGCTTTCAGGCTGTACACCCGACGAAATTATCAATTCTGATTTACATTTTATCGATCAAATCGGGTTAAAAGAACATTTATCGCCCACCCGCTCCAATGGTTTACTCGCTATGGTAAAACAGATGAAACTCTATGCGCTAGCCTACAAAACAAAATACGCTAACTCGTAGTAAAATAACTGAGATCTATACACATAATAACGAAAGGATTGGATTAAATAGAAAGCCGATGGATAAATTAATTTTGTAATAAATAGAATATGCAAAGACGATGTTTACATACGCAGATATTAGCAGTAATAATAAAAAATTAAAAAAATGAATGGACTTGAAATTTTAAAAAGCCTTCCCGCTACGATGAAGGGACAAATTGCACAGCAATATGGAAGTATCGAAAAATTCTATCAATTAGTTTTCAGTTTACATGCAACTAATTACAATCTATTTATGAATAAACCAGCTGGTTATCAACTAAATCAACAGCAAATTCAAATTCAAATTGAACAGATTGAATATAAACTTGAAAGTTTTGGTTTAGAGGACGGAAGTGATATAACCAATGAGATTGCTTCTGATCATGAAGAAATAATCGTAAATCGAGAAATACAAAAACTAGATAATGATCTCAGAAAAAAGGGTAGTGATTATGATTCGTTGAGAAAATGGTTGAATGATAAATATGGAATCTAAAAGTACTGCTAACACGCGCCTATGTTTACAGACTCGCTGACGTGCATTCAGCAGGTTTTGCTCCCGCAAACCGCCAAATGCCCATAGCCTCGGTCGTTAGAGATAATAATAACAAAAGCTAGTAATAGATTTTTGACACGCTTTAATGGGAATAATCTGAGAAAAATGAAAATTAGGAAATTAGAAACAAAAGATATTGAGAGCACTGTTGAACTTTGGTATAACACTTCAGTAATTGCACATAGTTTTATACCAACATCTTATTGGAAAAATAATAAGGAGTCAATGGCTAAAATCTATTTACCAGAATCCGAAACTTTCGTATATGTAGAAAATGAAAAGATTGTTGGTTTTATATCAATGGCTGGAAATTATTTAGCAGCAATTTTTGTTGATAAAGAGTTACAGGGAAAAGGAATCGGGAAAACACTTTTGAATTTCATAAAACAAAAACGGTCAAATATTCTGCTCAAAGTTTTCAAACAAAATATTCAAAGTATAGAATTTTATAAAAGTCAAGATTTCAATATGGTATATGAAAACACAGATAAAGAAACTGGAGAATTAGAATTTCTAATGGAATGGAATGGAATAAAAAAATAGTGTCACCATTTGATATACTAAAAAGAAGGTTCAAGCCAATGCTTGAACCTTCTTTTTAGTAAGTCGTTTCTTACTATTTTATGCCAAGCGCATTCAAGAGTTTATCACGAAAATCGACATTCTCCATCCAACCGTTAAATTGTTCTGAACCAGGACCAAAGGCAAATACAGGAACCGGCACGCCACTGTGATAAAAACTATTGAATTTGCCATCTACTTTGCCCGTTTCAAAGTTGCCATCTAAAATAGAAAACGCACCCGTTTCGTGGTCGGCCGTAATCACCACCAAGGTGTTGCCATCTTTGGCGGCAAATTCAAGCGCTTTGCCAATAGCTTTGTCGAAATCAACCATTTCGTTAATTAACTCATTGGTATTGTTGTTATGACCTTGATAATCGATTTGTGAGCCTTCTACCATGAGGAAGAAACCAGCCGTGTCTTTCGACAAAATGGAAATCGCCTTTTGTACGGAATTAGGCAGCATATCGCCACGTTTACTCGCTACAGGCATATCTTTATCATCCAAAAGCGCTAACACTTTACCTTGTTCTATTTTATCCAACGCCTTTTCGGAATGAACTACTTGATAATTTTTAGCTTCAAATTGTGTTTTCAGATTCTGCTTGTCCGTTCGCTTTTCGAAATCGTCACGACCGCCACCAATCACCACATCAACATCAGCATTTAATAAATCCAGCGCAATTTCTTCACTCATTTTGCGTGATATTTGATGCGCATAAAAAGAGGCTGGCGTTGCATGTGTAACCGCCACGGTAACAACAATTCCAGTAGCTAACCCTTTTTGTTCAGCAAAATAGAGCGACGACCACAATTTAGTGACGCTATCTGGCGCCAAGCCTATCATGTTATTTTTGGTTTTTGAACCTGTAGCCAAAGCGGTTCCACCAGCGGCCGAATCGGTAATATATTTATTGGCGGAATAGGTTTTGCTAAAGCCTGAAGCGGTACATTTTTCAAGATTTAGATGACCGCCCTGAGCTGTCATAGCAGCATAAACCTGATTGATGCCCATGCCATCGCCAATCATAAAAATCACATTTTTAGCTTTCGGCTGTGCCCATACATTTACCTGAAACAAGCAAATGCAAGTGGCTATAATAAGACCATATTTGATATTCATAACAACTAATTTTATGGGATTAAAACTGCTTGATCAACCGCTTCATTTTGATTTAGTTCGTGACGAATAGCCACCAACTCTTTACGAATAGCGATTAACTTTTCTTGGATTTTTTGTTTTTTTACAACGCTGTCTTTATTCAGCTTTAGGCGTTCTTTAGCACCTGCAATAGTGAGTTTTTGAACACGTAACAAATAGTGAATTTGTTTGATTACTTCTATATCATTCGCCGTATAAAAACGAGTTCCCTTGGCATTTCGTTTGGGCTCAAGTTGCTCAAATTCATCTTCCCAAAAACGTAAGAGTGAATGGTTCACCTCAAACATTTTGGCCACTTCTGCTATCGAATAATATACTTTTTCCATACGTTTTTATTTACGATAAATTTTTAAACGTTGTCCAGCACGAATCATGGAATTACGTAATCCATTCCATTTTTTAATTTGTGTTACAGTGACATGATAACGAGCAGCAATAGCGCCCAAAGTGTCGCCAGAACGTACTTTGTGGTAAGTGACCTCGCCACTTCCCGTTGCTGCAGGACTACCATGTAAAGGCTCTACGCGGGCTCTTTGTGGTACTAATTCTGCCGCGCGATAAGCTGCAATAGAGTCTTTGTTATCGATATAGGCCGTGATTTGATTAAATGGAAGTACAAGCGGATAAGGTTTAATATTACCAGGTACAATATCTTGACGATATTGTGGATTCAAGAATCTCAATTCCTCAATAGAAAGATCAAGCACGTCTGCCACTTGTTGTAAATTAATACGTCTGTCCACCATCATGGTATCGGTAGCTACAGTCACAGTTGGCTGAGCAGGACACATATTGTGGAATTTGTAATAATTCATGATGTAATTGGCAGCAATAAAAATAGGCACATATCCACGGGTTTCACGTGGTAAATAAGGGTAAATCTGCCAATAATCTCTTTTACCTCCACCTGCATGGCGCATGGCTTTAGCTACATTACCTGGACCACAATTATAAGCGGCAATAACCAAATGCCAATCCTGATAAATATTATACAAATCGCGCAAATAGCGTGCTGCCGCATCCGAAGATTTAATCGGATCACAACGTTCGTCAACCAAACTATTCACTTCAAGACCGTAAATACGACCAGTAGAAACCATAAATTGCCATAAACCACCAGCACCAGCTTTAGAAATAGCACGCGCATTCAAAGCCGACTCAATAACTGGGAGATATTTCAATTCCAACGGAACATTGTATTTCGAAAGTGCCGCCTCAAAAATAGGGAAATAATACGTTTCGCCTATTCCAAGCATATATTCCACTTGATGATGACGTTTGGCAAACACTTCTATCAAACTGCGCACAATACTATTGTATGGCATTTCCATCACATAAGGCAGTTTCTGCATACGTTGAATGTAAACTTCATCGGGATAAGTTATAAAACCTGTATCCTTTGAACAATTGCCCAATGTTGCATTCTGTAAATACCAATTATGTACAATTTCATCCAAACTTTCATCAAATTCAGAAGGAATAGTAACAGTGGTATCTGTTACACTTTTGTTAACGGTTGGTTGCGGAACTTTTTCTACCACAGTCTGTGAAAAGAGTTGGCTACAAATAACTACAGAAGCTGTGGTAAAAAACACTTTGAAAAAATTCATAATTTCTTATTTGATAGTATTAGTATAGGTTTTTAAAACAAATTGAAATTAAGTTGTACGCCAACACTTGGCTTATAACTATTAGGCGTTTGAAACAGTGTTGGTGCTACCTGCATCGATAAATCTGGGCTAATATCAAAATCGGCTAACTGTGCATCAACATACGCATCAATCACTGTGATGGCATAAAAAGCCACAGCACCAACAATGGATAAATCGCGATAACGGCGATACGTATTTTGTCTGCTCTTCATTAAATTTTTAGCCTCACTGGACGACGGATCAATGCTATAGGGCAACAACTTTTCGTAACTTTTTGTATTTGGATCGGAATCCATAATATCTCTGTATCCACGAGAATAATCGCGATAATATTTCCCATTCCACGAAATGGCATACGTTAAACCTGCCACGCCGCCATACACAATGGGCACTTTCCAATACTGGCGATTATAAATTTGACCTAATCCCGGAAAAATAATAGCGTACCACAAACTTTTTTGAGGATCGGGTTTAAACACAACCGGTATAGTTACCGGTTGACTCTTCGCTAAAGAATCAAGGGTTATATTTAAACTATCTGATAAATCCTTTTGTTGCTCTTGTGATGTGGTGTACGACAGGCTATCCGTGGTATTGATACGAATAGAATCGGTTGGAAGAGCTAATACATAAGCCACATTCAACAAAACACCTACAACCAACAACAATGGTTTTTTCATTTAGTTGGAACCGTTCTTAAAAATTTCTATTAAGCGATTTAAATCGTCATCTGATTTAAACGAAATGGTAATTTTACCACCCTTCTCTGCATTTACAATCTGCGTTTTTGCTTTTAAGCGAGCCGTCAATTCGGTAGCTAATGAGTGGTATGCTTCATTAGTAAGTGCCCCTTTTTTGATAGCTTTAGGCGTTCCCGATTTAATTTCAGGCGACGCCTTTACTAAATCTTCAGTAGCATGTACCGAAAGTCCTTCGCTCAAAATCTTTTCATACACAGCCAACTGATCCACCGCATTATCAACACCAGCCAACACGCGTGCATGGCCCATGTCGATACGTTTATCTTTAAGTGCCAACTGAATTTCGGCTGGTAATTTTAGTAAGCGTAAATAATTGGCAATGGTAGCACGCTTTTTACCAACACGTTCGCTTAAACCTTCTTGAGTAAGGCTGTATTCCTCCATCAATTTATAGTAACAGAGCGCAATTTCGATGGCATTCAAATCCTCACGTTGAATGTTTTCTATCAACGCCATCAACTGCACATGCTGTTCGTCTTGATTGGTTTTTATATAGGCTGGAATTTTATCTAAACCTGCCAATTTTGAGGCACGATAACGTCGTTCACCAGCAATAATTTGGTACGTGTCGTCATCCAACTGACGCAAGGTAATTGGCGACACAATGCCCATTTCGTGTATCGAATTAGCCAACTCTTGTAAAGCTTCTTCGTCGAAATAAGTTCGAGGCTGATTCGGATTTGGATGAATCTTAGAAATCTCTATTTCATTAATAGACGATCCGCCATCGGGTTTTATATCGGTATCAATCAACGCGCTTAAACCGCGTCCTAATGCTTGTTTTTTCATTCTGTTTCGCTAATTTATTTACTTCTTTCAATGAGTTCTTTTGCTAAATCAATGTAATTCTGTGCCCCTTTCGACTCGGCATCAAATTGTAAAACAGGCTGTCCATAACTGGAGGCCTCACTCAATTTTACGTTACGCTGAATCATCGTATTGAATACCATATCGCCAAAATGGCTTTTCACCTCACTCGCTACCTGATTGGCATGGCGTAAACGAGCATCGAACATAGTGAGCACAAAACCTTCGATACGTAATGTTGGATTCAGTTTGTTTTTCAATAATTTGATGGTATGCAACAACTTACCAATACCTTCCAAAGCAAAATATTCACTTTGTACAGGAATAATCACAGAATTGGCAGCCGTTAAGGCATTCAAGGTTATCAAGCCCAAAGATGGCGAACAATCGATGAAAATAAAATCATAATCATCCTTCACTTCCGCCAAGGCGTTACGCATATGAATTTCACGGTCTTCGGCATCTACAATTTCTATTTCCACACCCACTAAATTGATATCAGAAGAGATAAGATCGAGATTTTCGACCTCCGTTTTACAAATCGCTTCCCTCGTGGAAATAGTATTAATTAAACATTGATAAATGGTTTTTTCCTGCTTTTCAATATCAACACCCAAACCTGTTGAGGCATTAGCCTGAGGGTCGGCATCTACCAAAAGGATTTTTTTACCAAAATAAGCCAACGAAGCTGCCAAATTGATACTTGTTGTTGTTTTACCAACGCCTCCTTTCTGATTCGCAATAGCAATAATTTTTCCCATAGATTATTTTTTTTCGAGTATATAGGTTATTTTCTTTATAATATTTTCCGATGCAATGGACTCTAAACACCGATAATCACCATAGTGACACTTTTTATCTTCATGCGCCGTACAAGGTCGACACGAAAAATTAACTCCAACACAGGTATCAGCGCTTTGTTTCCATCCTAAAAAGCCAGCATAAGGATGGGTGGCTCCCCAAATTGACACCACTGGAGTAGCGGTAAGCGCAGCCAAGTGCATATTACCAGAGTCCATGCTAATCATAACGTCTAATTGCTCCATCAAAGCAAGCTCTTCGCCTAACTTAAGCGAAGTGTGAACGGCATAAACATGTTCAAAAATGGTTTGCCAATCACTTAAAAGTTCATTTTCTAGTTCACCAGCGCCAAACAAAAAAATCTTGGTATTGGGTTGGCTATCAAAATGGCGTATCACGTTTTTTGTTTTACGCAGTGGCAATGTTTTACCACGAGCAATGGACAAAGGCGCAATACCAATCCACGTTCCTTGTTTTTCGCCATAAACATCGAGTACTTTTTGTTGACAAACGGCTGAAGCTGGTGCTAATTTTTCGAACTTAGTGTCTGTAGTAAGACCAATTTTAGCAAAAACATCTGAATAGCGCTCAAATATAGTTTTTAACGGCTTATATTTTTCTGCTCCACGATGTACCAGTTGATAGGTTTCTGCACGCTGTTTATCAACCGTATGTACACGTTTTCCATATAATTTGAACAAGCGTGTAATCAATCGAGTACGCCAAGAACCTTGTAAATCGAGTATAACATCGAATTGACGACTTTTGATTTCATTAAACAATTTGAGCGTACCCAAAAATCCTTGGTGTTCGCCTCGAATATCAGCCCCCACAAAATCCACCTGTTCAAATGAGTCAAACAAAGGAGACAAAAATGAACGGCTCAAAACCGTAAAATGATGCTGAGCATAATTTCTATTAAGCGAGTCTAACAAAGGCACCACAGATGCTACATTACTGATACCCGAAAAACAGATAATTAAAACGTTCATAATCAGACCTGAATTTAATCAAAATTTAGCGTTGATTTGCCCATTTTTTGAGCAAAAAGTTCTAGTACCTTGAATTTACAAAAATAAGCAAAAAAAGCCAATTTGCGACTGGCTTAATTGGCTTTTTTACTTTTTTAATCAAAAATGACTGAAATTTAGCTAAATCTCGTCTTGCGAAAGTGTAGTAAAACCCATAATTTTCATATGCTCAGCTAGATATTCCTGCTCGGTTTGGCCAGGCGTTGGGATGAGAATTGCCTTTTTATCGAGCGAAACCAAATCCATTAAGGTAGAATACCCCGAACGACACATGACCGTAGGAGTTGAAGCAATTAAGCTTTGCAACGTAGGCGTATCAAGATGGGATAGCAACTTAACGTTAAGAATATTAACTTCTTCGGTTTGTTGCGAAGGCACACCACGTACTATGAGTGAGGGGAAAAGACTTTTTTGAAGATGTTTTATCAGTTTATTTTCCAAAATAGAGCGATGAGGCTCAGGACCTGAAATTAATGCAATCGTTTCGTAAGGCGAATGTTCGGACACTTCTAAAGTCGATGAAAATCGAGATAAAATACCGATAAATTGAGCCTTTTTTGGTAATTTATACTTATGAGTTAACTCGCCAGTCAAATTCTCATGATTAGGAAAGTCTGGAATCCAACAGGTATTATATTGGTTGATAAACAAACGATGAACGAACCAAACTAGTTTTTCTAATTTATGCCATTTTATCGGCATTTTTACCACAAGTTGATGCGTCATATAAATAGAATGCACACGTTTGTTCCACAATCCAAACCTATTATCGGAAATAACGGTATCTATTTGATATTGAGCACAAATTTTCTTTATAGCACGATGTTCTTGTCTGATTCCTTTTAGAAAATGTGGTAACTGGGCAAACATAGCACCCATTTGATTATCGTCTGTAGCGTATTTGACCTTGAAACCTGGGAATGAAATATGTTCTAAATGTGGAAATTCTTGTTTAAGAAATTCTAACGGAAATCCATCGGCAGCCAACAAAACCGTTTTACCACGCGCCTCCAAAGCTTTAATAATAGGGACGCAGCGAGCAGCGTGACCTAAGCCCCAATCCAGAGGACACACTAATACTTTTTGACCAGGAACATGATCCATGGCTTGCTCAAAAAGTTTATCCATTTCTTGGTTCATTTGATTCTATCATTAAAAGGTTACTTGCGTTTCAATGCCTAAAGCTTCTACACGTTGAGCAATAGCCGATAGGGTTTCGTTATCAGCCTTTTGTAAATTTTGGGCTGGCGTAGCACGATCCAACGAGTAAATCATAACCTGTTGAGGATGAATACGCTTGAGCGCTTCCAACCAAGCTACGATTTCTGGTTCCGAAGTATTATCAATATGTTGACCATTATAATCGCCTTTAAAAAAGAGTGTTTGAATAATCACCTTACCATTAAATGATTCCAATTGCGCAATAGTTTCATCAATTGAAAACGTAGGATTATTAGGCTGATTAATAAGCTTTACTGTATCGGAAATGGCGGAATCAAGTTTAAGAATATTATTATCCACTTTCAATAACGCTTCACGTACTTTAGGCTTGTGAATACGTGTGGCATTAGAAAGCACACTAACTTTGGCTTTTGGAAAATAACAATCGCGCAGCCGAATAGTGTCATCAATAATGGTATTAAAATCGCGATGTAATGTTGGTTCTCCATTGCCAGCAAATGTAATAACATCAAGTGGTTCACCGTTAGCCAGTAAATTTCTCAATTTTTCTTCGAGTAAAGTAGCCACTTCACTTCTAGTTGGAATTTGTGCGCCTTCGTGCGTAAAATTAAATCCACATTCGCAATAAATGCAATCAAAAGAGCAAATTTTAGCATTAACGGGCAATAAATTAACACCTAAAGAGGCGCCTAAACGGCGACTATGAATAGGACCAAAAATGGTTTCATTAAACAACATAATTTCAAAATTTATGAGAGTACAAACTTACCTCTTTTTGTTCAATTAGGGATTTAAAATTTGTGAATGTTATAAACAGGTTGCCATTTTTGAATGGTTGTGTATAAAAATGAAATATGCTAAGCCTTTGGAAAGCCTAGCATATCATGTTGTAAATAAATTAGTTATTACTTAACGGTTCGCCGTTCAGAAATAATTAACAATGCTTCGTCGCGTAAATCACTGGGTAAAGCAATGTCGCGCAATTGTAAACTACGAATCCAGCCAGCCACATCCTGTTCACGCAGTGTATAAAAAACGTGTTCCAACATATCAACGTCGGCTGGTGTGTAACTCTCTAGTTTCTTGCCTTTGAGTTTGTCGAGCTCTTCATCATCAAAATAGACGATTTCATCGGTTTTTGACAACAAACTATCACGTTCGCACACTTCATGAGCACCACAGCAATCGTCAGGAATTTCGATTGGAATTTCTTCTCCTGCTTGAGGTTTTGATTTAACAATGGCAACAGCCAACCACACCAATGAAGCTACGCCAATAACACTAATTATAATCCAAATTATCATAAAATTATAGCGATTTAGGAATTTCACCTAAACGCGTTTGAATAAAAGTTTCAACATAACGAGCTCTTTTGGCTTCATAAATATCATCAATGGTTATCATCATGGCTGTATCAAATATACTTCCAAAGTCAGGATCTTGAGCCGTACCATAGGTTTGCATACTTGACGATAATTCGATGTAAGCATGAATAAGCGGCGGAATAGTTTCTTTACGTTCTTTCACATAACTATTCAACAAACGAAAATTATCTTTATAATCCGTTTCTGTAAAATACTTATCAAATTCCAGTTTTAAAGGTTCTGGAATCTGTAAAGGAATTTTAGGATAAATTAGCTCCACGTGATGGCCAAAAAATCTATTCATAAAATACGTGATAGCACAACGCGCCTCCTCATTCACATGAGGATAAATGGTGACCTTGCCCATCAAATATTTGATATCGCCAATCAGAGCAATCAAAGCGCCAATGCCGTCCCATAAATTATCTAACGCAAAAAGGCTTTTAACTCCCATTTGCGACGATTGATATTTGGGTTGTACAAAAGCACGCGCCATCTCCATGGTATAAGGTAAATAATCTTCGATAAATTGGGACGAAAAATCAAATAAATGTTCCATCGCAATGTGTGGTTGACCATTCGGTTTTATAATGGCATTTTTACCATGCAAAAAGCGATAACCACCGATAATTTCGTCAGCTTCAGGATTCCAAACTATAAGTTGTTCGTAGGGAATATCCAGATAATCAAACTCATCGGTGTCGGTTTCTTCACCACTACCGCCACCAGCTGTGCGAAATGCCAATTCGCGCAAACGTCCGATTTCGCGCATCGTATTAGGCGCATTATGAGCATTTACAACGTAAATTTCATTATTTGCCTTATTGGTTTTACGTAATAATCGTTCAATTGTTAACTCCTCTTTAATTAAGGAAGGAGCAACGGGGGCAATGATATCCTTCATCATGAGCTAATAATTAAATGAATATATGATTAATGAGTTTAAGAAATACCAAAACGTTGAAACTTAAAATCACTTTGTAATTCAGTAATATAGGTTTCAATGTGTCGATCGTGTTTTTCTTGATAAATATCGGCTACAGTCACTAAAATACCTGTCTCTTCCACGTCGCCAAATTCATCATTCACCGCTGTTCCAAATACCTTCATCGTACTCGAAAGGTTCATGTAAGCATTCACCAATGGAGGAATGTTTTGACCTAAAGATCGTACTTCTTGATTCAGAATCTTATAATTATCTTTAATATCGAACATGCTCAACAAGCTATCCAACTTTTGGATATCACTCTCCATTTTTAATGGATGAATAGGAGTTACCAAGTTTTCAGGGTCATTAAAATGTTTTTGTAAGAAATACAAAATGATATCGCGTCCCTGAGTTCCAAACGACGGATACATCGTTACTTTTCCAAAATAATATTTGATTTGAGGGTATTCAATGGAAAGGGCGCCGAGACCATCCCACAAGTTATCAAGCGCAAAAAGACTTTTTGCTCCAGCTTGCGATGATTGATATTCGATACGCACAAACGACCGTCCAAGCTCTAAAGTGTAAGGTAAATACTCTTTGATAAACTGATCTGAAAAATGGAATAAATGAGCAGTAGCTAATATTGGTTGACCATTATCATCAATTTTCACATGCTCGCCTAAAATAAAACGATAGCCACCAATGATTTCGTCAGCATCTGGATTCCAAACGATTAATTGCTGACAAGGCTCATCCATTGTATCGAACGTATCAATATCAATTTCCATACCTGTGCCACCACCTGCATTACGAAAAGCTATTTCGCGCAAACGACCAATCTCACGCATGGTATGAGGTGAGTTGTGTGCATTTACAATATAAATTTCATTATTGGCCTTGTTTGTTGAACGTAAAAATCGGTCAACAGTCAATTCTGATTTTATCAAATCCTTATCAACAGGAGCTATTATTTCTTTCATCTTAGTGCGGTAAAATTGCTTCAATAACTAATACTGTTTTTTATTATTAATTTTAATCTGAAAAAAGGAACGCAAAGATACAGTTTGTTTTTTAAACTTCAATAAATGTATAGACCAATGGAAAACTTGTATCTGCAAATTATTTATTTTGAATGAGTTTTCTCCCCTAATGCTATCACCATTTTACGTACATGATGTGCCCATTGCAAATCAGACTTACTAGAATCAAATGTTTGCCAAGGAATTGGTTCACCAATAGTCACGGTAAAATGTTTGTGTTTAGCTCTAAAAAGTTCATCCACCAAATACATCATACCAATATTCACTTTAAGCCCCAAGAATTTACTCACATTTGATATAAAATAGAACCAATTGGAGTTACGTCCCGTACAATGAATAGGAATGACATCGCGGTGCGATTTCTTGGCACGTGTAACAAACATTTTTTTCCAAGGCATTTCGGTAATTTTTCCATTAACTCTTTTAGCACACGTACCAGCAGGAAAAATGGAAACTTGATTATCCGATTCAAATAATTCTTCCATCAATACGCCAAAATCACGTGTTTGTGGACCGCCCAACAAATTGACTGGAATAAACATGGAAGATAGTGGTTTCATCCCAGCAACTAAGCTATTAGAAATAAAACGAATGTCGTTACCATAATGCTGACGTATAATTTCACCAACTATAAGAGAATCAGCACCTCCAAGTGGATGATTACCTACGAAAATATATTTACCATCTTTGGGTAAATTTTCTTCGCCAATAACGGTGTATGTAATATCTAAATAACTAAGTGCATATTTAAAAAATTCAGGCCCAGAAAGTCCATTTGACTTATCGATAGCTTCGTTCATTTCTGATTCATGAACAATCTTTTTTAAATAATTAATCAAGAAACGGGGCATTTTTTTACGTAATTTTGGCCCTAACATTTCTTCGATATTAACGTGATTTGGATTTGGTTTTTCCATAATGGTTACTTCAAAATAGCGATACAACGCTTCAATTGTGCAATAAAATAATCTATTTCTTCTCGAGTATTATAAAAAGCAAATGAAATTCTAACGGTTCCAGGCACTTCAAGCAAATCGATAAGCGGTTGTGCACAATGATTTCCTGTACGCACGGCAACACCCGTTTTATCGAGCAATGTTCCCAAATCGAATGGATGGATACCAGCTATGACAAACGAAATAACACTAC
The DNA here is from genome assembly GCA_028694915.1 of Paludibacteraceae bacterium. Classification (GTDB taxonomy): domain Bacteria; phylum Bacteroidota; class Bacteroidia; order Bacteroidales; family Paludibacteraceae; genus W0P28-013. The sequence continues at coordinate 135,702 of JAQVJY010000002.1, forward strand.
ATTTATGTGCCGCCGTACCAATGATACGCATTTCTGGAATTTCCAATAATTTAGAGGTAGCGTATTCGAGTAATTCGTTTTCGTAACTAGCTACACGTTCGATACCTATATTTGTTACATAGTCGAGTGCTCTAGCTAACGCCACAGAGCCCACATAGTCAGGTGTTCCAGCTTCAAATTTATAAGGAAGTTCGTTATAGGTCGTTTTTTCGTAAGTCACATTCTGAATCATTTCTCCGCCACCTTGATAAGGCGGTAATTCTTCCAATAATTCGCTTTTACCATAAAGCACACCTATGCCCGTTGGTCCATAAATTTTATGACCAGAAAAAACGTAAAAATCAGCGTCTAAATCGGCTACATTCACGCCACTATGAGCCACAGCTTGAGCACCATCAATCAGCACACGAATTCCTTTTTTGTGAGCCATTTGTATAATCTCTTTCACAGGATTGATAGTTCCCAAAACATTGGAAATATGAGCCAAGGTGAGTAACTTTGTTTTAGCCGTTAGCAATTTATCTAACTCTTCAAGAATGAGTTCTCCTCGTTCATTAATAGGAGCAACGCGCAAGGTTAATCCAGCTCGTTGAGCCGCCATTTGCCAAGGCACAATATTAGCATGATGCTCCATTTGAGTAAATACAATCTCGTCGCCAGCTTTACAAAAACGTTCGGTAAAAGCCGTTGCCACCAAGTTTATACTTTCCGTCGTTCCACGTGTAAATACTATTTCTTTAGAGCTGCGGGCTCCAAGAAAATCGGCCACAGTTTGGCGCGCATTTTCATGTGCCATAGTGGCTTTTTGACTCAAGTAATGTACACCACGATGAATGTTTGCATTCTGGGTAGTATAAACCTCCGTTATTTTGTTGAGGACGCAAAGCGGCTTTTGTGTGGTAGCTGCATTATCAAAATACACCAGCGGTTTCCCATACACCTTTTCAGATAGAATGGGAAAATCAGCACGAATGGCATCCAAATTAAATAATTCCACGTTATGTAGTTTTAAGTTGATTAACAAATAACACAGCCCTTACATTTCGATTCTTCACCGCGTAAACGTTTTTCAACCAGAAAATGTAAACGATCGCGCAAAGCATCAATTTCGACATGTTCCAAAACATCGGAAGTAAAAGCTAGCAAGAGAAGCATACGTGCTTCTTCATAACCAATACCACGCGTTTGCATGTAAAACAAAGCAGCTTCATCCAACTGTCCGGTAGTAGCTCCGTGACCACATTTCACATCATCGGCGTAAATTTCCAATTGTGGTTTTGCAAACATGCGAGCCTCTTTGGTTAAACAAATATTCCGATTGGTTTGATAAGCTTCTGTTTTTTGCGCCCCATTTTGTACCACAATACGTCCCGAAAAAGCGCCTTCGGCAGCTCCATTCAGAATATATTTAAAAAGTTCATTGCTATGACAGCGAGGAACATTATGCCTAATCACCGTGAAATTTTCAGTTTGTTGGCTACGATCGCTCACTAACATACCGCCCAGCCAAGTTTCAGCACCTTGTCCATTCAAATCTATTTCAATTTGATTACGTGTGCGTCCATTGTTCAAACCTATGATGTTCGTAATGAGTCGTGAATTAGCTTGTTGTTCTACAAGTATTTGTGATAAACTATTGGTCTTATGGTGTGTATTTTCTAACGCATAATAATCAAAATGCGCGTTTTCACCGACAAATATTTCAGTTAATCGATTAGCGAAAAAATTCACATCATCCATGGTGTGATCACAGACCAATAATTTGGCTTGCGCACCTGATTCTAACACAATCAAATTACGGCCATTTGCCATCAAATCGACATCGGAACGCAATATATTAATCAACTGGATAGGCGTTTCAAGTACTACATTTTTAGGCACATAAAAGAAAAATCCATCTTGCGCAAATGCTTCGTTGAAAGCTGTAAAACCATCTTTTTTATTGGCCGTTTGTTTACCTAAATAATTGGCTATCAATTCTGGATAACGCTCTGAAGCTTCTATCATAGAACACATAACCACTCCATCAGGTAATGGTTTCGAGGTAGCACCAGAACCTGTATAAAATTGATCGTTCAGAATAAAGTAAAGATAGGCTTGAATACCTGGCACATCACACTTAAATACATTTGAAGGGTCAACAGGTATCGTTACACGATTGATATTCAAACCGTAATCAATACCCAAATGCTCCATCAAATGACAATACAAATAGTCTTCCTCTTTAGTTGTAGGAAAACCAACAGCCGTAAATCGGTCAAAGGCTTCATCGCGTCGTGTATTAAGAGAGGCGGCCGAATGCTTTTTTATCGATTCTACGGTTTGTTTGTATAAATCTATGTAGGGTTGTTCGTTCATTCTGCTTCAAATTCTTTTTTGATCCAATCATAGCCTTTTTCCTCAAGTTCTAAGGCTAATTCCTTCGAACCAGTTTTAACAATACGACCTTGGTACAATACATGTACAAAATCGGGCACCACGTAATCTAATAAACGTTGATAGTGAGTAATCACAATCGATGCATTATCTTTGGTTTTGAGCAAATTAACGCCATTTGCTACAATACGCAAAGCATCGATATCTAAACCAGAATCCGTTTCATCCAAAATGGACAAACGTGGTTCCAACATCGCCATTTGGAAAATCTCATTCCGTTTCTTCTCGCCTCCGGAAAATCCTTCGTTCACAGAGCGATTTGCCAATTTATTATCCAATTCTACCATCTCTTTTTTAGCGCGCATCAATTTTAAGAACTCCGATGCCGAAATTGGTTCTAATCCTTTATATTTACGGTGTTCGTTTACCGCCGTGCGCATAAAATTAACCATGCTCACGCCAGGAATTTCAACCGGATATTGGAAACTCATAAAAACACCTTCGCGCGAACGATCTTCAGGAGGTAAAGCCAAGAGATCTTTACCATAAAAGGTCACAGAACCTTCGGTAACTGTAAATGCAGGATTACCAGATAAAACCGATGAAAGCGTAGATTTTCCAGCTCCATTCGGACCCATTATGGCATGTACTTCGCCAGGACGAACAACCAAGTCCAATCCTTTTAAAATTTCTTTACCTGCAACGGTAGCATGTAAATTTTTTATTTCAAGCATATTATTTTAGTTATAAATGATTCATTATAGCAACCGATACAAGTTGCAAATTATAAAGTCAGATGATTAATGATTTTTCTTTTTTGCTCGGGCCAGAGCACGTTCTTCCTCTAGCTGCTTACGCCAGTTGAACCAAGCGTACACTGATATAATTACATATAAAACATATAATAAAGCGGTCAATTTCATACCCATCACTAGCCATAAAATACAGCTGGCGGAGTCGACCAAAATCCACAAAGCCCAATTTTCGATTTTTTTACGCGCCACCCAAGTTTGACCTATCACATTTGATATCAACAAAATGGCGTCAACATAAGGATATGCAGGTGTTTGTACAAAATCTGGAAAACGATTCGATAGATACACCATAAACCAACCCCAAGCTACACCGCCCAAAACAATAGTTAACATATAGGAAATAAGCGCTTTGGTAGTCAACGTACTAATACGTAATTTCTTTTCGGCGTTTTGCTCACTCTTTTTAGGAAATGTCCATTTTATAATGCCATAAATATTGATAGAGGCAAACACCAACTGTAACAACATCATCGAATAGAGATGTTGTTGATAAAATAAGGAGAAAAACACGGCACAATTGAGCAAGCCAATCCAAAAAGTTAACACATGACCTTTGCCCGCCAAATAAATAGACACAAAACCCGTGATAAAACCTATCAATTCCAAATACGATAGGTCATATCCCCACAATGTAGCTACAATATTATGTATGTCAAAAAAGTTCATTCGTTCTAATTATTACATATAAATCTTATCCAACAGAGCCTTCCAATGAAATTGAAAGCAATTTTTGCGCTTCCACCGCAAATTCCATAGGCAATTTGTTGAGTACCTCTTTGGCATATCCATTGACGATTAACGCTATCGCATCTTCGGTGCTTATACCACGTTGGTTACAGTAAAATAGTTGATCCTCGCTAATTTTCGATGTAGTGGCTTCGTGTTCAATAATCGCTGTTTCATTTTTTATATCCATGTAAGGAAACGTGTGAGCGCCACAACGATCGCTTAAAAGCAAACTATCGCATTGCGAAAAGTTACGTGCGCCTTGAGCAGCAGGCACCACTTTCACTAAACCTCTATAGGAGTTTTGACTTTGTCCTGCCGATATGCCTTTCGAAACAATGCGACTTTTGGTGTTACGACCTAGATGCACCATTTTAGATCCTGTATCCGCTTGTTGGTAATTATTGGTCACCGCCACCGAATAAAATTCGCCAATCGAGTTATTTCCTTTCAATATACAACTTGGATATTTCCAAGTAATGGCAGAACCTGTTTCCACCTGCGTCCACGAAATTTTAGAATTATCGCCTTTGCAGATCGCGCGTTTCGTTACAAAATTATAGATACCGCCCTTTCCTTGCTTATCGCCTGGATACCAATTTTGTACGGTAGAATATTTTACTTCGGCATTATTCATAACTACAATTTCCACAATAGCAGCATGCAATTGGTTTTCGTCGCGCATAGGAGCAGTACAACCTTCCAAATAAGAAACATACGAGTCGTCGTCCGCTACAATAAGCGTTCGTTCGAATTGCCCGGTATTAATGGCATTTATACGAAAATAGGTGGAAAGTTCCATCGGACAACGAACACCTTTAGGAATATACACGAATGAACCATCAGAAAAGACGGCACAATTGAGAGCCGCAAAGAAATTATCGGCATAAGGAACCACAGAACCAAGGTATTGACGCACCAAATCAGGATGATCTTTAACCGCATCACTGATAGAACAAAAAATAATGCCTTTCTCAGCCAAACTTTCGCGAAACGTAGTTTTCACCGAAACGCTGTCCATCACAGCATCCACAGCCATGCCCGACAAGGCTTTTTGTTCTTCTAACGGAATTCCTAATTTATTGAATGTATTGATTAATTCAGGATCGACCTCATCGAGACTTTGAGGTGCATTTTTGCGGGGAGCTGCGTAATAGGCTATTTTTTGATAATCTATTTCAGGAATGGTTAAATGTGGCCAAACGGGCATTTTCATGTTGAGCCAATGACGATAGGCTTTTAAGCGATAGTCCAACAACCACTCTGGTTCACCCTTTTTAGCTGAAATAAGGCGTACCACATCCTCGTTCAATCCTATTGGAATTACCTCTGTTTCAATATCTGTGGTAAATCCGTATTTATAATCACTCGATGTAACCTCATCGATGATGTTTTTGTGTGTATCTGACATAATTTTTTATCGAAAATAATTTACAAAGGTAAAAAAAATCATCGTTTAAACAAAATTATGGCAAAAACGCTGGAGATGCCAGCCAAAGAGAAGAAGTATAAAAACTCAGCTTAATTTTACAATAACACGCTCACCAAGTTCTTTGGCAAATTGAGCTTTCAAGGTATTGTAATTAGCAATTGTTTTCATAACCGATTCGGTAGCTTTTATGTCGCGAGCTTCAGCAGCCTCTTTTAATTTGAGCATTTCGGTTTTTATAAGGTCTACCACTATCGAGTTTTTATATTCATAAATAACACGTGGCACCGATTCCAAAAGCCAACGCCTATGTTCTTCCAATTTTTGGGCATCGCGTTTGGCTTTAGCTGTGACTCTATATTGCTCATCAACCGATGTATGTTGCTCTTCGCGCGTAAAAATTTTACTTAATTGATATTTGTCCGTCATTAAATCAACCGCCAAACGACTAATTTGTGGCTGTGTATGCTGCATAAAAAACGTAGAAGGTTTAAATCCTTCATCATGCAAATGTGTAGCAAACTCTGTTAACAACGCCATATTGATAGGATTTTTAAACTCTATATTATCACCCAATAATTGAGCTACAATATACTCACCCACAGACCAATCGCGCACAAATTCATGCGATTCTGGCTGGTATTCACGATACAAAAACTCCACTCCATGACGAATGGCGAAATACAGAATATCCAATTCTTGCTGATGGGTAGTTTGGTCTATGGGAATTTGTATATCATCTGCCGATGAGACTGTTGATGAGGCATCGACGGACTCTCGTGTTCCGTTAGACGTTCGTTTTTGAAATTCTTCTCGTTTGTTTTGTTTTAATTTGTTTATTTCGTTATAAATAATTTTCTCATCAACAGCAAGCAATGTCGAGCACTCTTTGACATATTCCGATTCTATTAACTTATTAGGAATTAAAGCTATACTGCGAACCACATCGCCAATCAAAGTCGCTTTCTTGATAGGATCATTGCCTACATCTTGTAGTAATAAATTAATTTTAAACTTAATAAAATCGACCTGATTTTTGTCGATGAAATCGATAAAATCAGACGCATTATGTGTACGAGCATAACTATCAGGATCTTCGCCATCAGGCAGCAACACCACTTTGATGTTCATACCTTCTTCGAGCAATAAATCGATACCACGAATAGAGGCTTTGATACCGGCAGCATCGCCATCGTAGAGTACTGTAATATTGGGTGTAAAACGGTGAATTAAACGAATTTGACCTGGCGTAAGCGATGTACCCGAAGAAGCCACCACATTTTGAACGCCAGCTTGATGCATCGAAATAACGTCGGTATAACCTTCTACCAAGAAACAACGATCTTGTTTTACGATGGCTTGCTTAGCAAAGAAAATTCCGTATAATTCATTGCTTTTGTGGTAAATTTCAGATTCAGGAGAATTGACATATTTTGCCGTTTTATCGTCCTTTTTTAATACACGGCCACCAAAAGCAACCACTTTACCGGACAGTGTATGAACGGGAAACATCACACGTCCTCGAAAACGGTCGTAATGCGAACCATCATCGCGTTTAGGCGAAAGCCCTGTTTTATCTAAAAATTCAGGTTTGAACCCTTTGGCTGTGGCTTCGCGATAAAAAGCATCCGATTCATCGAGCGAATAACCCAATTGGAATTTCAAAATAGTTTCGTCAGAAAAACCACGTTCACGAAAATAATTCATACCGATAGCCTTGCCATCGCGATGATTATGAAGCATTTCGGCAAAATATTTAGCAGCAAATTCATTGACCGCCAACATACTTTCACGATCGCTTTGTTGTAGTTTTTCCTTTTCCGAAAGTTCGCGATCAACCACTTCGATATGGTATTTCTTAGCCAAATACTTCAACGCATCAACATAAGAAAGCTGTTCATGTTCCATTATGAAATGAACCGCATTACCACCTTTACCGCAACCAAAACATTTAAAAATGCCTTTGGCAGGAGACACGGTAAAAGATCCAGTCTTTTCATTATGAAATGGACATAGACCAAGATAATTGACACCTCGTTTTTTGAGCGTCACAAAATCAGATACCACATCAACAATTTGTGCGGTATCCATAATTTTTCCTATGGTCGTTTGGTCTATCATCTACAATGAATTTGTGGATACGAAAGTACTTGTTTTATTTGATTTATGCAAAAAATGTCTATCTTTACCATATAATTTTATAAACACCATGACGGAGATTTATCAACAAAAAAAGGCGTTGCGCGACCAAATAAAAGGTTACAAAAAACACGTTTCGGTGGATGAATTACGCCGCAAATCAGAGCTTGTGATAGCCAATCTCAAGAAATATGATGCGTTTATAAACGCTAAAACCGTAATGCTTTATTGGTCTTTGCCTGATGAAGTAGACACGCATACGTTGATTTCAGAACTACTAAAAACAAAAACTGTGATTCTTCCTACTGTGGTAAAAGATGATATTATCCCTGTCAAGCTAACACATACGAGCGAGTTACATGAAGGTGAATTTCACATATTAGAGCCAAAAAACAGAGAATTCATCGGTAAAATTGATCTTATAGTGGTGCCCGGCGTAGCCTTTGACCGTTGCGGAAACCGACTTGGTCGAGGTCGTGGATTTTACGATCGCTTCTTACAACACCAAACAGCAGAAACGGTAGGCACTTGTTTCGATTTTCAACTCGTGGAACAAGTACCAACAGAGCCAAACGATATTCCGTTGAAAAAAATTATTTCAGAAAATAACTGGTGAAAATAAAACATTTCACATGAATTCTCGTTTAAAAAAGAGGTGTTGCTCCTTTTAAGAAAAAAATGTACCTTTGAACCTCATTTGCCAGCACAAAAAATGACATGAAAAAACGTGTTTTACTTTTATTAATCACCACAGTTTGTACAACTTCACTATTTGCACAAGCTGGCAAAGACACGTATCAATTTTTAAACTTACCTACATCGGCACGTACCGCAGCTTTGGGCGGAACCAATGTTTCACTATTTGATAACGACCTAAATCTCGCCTTTAATAATCCCGCGTTATTGACCGATAAAACGAACAATGTTTTTTCGCTCAACTATGTGAGCTATTTAGCCGATATCAATTTCGGTTCTGTGGCGTACGGTCGTTCCTTTGGCAAAAATAACCACATGATGTTTGGTATGCACTACATCGATTACGGAACATTTTTAGGAACTGACGAAACCGACCAATTGACTGGAAACTTTACAGCTAAAGATTTTGCACTCAACATTATGTATGCACGTACGTTACCTTTGGGTTTCACCGTGGGCGCCACATTCAAACCCATTTATTCTGTTTACGAACGTTATTCTAGTTTTGGTGTAGCCTTTGATTTGGGTGCTTCTTATCATAACGATAGCGTTGGGTTTTCGGCTGGCTTAAGCTTACGCAATGCAGGCTGGCAATTCACAGGTTATTACTCCATCGATGGAGCACAACATCGCGAAACACTACCGCTCAATTTAGAATTGGGGATTTCTCAAAAACTTAAACACGCTCCTATTCGATTTTCGCTCACCTTGCACAACCTACAACAGTGGGATTTGAGTTATCAGAAATCCAGCTCTGTAACAACGAATGAAAATTCGTCAAGTGACGTAAAATGGAACGATATGCTGTTTCGTCATACCATTTGGGCCGTGGAAATATTACCAAGTAAAAATATGTATTTAACAGTAAGTTATAATCATCGACGTCGAAAAGAGATGAATGTAACAGACTGGAAAACGGCTGCGGGTTTTGCCTTTGGAGCTGGTATACATGTCTACAAATTTAATGTTGGATTTTCGTTAGTTCCTTACCAAGTGGGGAATTTATCGTATCACGTAACCTTAAGTACTGGACTTGCTGATTTTGGAATTAAGTAAACCTACGTATTGAATTATTTGAACTGAAAGGCTATGAAAAAAATTATTGTCGCCATAGATGGACTCTCCTCTTGTGGTAAAAGCACTATGGCAAAAGAATTGGCCAAAAATGTTGGATACGTGTATGTGGATACTGGTGCTATGTATCGTGCCGTATCGCTATACTGCATTCGTCAAGGCTGGATGACAGCCGATTCAATCAATGAAACAGAATTAGAAAAGCATATAGGTTCTATCAACATAAGTTTTAAAACCACACCTGATGGACGACAAGAAACGTACTTGAATGGTGAAAATGTTGAACGAGAAATTCGTACATTGGAAGTGGCCAATGGCGCAAGTCGTGTCAGTACCATTGGGTTTGTAAGACGTGAATTGGTACGCCAACAACAACGCATGGGTTTAGAAAAAGGTATTGTAATGGACGGGCGTGATATTGGCACTGTGGTATTCCCTGAAGCAGAACTCAAAGTATTTGTTACAGCATCGGCCGATGTAAGAGCACAACGCCGTTATGATGAATTGGTAACAAAAGGGCAAGCAGAAGATTTTGAGGCCGTACTAGCTAATGTGAAAGAACGCGACGAACGCGATACAAATCGCGTAGAAAGTCCATTGAAGCAAGCTCACGATGCGCTCTTAATTGACAATTCAAAACTCACCAAAGCCGAGCAGCGTGATCTGCTCCGAAAATGGTTCGACGAAAAAACAACAGTATAACGTAATACACAATAATAAAAAAAGAGAGGCTAATTACCTCTCTTTTTTATGTATAAATGGTTGCTTACCACACTACCACTTTTTCTTGTGCGGCACCAACTTTTACAAGGTAAACGCCTTGTGGCAAAGCTATGTGGCTTGTGCCTGCTGTGTGCATGTTTTCGTACACTTTGCCGCCTGTAAGCGTGTACACCGCCACGGGAGTTGATGCGTCTGATGTAAGCAATACACTACCTTTACCGCTATAGAGCGCTACACTAGGTTCTAAAACCGCATGAACCGCAGTGGGTGTAACAGCTTGAATAGTGCCGAAATTTTTCCATGTCGAAGCCCCCTGATAAGCACTTACACTGCCGGACGGAACTGATAAAGTAGCAGTAGCTATAGATGTAGATGTAGTACCTCCAAATGTTCCATTTACTTCTGGAGGAGTTACAGCAAGGCAGGTTACATCTATGAGCAGCGGACAGTCAACAAACACATAATTCATTTTAATCATTCCCGTACCTATCTTTACGGTTTGTAAGTTAGAACAGTCATTAAAAGTATACAAACCAATAAATTTCACACCATTGCCAAGCTCTACCGAAGTTAAAGCTGTGCACCCATAAAAAGCAAACGCTTCAATGGTATCGACAGAATTTGGAATGAGCATGCTCGTAATTCCTGTATCCCTTAATGCATGTGATCCAATTTTTTTTACTGTTTCAGGCAGTGTTACTGAAGTTAGTGAAGGTTTATTCTTCAATCCATAATTAGCAAGTTCAGTAACAGTATAGGTAGTAGCACCATTCATAACTGTAGCCGGAATGTTAGCTGTTGTTCCAACAAAACTGACACTTTCGCCCACAGCTACTTCATTTGGATCTTCAGATAAAATTACATACTCAATACCGTCTACGGTAAACTTGTCGCCCACGGCAGCCTTGAGTATACCAGTTGCTAAAAAAGCAACTACTAAAAATGTAAACATGTGTTTCATAGTCATAAAAGCTTTTTGTTAATAATTTGTTCTTTAATATAAAATGTAAATATAGGTATTTTTTTTCATATTCTGGTGACATTAAACAAAATAAATAGAGGTGGATTTGCTCATTTTAGAGTAAATGACTATTTTTGCACACAGATTTAAGTACGGGATGTAGCTCAGTCCGGTTTAGAGTACTCGTCTGGGGGGCGAGTGGTCGCTGGTTCGAATCCAGTCATCCCGACCAACACACAAAGCGAAATCGATACTAGATTTCGTTTTTTATTTACAAACACTTATGCGAAAATTAACAAATCCATGGGAAAGTCTCTCTGGTTATAACTGCTTTGGCTGTGCACCACACAATGGTGCAGGCGTAAAAATGGAGTTTTATGAAGACGGAGATGAAATAGTAAGTGTATGGCAACCAAAATCGCAATTTCAAGGTTGGCTGAATACGTTACATGGTGGCATTCAATCCGTTTTACTCGATGAAATTTGTGCTTGGGTTGTATTGTGCAAACTTCAAACTACGGGTGTTACCTCCAAAATGGAAACACGTTTCCGAAAAGCGGTATCCACTACCGATACTTATGTGGTATTACGAGCGTCAATAGAAGAACAGAAACGCAATATTATCACCATAAAAGGAACTCTTTACAATGAGCAAGGCGAGCTTTGTACCGAAGCCGTGTGTACTTATTTTACGTTCTCAAAGGAAAAAGCAGAAGAGATGAATTTTAAAACATGCGTAACTAAAGGCGAAGATAAAACGTTGGACGAGATTATTCAAACGTTAGACCGTTCATAATTTAAACTAGTTCCAAAACGGAGTTTAGCGCAGTTGGTAGCGCGCTACGTTCGGGACGTAGAGGTCGGGCGTTCGAATCGCCTAACTCCGACAAAAAAAAGGAGATAATCTATTGGTGATTACCTCCTTTTTGTATCAAATGCGAAAACTATTAGTTCTCTGGTACGATTAGTTTATAACCCTTACCATGAATATTGATGATTTCTACTTCCTTGTCATCTTTCAACAATTTACGTAACTTAGTGATATACACGTCCATACTACGAGCGTTAAAGTAGTTATCTTCCACCCAAATAGTTTTCAGTGCATAATTACGTTCCAAAATGTTATTGACATTTTGAGCTAACATATTCAATAATTCTGATTCTTTGGTGGTTAGTTTTGTGTGTCTATCACCAATTGAAAGCAATTGTTTTTGTGTATCAAACGTAAATTTACCTAACTTATATTCATTGCCATTTTTGTTCTTTTTACCGGTTAAACGGCGCAAAATAGCTTCGATACGGAACAATAATTCTTCCATACTGAATGGTTTTGTAATATAATCGTCAGCACCTATTTTGAAACCTTCTAGCACGTCTTCTTTCAACGATTTAGCAGTCAAAAATACGATAGGCACAACGCCATTGATTTTACGAATATCTTGTGCTAATGTGAAGCCATCTTTTTTAGGCATCATCACATCAAGAATACACAAGTCGTATTTACCATTTACAAACGATTTGTAGCCAGCTTCGCCATCAGGCAAAAGGTCAACGTCGAAGCCTTTAGCTTGAAGATACTCTCTGAGCAACATGCCCAAATTTTCATCATCTTCACATAATAAGATTTTTACCTTTTCCATAATTAATAATTTAAACAGTTAATATTTCAATAATAAATTTTGTTCCAATACCATATTCACTTTCTACCTTGATGGTGCCTTTATGTAACTTGATAATTTTTGATACATAAGCTAAACCCAAACCAAATCCCTTCACATTGTGCACATTACCAGTTGGTACGCGGTAAAATTGATCAAAGATTCGTTTCATATTTTCTCGTTTTATACCGATACCATTGTCCTCAATACTAATGAAAAGTTTGTCCTTGTCATTCCAAGTGGAAACGGTTAAAATCAATGTCTCTTTGCGATATTTGAGAGCGTTATCCATTAAATTGTAAATAACGTTTGTAAAGTGCATCTCGTCCACCATCGCCGAAGCATTTTGAGCGTTTAGTTGGGAAATAATTTTACCATTGGTATTATTCACTTTCAACGAGAAATTGCCAATAACTGTTTCCAATAACTCGTGCATGTCCAATTCTTGAAAATTCATAGTTGCTCTACCACGTTCAAATACAGACATTTGAAGCACCTTATCTACCAAAAAACTCAATCGTTTTGTTTCATCAATAATCACATGCGAAATGTGAGCTAAAATTTTAGGATTCGTATTTACAGAGTTGTCACTCAACATTTGAGCAGCTAAAGAAACCGATGAAATCGGTGTTTTTAACTCGTGCGTCATATTATTGACAAAATCATTTTTGACACTCGTTAAACGCTTTTGACGCAAGAGGTACAAAATAGTCAACATAAATGTAAAAAACATCAACATCGTCAGAATAATTGATGGTAGTAATAATTTCAAAGAATGTACAATGTATTCTGAACGCGTTGGGAAAAAGACGTTTAAAAAGTAAATTTTATCAGAATTTTCATTGGGAAAAAATTGTTGACGATAAAAATCTTTAGTAACGACCATTTTATCATCGTGACATGAAAATATGATTTTCCCATTTTTATCCGTCACCACATAATGGAAAGGCAACTCTACCCCATTATTGTAAAATTCTTTGCTCAAAAGCTCATCAAGTAATACAAAATCAACACGTTTTTCGATAGGCTTGGTAGAGGCATCATTCATCAATCTGGCAGTTACCTCATCAAATAACGCTTTAGAGCGTAAAAAACGTTCTCTATATTGTTGGTTTTGTGATTCACTCGCTTTTGAAATAGAGGTGTTTTTACCACCCAACGATTTTATCTGAACCGACTCATCAGGCATAGTCAGTTGATCTACGGTGTAGGAATGCTTAAATAATAGCTCGTCACTATTTAACAACTCTTTAGCCCGTTGGGCATCATCCGATTTGCCATTAATAAACGTTTCCAAATAGTCACGCACCTCCATTTCGTCAATGGTTTTGATGACTTGATACAAACTACGTTTAACATTATCATCAAAACGTGCACTAAAAATGGATGCCGACTGATTCACATAACGCACCTGCAAAAGCAGTAATCCTGCGAAGGAAAAGGCCATCAAAAGAATCAATATCCAAATATAACTTTTGCGCATAACGATAATTTTGGAAGCAAAGATAATATAATAATTATTACACTAATTCTAATTTTATAGAAATTTAACGTAAAAAATTGATTAATATTTTACTTTTTAACAAAAAAACGGCTTAATTTTAAGCATAAATTAATTAATTAACAAAATTGAGATGCATTCAGAGGGATTTTTTAACAAAAAAAGAGCCTGAAAGCATAGGAAGACAATAATTGATACACCACAACATAATACTAGCCAAAGCCATACCAGCATCATTGGTGGAAAAAGCAGAAAGAATAAAAATGGCGTACGATCCACGCACCATAGCTTCAGAGAAAGCAAACGATGGTGTATAGGTAACTAAAAGATAAATAGTAGGAATAGAAAAGAGTGCTTGCCAAGGTGTCAATGTTACATTCATAAATAACAACATGGCATAAAACTGCGATGAATACACAAAATAACGAAGCGCCGAAAAAGAAAAAATCAGCCACGCGTCACGAAACGACAAATGCGCAAGGCCTTCGCCTAAACGATTTAACCACTGCCATTTAGATTTAGCTAAACGCCCACAAAACCACTGATAATGACTAAATAACAAGGCGCAACTTATTACAAATAACAAAACAAGTAACAAAGAAACAACCCAATTTATCGTTGAAACCGAAGAAAGCAAAGATGATACGTTACTTGAAATATATAAGAAAGTAGTGATAAGACCGAATAATGTAATAACCAGCATCTGCACGGCACTGCCTACAAAACCCAATGCAACAGCAGGAATCATATTCTTTTTATTCAACATAAGCGCACGAGCCGGAAATTCGCCAATACGATTAGGCGTGAAAAAAGCGCCCGTTTGACCAACCAACACCGATCGAAAAGCTAAACCCAGCGAAATAGGTTGAAGTCCTGCTACCAATCTTTGCCACTTCAAAGCCTCAAAAAAGAGATTGAATGGCAGCAAAAGAAATACAAAAAAAAGAAACAGATAATCGTGAAAAGAAACAGAAGAAAAATGTTCTAACAAAGACCCATAACCATCAAATGTAACAAGTTTATAACCCAAAAATAGATAGGCTAACAAAAAAATCAGCCATTTACTATATTTGAAAAGATAATCTTGTGCACTGGTCATTTACTTTTTAAATGAAAAATGTTTTTGTGAAAAATAACTGAACACCGTAGCAATAATGGTTGTTAATATATTGGCAAGCTCAGCACGAATACCGAAGGACTCAACAAACAATTTCAAACACACATAATTGATGATAACGCAAGCGCCAACCACTAAAAAATACCGAAACAACTGAATACGCCCACGTAAAGCAGAACCCGAAAAACTGATATGCCGATTGAGCCAAAAGCCTGTCAATAAAGTGATGGGAAATTTAAAAATAAAGGCCGCAATGTGAGGGGTAAAAGCAATAAAGCCAAGATCAACAATTTCTTGCTGGAACACATAATTGTAAAATACAAAATATAAAATCCAGTCGAACACCATATTGGCTCCACCAGAAAAGCCATAACGGAAGAAAGTAGGAGGAATAATTTTTCGAAAAGGTTTGTAAAAGAATGCTATAACATTCAAAATAGCCTTTTCTGCGACACGTTCTATATTAGTCATAAGCGTAACGAATAAGACTCAAATACCGAGAAAAAAAGAAATAAGTTTGGTAGAGTAAAATGAAATAACTACTTTTGCAACACCTGAAAAAAGACCTTGACAAAGGTAATTATTTTTTCGTTTATTCTAATGTAAATTCACAAAAATGCCTGACGACCCTTTACTACATGACATTAGTAAGAGCAAAAAAGCACTTGGGACAACACTTCCTCAAAGATTTGTCGATTGCCCAACGTATAGCCGACAGTTTGCCGGAGGGTTGTGTTTTACCCGTTCTTGAAATAGGGCCAGGCATGGGAGTATTAAGTCAATTCTTACTCCAAAATCACCAAATTACATTCAAAGCTGTAGAAATTGACCGTGAATCGGTTGATTATTTGCATGTGAAATTCCCTGAAATGGAAGTCATTCAAGGTGATTTCTTAAAAATGGACTTAGCTCCTTTATTTGATGGAAAACCATTTGCCATTATTGGCAATTTCCCTTATAATATTTCGAGTCAAATTTTTTTCCGCGTACTCGAAAATCGCGATCGCATTCCCTACGTGGTAGGTATGATTCAAAAAGAAGTGGCCGAACGCATTGCGGCGCCACACGGCAATAAAACATACGGCATAACCAGCGTTTTATTACAGGCCTTCTACTCTATCGATTATTTATTTACGGTACACGAACATGTATTTGACCCTCCGCCCAAGGTCAAATCGGCTGTTATTAGCCTCACTCGCAATGCAACCAAGCAGCTCGAATGCGACGAAAAATTGTTTGTTCAAGTGGTGAAAACAGCCTTTAATCAACGACGAAAAACGCTCCGAAACTCTTTGAAACCTCTACTGCAAGGGGTAAGTTGTTCGGAGCCAATATTCGAAAAACGCCCAGAGCAATTAAGTGTTGCCGATTTTGTGGCGTTAACCAACATGGTAGCGTTAAAATTGAATCATTAACCAGATTCGAATTTCACAAAGTGATCAACGAAGTTGACTTTCAGATATTCGAATCGTTAACTCAAAGCTTATGTCAGAAATTCGTCTATTTTATCGGGAAAATAACCGACTAAAAATATCAAAAAATATTGATCTACTCAAAGAAATTCCACTCGAAAACTTTGTTTGGATTGACCTAAATGACGTTCCAGAAGACGCTGAAACCGAACTCGAACAATTTCTTAAAATCTATATCCAAGAGGAAGAAGAGATGGAAGAAATTGAGATTAGTTCGCGCTATATGGAAACAGAGGACACCTTGGTCGCAAACTCACGCTTCTTACTCGACAACTTCGAAGAAGAACCTATTTCATTCATCGTTAAAAATCACATTTTAGTATCCGTACGTAGTCAAGAATTACGTTCATTCAACGAAACGGTGAAAAAAATGTTTGCTAACCCACGAAATTACCCCAATGGATTCTACATTCTAGTGGCCTTATTGGAAACTCGAGTGGAATACGATGCTGATATGATTGAGGAATTAGCCAAAGAAATTACACAATTAAGTAATCGTTTGAAAACGGACGACGATGTTTCTGATGACATCTTAATAGCAATCAAGGAATTACAAGAAAAAACGATGTTAATTCGTGAAAACATCATCGACAAACAACGTGTTTGCTCGAACATGTTAAAAAGTGAATTATTTCCTAATGAAGCGAAAACTAAATTAGCTATCATTATCAAGGACATTAACTCATTATTCGAACATACGCGTTTCAGCTTCGATCGTTTAGAATATTTACAAGATACCTTTCTTGGTTTGGTTAATATTCAACAAAATAAAATTATCAAAATTTTCACCATTGTATCGGTAATTTTCCTGCCACCTACACTCATCGCTAGTATGTATGGCATGAACTTCGATGTGATGCCAGAATTGCACTGGAAATATGGCTATCTATGGGCATTAGCACTAATGGTTTTATTTGTAGTAGGCATTTTGTGGTTCTTCAAGCGCCGAAAATGGTTATAATAAGTCAATAAAAATGGCGAGTGTTTTTACACTCGCCATTTTTATTGTAGCGGATCCGGGAATCGAACCCGAGTTTCAGCCGTGAGAGGGCCGCGTCCTAGGCCACTAGACTAAACCGCCATCACATGACACCGCAAAATTAGAAATTAATTTTGTATAAGACAATAAAAAAATGTTATTCTTTTATACGATTCAATCGGTAAAAAAGTAAACAAACCAAAGTTAGGCTCAAAAATCCTAGCCACCAAGTATTTTGTGTACCCAACGCATCCATATCAAAGGTTAAATAACCATTAAAGGTTAAAAAGAAAAGAAGTACAGCTAATGCATTATTTACAAAATGAGCTACAATAGAAGCCCATATTGACCCCGAAAACAGAAAAAGGTAACCGAGAGCAGCACCAAGACAAAAGCGCGGTAAAAAGCCGTAAAACTGCAAATGAATAGCACTAAATATAAAAGCTGTAATCCACACAGCCAAGTGACGATTGAGTTTTTCGCCTAAAACAGTCTGCAAAATACCTCTAAAAAACAATTCTTCACCCAAAGCTGGGATTGCTGCCATAACTAACAAATTGAGGGCTAATGCGCTATAGGAAGATACACTTAGAAATTTTTCGGTGAGAAGCTCCGATTGATGCTCCATTTGCTGCATCCAAAGTTCCACTCCACTCATAAAGTGAGGCAACACAACCATATCATTTAATGACTTTAACCAATTTACTGCGGGCAAAGCAAGTGGCATCAATAAAATAACACCTAACCACATCAAGGATGAACGAATCGATGTAAATTTCAAATAAGAAACACCTTGACCCACAAAGTGTGCCAATAAAAAAGCGGGTAAAACAAAGGTAAAAACAGTCTGAACAAGTTGTAGCCATTTCATGACTACGATGTTATTAATATAATTTGCACACAGAAGAATAGCAACGGAGCTAAGAAATAACCCAGCGAAAGCAACCACAAAAATTAAAACTAATTTTGTAATTAAAGGCGATTTTATGTAACGAGCGGTAATCATTTGGATATAAAAAAACTTCCACTACAAAGATAGTGGAAGTTTTTTTAATTTTGTAGGCTGTTTATTAAGCGCGTGGACGGGCTTCTTTCACTACTAAAGCACGGCCTTCATATTCGGTACCGTTCAATTTTTCAATCACTTGTTGAGCTGCAGCATCGTCAGGCATTTCCACAAAACTAAAACCTTTAGAACGGCCTGTTTCACGATCCATAATCACTTTAACGGAAGTAATTTCACCGTACTCTGCCAACAAACGTTGGAGATCATTTTCTCGAACTTTATAGTTCAAGTTTCCAATGTAAATGTTCATAAAAATTAAAAATTAAAAATGTACTTACGCTTCTGATAGTAATCTATAACTATCTCGAAAACATTCACAAAGAAACAATTAATTCTTGAAATAACAATACTTTTTAATAAAAAAAAATAATTTTTATTAATCAGGTAAACGGGCAATGATGGTTTCGTTACCACGAGTTTGCTCACCCATTTGCACAAAGATTTCGGTACCTTCAGGGAAAAAGAGATCCACACGAGAGCCAAATTTTATAAAACCCATATGCTCATTAATACAACAAGCATGATTAGGTGCTGCGTATGTAACAATGCGACGAGCCAAAGCTCCAGCAATTTGACGGACCAAAATTTGATGTTTTGATTTACTTTCTATCACTACCGTAGAACGTTCGTTTTCATGGCTCGATTTAGGTAAATACGCCGCCATGTGCCTACCACTGTGATGTTTTACATATTTTACCACACCATCTATAGGATACCAATTGGCATGTACGCTAAATACAGACATAAAAATGGATACTTGGATACGGCGTTCACCTCCAAAATATTCATATTCTTCCGTTGGTTCAATTACTACCACACGTCCATCAGCAGGAGCTACCACCAAATTCGAATCTTCAATATAAGCTTCACGACTTGGATTTCGAAAGAAATAAAAGAAAAACGAAAACGCCAAAATAGACACTACCAAATTACAAATAAACACCAATTGATTAGGTGACTGAAAATAGAAAACGACGTTAATTACAACCAAAAGCAGCATTAATGAAAGTAAAATAGCATACCCTTCTTTATGCACTTTCAATCTACGTTTAAAATGTTTGTTTTTCATAAAAAATAGCCCTGTGCCAAAAGCACGATTTTAAAATAATTGTAAATAAAGAAATATAACTGGAACCGCTAATAACATACTATCAAAACGATCGAGTAAACCTCCATGTCCAGGAATAATACGACCAGAATCTTTAACTCCAACTGAACGTTTAATCAAACTTTCCATCAAATCACCAAATGTACCAAAGACAACTACTAATAGTGAAAAAATAAGCCATTGCCACCACACTAAGTCAGTTTCAAATAACGAAAAAACATAACCAGCCACAACTGAAGCCACTGCGCCTCCAATAAAACCTTCCCATGATTTTTTAGGCGATATGCGTTCAAATAAACGATGTTTACCCAATGTACTGCCTACTAAATAAGCAAACGTATCGTTAACCCAGATAATAACAAAAACAGCTAATAATAAATTAGGATTCCAAGAATTGTTGAAGTACAAGACATTACTCAATAAAGCAAATGGTAAAGACACCATAGCTTGTCCTAAAAAGAAATAGGCCCAATTATGTAAAGGACGATGTCGGTGACGAAATAATTCTGAAAGAAGAACTAAAATGACGAACAAGCCATAAATAGGCATTAAATTAAAAGGAATAAATTCCATAAAATGGCGTGCAAAAAACACAAAAAATAGAATGCAATTGGCAACAATAGCTGGTCCAACCATTACATCAATACGACCAGGCGCATTAATCATGTTGTAAAATTCACGCATCGCCAAGGATGAGATAATTAAAAAAACGGCTAGAAAAGTCCAAGGACTCACCAGAATAGAGCTAACAATAGTTGCCACAAAAATAGCCCCAGAAACTGCTCGTTGTATCAAATTTCTACTTAGCATAATTATAGATTTTCGGCTATGAATACGTATAATTCGCGTGGCCCATGAGCACCCATGACCAACGTTTTTTCAATATCGGCAGTCCGACTTGGTCCCGAAATAAGAGATACCAAAGAAGGTAATGCACCTAGGTATTTTTCTTGCAAAGCCTGTAAGGCATCGGTCACGAAAGGAACCAATTGACTACGTTTTGCGATGACAATATGTACTGGTGGAAAGACATTTAATTGCCTACCGCCATAACTCGCTGACGAAATTAATACACTACCTGTGCGCGCCACTAAAAATTCACATTCGGTAATAGCTGCATCCATTTCAGCATAAGGTTCACAGTTCAAAGACACATTTGGCAATAGGTTTTGAATATCTGGCAAGCACGAATAAACAGCTGCAAAACCTTTCTCCACCAAAAATGAATTAAGACAGGGGTATAACTCGACATCCGTTTTAAAACTAAATGACTCACCACCTATTAACGCTAACTCTGCTTGAAAACAGCTATCTAAAGAACCTTCAATGGGTTTATAAATGCTGGCATCTTCATTTTCAAAAGTAGCATTGACAGCACTTTTATTTGAAAAGGCTGCGATTTTTTGTAAAATAATATGACGAGAATCAAGCTTCATCAGCGGTATTTACATCCGTTTCTGTTGGTAAAGCTGGCTCTTGGGCAACTTGGCTAAGTAATAATTCATCAGCACGACTTTTCCAAGGTCGTTTGCCTAAAATAGCTTCAACATCTTCGGCAAATAAGACTTCTTTTTCTAATAAAATTTGTGCCAATTTATTATGGCCCTCTTGATGTTCTTTTAATAGTTTTTTAGCACGTTCAAACTGCTCTGCTATAATTTTTTTGGCTTCTTCATCGATAAGTTCTGCAGTTTTTTCACTGTAAGGCTTTGTAAACCCAAAGTCAGAATTACCAGACGAATCGTAATAACTCATATTGGCCAAGTTTTTACTCATACCAAAATAAGCAACCATGGCGTAAGCTTTTTTGGTTGAACGTTCCAAATCGCTAATAGCGCCAGTACCAAGCATATTCAAAAATACTTCTTCGGCAGCTCTACCGCCAAGTAACGAACATAACTCGTCCAAAATATGATCACGTGAAGTTAATTGACGTTCTTCTGGTAAATACCAAGCCGCACCTAAAGCCTCGCCACGTGGTACAATCGTCACTTTTACAAGTGGATTTGCGTGCTCCAACAACCAGCTAATAGTAGCGTGACCAGCTTCATGATAAGCAATATTCTTTTTCTCTTCCTGAGTTAAGATCTTAGTTTTCTTTTCCAATCCTCCCACAATACGATCGACAGCATCTAAAAAATCTTGTTTATCAACCGATTTTTTATCGTGGCGAGCAGCAATTAATGCTGCTTCGTTACAAACATTGGCAATATCAGCACCTGAAAAACCTGGTGTTTGACGAGATAAGAACTCTATATCAACTGTACTATCGAGTTTTAATGGGCGTAAATGTACTTGGAAAATCTCTTTACGCTCGTGCACATCAGGTAAATCGACATGAATTTGGCGATCGAAACGACCTGCACGCAACAAGGCTTTATCCAAAATATCAGCACGATTGGTAGCTGCTAGAATAATAACACCACTATTAGAACCAAAACCATCCATCTCTGTAAGTAATTGATTCAATGTGTTTTCACGTTCATCGTTACCACCCATGTTATTATTTTTACCACGAGCACGCCCTACAGCGTCAATTTCGTCGATAAACACAATACATGGTGCTTTCTCTTTGGCTTGACGGAACAAATCGCGTACACGACTAGCACCAACACCTACAAACATTTCCACAAAATCGGAACCCGACATCGAAAAGAAGGGCACATCTGCCTCGCCAGCAACGGCTTTCGCTAACAATGTTTTACCTGTTCCTGGAGGGCCTACAAGTAAAGCGCCTTTAGGAATTTTTCCTCCCAATTCGGTATATTTATCAGGTTTACGCAAAAAAGCCACAATCTCTTCTACTTCTTGTTTAGCACCAGCTAATCCTGCCACATCCTTGAACGTGGTTTTAGCTTTCGTGGCATCACCTTTATCGAAAAGTTGCGCTTTAGATTTACCAACATTAAAAACGCCTCCAGCACCACCGGCACCACCCGACATTTTACGATTCATAAAGACGAAGAAAAGTACTAGCAACAAAATTGGCAAAATGGAATAGAGAAACATCTCCATGTAGTTTTTACCTTCCTTGTACGATACTTCACCCGTAAATACCTTTTCCTTTTGGAGTTCAGTAATCAATTTTGAAAATTCCTCCACAGAAGGAACCAACGCATTGATATTAGGTATTTTATCGCCTTCTTTATAAGTTTTACCTAGTAATTGTTCTGCACACTTTGGATCAATTTCTGCATCAACCTTGTTTTGTGTAATGGTTACGGTCATACTTTTTACACATCCACTACGTAATCCTTCCTCAAGTTTTGAGTAAGGCACTTCCTTAGAAGTTTGCCCTCCATCCCAAAAAAGAGACGCGGCAAAAAACACGGCAATAGCCAAATAAATCCAATAAAAATTGAATTTAGGCTTAAATTGCTTAGGGTTGGGCAATTGCGGTTTACTATTTTTTTTCTGTTCCATATTTTATATTCTCAATAATTAAATCAAACTAAATTCACATATAACTGTGACCAACCACCCAAAACCTAGCAAAGGAGACAGGTTATGTACAAATGGTCTAATCGTGTAAATGTTACACGAGTTTAAATCGAATTTTCGTTAAACAACGTCTTCGTATTCTTTAATATCAGCGTCTTCCCACAAATGTTCAATATCGTAAAATGCACGTGTCTCACGACGGAAAACATGCACTATGACTGAACCATAATCCAACGCAATCCATTCACAATTTTCAAAACCATCGGTAGCAAAAGGTTTTTCACCGGCATTTTTACGCACATAATCTTTCACTTCCATAGCAATGGAAGACACATGCACATTCGAATCACCTTCGCAAATAACAAAATACTGACAAGGAGCATCTAACTTGGTCATATCAACCGTAACAACACGTTTTGCCTTTCTCTCTTGCATACCAGCTACAATAGCTTCAAGTAACTTTTTATCTTCTTTTTTCATTCAAAAATTTATTTCATTCTGTTCGTAAAATTCCACTTCACAAATATACACATTCTATTCCAAATCCTAAAACCAGACTTTTTGGCAGTTTTAACTACAAAAACAGGCCGTTGACATACATCCAAACCACATAACGCAAAAATTTTCCCAATAACATGGATACGGCTACAATCCAAAATCGGCACCGCATAAATCCTGCTGCTACGGCTATAATATCGCCAACACCTGGTAAAAACGAAAAGAACGCTAGCCAATCGCCATATTTGTGGAATTTTTGGTTGAATCGATCCACTTTTTCCTTCTTAATGCGTAGCCATTTTTCAATCCACTCTATTTTACCTAGATGCCCTAACCAATAGCACGTCAACCCACCAAGCCAGTTGCCTAAAGTAGCCCAAAGCACACAAGTCCAAGCATCTAAGCCACCAAATACAAGTGCGGTAAAAACCACTTCGGAACTAAACGGAACAACTGTTGCCGCTAAAAAAGAAGCAATAAAAAGTCCAGCATAACCATATTCGGCGAACTCTAACATTAAAATCCAAGTAGATTTAGTACACGATAAGCCAATCCTAAAACAATGAACACAACAAAGACGATATTGACAAATTTAGATTGATTGGTTGAGAAGAAAAAACTCAGTAGGAGAATAAGAAATATAATAGGGACAACTAATAATACATCCAATTTATAAAAAAAGAACGCCACCCATATAACGCCCAAAACAAAAGCCAAATTGATAAAGAAAAAGTTTAAACGGACGTGTAATTTAAAGTTTAAACTAACAGAAAAATAGGAAACTAACGCCATTAAAAACAATACTAATAACACGCCTGCCAATAAAACATCAGTTCGTAATAGCGACAATGATGATAAATCAAACATATATAAATGGGCCTCGCCCAAAATGGCAGACAAAATTGGCAAATTATCAGATAAAAAGAACGCACTCCAAACTAAAAATAAAGGAACTAAGATACCTGATAACAAGGCAAAAAACGTGCGAATAGTGAATGTACTAAAAATAATCATGCCAATGACAAATATAACTAGCAAATAGACATATTCTACATGAAAGAATCCCGCACTTATAATTAAAAATCCTATATTAAAAGCTGCAGATGCTTTTTCACCGTTGTAACTATACATAGACAACAACTGCGAAACTGCCAATAAAAACAACATCAATGCGATGGTCCGCGCATCAAAGAATTGAAGATCGGCAATAATAGACATCACAAAAAGGGCTACAAACAAAGGAATCACACTACGTAAAGGAATCAGTTGCCAACGTTCACACCAGCGCATAAGTATTAAACCTATGGCTATTTGAAAGAAGAACTGAATAACGTGAGCCCAGCCTGCCGATAAAGTAAACCACGTAAAGGTTCCAAATAATTGAAACGGATAGCTATCTTGAGGATGAGCGATCCCCAATATAGCTGGCAAAAACCACAAAATAGCCGAAAAAATAATCGGTATTATGAGCCATTCTAAACTTGGTGTTACTAATTTTTTTAATATTTGCATGTTCAAATTAATTTGAAGAATACAACTAACAAAAGTCCACAAAGTTAGCAAAAAAAACAACAACTTTTACATCCCCATTGAAAGCATAAAAAAAGCGGCACTCTATAACCGAGTACCGCTCTTTATACAACAAGATTTTAGTTTACAATCCACGTCCTTTAATCATCGCCTCAGGATTTGGTTCAGCGCCACGGAATTGTTTATATAATTTCATTGGATCATCGCTACCGCCTTTTTCAAGAATATTTTTGCGGAAGGCTTTAGCTGTTTCTGGATCAAAAATTCCTTTTTCCTTAAACAAGTCAAACGCATCTTTATCCAACACTTCTGCCCACAAATAGCTATAATAACCAGCACTATAACCACTGTTAAAAATATGATTAAAATAAGTAGTACGATAACGTGGAATGATTTCCTCAATCAAACCAATTTTAGCCATTTGTTCTTTTTCAAAGGTATTCACATCAATGCCTTCGACACTAGTAAGATCGTGCCAGTTCATATCTAATATAGAAGCTGCCACCAATTCGGTAGTCATAAAGCCTTGATTAAAGGTAGCGGTTTGTTGTATTTTAGCTACTAAATCAGCAGGAATAACTTCACCCGTTTTATAATGTTTGGCATACATAGCCAATACTTCTGGTTCAAACGCCCAATTTTCGAGCACTTGCGATGGTAATTCCACAAAATCGCGCGCGACATTGGTTCCGCTTACGCTCAAATAATTACACTTGGTCAACAAACCATGTAAGCCGTGACCAAATTCGTGGAACATCGTTTCCACTTCATCTAAAGTCAAAAGAGATGGAGTCGTAGCAGTTGGTTTAGTAAAATTACCAATGTTTACAACAATTGGACGAATTTCTTTACCATCTACCACATGAGACTCGCGGAAATTACTCATCCAGGCACCACCGCGTTTGCTAGTACGTGGATAATAATCGGTATAAAACAAACCAATAAGCGAACCATCAGCATCCGTGATTTTAAATGTTTCAACATCAGCATGATAAGTTGGAACCGTGTCTAATTTCTCAAATTTCAACCCATATAATTTGCTAGCCACCGCAAATACGCCAGCGCGCACATTTTCCATTTGGAAATATGGTTTAATTTCATCTTCGTTCAAAGCATATTTTTCTTGACGGAGTTTTTCTGAATAAAAATCCCAGTCCCAAGCGGCTAATTTAAAGCCTCCTTTTTCACGATCAATAATTTGTTGCATTTCTGCACGCTCTTTTTTGGCTTTAGCTACAGCAGGAACAAATATTTTTGCTAAGAATTCATTCACCGTTTTTGAATTTTTAGCCATCGTTTCATCCAAAATAAAATTAGCTGGTGTATCAAAACCCATCATGTTGGCTTTTTCGATACGCAACTTCATGATATCCAATACAATTTTTTTATTATCGTTTGCATTATCATTATTGCCACGCATTGCATACGCCTTGAACATTTTTTCACGTAAATCGCGACGTTCACTGTACTGCATGAAAGGAACCCAACTTGGTTTTTGTAAACCAAACAACCACTTGCCTTCCATACCAGCTTCTTTTGCCGCTTCGGCAGCAGCCGTACGAACTGCTTCAGGCAAACCTGCCAAATCGGCTTCTTTGTCGATAATCAATTGAAATGCATTGGTTTCTGCTAACAAATTATTACCAAATTTTTGCTCGAGTGCTGATAATTGTTTATTAATTTCACGCAAACGTGCTTGTTTTTGGGCATCTAAACCAATACCATTACGAATAAACCGACGATGCATTTTTTCCAACACCATTTTTTGTTCTATCGTTAAATCTAACTTATCTTGTTGATTATAAATTACATCTACACGATTGAACAGTTTTACATTCATAAAGATGTTATCACTGTGTTCTGATATCATCGGAAGTACTTGCTCCATCAATTTTTGCAAACTTTCGCTAGCATCAGATTCTGATAAATTAAATAATACCAAAGAAACTTTATTGAGCAATGCGCCCGATTTTTCGTATGCCGCTATGGTATTTTCAAAAGTTGGTGCAGCGGTGTCATTAACAATAGCTTCAATTTCAGCTTCTTGTTCTTTAATACCCGCTTCTAAAGCTGGTAAATAATGTTTTTCTTCTATTTTATTAAATGGTGGTAAACCATAAGGCGTATCCCATTCCATAAGAAAAGGATTTGTTTCTTGCTTAGAACAGGCAATCATCATAATGGATGCAATTAAAAATAAAAATAATTTTTTCATGACTCTACATATTTAGTTATTAATTAAAGACTTATCAAGTTCGAGTTGCGCTTTCAACTCGTTGATAGATTCAAATTTACGTTCGTCGCGCAACCGTTTACGGAATCGAATAATCAGTGTCGCTCCATATATATCTTTTTCAAAATCAATTATATGGACTTCTATAGTTTGCTTTTGACCAGACAATGTTGGTCGTGTACCAATATTTAACATACCTTGAAATAGAACATGGTCAAACATAACATCCACCGCATAAACGCCTCCTTTAGGAATTAATTTGGAAACATCCAATTGCAAATTGGCGGTAGGGAATCCAATTTGACGTCCTATTTGATTACCCGACACCACAACTCCTTGCATGGTATAAGGTGAACCAAGTAATTCGTTGGCTTTCATAATATCTCCTTCCAGCAAGAACGTACGAATTTTAGAAGAACTAACTGTTAGATTTTCAGCAATAAAAGGTTGACAAGCAATAACCTCAACTCCTATTTTTTCTCCTAACTGCACATAATCGTCAAACGTTCCCAACCGATCACTTCCAAAATGATGATCATAACCAACCACTAATTTTTGCACCCGATATGTATCATGCAATAATTTCAAAAAATCATATGAAGTGATTGCGGCCATATTTTCATCAAAATTGAGCATCAAACAATTTTGTAAACCCAATTCAGAAAAAATGGCTAACTTTTCGGACGAAGTGGTCAATAGTTTAATATCTGAATTGGGGGACAAAATACGTTGAGGAGAATCGACAAACGAAACTACCAAAGATTCCAATCCAAATTGTGTTGAATACATATTCAACTGGTTCAACAAAAAACGATGCCCTAAATGAACGCCATCGAAAAAACCGATAGTCGCCACCGTATTTTGATTTGGCCTGTTTATGTTGGAAAGAATGTTCACCTTAAAAAAAATTGAGTGACAAAGTTAAACAAAAAAGAAGAAAAAGAGAAACTTTCAAAAAACGGAGAAAATAGTGCCCAAATAATTAAAAATTAATGCCCCAATGGCGGGCATAAAAAAATTACGCAATTCTCAAGCGGTTATTTCGGGATGAAAATAATTGTAAATTATTGATGCTTTGTGAGTTCCTACAATTTTTTCTAAATCAATTTTTTCAGCATTCTGGATACGTTTTATACTTTTGAAGTGTTGAAGTAGCTCAATTTTGGTTTTTTCGCCAATTCCGCGAATGGTATCTAGTTCAGAAGCAATTTGATTTTTACTTCGCTTGTCGCGATGAAACGAAATGGCAAATCGATGAACTTCGTCTTGAATAGATGCCAAAAATTTAAATAAAAAATCAGTCGGTTTTAAACCTATGGCTGCTGGTGGAAAGCCATACAACAATTCACTAGTACGATGGCGATTGTCTTTGGCTAAACCTGCAATAGGAATTTTTAGTTGAAGCTCATCTTCTACCACTTGACGCACAACTTCCATCTGACCTTTACCTCCATCGGTTATAATTAAGTCGGGTAGAGTAGTGCCTTCATTAATCATTCGTTGATACCGTCGACGAACAACTTCTTGCATCGAGGCATAATCATCGGGGCCATCGACAGTTTTT
Organism: Paludibacteraceae bacterium; assembly: GCA_028694915.1. Lineage (GTDB taxonomy): Bacteria > Bacteroidota > Bacteroidia > Bacteroidales > Paludibacteraceae > W0P28-013. The sequence goes on from JAQVJY010000002.1 coordinate 164,808, forward strand.
ATCGTGTATTTGCGATAATCTTTTTTAGACGGACGCGCTTTTTTGAATACCACACAAGCCGCCACAGCATCGTCACCAGAAATATTAGAGTTATCAAAACATTCGATGGTTTGGGGTAAATTGGGTAAATGCAATACCGTTTGAATTTCCTTCATTAAACGAATAGCCCGTTGATCAGGATTTAACTTTTCGGCTTGCTTCAACTTATCCAATTTGTACTGCCGCACATTTTGCATCGAAAGATCTAGTAACTTTTTCTTATCGCCACGTTGAGGCACTATAATTTCTAGTTTTTCATCGATGAAATCGGGTTCAAATGGGACAACTAATGTATGAGATGTACTGCTTAATCGTTCACGCAATTCTAAAATAGCAAAGGCCAAAAGTTCTGTCTTTTGTTCCTCTATTTTTTTCTGATATTCTATTGTAAAACCCTGAACTACAGAACCTTTTGAGATTCTAAGAATGTTTATATAAGCGGAACTATCGTCCTCATCGTAAGCAAATACATCCAAATTATCATCGCTGGTGGTCGTAATAACCGTTTTTGATTGATATTTAACGATGGAATCGTACTTTTCCTTAAGTTTTTGAGCTTCTTCAAAACGTTGTTTTTCAGCCAATTCACGCATTTGAGCCAACAAATAATTAGTTATTTCGTGGCTATTTCCTTTTGCTATTTCCTTGATTTCATCGATCATTTTTCGATATTCTAACTGCGATTGTAAACCTTCGCAAACGCCGGTACAATTATGAATGTGGTATTGTAAGCAAACTTTGAATTTGTTAGCTTTAATGGTTTCTTCAGTTAATGGTAAGCGGCAGGTACGAATAGGGTAGAGTTCGCGCACTAAATCTAACAACGTGTCTAAGGTCCATACAGAACTATACGGTCCAAAAAAATCGGCACCTTTTATCACTGTACGCGTTTTGAATACACGAGGAAAAGGTTCTTTGGTAATACAAAGCCACGGATAAGTTTTACCGTCTTTAAGTAAAATATTATAACGTGGCTGATATTTTTTTATTAAATTATTTTCAAGCAACAACGCTTCATTCTCCGAATTGACGACGATATATTTCAAGTCAACAATATGTTTAACTAAAATATTAGTTTTAGGAGAATCGTGTACTTTGTTGAAATACGAAGAAACGCGGCGTTTCAGATTTTTGGCCTTGCCCACATAAATAATAACACCATCGGCGTTAAAAAATTGATACACCCCAGGAGAGTCGGGAAGTAGTGCTATTTGTTCTTTTATGTGATCACGCGTACGCATGGACAATTTAAATTTAGCCCACCTGACTAATAATGAATCAATGAATCGACCATGATATCTTTGTCAAACTGTTCACGACCTTTTAAGAAATCAAGTTCTACCAAGAAATTGACATAGATTTTTTTAACTCCAAATTTGCGAATTAACTCGCAAGCAGCCTTCATCGTTCCACCTGTAGCCAATAAATCGTCGTGAACCAACACCACATCATCGGAAGTTAAAGCATCTTTATGAAGTTCAATAACGTCAACTCCATATTCCTTTGCGTAACTTACTTCAATGGTTTCAGCTGGTAATTTTCCCTTTTTACGTACGGGTACAAAACCAACACCCAATTTATTTCCCAAAACTGGCGCCATAATAAATCCGCGCGATTCTATACCAATTACTTTGGTGATGCCTTTATCTTTATAAAGACGATACATCTCATCTTCAAAATACTTCATACAGCCCGGATTTTTAAAGGCTGTGGTTAAATCTTTAAACACAATTCCCGGAATTGGAAAATCAATCACATCGCGAATGTTGCTTTTTACTTCTTCTATTGTCATAATAAATATATTTATGTTCCACGTGGAACTTTTATCAATTTACTCTTCAACTATTATTTGTTCCACGTGGAACAAATAAACTTTAACGACCCAATAAAACCAATAAAACATTAACATCATTAGGAGAAATACCTGGAATTCGACTAGCTTGTCCAATGGTTTTTGGTTTTATTTTAATCAATTTTTGACGAGCTTCTGTTGAAAGCGATAAGAGGTTTTCATAATCAAATTTGTCTGCGATTACAATATGCTCTAGTCGTTGCAACTTGTCAGCAATTAATTTTTCTCTCTCTATATAGCCCGAATACTTAATCAAAATTTCAGAAGCTTCTAAAATTTCTTCTCTTCTAAGTTCTTCGATTTGGGAAATTTTTTCTTTGAACTCTGGTAAATTATTTTCTAAAATAGAAATATTTAATTGAGGACGAAGAATTAAATCGTACAATTTTGTTGACTGTTTGAGCGATGCTGTTTCTAATGTTTCCAATAAAGGATTAATTTCTGCTGCCTTTACAGAATATTCTTTGGTAAACAAAAGCAAAGATTGTATAGCATCTTGTTTCGTTTTTAATAAGTCCAATCGGTGGCGATTAGCCAATCCTGCAAGATACGATTTTTCAGTTAACCGTGCATCAGCATCGTCTTGACGTAATAAAATACGATATTCTGCACGCGAAGTAAACATACGGTATGGTTCGTCAACTCCCTTGGTTACTAAGTCATCAATCAACACACCAATGTAAGCTTCGTCTCTGCTTAATATAAATTTTTGACCACCATGACAATTGATATGTGCATTCATTCCGGCAATCAAACCTTGTCCGGCTGCTTCTTCATAACCTGTGGTACCATTAATCTGTCCAGCAAAAAATAGATTTTTTACTAACTTTGTTTCTAACGTATGCGTTAATTGAGTAGGATCAAAAAAATCGTACTCAATAGCGTAACCTGGACGATAGGCTTTTACATTTTCTAAACCAGGAATGGTTTTCAACGCTTCGAACTGAACATCAATTGGAAGTGATGATGAAAAACCATTCAAATAATATTCTTGTGTATAAGCGCCTTCTGGCTCTAAAAATAGTTGATGTTGATCTTTATCCGCAAATGTTACTATTTTAGTTTCGATACTAGGACAGTAACGAGGTCCGATACTATGTATTTGACCATTGTATAATGGTGAATATGGTAAACCGCCTCTTAATATTTCGTGTGTTGAAGAATTGGTATAAGTAATCCAACAGCTGCGTTGTGGTAAAGGACGAGGCTTATAATCTAGAAACGAAAATTTATGAAAATCATCTTCGCCCACTTGTTCTGCCATTTTCGAGAAATCAATAGAATTTCCATTCAATCGTACAGGTGTTCCTGTTTTCATACGATCTGTAGAAAATCCCATTTCTTTTAATTGTTCCGTTACACCAAATGAAGATGGTTCTGCAATGCGACCACCTACTAATTGTGTTTTACCAATATGCATCAATCCATTTAAAAATGTACCAGTGGTAAGAACAACCGAAGTAGCCGTAAAATCAACATTCATACTTGTTTTACAACCTGTAACAGCTCCGTTTGAAAAATGAAGTTGTGTTACTGTATCTTGCCAAATATCGAGATTGGGAGTAGCATCTAGTATTTCACGCCATTTAATAATAAATTGCATTCTGTCAGATTGTGAACGAGGACTCCACATGGCAGGACCTTTTGATTTATTGAGCATACGGAATTGTATAGCAGTGGCATCGGTCACAATACCCATGAAACCTCCAAGAGCATCAATTTCCCGAACAATTTGTCCTTTAGCTATTCCTCCTATGGCAGGATTACAACTCATCTGGCCAATTTTGTTCATATCCATCGTTATTAACAATGTTTTTGAACCCATGTTAGCAGCAGCACAAGCCGCTTCACAGCCTGCATGTCCTGCACCTATCACAATTACGTCGTAATTAAATATCATCAGATTTTAAATAAAAAAGAAAGAGCAAAATTACTATTTTTTTATGGGAAAAACAATTGGTTAAAAACTGTTGAAAAGTTGTTATCTAATTTTGAAAAGATCTGATAAAAAAGACTTGCATTATTCAAATAGAAAAATCTATAATGGAATTTTAAAATAAACAATGAACATTCGAGTTTTTTTAATTTTTAGTTATCAACTAGTTATTAATACCTATAGTTTATATATAACTGATTGAATTTTAAATAACTAAAAATGTTATGAGCCTTTTCAACAGACTATTATTATCTTTATATTTTATATTTTAAATAGTAAAAAGAATATAATCTATATTTAGTGTTGAATAAATAATTGTAAACTTAAAATAACGCCTTTATTCCGAACAATTTTGACACATATCTATACTTTTACGATTCGATAAAATTCTTTTTCTGAATGATAATGCTTTATCGTTATTCCAAAGCTCTTTTACACTATATTTATTAAGATTGCCATAACTAAAATTGGCGTTTTTATCGAAACAACAAGGTAATAATTCACCGTCGGTAGTAATTACAGCACTTTGCCACATACGTAAGCAACGATTATGTAATTTCTTTTTTAATTCCCAATTTCCATTTATAGTTTTGTAACGACTATATTTTTTGATAGTTGGAATGAGTTCTGTTTTTTTGGTATAATTATAAATTTGGGCAGTTTTAATCGTTATTTTTTGAACTTTCATTTTTTGAGCTATTTTTTTGAAAGTTTCTATTTCATGTTCATTATGGCGAAAAACAATCATTTGCAATTCTATTGCTGGAAAACAACTTTTTTGAGTCTTTTTTTCGGCATTAATAAATTCGATAGCTTGGAGTGTTTTATTCAAATTTCCACCTATTCGATAAGTTTCATAAGTTTCTTGTGTTACGCCGTCTAAAGAAATAATAATTTTTTTCAATCCTGATTTTACTATTTTTGATGCAACAGTTTGATTTATATTTTGCGCATTGGTTGAAGTGGCCGTATATATATTTTTAGTGTTAGCATAGGCAATCATATCGAAAATAGTAGGCGACAGAAATGGTTCACCTTGAAAATAGAGTAGTAAATAGAGTAAAGTAGGTCCAACTTCATCGATAACTCTTTTATATAAATCAAAATCCATTAATTTATTTGCGCGAACTATACTATCTGATCCTAATGCACATTCGGGGCAACGTAATTGGCAAATAGCTGCAGGTTCAATAGAAAGCGAAACAGGCATTCCACCTACTTTTCCAGATTTAGAAACGTTTGAAATAGCGTAAGTTACCCTATTTTTTAGTAAATTTAGAACTTTATTTAGAGTTACTTTATGTAAAAAATGTGTTTTCATCTTTTATTTGGGCTTATTTTATGCAAAAATACATTTTATTATTTAATATATTATAACAATTAAGTTTTTAGTTATCAACAAATTAAAATAATAAAATTAACATTAAGTAATTTTTTTTCTTTAAATAGAACCTTATTTATATAAAGAATTACTATCTTTGCATGCTGTGAACTGAATGATTTTCTTTAACTTAATAATAAAATTTTATTTGTATGAAAAAACAATCTCTTATCCTGACTCTAGCGGTAGCAGTATTGGTGTTATTCGCATGTAAACCACCTAAAGAATTTTTGAACGATTTGAAGGTGTCTGTAAATCCATTGGAATCTCACGCTGGAAAAATTGAGGTTACCATTGATGGAACGTTCCCTGTGAAATATTTCACACGTAATATGGTTTTAACTGTAACTCCAGTTTTAAGATCAAAAACGTCTGATGCTACATTCAAAGCAGAACCAGTTTCTTATCAAGGTGAAAAAGTAAAAGGTAACGATTCTTCTATTTCTTACAAAATGGGTGGTAACTATACTCAAAAAGCAGTATTTACTTACGATCCTGCTATGGAAAGCTCTGAACTTTGGTTAGAAGTTGAAGCAAAAATCAAAGATAAAGTGTATACTATTCCTGCTGTAAAAGTAGCTGATGGTGTTAACATTACTCCACTTTTAGTAGCTTTACAACCAGGTGAAGTGGCTGCTAAAATTGAAAAAGATCAATTCCAACGTGTTATTGAAGAACGTCAAGAAGCTGAAATTAAATTTTTGATTCAAAAATCTGAAATTCGTAAATCAGAAGTTCAATCAGAAACTGTTGTTGCTTTAACTAAACGTATCGAAGAAGCTAGCAAAGCTGCTAATATTGAAATGAAAGGTTTGGAAGTTGCTTCTTACGCATCACCTGATGGTGGTATCGAATTGAATGAAAAATTGGCTGACAAACGTGATAAAGAATCTGTGAAATTTGTCAACAAAGAGTTGAAAAAATTGAAAGCTACAGTAACTATTGATTCTAAATTTACAGCTGAAGACTGGGATGGTTTCCAAAAATTAATGGAAGGTTCTAACATCCAAGACAAAGAAGTTATTTTACGCGTGTTGTCAATGTATTCTGACCCAGAACAACGTGAAAAAGAAATCAAAAACTTATCTGCAGCTTACAAATCAATTGCTGATGAAATTTTACCACAATTGCGTCGTTCTAAAATGACTTTATTGATTGATGTTATTGGTCGTTCGGATGCTGAAATTGATTCTTTGGCAAAAGTTAATGCTGATACGCTTTCTGTTGAAGAGTTGCTTTATGCTGGAACATTGGCTACTGATTTAGCTAAAAAAGAGGCTGTTTATACAAAAGCTACTGAAGTTTATCCTTCAGAATATCGTGGCTTTAACAACTTAGGCGTAGTTAAATACGAACAAGGTGATGTAGCTGCTGCTGGTCGTTGTTTTGCAAAAGCTTTAGAATTGGCTCCTAAAAATGCTGCTGTCAACTTTAACTCAGGTTTAGTTGCTTTGGCAAACGGTGACGATGCAAAAGCTGAAGAATTTTTTGGTAATGCTGGTGGTGTAGGCGATGCTTTGAACTATGTAAATGGTGCTATCGCTATCAAAAAAGCTGATTACAAAAAAGCAGTAACTTTATTTGGTAACGCTAAAATGAACAATGCAGCCTTGGCTAAAATCTTAACTAAAGATTATGCTGGTGCACGTTCAATCCTTGATGGCGTAGAAAAACCAACTGCTACTACTAATTATTTGTTAGCTATTGTTGGTGCTCGTACTAACGATCGCGAATTGGCTAAAGTAAATTTACAAAAAGCCGTTGCTGCTGATGCTAAATTGAAAGCAAAAGCTGTGAAAGATGTAGAATTTATGGAATTTATGAAAGATGAAGCTTTTGCTGCTATCGTAAAATAAGTTCGTATTACAATACAAATCAAAAACGGCTGCTCCAAAAGAGTGGCCGTTTTTATATTTATAGAATAATTGATTAATAGAATCAAAGAATATGGTAAAACAAAACAATATGCTGCAAGCACTTAAGGTGGCGCGTAAACAGAGCAGGGAAGAAGAAATTGCGCAATTCGGACATCCGATAAATCATCGGAACGTATTTAAAAACAAGAAGAAGTATGATCGGAAACGGGATAAGGCGAACGAAGGCAGTTCGCCTTATTTGTTTTTACAATGGTCGATAAATAGGGAAATTTACAGGGCTAATTTAGTTTTGTTTCCAACTAAACTTACCAAGTAATCCTGCTATGGCAGAAAAACCGATATAAACGGGGTATATGACACTTAAACTAAGTGTGTGAAGAATGAGTGGCTTTTGGTTTAAAAAGGGTAAAAAACGGCTTAAAAATACCGTGTCGACTATCCATTTGGCAGCGAAGGTTATTGCTAATGTATAGAAAAGTGATTTTTGCCAAAATCCACCCATAAAAAGGATTAAAAATGACATGGCAACCATAAAAACTACAATAGCGACCACAATTGTTTGCCAATCGGTATATGATTTGGTTTTAGAAGTCCAGCGCTTGCGTTGATTTAGGAATCCGTTGAGTGTGGTTTGAGGATTGGTTTCAACTACCGTTTCGTTATTTTTTATAAAGGCAATGTGTCCGCCACTCTTTTTTACGGCCATCATTAGGAACATATCGTCGCCAGATAACTCTTCATCGTGTAATTCGTGGTTGTATTTTTCCCAAATTGCTTTTGTAAAAGCGATATTTGCGCCGTTTGACATGACTGGCGAGCCCACTCCACAGGCACCAGCGGCGGAGGCTATGAGTGAGGCAAATTCCAAAGCTTGTAGTTTTTGAAAGCCAGTGTTATTGTAATTCATTTTGACTCCGCCCAGCAATAAATCTGGGTTATGTTGAGCAAAGTAGTTCGCTAAAATTTCTAGATGATTTGGTGTTAATACGCAATCGGCATCGGTACAGGCTATAATGGAACCATTGGTGTATAAAATAGCTTCGCGCAGCGCATTTTTTTTACCGTGTTTTGTTGTGTGAATGATTTTTGCGTGTGGATTTTTTGCACAAAAGTTTGTCAAAATTTCTGCTGTTTCATCTGTGGAATGGTCGTTAGCAAAAATCACTTCAAATTTGCGAGCGGTTTGCTGTTCAATACTTTGTAAAAGATAGGGTAGGTTTTGAGCTTCGTTTTTACAACAGACAACTAATGAAACCAATGGATTTTCAATCGATTTATTCGGTTTAAATGTGGGCGTTTTTAACCAGCCAATGGTAAATAAAATTACCATTAGAATGTAGATTCCAGTGATGGTATAAGCGATAATTGCGATCATAATCGATTGGTAAAAATTAAGCCACAGCCAGTGTAAAGACTGAAATTTTCGCTGTTGGGCATTTATCTAAGATTGCTTCGGCACAAGCTATCAGTGTAGCGCCAGTGGTAAGTACATCATCGACGATTAAAACGCGCTTATTTTCAAATAGTTCTAAGTTGTGAATATCAAAAATGCCTTTGGTATTTTCCCAACGTTCGTACACCGATTTTTTGGTTTGTGTTGGGTTTTCAATCGCCCGAAATAAGTTGGTGGTTTCTACGGGAACGTTCATCACTTCTGATAAACCATGAGCTATCCATTCTGCTTGATTGTAACCACGTTTCGCCATTTTTTTAGGATGTAATGGCACTGGAACTATAAAATCAAATTGTTGAAAGTCGGGTGAATCGAGCAGTTCTGAGCCAGCATATTTACCCATGGTAAAGCCTATTTCTTTCCCATCCTTGTATTTGAGTTTATGTAGTATTTTTTGAAAATCGGAACCTTTTTCGAAGTAATAAAACGAGGTGGCACACTCAATGGTTACTTTGCCCCAAAATCGTTTTTCTATTTTATTTTCGCGTTCAAGATGTAAATTGGTTCTGGGCAAATGGTACAAACATTTTAGGCAGATAACTTCTTCGCCAATGGTTAAATTTTCGCCACATGCACAACACATATTGGGATAAAATAATCCGATAAAGTGATGAAAAAGTTCTTTTGCTTTCACCATTATTTCACTTAAAATAGCATTATAATTTTAGGCACAAAAATAAGTAAACCAATACAAACAGCACTCATGGCGCACCAAAGTACAGCGCCGGCAGCCATGTCTTTTACTAAACCAATATCTTTGTTGGGTTTTAAATCGATGACATCCGCTAGTTTTTCGATGGCCGTATTGATTAATTCAGCCGCAATCACTAAAGCGATGCAGAGTACAATGGCGATCCATTCGCCCATGGAAATATGTAGTACAAAGCCTGCAATAATAACGCACACAGAAATCAAGGCATGAATTTTCAAATTCAATTCACTTCGAAAAGCCTGTCCAATGCCATGAAAAGCATAGCGAAATGCGGAACGTAATTTATCCATAAATAGCGGTTTTCAGTATTTATTGTGCATAGTGTCGATATGGTAGTAACTCTTCTAATTCTTTTTTGATCTCGTCTGTTTTATTCATTAACAACAGATTGAAATCCCAATCAACTAATTTTTCTTTTTTGGCTTTTCCAAGGAGGGCTTTGTCGTTAATATTATCGTTGATGTTTTTTAATTTTTTGGGTTTACTTTGTTCGTCACCACTGTATGTTTCGATGTATTTGCCTGTCACACTAAGTGATACGGTACCTGGTTTTTCGATGGTTGCTACTACTCGGGTGCTATCTTCACGCAGGTCGATTATTTTAAATGCATAATTCAGTGTGATGGTAGATGTTGTCCAATTGGTTTCTACTACGCCTTTGTATGCTACAAAATTGGCAGCGTTTACAATAGATTCTTTTCCTTTTTCGTATTCGCGAGCACTGATACTTTTTTCAATCAATTTGCCATTTTTTGCGGTGCGTTCTACGTATTGAATGATGTCTTTATCTTTTTTCCCGTCTTCATGTTTGCACGTATATTTACCAAATGTTTTAGCATCGTAGACTAGTATTAGTGCACATTTTTTGTCGACTAATTGTTTTTTAGTGAGTCCTTCGTAACCACTAAACGTAACATATTCAGGGAATTCTTTCTCTAATTTTTTGATAGTTTTGGGATTCAGAGTTATAGATGTATCGCCATGTTCTTCCATCACGGCAATGGTCAGTGCGCCGCGTTTACGAGCCAATTCTGCTTTTAGTTTCGCATCTTTATAATTGCCAACAAGTTCGTAAGCCGTGATCGCTTTGTATTGATCTTTGTAGTTGCGATCTTTGAACAATTTTTCGGTATCTTTGTAAAATTCTTCCTGTAATTTTTCATGTTCGGTGGCTATTTGTGCCATAGTTTCCGGATTTTCGGCATTATGTTGCGCTATATCATTCAAAATGGTGAGGGCTGTTGCTTTATCGCTTGTTTTCCACGATTTGGCCAATTCCAATGCGCGAGGAAGTAAAATTTCTTTTTTGAGTTGATTAATTGCAGAGTCGTTTTTGCTAGCAAATGCTGAAGCTTTGTCGAGTAGACCAAATGCGGTTAATTGTTTATCCAGATTTTTAGATTTTTCGAGTTCTTGTTTCCCTTTTGCGAAATACAAATCACATGTTTTTTGTTTCGCGGCGATCCACGGTGTTTCAAAATCTAAATTGTCGACTTTGAAAGATAGAACGCCCATTTGAGCCAATTTTTCCATCGTGTTTTGTAGAGCTACCCAATCGCCACCTTGAACGGCGACTTGTTCTTGTGCGGTTTCTTTTTTGGCTGCCGCAGATTGCAACTTGTTAATTTCGCTGAGAGCTTTTTTATAATCACTTTTCAGGTCGTTCACATGGCTTTTTGTAGCATCTTTACTTACTATTTCGGCGCTTTTAATGGCTTTTTTTACGGCTGTTTGTCCCCAAGTTGGCGTAGTTCCTACTACCATCAAGCTTAGTACGAGTGCTAGTGTTACTAATTTTTTCATGTTATTTATAGTATTTAATGATTTAAAATTAACTAATTACGCCCCAATTAATCACATTTCTTTGGAGTTTGATTAGTTGCAAATTTAAGATTTTATTTTCAACTAACTCCAAATTAGGATCAATTTCCAATAAATCTTTGGCCACAGTGCGTGCCACTTGCAGAATTTGTCCGTCGTGAGCCAAGTTCGCGATTTTTAAATCAAATGGTAATCCACTTTGTTGCGTTCCATCCATATCGCCTGGCCCACGCAGATTTAAATCGGCTTCGGCAATCACAAAACCATCTGTGGAATCCACCATAATTTGTAAACGTTTACGCGTTTCGTTGGCTAATTCGTAGCGCGACATCAAAATGCAATAACTTTGATCGGCGCCTCGTCCCACGCGACCTCTTAATTGGTGGAGTTGTGATAAGCCAAATCGTTCGGCATTTTCGATAATCATCACCGAAGCATTTGGCACATTTACACCGACTTCGATAACCGTTGTGGCCATCATTATTTGTGTTTCGCCTTTCACAAAACGATTCATAGCCGCCTCTTTATCAGCTGGTTTCATGCGACCATGTACCATGCTGATTTTGTAATTCGGGAACGTTTCTTGCATCTGTTCGTAACCACTTTCGAGGTCTTTTAAATCCAATTTTTCCGATTCCTGAATCAGGGGATAAACGATGTAAATTTGTCGACCTAACTCAATTTGTTTTTTGATAAACTTATTGAGTTCAGCTCGTTTATTATCGAAATAGTGATAAGTGGCAATTGGCTTACGGCCAGGTGGTAATTCATCAATCACCGAAATATCTAAATCACCATAAATAGTCATGGCTAGCGTACGAGGTATGGGTGTGGCAGTCATCACCAACATGTGTGGTGGTTGTATATTTTTTGACCACAATTTAGCGCGTTGTGCCACGCCAAAGCGATGTTGTTCATCAATAACAACTAACCCCAAATTTTTAAATTCTACGGTATCTTCAATAAGTGCGTGTGTTCCAATGAGAATATGGAGTGTGCCGTTTTGTAACTCTTCGGCAATTTGTGCGCGCTCTTTTTTCTTGGTTGAGCCCGTGAGTAATTTTACATTTACGCCAATTTTATCAATGATTTTGTGTATCGACTGGAAATGTTGCGTGGATAATATTTCTGTTGGAGCCATAATACATGCTTGAAAGCCATTATCTACGGCAATTAGAGCAGTCATTAATGCGATCATAGTTTTTCCACTGCCAACATCGCCCTGCAGCAAGCGGTTCATCTGTTTTCCTGAGGCTAAATCGGCGCGAATCTCTTTCATCACGCGTTTTTGCGCGCCAGTGAGTTCAAATGGCAAACATTCTTCATAAAAACGATTAAAAATAGCACCGATAGAGCCAAAAATGTATCCTTTGTATTTTTGTTCGCGTAATTTCGTTTGCCGTATAATACTCAGTTGAATGAAAAACAGTTCTTCGAATTTTAGTCGACGTTGCGCTTTACTTAAAAGGTCAGCATTTTTTGGGAAATGAATGTTATTGATAGCCTCCTCACGCGACATTAAGGCAAATTTCTGAATCATCGATGTAGGTAGAGTTTCCGAAATATGAAGCGTAGAGTCGTTTAAAGCGGTAAAAACCATTTTTCGAATGGCGGAGGAATTTAGAAAATTCGTTTTCATTTTCTCCGTGGTGTTATAATGCGCTTGTAAACCAATGTTTTTCTGTTCATTTTCATTGGTTAATGCTTCCATCTCGGGATGCGCAATATTCAGCTTTGTACCATATCGAGCCGGCTTGCCGAAGGCGATATATTCCTGATTTAATCGGTATTTACTTTCTACGAACTTGATTCCTTTGAACCAAACAAGTTCAATAAATCCCGTTGAATCTGTAAAAGTGGCTACCAACCGTTGGCTGCGACCTTCTCCACGTTTCTCGAAACTAATTATTCTGCCTTTTAATTGGATATAAGGCATATTTTCGTTCACTTCACGTATGGTGTAGAAACGACTGCGATCGATGTATTTGTAGGGATAATAAGTGAGTAAATCTTCTACCGTTCGCATTCCAAGTTCTGCCAAAAGCGTGGCGGCACGTTTTGGTCCAATGCCTGGAATGTAGTTTATGTCGGTATTCAGATTCATGAGCTACTCTTTGAGTTGTTGTAAAAGCGCTTCGCCAATGAGCAAATCGAATGGTGTGGTGAGTTTTACGTTTTCCACATTACCTTCTACCAAATGAATTTTTTCGCCATATGCTTCCACAACACTTGCATCGTCGGTAAATGTTGGTGAAAAAGGTTGCTCAAAAGCTTTCGTAATAATTTGACTTTGAAATACTTGAGGTGTTTGTATAGCACGTAATTTTGTGCGATCAACAATTTGGTTTTCATGCTCTTTGATTTCACGAATGCTATCGACAAGCGGCATGGCGGGAATGGCATTGCCTTGTAATTCGGCCTGTTCAAAACAACGTTCCAACGTGCTATGACTTACAAATGGACGAACGCCGTCATGAATTGCTATCAAAGCATTTGGTTTGGCAAACGCTAAACCATTTTTTACAGAATAAAATCGTTCCTGGCCTCCAGCAACTATGTGATGTGGAATATCAAATTGATGTTCTACACATACATTTTGCCAATAGGCAATTAAATGTTCTGGCAGAACTAATATGATTTCTATGTGTGGATCAAACTTGTAAAATGTTTCGAGTGTGTGCATTACAATTGGTTTACCACATAATGGTAAAAATTGTTTTGGCACCTCATTGTTCATGCGTGTACCACGACCACCGGCTACTATTATGGCTTGACGAGTCATGCTTATCGTGTTGAGTTTAAAACTTGTTATGATTCGCGCACAAGAACATAATCAAGCGTGGCAAGCAGCGCTTTTTTTACATCATCATCTGCAAAATTATTGAGGCAATTGCAGGCTTTTATGCGAAATTCTTCCATCTGTTTTTCGGCGTACTCAATCCCTTGATATCGACTTACAAGTTCATGTAAGAACATTATATTTGTATCGATGAAATCGCCACTTTTTATGATTTCTGAAACGGTTTGACGTTCATTTTCAGATGCTTTTGTTAAAGCATGAATCAATGGCAATGTTATTTTACCTTCGCGTACATCGTTAAACGTTGGTTTACCAATATTTGCTTTTGGTGTGTAGTCAAAAATATCATCTTTTATTTGGAAGCAAATCCCCAAATTTTCGCCAAAGGCACGAAGCGCTTTTTTTTGTTCATCGGTACCATCTGTTGAAATGGCTCCGCCCTGCATACACAATGCAAAAAGAATGGCTGTTTTTTTACGAATGATTGTGTAATAATTGGTTTCGTCGGCTTCTTTGTAGGCATTTTGTAGTTGCAGCAGTTCGCCCATAGTGATTTCTTTGCCGAGTTCTACCAAACAGTTTGTTAATTCCAGATTTTGGGCACGTGCCATAAAATCCATCGAGGTGGTGAGCAGATAATCGCCAACCAATACGGCTGTTTTATTGTTGAATAAGGCATTGACAGAAGGTTGTCGGCGCCGTTCAAACGTATTATCTACAACATCGTCGTGAATAAGGCTAGCAGTATGCAGCATTTCGAAGGCTGCTGCTACGTAATGGCTGTTTTGATTTATCTTGCCACATAATTTGGCCGCTAATAGCACTAAAATAGGGCGAATTTGTTTTCCTTTTCGTTGTTGTAAGTGGTTGAGTACAGAGCCCAGCAAATTATCTGATACGTTAAAAGCTGTCGCAAAGAGAGCTTCGAACTGTTTCAATTCTTTCGATATTGGGGCTTTTATGAGTTCCACTTGATTCATCTTTGGATAGGCGTAAATTAGGACTTGCAAATGTAGGAAAAATAATTAAAATTAGATAGGATTTTCAGGTTTTATATTTCTGATGATTTTTCCATATAGGCTTGTTATAAGCGTTTATGATTTTTTTATATCGTTCAGTCTTTGTTCTAATTTTATGAGTTCATCGCGATATTGCGCAGCTTCTATAAATTCTAATTTTTTAGCCGCTTCGATCATTTGTTTACGTGTGCGTTCTATCGCTTTTTCAAGTGCTTTTGGTGTCATGTATTGTACCACTGGATCTGCTGCAATATTGAGTTGCTCTGGTTCAACGTAGAAATTAGTTTTAGGTTGTTGTGAACCTAAAGCCGATGTGGTACGTCGTGTAATCGATTGTGGTGTAATATGATTATCTTCGTTGTATTTTAATTGTTTTTGTCGGCGTCTACTGGTTTCATCTATAGTTAGTTGCATGCTTTTAGTTATTTTGTCAGCATACATAATTACTTTCCCATTTAGATTACGAGCTGCACGCCCAGCTGTTTGAGTTAACGAGCGGTGATTGCGTAAAAAGCCTTCTTTGTCGGCATCAAGTATAGCTACTAGTGAAACTTGTGGTAAATCTAATCCTTCGCGTAAAAGGTTTACGCCAATTAGTACGTCAAACAATCCATTGCGTAAATCTTCAAGAATTTGAACACGTTCGAGCGTTTCTACATCGGAGTGAATGTAGCGACAGCGTAATCCCATTTTGTCAAAGTATTTGTCAAGCTCTTCAGCCATGCGTTTAGTGAGCGTGGTCACCAATACCCGTTCGTCTTTTTCGGCTCGAACGGTAATTTCTTCCATCAAGTCATCGATTTGATTGAGGCTTGGACGTACTTCTATAATCGGATCTAAAAGTCCTGTTGGACGAATAACCTGTTCTATGATAACTCCTTCTGATTTTGCCAATTCGTAATCGGCTGGCGTGGCACTTACAAAAATGGCATTGTGTACCAATGTTTCGAATTCTTCAAATTTGAGAGGGCGGTTGTCCATGGCGGCTGGCAATCGAAAGCCGTAATCTACTAAGTTTCTTTTGCGCGAGGCATCGCCTCCGTACATTGCTCGAATTTGAGGAATGGTGACGTGACTTTCGTCCACAATGAGTATAAAATCTTTTGGGAAATAATCGAGCAAGCAAAATGGTCGGCTACCTTCGGGGCGACCATCGAAATAGCGCGAATAGTTTTCTATTCCTGAACAATAACCTACTTCGCGTATCATCTCTAAGTCGTAATTAACGCGTTCGTACAAGCGTTTTGCCTCGTATGGTTTTCCTATTTCTTGCAGATAATCAACCTGTTTTCCTAAGTCTAAAGCTATTTGATCAAGCGCAGAATGAATGCGTTCTTGTGTGGTAACAAAAATATTTGCTGGATAGACGTTGTAACTCTCAAACGTGTTAATAACATGGCCGGTGATTGGGTCAATTGATTCGATACTATCAATTTCGTCTCCCCAAAATATGACACGTAAAATGAAATCGGTGTATGCTAAAAAGATATCAACGGTATCGCCTTTCACGCGGAAGTTTCCACGATTTAACTCTAACTCATTACGCGTATAGAGGGCTTCTACCAATTGACGCAAGAAAACACTATGAACTAAGTTTGCGCCTTTTTGAACTGTAATGCATGTTTCTGCAAAATCGTCGGGATTACCAATTCCATAGAGACAGGATACGGATGAAATGACGATAACATCTTTTCGTCCTGATAGTAGCGAAGAGGTTGTTGATAAACGCAATTTCTCTATCTCCGCATTGATTGCTAAGTCTTTTTCGATATAGGTATCGGAAACTGGGAGGTAAGCTTCTGGTTGATAATAATCGTAATATGATACAAAATATTCAACTGCATTTTCAGGAAAAAATGCTTTAAACTCACTGTAAAGCTGTGCTGCTAAGGTTTTATTGTGACTTAAAATGAGTGTTGGTCTATTTAAATTTGCAATAACATTGGCCATGGTAAAAGTTTTACCAGAACCAGTCACTCCCAAAAGTGTTTGAAAGGGCACGCCATTTGTAACTCCTTCTGTGAGGTGTCGAATAGCTTCCGGTTGGTCTCCCGTAGGGCAAAATTCAGATGTTATTTTAAATTCAGCCATATAAAATTTAAGCTAAATAATGGTAAAAAAAAGCATTTTTTTTGTTGGATACTCTTGCAAAGGTACTATTTTTTCAGGGAAAATGTGTTTATTTTTGTTATTATCTAGCTCATAAGTTGTTAATAAGTTGTTTAAAATCCTGCATTTCATCGTTAGAGTTTGATTATTTCATAGTGTTAATAGCAAAATTTCGAGTATTTTACACATTATTAAAAAAAATCTTATTAAATTTGCTCCCTAATAGTTGATAACTTCCCACAGTTATAGCTTGATTTATGTAAAACATCCAAAATCTCAATACTATGAATCGCCTACAATCTAGTTTCATTATTTTAGTAATCGTTTTTCTGGGCTTTGTTCAGTCTGGTACCGCCCAAACGCTTACTGCTAATCCTGCAACGCCAGTTTGTTCTGGAACTCCGGTAACGCTTACAGCGACAGGAGGCGCTAGTTATATTTGGAGTACAGGAGAGATAGGTTCCGCTATTGTGGTTACACCTGCTGTTTCCACTCATTACGAGGTGATTGTTAAGGATGCTTCGGAAGTGGCCATTGATACGTTAACTTTGGATGTGACGGTTTTACCACTCCCGACAATAAGTATTGATAGTGATCCATCTGTGTGCGCTGGACAACCTATAACTTTGACTGCTATTGGAACAGGCACTTTTTTATGGAAGAATGGCTCAAATGGTAATTCTATTACGGTAACTCCAGCCACTGATACTGAATATTGGGTTGAGATAACTGATGCTAATGGATGTAAAAATAGAGCGTATAAGACTATTCAAGTAAATGCATTACCAACTGTATCAATATCTGGTCCTACAGAAGTTTGTATTGGTGGAACCGTTTCATTGGTAGCTAACGGTGGAGTTGGTTTTCTTTGGGATGACCCTCTTGCTACAGCATCAAAAACTTTGATAGTTGCTCCACTAGTTACCACAACTTATCATTGTGAAATAGTTGATGCCAATGGTTGTATGAGTATTGCTAGCCATACAGTAAATGTTACGCCTGCTTTAACGCCCACTATTTCTGGTATCAATCAAATTTGTGTCGGCGGAAATACTATCTTGACGGCTTATCCTGCTGGCGCTAGTTATGAATGGAATAATAATGCAACGACTCGTAGCATTACAGTTTCTCCAGGCGTCACTACAGATTATACTGTTATTGTTACAAAAGATGGTTGTACAGCGTCAGCTACTCAAACTATTACGGTCAATCAAAAGCCTACTCCTCAAATCGCAGGACAGAATACCATTTGTCGTGGCGAAATGACTACTTTAACGGCTTCGGCCGTGGAGCCTGGTTCATATTCTTATTTGTGGAATACTGGCGCTACTACTGCAGATATTCAAGTTGCTCCTTTGACAACAACTTCTTATTCAGTAACTGTTACTAATCAAACTACAGGTTGTTCCAATAGCACAACTCAAATTGTTACAGTTGATGCATCGGCAAATCCTACAATTATTGGTCCTGCAACGGTTTGTAGTGGTTCTTCTATAACTTTGACCGCTTCAGCAGGGGCTTTTCACTTGTGGGATGATGATTTAGCTAGCGAAAGCCAGTCTATCAGTGTAAGTCCTACCAGTGATAGAATTTATACTGTTTGGGTTACAAATGCTGCTGGTTGTACCTATTCTGCAACCCACTCTGTAACTGTTACGGATGCCCCAGGTACTATTATTTCAGGTATTCATACCATTTGCAAAGGTGGTTCCACAACCTTAACTGCACCTGCTGGTGATTCATACAGTTGGAGCAATGGTTCTACGCAGCCATCAATCACAGTGACGCCAGCTTCTACAACTGATTATTATGTAGATGTTACAAAAGGCTCTTGTGTGGTACGAGCTACACAACAGGTAACAGTAAATGAACCAATTCCTGCAACAATTACTGGCTTAAATAGCATTTGTGGGAATGCTTCAACTGGTATTACTTTGACTGCATCGGCAGGAACTGATTATTTGTGGAGTACTGGTGAAACTACGCCATCTATAAGTGTTTCGCCTGCGTCGTCTACCGTTTATTCGGTTACTGTTACTGATAACAATGGCTGTACGTCTAATGCATCGCACTTGGTGTCAGTTACACCATTACCTAATTTAACAATTACTGGTGCGACGACTGTGTGCGAGGGTAATCCTATTGAGTTGACAGTTTCGGGAGCTCCTGCTGGAAGTACTTATCTTTGGAGTGATGCAACCAATGCTGTGTCGATGACAACTACTGCCACAACTACTCAAACGTATACGGTTGATGTTACTACCAATGGTTGCACACAGACTTTGAGTCAAAACGTAACTGTTGTTCCATTACCAACAGGAGTTATTACTGGCATCTTTACTATTTGTCAAGGTTCAACCACTACGCTGACAGCACCTGCTGGTGGTGTAAGTTATTATTGGGAAACCACAGGGGAAACGACTCGCAGTATTACTACCGATCCTTTATTTGGGAATCAAACTTATAAGGTAAAAATTGTTTATGCTGGTGGTTGTGAACAAAATTTAACCCAAGATGTTACGGTAGTCAATCCTCCTACTGGTACAATTACAGGCACAACTGATATTTGTTTGGATGAAGAGGTTAATTTAACTGTTACAGCACCAGATGCTGTAGATTATACATGGAGTAATGGTGTTGTTGGTTCTAGTATTATGTCGGATGTTCCCACTACGGCTGGCGTTAAAACCTATTGGGTAGATATTACTAACGCTACAGGTTGTACTAGTAGAATAATACAAAATGTAAATGTGGTAGCAAAACCTTCTGCTACAGTTGTTGGACCTACTTCATTCTGTTTAGGTGAGACCCTTACACTAACGGCTAATGGTGGAACTTCTTGGTTCTGGCATCATGATGGTAGTACAACTCAGACGGCTTCGGTTACACCAACAGCCACAACCACTTATACTGTTTCGGTATTTAATGCTCAAGGTTGTGAAACTATATTGAATCATCAAGTAACATTAGTGCCTCCTCCAACTCCTCTTATTACAGGGGATTTATCAATCTGTTTAGGTCAAAGTACTACTTTATTGGCAACTGGTGGTACGGTAGTTCAATGGAGCACAGGTGCAACGAGTCAAAGTATTACCTTAACTCCTGCTGGCACTGGCACTCTGAATCTTTGGGTGGAAGTTGAAAATGCTAACGGTTGTAAACAAACCGCTAATGCTAGTTTAGTTGTTGCAGCTATGCCTACGGCTGCTATATCTGCAAGTGATGATGTTATCTGCAATGGTGATGCAGTCACTTTAACTGCTACTCCAGGTGCAGCTGCTTATACATGGAGTAATGGTGTTACTAACACCAATGAAATTATAGTAACTCCAACGGCTTCTCAAAATTATTGGGTTGATGTTACCAATAACGAAGGTTGTACCGTTCGTGCTAACAAATTAATAACAGTCAATGAACCTGCTTTGGTTTCTATTTCGGGTGCAACTACAGCTTGCGTAGGTGCTTCTACCACATTAACGGCTGTTGGCGGTGTTGCTTGGTCTTGGTCGCATGGATTAGGATCTAGTAATTCGGTTGTAGTAAATCCTTCTACTACGACAACCTATACTTGCGCTATTACAGATGCAAATGGATGTATTTCTACGGCAACGCATACGCTTAATGTAACTCCTGTTACAGCACCTTCTATTACTGGTAACTTATTGATATGTAAGGGTGGTAATACTACGTTGACATCAAGTACAGCCGATAGTTATTTATGGATGCCAGGTAACATTACTACAGCGTCCTTAAATATAATTGGATTGAATGCTTCTACGGATTATACTTTGACTGTAACAATAGGTGGTTGCACAGCATCCAAAACTGTTCGTGTTGATGTTGTTGATCCTCCAACAGATGCCGTCATTAATGGCTCTGACGAAGTTTGTGAAGGTAGTAGTGTTGTTTTAACTGCTGGCGGTACGGCTACGAATTATTTGTGGAGTACTGGTGAAACCACTCAAAGTATTACTGTAACTCCAACTCTCGCAAGTCATAGTTATTCTTTAACTGTCACGAATGGTGTGGCAGGATGTTCTCAAACTGTTACAAAAGATATTACTGTAAAAACAAAACCTGCGGTTAGTATTTCGGGTAATTCTTCAGTTTGTTTGGGTGAAAGCCTTACGCTTACTGCAAATGGTACAGGAACTTTTGTTTGGGATGATGGCACGGTTGGAAATACATTAACGGTAACTCCTCCCGTAACTCGTAACTACACTGTGACAATTACTAATAATGGTTGTACGAATACCGCTACCAAGACAATTACCGTAAATCCATTGCCAATAGCATCTGTTAGTGGTGTTACAGACATTTGTATTGGTGGAACAACCACTCTGACCGCCACTGGTGGTGATAGTTATTTTTGGACAGAGCTTGGAACAAGTGGTGCCGTTGTTAGTGTTAGCCCACTCGTAAATACAACTTATCATGTTGTGGTTACCAACACAACTACTGGTTGCCAAAATACTGCTGCTGTAACCGTCAATGTTCATGCTTTACCAACGCCTAATATAACAGGTACAACTACTATTTGTGCTGGTCAATCAACTACGTTGACAGCAACAGGTGGTACAAGTTATTTATGGAAT
This sequence comes from Paludibacteraceae bacterium, assembly GCA_028694915.1. Taxonomy (GTDB): domain Bacteria; phylum Bacteroidota; class Bacteroidia; order Bacteroidales; family Paludibacteraceae; genus W0P28-013. The sequence continues at coordinate 186,402 of JAQVJY010000002.1, forward strand.
GATGGTGTGACTACTGCTGTTCGCATTGTGAATCCATTGGTAACAACTACATATACTGTGGCAGTAACTAACGCCGCAGGTTGTACCGCATCTACAAGTAAACAAGTAATTGTAAATGCACTTCCAACGCCTTCAATTACAGGTCCAACAGTTGCTTGTAAAAACTCTTCAGTGACACTTACTGCAGCAGGTGGAGATTCTTATGTGTGGAGTACAGGTGAAACAACACAATCGATTACACCTATTATATATAGCACGACCACTTATACTGTTACGGTTAAAAATGCTAATAATTGTGAAGCAACTACGACTCATACGGTAACTATGAACCCAGCACCGACTGCGACTATAGCTGGTGATTTAGATATTTGCGTAGGTCAAACGACTACTTTGACAGCGTCTGGTGGTGCATCTTATAAATGGTTGCATGGTCCAACAACTGCGTCTATAACTGTAAGCCCTGCAGCAACTACTACTTACGAGGTGGAAGTAACCGATGCTAACGGTTGTAAAGCGACAGCTACAAGTACTGTGGTGGTTAATCCACTTCCTACCGCAGGCATTACAGGTGATTCGGAAGTTTGCGAGGGTTCATCGGTACAATTGACCGCCACTGGTGGTGTATCCTATTTATGGACTCCTGGCAATATGACTTCTCAAACTGTAGATGTATCTCCAACAGTAAATACAGTTTACTCAGTCGTTGTTACTGGTAATGGAGGTTGTACTGCTACAGCCAATCATGCCGTAACAGTTAAACAAATTGTCGGACTAGGTATTAGTGGTGCCACAACTAGTTGTGCGGGAGAACCAGTTTCTTTGACTGCATCAGGTGGAGATTCTTACGTGTGGGACGGTGGATTTGGAGCTACAGCTACTATTACCGTCTCTCCAAATGTGACAACAACTTATTATGTGACAATCACTAAAAATGGTTGTTCTAAAAAATTAGGACATACTATTACAGTTACTCCAAAACCAACTATTACAATAACTGGTAAACAGGACGTTTGTGTGGGCGAAGCGACGGCTTTAGTTGCCTCTGGAGCACAAAGTTATATTTGGAGCAATGGTGTGAATACACAAACCAACACCGTAACCTTAATGGCCGTTGGTTCTCAAACTTATACTGTTACAGGTACCGACGCTAGTGGTTGTACCAATTCAGTGTCTGTTACCGTTACCGCTCATGCTGCACCTACGGCAACTATTTCTGGTTCAACTCAAACATGTGCTGGCACCGGAGTTACTTTAACAGCTGGCGGTACAGGTACAAGCTACTTGTGGAGTACAGGTGAGACGGCGTCTTCTATTTTTGTTAATCCTGCAGCAACTACAAATTATACTTTAGTAACTTATAATGCTCAAGGTTGCCCAAGTGGACAAGCTGTGCATACATTAACTGTAAACCCTGTTCCAACAGCTTCCATTACAGGTCCAACAATTGCTTGCAAAAATGCTTCAGTAACATTGACCGCAGCCGGTGGTACAAGTTATTTATGGAGCACAGGTGAAACTACGCAATCCATTACGCCAACTATTACTAATAATATTACTTATACGGTAACTGTAACAGATAATAAAGGTTGTACTGCTACTACTAATCATGCTGTAATGGTTATTCCTGAAAGTGTAATTAATATTTCGGGCGATTTAGATATTTGTGTTGGTGAGACTACCACGTTAACAGCATCAGGTGTTCCTAGCGGAACCTATCTCTGGAGCAATGGACAAGGAGGTGCTTCTATAACTGTTTCACCAGCTTCCGAAACAACTTATACTGTTACGGCTACTGATGGTAATGGCTGTCAGTCAACAGGATTTGTTACAGTGAAAGTCAATGCATTGCCAACGGCAAGTATCATTGGGAATACTGACATTTGTCCTGGTGAAACCACTACTTTAACAGCTAGTGCAGGTCAATCATGGTTATGGACTCCCGGTAATTATACAACGCAGTCAATTAATGTTACGCCAGCAGTAACCACTACTTATAGTGTTATTATAACCAATGCTAGTGGATGTACAGCAACTACAACACATACTGTATCGTTAAAATCGGTTGTCGCAGGAACTATTAGTGGCCCTACGACAAGTTGTGCTGGAGAAACTATGACTTTAACAGCATCAGGTGGTTCTGTACTTTGGGATAATGGTGCAACAACGGCATCCATTAACGTGTCGCCAACAGCAACTACTACTTATTATGCAACTATTACTGGTGCTAATGGCTGTTCTATAACTAAAGATCATACTATTACTATTACTCCTAAACCAACCATTAATATTGTAGGTAATACAGATATTTGTTTAGGTCAAAGTACCACATTAACCGCTAGTGGCGCTTCTTCTTATACATGGGATAATGGTTCGATAGGTCAATCAATTGTGGTCTCGCCAACGTTAACTCAAACGTATGTTGTGACAGGTACTGATGCCAACGGTTGTACAAATACGAAGTCTATTACTGTTACAGTGAATCCAATTCCTGTAGCATCTATCGCTGGCGATAATGCTATCTGCGAAGGTGAATTTACAGTGTTAACGGCTTCTGGTGGATCGAGCTATACATGGAGCACGGGTGCTACAGGTGCCACTCTTATGGTGAATCCAACCACCACTACAACTTACTCTGTTATTGCTAAAAGTGTTTCCGGTTGTGAAAGTGCAGCTGCTAATGTAACAGTTACTGTAACTCCTAAGCCAGTGGCAACTATTACTGGTGTAACCGAGGTTTGTAAAGGTGAGGTAGTGACTTTAACGGCTAATGGAGGAACTTCATATGTTTGGAGTACTGGCGAAACTACACAAAGTATTTCCCCTGTAATTAATGCTACAACATTATTTACTGTTACGGTGAAAAATGCTGCTGGTTGTGAAACTACAGCCACTCATTCGGTAACAGCAAATCCATTGCCTGTAGCAAGTATTTCAGGCGATTTAGATATTTGTGTTGGCGAAAGTACAACATTAACAGCCGTTGGCGGTGGTGCTGGCGGTTCTTATAATTGGGATCATGGTGCAGCTACTGCTAGCGTAACTGTTACTCCTACAACTGATACAGAATACATTGTTACAGTAACAGATGCTAACGGTTGTAAAGCTGAAGCACGAGCTACAGTACGTGTTTATGCAAAACCTAATCCAACTATTTCGGGTGATGTTAGTATTTGTTTAGGCGAATCGGCAACTCTTACAGCCAACACTGGTACGGCTTGGTTCTGGACTCCTGGTGGAGCTACTACTCAGTCTATAAACGTAACGCCTTCAGCAACTACTACTTACGCTGTTGAAGTAACAGGCTTGGGTGGTTGTAAAGCTACGGCCAATCATACCGTGACTATTAAGGATCCTGTGGTGGGTACCGTGAGCGGTCCAACTACAAGTTGTGCAGGAGAAGTTGTGACTTTAATTGCCAATGGTGGACAAACATATAGATGGGATGATAATGTGATGGACGGTGCTACATTGGTAGTAACACCAAATGCAACAACAACTTATTATGTAAATATTACAGGTAGCAATGGTTGTGTTACACGTATCGGACACACTATTACGGTAAATCCAAAACCAACAATTGGGGTATCTGGTAATTTAAATATTTGCAAAGGTGCAAGCACTACTTTAACAGCGAGTGGCGGCGTTAGTTACTTATGGAATACAGGTGTTAATACAGCAAGTATTACCGTGAATCCATTAGTGAATACACCTTATACTGTTACCGTAACTGACTCAAAAGGCTGTACCAATACTAAAACTGTAGACGTCACAGTAACTGATATTCCTGTCGCTAATATTACTGGCACAAATGCAGTTTGCGAAGGTTCATCTACCACATTGACTGCTTCTGGTGGAGCTGGTTATTTGTGGAGTACAGGTGCTACAACGTCTAGTGTTACGGTTAGTCCTTTGACTACTACTACATATACGGTAGTAGCTACTACAGGTTCATGTGTAAGCGATCCGTTTCCATATACTGTTACTGTAACTCCAAAACCAATCATTGGATTAACAGGTGATTCAGAAATTTGTGAAGGTGAAACAGCGGTAGTTACGGCTACGGGTGGTGATACATATGTTTGGAGTACAGGTCAAACCGGTGCAAGTATAACAACAGCTCCATTAAATTCTACCACTGTATTAACTGTTACTGCTACTAAAGGCGGATGTACTAATACAGCTCAACAAACAATTGTTGTCAATAAAAAACCTGTCATAACTATTTATGGTGATTTAGATTTATGTGCTGGTGAGCAAACCACTTTGACAGCTACTGCTGGTCAATCTTACTTATGGAGCAATGGTGCCACAACTCAAAGTATTACCTTGACCCCATTGGCTGATACAAATGTGTCTGTACAAGTAACGGATAATAAAGGTTGTGTTGGTCAGGCTTCGGTTAATGTGCTTGTTCATGCTTTACCAACCGCTGGTATTGTTACTAACACTGGTTTATCTTCTGTTTGTCGTGGTAAATCCATTACGTTGACCGCTAGTGGTGGAACTTCGTATGTTTGGGAAACTGGCGAGCGTACAGCGAGTATTACGGTGTCCCCATTAACTGAAACTACTTATCGTGTTCAAGCGTTTGGCGATGGCGGTTGTAGTACAACGGCTCAAATCACAATTCAAGTACTCGATTTACCAACAGCTTCTGTTACAGGTCCACTGGTTGGATGTGCAGGTGATAATATTACATTAACTGCTTCTGCAGGTACTAATTGGTTGTGGAGTACAGGTGCCACAACTCAAACCATAACGATTGTAGCTCCTCCTGTAGGTAGAACAGAATATACTGTGGACATATTTAATGCTGCAGGATGTTCTAGCACAGCTATGCATGCGGTAGTCATAAGTGCTTTGCCTAATGCTGCCATCAATGGCGATTTGGATATTTGTGTGGGTGAAAGTACTATATTAACAGCTTCTGGTGGTGATACTTATTTGTGGGATGATGGTTCTACGGGTGCTACTCGTACGGTAACACCAGCTTCAACACAATCATATAGTGTAACGGCGACTAAGAATGGCTGTTCTAAAACTGTTTCGGTTACTGTAAATGTGAATGCTCTTCCAACGCCTTCTATTAGTGGTACAGCTGACATTTGTAATGGTCAATCATCACTTTTAACAGCAAATGGCGGAGGTTCTTATTATCGTTGGAGTACAGGCCAAGCTGGTCCTGCAATGACTAGTATTTTAGTAAGTCCAAATACAACAACCGTTTATGAAGTGGAAGTTACCAATGCAAGCGGTTGTAAAAATACGGCTCAATTTGAAGTACGCGTTACGCAAGTTGCCGCGCCAACTATTTCAGCTCCTAAATTAACTATTTGTGCTGGCGAAAGTGTTACTTTAACTTCTAGTGCAGCTCCATTCTATCAATGGAGTAGCAATGCGGGTGCCTCATTAAACAGTCAATCTGTGACAGTATCGCCAACAACAACGACTACATACACAGTAACCACTACTAATAACTTAGGTTGTATTAGTTCAGCTTCTATTACTATCAATGTAATAGCATTGCCAATACCAACTATTACAGGTAACAATAAAGTATGTCTTGGCAGCAGTACAACGTTGACTGCTAATGGTGGTGTAAGTTATCGTTGGAATACTGGTGCAACCACTCAAAGTATTAATGTATCACCTACAGATAATACAACTTATAGTGTAGTGGCCACAAATGCTCAAGGTTGCGAAAATACAATTCCTGTTACATTTACAGTACAGGTTAATCCTACGCCAACAGTATCAATCCTTGGTGTAGCACGTATTTGTCGTGGAACAAGCACAGTATTACAAGCTACTGGTGGTGTTGGTTTCTTATGGGCAGATGGTAGAACAACGCAAAGTATAACTGTAAGTCCAAGTACTACGACTACGTATTCTTGTACTATCACGGATAATAATGGTTGTTCGGCACAAGCCATGTGGACTGTTACAGTTGATGATATTCCGGTTCCATCTATTGTTGGAGCAACTACTATTTGTGCTGGTGCAAGTACAACATTGACAGCATCGGGTGGTAATGCTTACGAATGGAGTGGCGGTGCTGTAGGTAACAATGCTTCATTAACAGTGACTCCAGCTACAACTACAACTTATACGGTTAAAGTGACCAATGCTAATGGTTGTTTTGCTACTAAAGATGTAACAGTAACAGTTATTCCTCAACCGGTGATTACCGTTACTGGTAATACCAATGTATGTGCTGGTGGTAGCACTACCCTAACAGCTTCGTGTCCAAATGCCGTTTCGTACAGTTGGAGTAATGGTGGATCAATGGCTTCAACAACCGTTAGTCCAACCACAAATACTACCTATACCGTAACAGTGGTTACGGTTGGTGGATGTACAGCCACTAAATCTGTGCCTGTAACAGTTTCGGCATTACCAACTCCGCAAATTTCGGCAGTGAATTCTATTTGTGCAGGTGAAACTGTAACGTTAACAGCGTCTTTGTCTGGCGGTGGTGCAGCAGCATATTCTTGGAATACTGGCGCAACTACGCCAAGTATTACCGTAAAACCAACTACGGCAACTACTTATACGGTTACTGCTACAAATGCAGCTGGTTGTCAGAATAGCGTGTCGCACACTGTGGCAGTAAATCCATTACCAATTGCAACTATAACTGGTCCAAATGTTACTTGTTCGGGCGAACAAGTACGTTTGATAGCTTCTGGCGCAGGTACTGGTGGTACTTATTTATGGAGTAATGGTTTTTCTACTCAAGATATTTATGTTCAACCAAATCAAACAACAACGTACGAAGTTACAGTAACAAATTCTACTGGTTGTTCGACTAAGGTTCAACATACCGTAACCGTTTCTGCTAAACCAGCAGCTACGATTACTGGCCCAACTCACGTATGTGTAGGCTCCCCTGTAACTTTGGTGGCTTCTGGTGGAACAACTTATACTTGGAGTACAGGTGCTACAGGTGCTAGCATTGCAGTGAATCCTCCAACAACTAGAACTTATTCGGTAACAGTTACAAATGCTGGCGGATGTGATACTACTATTAACCATACGGTAAATGTATTACCAGCTCCAGAGCCAACTATTATTGGTGACTTTATCATTTGTTTGGGTGAATCAACTACGTTAACTGTGGCTGAAAATTTCAACACATACAGATGGAATACTGGTGCTACGTCGAAATCTATTACCGTCAATCCTCTTTCAACCACTTTATATTCTGTTGAAGTAACAAATGCTGATGGTTGTATCGGTCAAGCTCAACGTAGCGTTGTGGTAAATGACTTACCAGTTGCTACAATTGCAGCTAGTTCAACTGCTGTTTGCGAAGGTCAAAGTGTTACTTTGACGGCTAACGGTGCAGGTGTTGGTGGTTCTTATCGTTGGAGTACAGGTGAGGTTCAACAAAGTATTACGTTGAATAACTTATTAACCAATACAACTGTTTCTGTTGTCGCCATTGCTAGTGGCGGTTGTGAAAGTTTACCTGTTCAACAACAGATTATAGTAAGCACATTGCCAAATCCATCTATTGCTGGTGGTAGTAGTGTATGTCAAGGAGGAACTTTACAATTGGTTGCTTCAGACCCAGATCCGAATGTGACATTTGTATGGAATGACGGAACTGTAGGTGGCACATTGGTAGTAAGTACTGCTGGTACTTATACTGTAACGGCTACTAATGCGGGTGGCTGTACGGCGCAGGCTTCTAAAACAGTTGCGGTGGCACCACTTCCTACACCAACTATTACAGCTTCTATTGTGGGAACTGCGGAAGCTGGAGAGATGATTTGTGCTGGTGAAGCAGTACGCTTAACAGCTCTTCCTGCAGGCGATTATACTTATTTATGGAATACAGGTGAAACTTCATCACAAATTATTCAAAATCCTGTAGCTACTACAACTTATTCCGTTACAGTAACAAGTGATGCTGGTTGTAGTGCTGTGGCTGAAATAACCATTCGTGTTAATGAGTTTGTTCAAATACAAACTCCATCAACGGATGTTTGTACTAATGTCCCATTTGTATTAAGTGCTGTTGGTGATAATCTTACTCAATTCTTGTGGAGTACTGGCGAAACAACGCCTAACATTACCGCAACCTTAACCACACCTGGTGTTCATGGTTATTGGGTGGAAGCACGTAATATGAAGGGCTGTATCAGTCGCGCAACAACAGATATTACAGCGTATGAATTACCAAATGATTTACAAATCATAGGCCCTGATTCTATCTGTGTGAATTCTCCAGCCACATTATCTGTTGTAGGTAGTGTTGGTCCAACAGTGACTTACTTATGGAGTCCAAATGGTGAAACTACATCAAATATCATTGTAACTCCTTCGGCAGCAGGTTTACAAACGTATTCATGCCAAGTCACTACTCAAGGTGGTTGTGTGAAGAGTTTAACGCATACTATTAAAGCCATTGAATTACCACAATTAACTGTAACGGGTGATAATTCTATTTGCCAAGGAACATCAACGACTTTAACCGTAGCGTGTGCTTCAGGTTGTGTTCCTGGTACAACGTTTGTTTGGTCTAATGGTGGAACAGGCACTACTATTACAGTATCGCCTACCGTTACTACTACTTATACTGTAACAGCTCGTACGCCTTTTGGATGTACTACAGCTGCAAATTATCCTGTAACAGTGATTCCAGCTCCACAACCAACCATTACACCTAATCCTACGGTGATTTGTTTGGATGAATTTGGAATTGCAGAGGATGATTTGATTTTGACAGGTCCAGCTTTAGACATTAATGGAAATCCATATTTGGCTTACGAATGGACTACTACTGATGCACCTGCGTTTGTGTTGGGTACTTCGGCTGTATTAAATTTACCAAAAGCTGGTATTACGTCTACTCGTACTTACGTGTTGAAAGTGACTACACAAGATGGCTGTATTGGTACAGTAAATCGTCAAGTGGCGGTTAGCGCTAAACCATCGGTTGCCATTTCAGGTGAAGATAAAGTGTGTCAAGGTAAATCATTAGTATTAAAAGCTGTTAATCCAGTGAATGTAAATCGTTACGAATGGACAGCTAATGATAATCCAGCTCTTATATTGGCAACTACGGCTACGGCTACAGTTTGGCCAACCGCAACGGCTAATCAATTTACATTAACTGTATACAATGATGCAAATTGTTCATTCGAAACGTCGCATACAGTAACTATTTTACCAGTTCCTGTTCCAAACATTACTGCCGATAACAATCCTATTTGTTCTGGCGATACAGTTGTGTTAACAGCTTCTGGTGGTGGCCCTGGCGCTCTTTACGAATGGGGCGATGGAACTGTTGGACAAACACTTCAGGTTAATGCTTTGAAATCTACAACCACTTATACGGTAACAATCACCAATAGTAATGGTTGTGTGGAATCGGGTAACTTACAAGTCGTTGTTAATGAATTACCAGAATTGAGTATTAATGGTGCTACCACGGTTTGTGTTGGCGATAGTGTTTTATTGGTTGTTTCCGATGCTAATGGCTTACCAAATACCTATCGTTGGAGTTCTTCAGCAAGTACGGCTGATCAAATTTGGGTTAAACCAACAGATGTGAATAATCCAACCACATATTGGGTAGAATCTACCGATGTCAATACTTGTAAATCAACACGCGTATATCACTCTATTCAAGCGTATGCTAAACCGATTGCATTGGTTACAGGTGATAGATATTTGTGTGCTGGCGAACAAACTACATTAATTGCCTCTGGTGGTACTAAATTTAAATGGAGTAATAATGCTCAAACATCACAAATTACAACTCCAGTTTATACCGTGCCTGGTAATTATATGTTCTGGGTAGATGTTTATAATGAAGCTGATTGTAAGACGCGTGATACTGTTTATGTTCAAGTTTCAGCGTTGCCATCTGCTTCCGTTACATTCCTAGAAGGCGGATCGACTATTTGCCAAGGCGAAACGATTAAATTCCAAGGTGTAGCAGCGCCAGCGGGTCCTATTTATAATTACTTGTGGACGTCGAATAATCCGTCTGAAGTAATTGACCCAGTGGCAGCAACTCAACCTGAAATTACGTTCAATCCACAAAGTAATACCACTTATTACTTAACGGTGACAAATACAACAACAGGTTGTGCTCGTACCATTGCTCAAGCAATAGTAGTTAAACCTAAACCTGCTGTCACTTTGGATGTAACCACATCAGGTGGTGGAACCGATAGTATTTGCGAAGGCCAAAGTGTAACACTCCGCGTGTTAGGAGGCACACCTGCATTTACGTATGTTTGGACCAAAAATGGTGCTCCTTTTGCAGTTGGTGTTTCAACTATTACAGATACTCCAAGTGCTGGTAATTATACGTATGATGTTCAAGTGACCAATCCTGCAACAGGTTGTTCTACTGCTGCTGACGATTTAGTTTACAAAGTGAATGTGGCGGCTATTGCTCAACCAACTATTAATGGTTTAATCACTGGTGGTGAAACCATTTGTGAAGGTCAAACCGTTACGCTTACTGGTAATGCTGGCGGTTATACTTACCGTTGGGAATCAGATCCTACGGGCACTATTCCAGCCGGAACAACTATTAATGTGTCGCCAACTGTGACGACTACTTATACATTAATTGCAAGTAATGCTACAGGTTGTGAGCGTAAGGCAACGTATGTGATTACGGTAACGCCGAAACCACATATTACGATGACATCATCATTGGAAGGAACAAATCCAATTATCTGTGCTGGTGAAAAAGTGACTTTGTCATTGTCCGGTACAACGTCTGGTTTGACTTACGTTTGGACCTATAATGGTGCTGTTATTGCTACCGATGTAACAACTATTACGCATGAACCATTGGCTCCGATTAGCGAATATAAAGTGGTTGTAACTAATACGTCTGGTTGTTCAACTGGTGCTAATGAATTGGTGTACACTGTTAATGTGAATCCAGTTCCAGCTCCAACAATTACTCTAACCAGTGGTAATGCCACTATTTGTGAAGGAGATGCAGTTATTTTAACAGCTGATAATCCTCAGCAACTTGGCTATTCTTATATGTGGATTTCGAGCACGCCAACCGACGTGATGCAGCCTAATGAATATGGTGAAGAAATTACGGTATATCCTATCGCAACAACCACTTATTCATATACGGTTACCGATAATCTTACAGGTTGCAGTCGTCAAGCACAGCAAACAATTGTGGTCAATGCTAAACCAAATGTGACCATAGCTGGTTCTGTTACGGGTTCTAATCCAACTATTTGCGAAGGTTCGCCAATTACGGTTAGTGTTACTGGTGCAAACTTGACAGGATTGACATTTGAATGGAAAAAAGATGGTAATCCGATGGCTGAAACGACGTCATCTATCACAGATATACCTGCTTTTGGAACACATACTTATAATGTCATTGTTCGCAGTGCAGTGGGTTGTTCTTCTGCAGTTGCTGGTTTATCATACACGGTTAAAGTAACACCAGTTCCAACTCCAACCATTGTGGCTCAAGATGGCGATGGTAATGTATTAGTGGCTCCAGTTTGTCCGAATTCTGAAGTAACTTTGGTAGGTCCTACTGGCTTGTCATCTGATTATGCGTATTTGTGGACAACTAACTCTGGTGAAGTAATTTCTAATCCAAACCAATCGAGTGTGAAAGTACATCCACAAGTAACAACTACGTATACATTGCGTATTACGAATACATCAACACCAGCACAATGTTACCGAGAAGTGACAAAAGTGGTAGATGTACATGTTATGCCAACCATTGCGGTAACGTCTTCGGCGGCTACCGTAACTCCTGATGGTTCCGCTATCTGTAAAGGTGAACGTATTACGCTTACAGTCAAAGCGGCTGACGGTACAGCTTTGGCACCGACTAAATATAGTTTTGCATGGGTGGCTTCCACAGGTGCAGCCATAGCTGGAAATACTTCGGCTGCTATTCAGGTAACGCCTGATACTACCACGACCTATACGGTTACTGTAACAAATAAAGTGACCTTCTGTAAGGTTGCTACGGTTCATAAAGTGACTGTAATGACTATTCCAACAGATATCACGATTGTACCTTCTCTAGCAAATCCTGTTTGTGCCTTGACACCAGTCACACTTACAGCTTCGTACAAAGATGGTTTGTCGTATCGTTGGACTGATAGTGATGGTAACGAGTTAATTAATAATGGTAGCGATGTCATTGTTAATGGTAATAAGTTAACGGTGAAACCAACACGAAATACAACCTATTATGTTCAAGTGTCGAACTTGGCTGGTTGTGCTACTTCGGTTAACTATTCAGTGGTGGTTAATCCATTACCAACGTTGACAGTGAGCGGTCCTACCTTGTTCTGTTTAGGTGATGTTGGTGGCTCATTCACTTTGGTAGCTACTACTAACCCAGCTAACGCATTAGTAACTTGGGTTTATGGTAATGAAACCAAAACAGGAGCAACGTTAACTATTTCTCCATCCACTGCTGGTATGATGAACTTCCGTGTAACGGCAACCAATACTTTGACAGGTTGTGTATCATCTGAAGTACTTCATTCGGTATCTGTTGCAGGTGTACCTGAAAATACAGAACTGAAAGTAATATCATCAACTTCAGGCGAGGCTTGTGTGGATAATGTCGTTAAATTAGAAGCTACGTATGGTTTCACACGTTACGATTTTGGTAAAACTGACGGTACTATTTATACTGTTTTACAATCGAGCAATGTGAATATATTTGAGAATTTACCACATACACAAGGTACGGTAACCTATTTCGTTGATATTTATAACGAAGCAGGTTGTAAAGTACGTAAAGAATTACCTGTGAAAGTAAATCCAATTCCAAGTAATATTACGGTAGACGCAAGTGGTGCTAATATCTTTGATAAAACCACTACATCGGTAATGATATGCGAAGGAGATTCAGTGATATTGGCAGCTCAAGATGCTGATACTGGTCACAATACGTATTCATGGACCGATACCGATGGTAAAGTTTGGGGTACAAGTCAATCTATCAAAGTAGGTCCACGTTTAACAACAACTTATTATTTGACGGTCACTAACAATAGTGGGTGTTCATTGGTTAAATCGTATGAAGTACGTGTTACACCAATGGATAAAATTTCGGTAACAGTAAGTAAAACTGAAATTTGTGAAGGTAGTGCAGATGCGGTTGTTTTACGCGCATCAGGTTCTCCTACGGGTTCATATATGTGGACTTCAAACGAAGGAAAACAATGGTTCAACTCAACCGCTATTACGGTTTATCCAGAAGTAGATGGAACAGATTATATTGTTGAAGCTATTTCTAGTACAGATAACCGTTGCTCTAGTACAGCTACTGCTCATATCGAAGTGGTAAATGTGCCAACTGCAAGTTCAGTTCAAATCATTGTCCCTACTGGAACGAATGTTTGTCCAGGTGAAGTAATAACACTTAGAGCTACTAGTCAATATGATAGCGAAGGTGTATTATATCGTTGGAGTACAGGCCAAATTGGTAATGAGATTATGGTGACACCTGTTGTGACAACTACTTATTGGGTAATTGCTTCTAACAGATTGCATTGCGAAAATCTATTGGATACAACCAAGGTTACTATTACGGTATATCCAAAACCAACACCTGCTGTTACTGGTAATTTGGTTGTATATGAAGGACAATCTACAGAACTTACCGCTACGGGTGGTGTACAATACGAATGGCGTGATGCCGGTGGTTTATTAGTTGGCGAAGATGCAGTTATTCAATTGCAACCAGCTGTTACAACTACTTATTCGTTAACTGCAATTGGCGATAATGGCTGCCGTGCCACTATTCCTGTTACCATTACGGTAGTTCCATTTGAAGCTATTATTACAGGCTTGAACTACTTATGTTCTGGAAGTTCTACAGTACTGACAGCCAACGGTAGTTTCGATGAAGGATATCGCTACATGTGGGTGAAACCTGCAGGTGCTGTTTCACAAAGTGTTACAGTTTCAACTCCTGGAACTTACACCGTTCGAGTAACTACACCTTGGGGAACTTCTGATGTGGCTAGTGTGGAAGTGTTCTTATCGGAATCGCCACAAGCTAAGTTTGATGCGCCTCAACCAACCTGTCAAGGTTCTGGTAATGTTGTAGTTCCTTACACTGTATTAGCAGGTAGTCCAACTAACTACTCATTGACATTTAATGCGGCGGCATTAGCGGCAGGCTTTATCAATGTAGACGAAGCGGCACTTACTAGTACATATATTTCGTTCCCAGCTCCAACAATGGCGCCTTATGGCATTTACCAAGTACGCATTACTTTAACTAATGCTACCGGTTGTCAAAGTGGGGAATATCTAGTGTCATTTGGTATTCACCGTGACAACATGATTGTTCAAATGTGGGACGACGTATTAATTTGCGATAATAGTAGTCATGAATTTACCGCTTACCAATGGTTTAAAAATAATCAACGCGTAACAGGTGCTTCATTGCAATATTATTCTGAATTGGGTGGTTTCTATGGTGATTATTACGTAGTGGCTTATACGACCTCTGGCGAGGCTATAGCGTCTTGTGTAATCACGCTTAACACTAAGCAGAATATAGCCTTGGCTCCGAGTCCAATTAAATCTAATCAAGTATTGAGAGTGGTAGTACCATTTACCGAAGACCAATTATTTGGTTCAGAACTTGAAATATTTGACGCTATTGGCCGTTCAATTTATCGTTCACCTGATGTGAATGGTGAAAATGATGTATTGATACAGTCGCCTCCAGGGGTTTATTTGGTTCGCGTGCGTATGCATACTGGCGAAGTATTTACGGAAAAATTTGTTGTATCGGAATAAGCGATGTAAAGTCAAATAACTGAAAAAGACGCATATATGAAAAAAATAGGAATTATAGTAGTATTATTAGTATCAACACTTTGTGTGACGGTTCAAGGCCGAACTCCTGCCTATATTGATTTGGAGTTGGGCGGAGGCGCTGTGGTGATGCCTTATGGAGGTTTTGATAATGGGCTGGTGGCTGGTGGCAATTTCGATTTTGGTGCCAAGTATGCCATTCTATTTAATCCTCGCAAAGGCTGGGGTATGAGTTTTGGTGCTGGCCTTTCTACTTTCCAAGGTACACGTGTGTTGAATGGTGAATATGAATTCCCTTCTGTAGATGATCAGGGACGTGCCTTTTTGTTGAATACTAAAGTGCAAAACTGGACTGAACGTCAACAAGTTTATTCTGCTGCGATTCCGGTTAATGTGTTTTATCAGCACAAACGTTATCGTAAATCGGGATGGTTTGGATCTTTTGGGTTGAAGTTGTATGTCCCATTCATGGCTTCGTATAATGTCACTCAAGGCGATATTATCACTAAAGGATGGTATGAACAATGGGGTGGTACTTGGATTGAAAATTTACCACAACATGGATTTGGTATGTATAATACCCTTTTACCAAGTGGTAAAATAGAAACAAGTCTTTTGGTTACCGCTCAACTGCAATTTGGCGCGATTCTGCATTTGGACAAAAAGAAAGAAATGTACGTAGCTGGTTATATTGAACATGGTGCTAATAATATGTTTGTAAATAAAGATGCAAAACCTTTATTTACAACCATTCAGAATGTAAATAGCTACCAATATAATGGTTACTATTCAAGTCTTTCTACCAACAGTATTCCTATTATCGTCGGGATTAAAGTAGGATGGCGATTTAAAGATGTGCATGATTGTAATTGTATTCGTCAGTAAACTTATAACAAATAACTATGAAAAAAATCGTAATGCTTATGTGTTTGTTTGTTTTGTCGTCACTAGCTGTGAACGGACAAGCATATACTAATCTCGTTGGACAAAAAACGCCTAATTTAATTATTGAGAAATGGATTTCACCAGTTCCACAGTTGCAAGGAAAATTTATTGTGATTGATTTTTGGGCTACTTGGTGCGGCCCTTGTCGTGTGTCTATTCCTCATATGAACGCATTGGCTGCTAAATATGCTGAAAAAATCGTAGTGATTGGTTTATCAAAAGAAACCGAGATGACTGTGCGTAATTTCCGCGGTATGGAATATTATAGTGCCATCGATACCAGAGGTCGTTTACAAGCTACTGTAGGCGTACGTGGCATCCCCAACGTGATGATTATTGATCCTCAAGGTATTGTGTGTTGGCAAGGTCATCCCGCTAATCTTTCAGAAGAGGTTATGGATAAGCTTCTTGAAGAGCATGCTAAAAAAATGGGTGTTGTGCCTAGTAATCAAGTGGAAGTGTTGTTGACTATAGAGGAATCTTATGATCCTCAGACCGACAAAGGAAATACTAATTCGACCGAAGAAACACCAGGTCAAGTGGTTGATTATTACGATCAAATGTAGTTTTTGTAGGTAAAAAAAGCAAAAAAAGCTTCAACAATTTTTGTAACTCAAAAAATAGTTGTACATTTGCATCCGCTTTGATTAAGGCGGATGCGCTTTATTTATCAAGGTTATGTATTGCGAAAATAGCTCAGTTGGTAGAGCACGACCTTGCCAAGGTCGGGGTCGCGGGTTCGAGTCCCGTTTTTCGCTCCATCTTTTTGCAAGAGAAGATGCCCGAATGGTGAAATGGTAGACACGAAGGACTTAAAATCCTTTGGCCTCACGGCTGTGGGGGTTCAAGTCCCCCTTCGGGTACTGAGAGAGACAAAACTAATTAGTTTTGTCTCTCTTTTTTTTGTAAAAAAGTAGTAAATTTGTCGCTATCACTTTTAATCTATTTTTTATGCCGCAACTAATCATGGCCGATAATCAGGATGTGACACGCATTGGCTTCTGTCACATTATATCTTCGTTGTTGACTATGGAGCCTTTAGTCGTGCATCATAAACAGGCATTAATTGAAACTTTGGAACGTCACCCGAATGTCGTCATTGTACTCGATTACGCTCTGTTTGATTTACCTGATATTGAAACCTTATTCGTGCTGGAAACGAAATATCCCGATAGTTGGTGGCTTTTATTTTCTTCGGACTTAAGCGATCAATTTATAAAACAAGTTTATCTACAGACAAGGCACATGAGTGTTCTTTTTAAAGATTGTAGTGCAGAGGAGCTTGTAGTGGCTTGGCACGATATTTTACAAGGACGTCGTTATATGAGCAGTAGTGTGTCGCAAACACTACTCGATTCTGTACAACAACAGCGATTATCAACTCCTTTAACCGCTACAGAAAAACAGATATTGGCAGCTATTGCTAGTGGAAAAACGACGAAAGAGATTGCTCAGGAGCGGTATGTGAGTACTCATACTGTGGTGACTCATCGTAAAAATATTTTCCGCAAAATTCAAGTTAACAACATACACGAAGCCACTAAATATGCCGTCAAGGCTGGTCTTATAGATTTAGTAGATTATTTTATTTAATACGAGTTCATAAAAAAAGCCTCATGTGAGGCTTTTTTTATGAACTGATTACAATGGATATTCATCAAAGGCATATAATACAGTAGATAAATAACGTTCGCCCGTATCGGGTAATAGAGTTACAATCACTTTCCCTTTATTTTCTGGGCGTTTGGCTAATATCATAGCTCCATATACAGCAGCTCCCGAAGAGATACCGACTAGCAAACCTTCTTGTTGAGTTAGTTCACGCGCTGTACGAATGGCTTCATCGTTGCTTACCGTGAGCACTTCATCAACAATAGCAGAGTTATAAATAGGTGGCACAAATCCTGCTCCAATGCCTTGTATTTTATGTGGTCCTGGTTTTCCGCCTGATAGTACAGGCGATTCGGCTGGTTCTACGGCTACCAATTGAATGTTTGGATTGTGAGCCCGCAGTGCTTCGCCAACGCCACTTAACGTTCCACCAGTGCCTACTCCAGCTACAAAAATATCAATTTTACCATCGGTGTCTCGCCAAATTTCTTCACCAGTAGTTTTTTTATGAATAGCAGGATTGGCTGCATTTTCAAATTGTTGTGGCATAAATGAATTAGGCGTGTTGGCTTTCAATTCATGTGCTTTGTTAATAGCTCCTTTCATACCCTCAGCTCCTGGAGTTAACACGAGATGTGCTCCGAACGCTTTAAGGAGATTACGACGTTCCATGCTCATGGTTTCGGGCATGGTGAGTGTGAGTTTATAACCTTTTATAGCTGCTACCATAGCTAGTCCTACACCAGTATTGCCACTGGTGGGTTCAATTATTTCCGTACCCGGTTTAAGAATACCTTTAGCTTCGGCCTCTTCAATCATGGCTAGTGCAATACGTTCTTTGACACAACCAGCAGGATTGAATGATTCCAATTTAGCAATAATAGTTGCTGCTAAGTGATTAGTTGTATTGAATTTGGTTAACTCCAATAAGGGTGTATTACCAATAAGTTCTGTTAATTGCTTCGCTATTTTTGCCATAGTATTATCTGTTTTTAGTTATTGCAAAGATAGGGCTTGGTAAACATCTGTACAATAACTTATGAGTGGTATATTTTCTACCACACATGTGGTAGATTAGTTTTATAGTTTTATAAATTTTTGCGTACTAGATGCCCAATTATTGGCAGAAGTAGTTATCAAGTAAATTCCAGAAGGTAAAAGGCTTATGTCGATATTAATCAATTCCTTACCAGATGTTTCTTTAATGCAAATACCTTGTAGGTTATAAATTTTGACTATTGTTTCTTGTTGTTTACTTATCTCTAAAGTTATGTTATTAATAGCGGGATTGGGGTATATCGCAAAATTTAAATATGTTTCTGTAGCTGGAGCTATAAGTGGTGTGGGTGTGGAGGTTGCCAAGCCAAAACCATAAGCTGTTTCGTACCATAAGTAATAGGTTTCATTCTTAAAAATAACATCAGGAGTCCAAGGCCCTCGCCATTCTATCTCAGTATAGGGTGTGTCGAACGTGTTCATGACTGGATTTTGGTGATATTTTTCCCAAACCAAACCGTCTGGTGAAGTGGCATAACCAATCTTAATAGTGTCGAGTTTATTGTCGTCAAGCATATCATAATATGAACCCCCACAATACCACATTTCAAAACTATTGTCTTTCTTGATAATTGTTGGAGTGGCTACAGATAATCCGTCCCACGCATAGTTTGAATCACTTTTAATAACAGGATTTCCACTATATTTAGTCCAAGTAATGCCATCTGGAGAAGTGGCTACACCAATAGCTACTTTATAATTTTTGTCGACACCAGAATACCACATAAAATAACTATTACCATCATAAAGTACTGAAGGTGATTCTATATAAAGTCCATCCCAAGCGTTACTATCACCAGGTGATAATACGGGTTCTGAACCGATTCTAGTCCAATGGATTCCATTTGTAGACGTTGCTAGTCCGATTGATCCACCAATAGAATTATTATCGTTATCGCCAAAGTAATAGAGTTTATACCCCGTACTATCTTTCAACCAATCGGGTGTATCCAAAAAGTGACTATCCCATTTTCCCTCACTACTGACATCAAAAATAGGGGTAGCTTCATTCTGTTTTTGCCAAATAATGCCATCAAGTGAGTAAGCATAACTAATGCGACCTTTAGAATCAACACCACCAGCCGCATACAACATTTTTAGCGTGTCGCCATCTTGAATTATGGATGGACTTCCAATGGCAATACCTTCATATGCATTTAGTGTTTTAGTCAACACCAAGTTATGAGGGCTCTTAACCCATGTCACTTGAGCCATTCCCATAATGGTGATGATTAAAAAAACGATGAGTGAAACGTACTTCATATAGTACACAAATTAAGCTTCAATTTTATGCTTCAACAATACGGCTCTGCTAAAACGAATGTGAGGTGTGTCAACAATTTTGAATCCTCCTTTTTGCAGTTTGTCCACCATCGCGTTAAAAGCGATTTGGGAAACATGGAACTTGGGCTCAACAATTAAAATTAATCCCTCTTTTTTTAAGACCGATTTGAACGATTCGAATAACGAATTTTGATCTGGCACTTCGTGAATCACGTAAAAAGCGAGTATAAAATCGACTGTTAGATCTAGCTTTAATTGGGCTGTTTTGCACAAATGCGTTTTAACTACTGATTCAAAATGGTATTTCTTTAGTTTTGCGGACACTTGATCAAGCATTCCTTGTTGTACATCTGCTGAAATTACTTGTCCTGAGCCATTTAAAAGGCGAGCTATTTCAAGTGTAAAAACGCCTGGTCCACAACCAAAATCAAGTACATTCATGCCTGAATGAATATAAGGCGCAAGAATTTTACGCGGTTGTTGAAACCATCGTCGTAGCGGGTTGTCCAACAAACCTGCCTTTTCAACAGGGCACACTTGCGATTGACATTCTGCTTTCAGAGCACAACCACTACAATCATCACACGCTGAAGCTTGTTTTTTATCCGTAATAGTTTTTATGACACGATATATCGAATAAACTACCACGACGAAAATAATGATATAAATGATACTGAGTTGTAACATAATTTGTTGTTTAAATAAACAAACTACCAATTTGATAAATAGCAAACGATAGCACCCATGCTATAACGGTAGTATAAACCATGGTAAATAGAGCCCATCCCCAGTTTGCTTCTTTTTTAATAGCCGCAATTACTGCTACGCAAGGGAAATAAATGAGGATAAAAATCATAAATCCGAAACTCACGAGTGGGGTAAACACTTTCTGACCCGACAAAGTTCCAGAATGATGTGTTTGCTCAGTAATTTTTTCTTTAAGCGTAGTCGAGTTCCCATCAGTATTTATATCTGCTTGATATAAGACGCCCATGGTACTCACTACAATTTCTTTTGCTGCAAGCCCTGACAAAATACTCACACCCATTTTCCAATCGAATCCAAGTGGCGCGATAACGGGTTCTATGGCATGTCCCATTTTCCCGATATACGATTGTTCTTGACGTTCAGATTCTTTTTGTATTTGAAGTAAGGTGATACTATCTGTTTTGGATGTTTGGTCTAAAATAGTGTTTTGTTCCAAAGCGGTTAGTTGTGCATCATAATTTTGCGAATAGTTGATATCACGTGGGAAATAACCTAAAGCCCAAATAAGTATAGACGCAAAGAGAATGACCGTACCCATTTTTTTGAGGTATTGTTGCCCTTTATGCCACATGTGAATGGTGGTGTTCCGCATAGTTGGTATACGGTAAGGAGGTAATTCCATGACAAAAGGCACTTCTTTTTTGGCAAAAGCCACCTTTTTCATAATGAGTCCTACCAATGTCGCCATCAGAATTCCAATGAGGTAAATAGCAAAGAGTACCAGTCCTTGATTATTGGGGAAAATGGCTGATATAATGAGCACATATACAGGCAGACGTGCGCTACACGACATGAACGGTGTGATAATCATGGTCAGAATACGATCTTTCCGATTGTCGAGCGTACGAGTAGCCATAATGGCTGGCACATTGCAACCAAACCCCATAACTAATGGAATAAATGATTTCCCATGTAACCCGATTTTGTGCATCAGTTTATCCATAATGAATGAGGCGCGTGCCATATAACCAGAATCTTCCATTAACGAAATGAAGAAGAATAGAATCAATATGTTAGGCAAGAAAACAATCACGCCACCTACCCCGCCAATAATGCCATCGACCACTAAATCGCGTATTGGTCCATCAGGCAGTGTGGTTTGCAGCCATTGGCTAAATAGTTTGACGCCAGCATCAATCCATTCCATAGGATAACTTCCAATGGTAAAGGTGGCTTGAAACATGAGCCACATAAAAAAGAAAAATATGGGGAATCCCCAAATGCGATGCGTGAGTACATCGTCAATATCGCGTTTCTGTTTGCGTTTATCTGTTTTAGGGAATTTACATGTTTCCTTTAATGCGCCATCAATAAATCCATATTTTGCATCGGTAATGACGGTTTCCGACCGATCGTTGTATTCTTTTTCGATAAATACAATGGCTTTTTCGGCTGCTGCCTTGATGGCTTCATATTGGTCGAAATGTTTGAGCCATTCGAGTGTTGCTTTGTCGGTTTCAAGTAATTTTACCGCAATGAAACGTGAAGATAATTTTACGCGTATATTGGGATTTTTCCAGATTTCAGCTTGAATATCATTAATGGCTTTTTCGATAACGCTGCCATAATTGATATGAATATGGCGTACCGATGGATCTTTTTCTTCGTAGACTTCAATTACTTTATCAAAAAGTTCTTCAATCCCTCTACCTTTAGACGCAACGGTAGGAATGATAGGGATTCCAATCATTTCGCCTAAACTTTTATAGTCGAATTTAATACCTTTTGTCTCTAGTTCATCGTACATGTTGAGTGCAATCACCACTTTAATATTCATGTCGATGAGTTGAGTCGTGAGGAAAAGATTGCGCTCCAAATTGGACGCATCCACTACATTTATTACAATATCTGGATGTTTGTCGACAATGTGTTTTCGAACGTAAAGTTCTTCGGGAGAGTATTCTGTGATAGAGTAGGTGCCTGGCAGGTCTACAATACGCAATGTGTAACCATCGCGTTTCATGGATGCTTCTTTAGCATCTACTGTTACGCCGCTATAATTGCCTACGCGCTCGTGAGCACCAGAAGCATGATTGAACAACGTTGTTTTACCGCAGTTTGGGTTTCCAACTAGAGCGACATTGATAATATTGCCTTTTTGAATAGCCGATTTTTTGAGCGTATCCTCATCAATTACACCATTGAATTCGGTGCTTAATAAATTCTTGGCTTCTTCTATCGACACAACTTCTACCAACTGAGCTTCTGAACGTCGCAAAGTGACGTTGTAGCCCATTATTTCATACTCAACAGGATCTTGCAAAGGGGCATTTTTGATGACGCGTACTTTTTTCCCTTTTACAAATCCCATTTCTGTGATCCGTTTACGAAAAGCGCCGTGGCCTAAAACCTTGGTTATTATCGCTTCGTTTCCCGCTTTTATATCTGAAAGAGAAGTTGTTTCTTTTTGCATAGGGATATGGTCTTGTAATTGTGTACAAAAATAGCCAATATTTTTGGTAAAAAATGCCCTTAAGAAAGCTATTATACTAAAATCCCTAAATTGGATATGGAAGTATTTCTTTAGCTATAATTGACCCGATTCTACCTGTAGAATAATACGTTCAATAAGTTCGTCATTTTTGCCACTGCCATATTCCGATTTAAGGTCGGCTCCAAATAGTTTGGCAAATAGCTGGTAGAAACCAGCGGTGAAACTCCCACGGTAAACTTTAATAAGTTCGTAAGAGGTGGCATCGCATTCACGGTCGATGAGTCGAATGAGGAGTTTTCCTTGGCTGAAAGTCATTTTTTTGAAACTGCTTTCATATTTCTTGTAAATTTCCTTTTCAAATTTTTTCATGTAACGATCTCGTTCTCGGTCGCTGCGCATGTGAATAAGCGTATCATTCGTTTCTTTAATGACTTTAGTTATAAGTTTCGAATAAGGAAGCGTTTTTTTGACATCACGCACTAATTTCCAATAATATTTTTCCTGTTGTTTATTCTTAAATTTCATCGGAGGAAAGATATAGACACTGTGCAAATGAAACAGAAATATAGTGTCAGAGCCTTGCACTTCTATAGGCACACGATAACCTACCACTTTACCTTCGGTATTTTTTAAAATGGTTGTTTGAGCCAATAAACCAACTTGAATAAGGCTCAAAAGACAGAGACAGAAAATCAAACGTTTCATGATGGCACAAAATTAGTTATTTGTTGAGACACATTTGCATTTTTTAAAACTTTTATCTATTTTTAGCTGCTTTTTATAATCTGACAAAAAGTGTGCCGATGACTAGAATTTATCTGTTTTTATCGCTCTTATTTTTGGGGATCTTATCACTTCACGCACAAGTAGCCACTATTGTGCCGAGTTCTTATGTGCCTGGTAATGCTTCAGTAGCTTATAATTCCGATTGGCAGCCGTTTCAAAACCCTGCTGCTTTAGCACAAACTCAACAGCCAAGCATGACCCTATTATACGAAAATAGATACATTACCAATGAATTAGGAAATTCGGTGGTAAGCCTTGCGCTGCCTACTAAATATGTCAACGTGGGTGCATCTTTCTCCTATTTTGGTTATGCGGCTTATAATGAGATGTTATCATCTATCACGCTTGCACGTAGTTTTGGGCAGGTGTTGCACATTGGTGTGGAGTTTGATTATTACACGCTTTATTTGTCGCCTTCAGAGCGTTATCGTGGCACTTTGACAGCGCAGGTTGGTGTTCAATTGCAGGTTTTACCAAATTTTATGATTGGGTTCAACGTGTTTAATCCTGTTTTTTCACAAATTAAAACCGACTTACTGACAAAACCGTTGCCATCTGTATTTAGTCTTGGCACAAATTACCAATTGCATGAAAAAGTGTCATGGCTCGTTCAAATTGATAAAGAAGTACACTCGCCTATGCGTTGGGCTACGGGCTTTGAATATGCACCTTTCAAGGAATTTACAGTACGTGTGGGTGGTTATGGCTCCACTTATTTTGTACCAACTCTTGGAGCCGCTTTTGGCTTTGATGGCTTTCGATTTCATTTGCAAACAGAATATCGTTATCCGTTGGGCTTAACGATGATGGGCGTTTTACAATACCAGTTTCAATGAAACGTGTGTGCCTCATACTAGTTTTGCTCCTATCGTATGTGTATGCGCTGGGGCAAGAGGTGGCGATTGATCGTGTGATTGAAAAAATCTACAGTCAGCTGATGGAGACTAGTGAGTCTGAAATTGATTATAGCGATTTATACGATGATTTAATTGTTTTTTACGAGCATCCTATCAATCTTAATAAAACTACACCAGAACAGTTATCACAACTACGATTCCTGTCTGATATTCAAATTGAAAATTTCTTTTATTACCTGTATAAAGCAGGTTCTATGCGTACCATTTACGAGCTACAACTGGTAGAAGGTATGGATTTATTTACGATACAACTTTTGGTACCTTTTGTCACCGTTGGCTCTTCTGAAGAGGTGTTGAATCGTTGGAAATTTCGTGATGTGATGCGAGCTAGTCAACACGAATTAATAGCACGGTTCGATGGCACATTTGAACCAAAACAAGGTTATTTACCCAATGCCACACAAGCTTATCTAGGCGATCCATTCTATACGTCGCTTAAATACCGTTTGAAAAGTGCCGATAAACTGCAACTAGGTTTTACCGCCGAAAAAGATGCGGGAGAACCGTTTTATGGGTCTTATAATACCGGTTACGATTCCTATTCTGGTTTTTTACAAATCAATCAATTCTGGAAATTTTCGTCAATTGTGGTAGGCGATTATCGTGCCAATTTTGGTCAAGGTTTAGTGATGCAACAGGATATGAGTCCAAGTAAGTCGAGTTTGGTGACCAATGTAACTACACGCTCGCAAGGTTTAAAGCGTCACGCATCAACCGATGAATATAATTTTCTCAGAGGTGTTGGTGCTACCGTTGCTCTTGGCGATTTTAAAGTGTCCGCCTTTTATTCGTTTCGTCAAATGGATGCCGATACGTCGGGTGGTAGTTTTTCGTCGTTTAAAACGGATGGTTTACATCGGTTAGCTGATGATTTTGAAAAAAAACGCACGGTAAATCGACAATTAGTAGGTGGTAATTTGACTTATCGTCATCGCTTTTTTCGTTTAGGTTTAACCGCTACCCAAACGTGGCTTGATGTGCCTTTAAATTACGAACCTGCGCCTTATCAACTGTATTATTTTCGCGGACAATCGCAATTTGCCGGCAGTGTTGATTATTTGTTCGCTTGGCATGGATTTCAGTTTTTTGGCGAAACGGCTATGAACGATGCTGGCGGCGTAGCTACGTTGAATGGTTTGCTATTTGCTCCTATTTCGGTTCTTAATTTGGTGGTGTTACAGCGTTTTTACTCGAAAAAATATGATGTCTTTTTTGCCAATGCATTTAGTGAAGGCAGTCGCACCAATAATGAAAATGGTTTGTACATTGGTGCAGAACTTAAACCAGTTCGCAAATGGAAAGTGGCGGCTTACGCTGATTTATTTCATTCGCCGTGGTTGGCATATCAAGTTAACAAGCCAGCTTCTGGTTATGAAACGTTGTTGCAAGTGGATTTCATGCCAAGTCGTCAGGTGGAGATGTATGGACGATTCCGATTTGAACAAAAAGAAAAAAATGTGCAAGCGGGTGATGTGCAACCAACAACATTGGTAAGTGATATACAAAAAGCGGCTTTGCGATATACTATTTCGTATCAAGTGCTACAAGTAGGATTTAAAAATATTGTAGAATGGAATTGTGCGCGTTTAGGTGCTGACCAAACGTATGGTTTTCTCATGACGCAGGATATTTCTTATACCTTGCCATGGATTGATTTGACATTGGCCGCTCGGTATGAATTTTTTGATGCGCCAGCTTACGAAAATCGTTTTTACGTGTATGAACGTGATGTGCCTTATGCTTCCTATACACCAGCATTATATGGTATAGGTAATCGTTGGTATGTAAATTTGGACTATCAAATTACATCGCGTTTGAAACTGTATATGCGAGTGGCTCAAACGTATTACACCGATAATAGGTTACAATTTGGAACGGGTGCTGAAACAATTCAAGGGCATCATCGTACCGATTTTCGTTTACACTTACAATGGAAGATTTAACGTATTCAAACATCTTGGCAACAACTTTTTTCGTACTTTTGTAAATTGTAAAACAAGTAATTATGACAACAAAAAAAGGTAAAGTATTGATGGCAATGAGTGGCGGTATCGATAGTACTGTGTCGGCCATGTTACTTTTAGAACAAGGATATGAATTGGTTGGTGTCACCTTCCGCACGTACGATAGCATTAAGGAAAGTTGTTTAGCCAAAGAGAAAGGATGTTGTAGTATCGATTCTATTATGGAAGCTAAACGTATGTGCGAAAAATTAGGATTTGAACATCATATATTAGATTTTCGCCAAACGTTTAAAGACCATGTTATCTGTAATTTTATGGATGAATATATGCAAGGTCGTACACCAAATCCATGCGTACTGTGTAATTCGTCGATCAAATGGGGCAAGTTGCTTGATATGGCCGATGAGTTTGGTTGTTCGCATATCGCTACAGGGCATTATGCGCAAGTGATTCACGAAAATGGTCACTGGTTTTTGGGGAATGCGGTTGATGCTCAAAAGGATCAAACCTATTTTTTGTGGATGTTGACCGAGCAAAATCTATCGCGCACGCTATTCCCGTTGGGCGGATTCACCAAACAAGAAGTGCGTAAAATGGCACTCGAGCGTGGTTTTGAAAAATTGTCTCAAAAAACAGAAAGCCAAGAAATCTGTTTTATTCCCGATAACGATTATCGTCATTTTTTGTCGGATAACGTAACTGATTTTTCCCAACAATGTCAACCAGGTGATTTTGTGAACACGAAAGGAGAAATCATCGGTCGTCATCAAGGATTCCCTAATTATACCGTCGGACAGCGTAAAGGATTGGGTATTGCCTTTGGTACACCAAAATATGTGATTGGCATTGATGCGGCAAAAAATCGTGTTATTTTAGGCGATCGTGATGAACTATTTTCCACTAACTTGCGTGCTACTGGCTGCCGTTTTACTTCGGTAGATAGGTTGGCAAACAATAACCGAGTATTGGCTCGTATTCGTTACAAAAGCGCTCCTACCGAAGCTACAGTTGAGTTTGATGGACGTGTGGCAACGCTCGTATTTAAAGAACCAGTATGGGGTATTACACCTGGACAATCTGTAGTTTTATATCAAAATGACCGCGTTATTGGCGGCGGATTTATAGCTTAATGAAACGTATTCTTTACATATTAATTGGTTTATTTGGTTGTGTTCTTTTGAGCACAGCTCAAAACTATTATTTTGTAACGTTACACGATAAAGCGAATTCGCCTTTTAGTCTGTCACAACCTCAAGCCTTTTTGTCAGAACGTGCCATTGCGCGACGTATCAAACATAATTGTCCCATTGATTCGATGGATTTACCAATTAATGCGGAATATGTCAATCTAATTAAAGCCACAGGTGCATCGGTTATACATGCGTCTAAATGGTTTAACGGCGTAACGGTTTTAGCTACCAATGAACAATATGATGCTATTCGAGGTTTGTCGTGTGTGGATTCGGTAGAACTTACTTGGGCTCCATTAAGTCCTGTGCGTGGCATTCGTAAGAATCGTGTTGTATCAACCACTTTAAGTTATCCTAACTCCCAAGTGCAACATCAAATGTTGAATTTATCGGTGCTACATAATGCCGGTTTTAGAGGTCAAGAGCTTCAAATTGCGGTATTGGATGATGGTTTTGAACATGTTAATACGATGTCGGCTTTTGATAGTTTACGGTTACAGGGGCGTTTATTAGGAACGCGCGATTTTGTTAATCCGTCAGGCTCTGTCTTTAATCAAGGAACACATGGCACAGCTGTTTTATCAACTATGGCAGCCAATGTTCCCAACAAGTTTTTGGGCACAGCGCTTGAAGCTTCCTATTGGTTATTTCGTACCGAAGATGATGATCCAGAATCGCGTTTAGAAATTGACAATTGGGTGGCCGCCTTAGAAGTGGCTGATAGCTTAGGTGTGGACATTGTGAACTCGTCGTTAGGTTATACTGAATTTGACGATTCTAGTCAGAATTTTACGTATGCCGATTTAAACGGTCGTACGGCTCGTAATAGTTTGGCTGCCACATGGGCGGCTCGCCGTGGTATGTTATTGTGTATTAGTGCTGGTAATGAAGGAGAATTACCTTGGCGGTATATTTCTACGCCAGCCGATGCCGACAGTATTTTATGCGTTGGCGCAGTTAAAGCGGATGAAACTTTCAGCCCATTTAGTTCCGTTGGTCCTTCGTCCGATGGACGTGTCAAGCCTGAGGTTTGTGCTATGGGTAGTTCTGCTGCTATCGTGAATAGTGACAATGTGGTCACGGTTTCCAATGGGACTTCATTTTCATCTCCCATTATGGCAGGCGCTGTAGCTTGTTTGTGGCAGGCTTTACCGTTGAAAACAAACATGGAGCTATTACAGTTGGTTCTTGGGGCTTCCGATCGTTACACTTCTCCCGATTATCAATATGGATATGGTATTCCCGATTTAGGTTCCGTGTATATGTCGGTGGTTGGGAATCAATCTGTAATAAGTGCAGATGTGCGACCAATCTGTTATCCTAATCCTGTGAAAACCGCTTTAAATATCTCCACAACTAATGCTATACAGTGGCAATTATTTGATGTACAAGGCTGTATGCAAGCGTCTGGGAATGCGAATAATATAGATTTTTCAACTTTTCCGCAAGGCGTTTATTATCTAAAATTGACCCAATTAGATAACGTGTTTATCTATAAAATTATTCATAAATAATGTCTGAACAGCACTCGTTATCCCTTTTAGAACTCAACGAACAGGTTAAACAAACGCTTAAACTGTCGTTTGCTACGCCTGTGTGGATACGTGCCGAAATAGCTGAATTGCATGAGAATGCGAACGGCCATTGTTATTTGGAATTTGTCGAAAAATCATCCGATTCGGATTTAATTGTGGCTAAACAAAAAGCGATGATTTGGTCGTTTACCTATCGCCTATTGAAACCTTATTTTGAATCATCAACAGGCACTGCGTTAGCGGTTGGTATGAAAGTGTTGGTGTCTTGTCAAATAGAGTTTCATGAATTGTATGGCATGAGTTTGAATGTGCGTGATATCGATCCGATATTCACGGTAGGCGAAATGGCTGTGCGTCGTGCCGAAATTATTCGTCGCTTGACCAGTGAGGGCGTTGCTGATATGAATAAACAATTGGAAATACCATTTGTACCGCAACGTATCGCTGTCGTTTCATCGGCTTCTGCCGCAGGATTTGGCGATTTTCAAGATCAGCTTGAGCACAATGCCTTTGGTTACCAATTTTATGTCAAACTATTTCCTGCTGTGATGCAAGGTTCACAAACAGAACAATCTGTGATTACCGCATTGGGAAAAATTGCTGATAATCAAGATTTATTCGATGTGGTGGTATTGATTCGTGGTGGCGGTTCTACTTCCGATTTAGCCGCATTTGACAATTATAATTTGGCGTTGCATTGTGCACAATTTCCATTACCCATTATTAGTGGCATTGGTCATCAACGTGACGATAGTATTGTCGATTTGGTGGCGCATACGCAGGTGAAAACGCCAACAGCAGCAGCCGAGTTTTTAGTGGATTGTGTGCAGGAGGCCGATGCTTTTGTCACAAATATGGCGAGTTTGTTGGCCAATCAGGCTCGTTTAATCATTACCGATGCTCAAACTAGGCAGCAAACTCTAATTATGCGTTTACCTCAACAGGTTAAACAAATAGTCAACGGTGCACAGCTAGTTTTACAAGCGCAAAATTTTAGTATAAAACAGGCGGTAAAAAAGGTCATTTCAAACGAAGAAAAACGGCTTGATCTGTTGACTCGATTTGTCGAAATGTCTGACCCTTACTTTGTGTTGAATCGGGGTTATTCTTATACTGAGAAAAATGGGAAAAAAATCAGTTCCGTTTCTCAATTAGCCGTTGGCGACCAAGTAGATACCTACTTTAGTGATGGAAAAACGACATCAATTATTAATAAAACAACCTGATATATGAAAAAGGAAATAACCTACGAGGAGGCTATGTTGCAACTCGAAACGATTGTGAAACAGCTGGAACGAAACGAATTAAGTATTGATGAACTTTCGGCGAAGGTGAAAGAAGCTACCACGCTTGTACAACGATGCAAGGAAATACTTCATACGACAGACGAAGCTATCGAAAAAATGTTAGCTTCTATGGATGTTTAAAACGCGTGAGGAATGATTTTAGAGCGTGAAAAGCGTCTCTTTGAATATTTCACCAACTGAAGGATGTGGGAAAATAAGTTTTTTGAATTGATCCACAGTTAATCCACGTTCCATGGCTAAAGTAGCAATGGCGATTAATTCCGATGCTGGATTTCCAATAATGTGTGCTCCAAGTAACTGCTGTTGTTCGTTGAAAATGAGTTTACATAAGCCATTTCCACCTTCGTTTTCTGCCACAAAACGACCCGAAAAGGTCATTGGTAATTTCGCCACCAGATAATTGATACCTTTTGTTTGTAACGCATCTTCTGTAGCACCAACTCCAGCCACTTCAGGATTTGTGTATACTACCGCAGGCACAACGTTGTAATTCATCTCATCTTCTATTCCGACTAAATGATTGACTGCCACTTCGGCTTCGCGTGAAGCTGTGTGAGCTAACATAGAAAAACCGGTGATATCACCTATCGCATAAATATGAGGATGCGAGGTTTGCATGTGGCTATTCACGGCAAGCCCTTTACGGAAATGTTCTAGTTGGAGCGATTCTAATCCTAAATTTTCAAGATTTGGTTGGCGACCAACACACAATAAGATTTGAGTGGTATCGATGCTCTGAATGCCTTCGCTAGTCGCAAATAGCACATGTTCATTGGAAACTTCTTTTACTTGCGCGTTGAGATGGAATGTTATTCCTTTTTTAGCATAATCGGCGCGCAGTAAAGCTGCGATTTCAGAATCAATGCCAGGTAAAATTTCAGGAGCCATTTCTATGACTGTAACCGCAGTGCCAAACGTATTAAATAATCCCGCAAATTCTAATCCAATAACTCCGCCTCCAACAATCACAAGCGACTCTGGCACTGATTTAGTCTCGAGCGCTTCTGTACTGGTCCAAAATGAGGTCGAATCCAATCCTTTAATGGGAGGGATAACGGTAGAAGATCCAGTGCACAAAATCAAATTTTGAGTTTCAAATAAATCGTTATTGCAAACTATTTTAATGTGATTATCTCCACTTTTTATAGAGGCTTTGCCATTCACTACCGTGACATTATGTTCGGTCATTTTTGTGCGTATACCAGCGTTTAGCTTACGCACAATTTTATTTTTTCGTGCAACTATTTTCTCGTAGTCAAATGCTAAATTATCTAGCGTGATACCGTATTTTGAGCTGTTTTGAGCATTTTGGTAGAGTTTAGCACTGTAAAGCATTGTTTTTGTCGGGATACAGCCTTCGTTTAAACACACACCGCCTAGTTGTTTTTTTTCAAACAAAACAACTGTCAACCCTTTTTTAGCAGCACGTTCAGCTGCCGTATACCCACCAGGTCCTCCACCAATAATAGCTAAATCAAACATTATTTATAACGTATTTTTTTACCCACTCTTAAAATGCTGTTTGGACTTATTTTGTTCAATTTGCAGAGTTGTTTTACAGTTACTCCATATCGTCGTGCAATTTTTGAAAGATTATCACCTGGACGCACTTTGTGGTAACGTGCTTGCGCCATAGCTTTGAGTTCTTGTGCATGGCTATAAGTATCCTTTTTGGTAATATAATAATCTTTTTTACAGAGATGTTTTGTCTCAAAATCAATCAATTTAGTTGGATTAAACGCATTGCCTAAAAAACGTATTTCATAATGTAAGTGCGGTCCTGTAGAGTGACCAGTATTACCTCCTAAAGCAATAATATCGCCCGCTTTGACTGTTTGATTGATGTTGACTAACACTTCTAACAGGTGGGCGTATACGGTTTCCAAACCATTGTCATGACGAATAACCAAATAATGACCATAGCCTTTGCGCTCATAATCTACAATGCGTACTTTTCCACCAAAAGTAGCACGAATGGTATCACCAATTTTTACGCCTAAATCAATTCCGTAATGATAACGGTATTTACGCATGCCAAAATTGGATGTTACGTGGTTACTTCGGAGTGGGTATACAAAATCTGCACAATTAATAAATACCGAATCGGGTAAGCTATCTATTTTGATACGATAGGGGTTTAACCGTTCCGATGTCCAGGAATAGTTATATAATTCGCATGCGGGATTACTGTAAATGTCTATTGTGTCTCTAACAAATGATTTGGTCGAAACAAAATCTTTATGAGCATCGATATCATCTAGTTCAAAAAACTCTGTTGAATCATTTTCGTCTAAAACGGGCGAAATGGCGTAAGAGCAATTGAAGAATCCACTTAAAAAGAGACTACCAATTAGAAATAGTTTTAGATCACTCATTATTTTTCGTCTGTTGCATATAAAAAGCTGTGACCAACTTTCGAATAATCAAATAGTTCTTCAGGTTTGAAGAAACGGTTTAGTTCCATCACCGCGTTTTCCACAGAATCGGATGTGTGAATGATGTTTTCTTGCATACTCATACCAAAATCACCACGAATAGTACCGGGCGTGGCATTACGCGAATTGGTTACACCCGTCATATTGCGTACTACTTGCACACAATCCAAACCTTCCCAACAGCACACAATCACTGGAGATGCTTTCATTGAGGCTGCGATACGAGGAAAAAATGGTTTATCAACTAAGTGACTGTAGTGTTCTGCTAAAATGGTGTCATCTAATTGAATCATTTTGAGTCCTGATAATTTAAGACCTTTACGTTCGAAACGATTCATGATATCTCCCACTAATTCGCGCTGAATAGCACCTGGTTTGATGATAACGAGTGTTTTTTCCATAGTTTATGTGATATGATATAATATATATTGATTTATTATTAATTGTGCAGGACAACAAAAGTAAGATTTTTTTTCGAAAGTTCTATACAAAATATGGTTATAAATAGTCAAAAAAATCCTAAACTGTGCCTAAGTGATTATAAAAAAGGCTGTCGCATTTGATGCAACAGCCTTTTTTTATAATAAAAACGATGTATTAGAATCCTCCTTTGAAAAGTCTTGAAGGGCTCATTTTAGTTACTTTACCCCATTTAGCTTGAATAGCTTTCAAGTCGATGGTTTTTGCATCACCCGTAATAACTACTACAATAGGTTGTCCTTTAATGTATTTGTTGTAGAAATTAGTGATTTGTTCAAATTGTAAAGCATCTACTTTAGGCATATTTACTTTGGCAGGATCTTCTGTGTAACCTAATTTTTGCCAAGCATCAAATACATAACTAGCTTCACGGAACGATGGTTTGTCAGTTAATGACGATTGACGTAAATAGGTTTTAATGTTATCCAAACGTTCTGGATAAACTGGCATGTTTGTAAGCAAATCCATGTAAACATTTACAGCCTCGGCCACTTTATCGCCTTGAGTTCCTACATAACCAATTAAGTAAGATTCTTTACCTGTTACTTCAGGTGTTACCATAGCTCCGTAGGCAGTATAAGCCATTGAGCGTTTTTCACGAATTTCGTTCATAACTAATCCACTAAAGCCACCGCTGAAGTATTGGTTGAAGGCTTCGTAATCTACATCTTCCGAAATGTTATAAGGCTGACCATTTACATAGAAGTAAATTTTAGCTTGTTGCATCTCTTTGTTAGGCAAGAAATAGATAGTTTGTGCGTCGTATTTTACACGGTCTCTGATGATTGGTGATTCACTTTTCTTTAAACCATCTTTCAAAGGTAAGTTTGCTTTGAAAATTTCAGATGCTTGTGCAGCAGGTGTGTGTCCTACAAAGTGGATATCCAATTCATAGTTAGTTGCATCGATAATAGTTTTTGTTAAATCGCCAACTGTTAAGAGATAATTGACTGATACGTCGCCATCAGGATTAACAGTTACATTGAACATGTCTTTCACATCAATACGATCAATATATTCAGATTTATCTTTATAAAGAACGTATTCCATCAAGGCATTTGATAACATGTCTGGATTTTTCTTTTCAATCATGCGGGTGTTTAACTCACCACCAATAACACGTTCTAACTGTTTGTTATCAAGTTTAGGGAATAATGTTTGGCGAGTCATTAATTTACAGATTTCAGCTAAGTTTTTTTCATCGCCGGTTAATTGGATATAAAAATAACTATCTGTAACACCATACGAGCAAGAAGCGCCAAGTTCGCTAAATTGACGACGTAATGATTGTGCGTCTACATCAGGCATTACGCCAGCAGTGTTCATCAAGGCTGTTGCATATTCCAATTTAGGCATTTTTTCAGTACCAACACCATATTTCAAGGTCAATGTAAATACATCATTTACTTTGTTGTCAGAGCAGAACAAGGTAACATCGTTGTAAAGTTTTACTTTTTTTACATCGTTGAAATCATTGTATTTCTCTTGAACAGTACCGATTGGCATTGCTTTAATTTTTTGAGAATAAGCTGTTTCTACACCTTTTGGAGGGTCTAAAGGTTTAATCTCAGGTTTTTTCAATTTATTCTTTTTAGGAGTACCTTCTTCAATAGTAACGGTAATGTGGTTGCCTCCTAAATATTTTTGTGCTGTGCGTTGTACGTCTTCGCGTGTGATAGCGTTCACACGTTCATTCATTTTTAAATAAACATCTACTGGTTCATTGTAAGCAAAAGCATAAGTAAGAACGTCCACTTTTGATGAAGGTCTTTCGAACATCACTTTGTATGACTGTAACAATTGTGCTTTTACCGATTGGAATAACCAATCTTCAAATGTGCCATTTTTTAGTTTATCCACCTCTTTCATGATGATTTTTTCAGTAGCACTATTTGATTCGTACATGTTTTGTGCGATATCAAAATAAGGCACTGCCATCACTAAAATACGACCTAAATCGCGACGTGCGTCATTTTGAGCAAATGCCATTTGAATATCACCATCCAACATAAGTTTATCGAGCAAACCCGTGCTGTGTTCATTGTTAAGCAATGATAAGGTGAAATCTAAAAGTAATTCATCTTTGTCTCCTTTTTTCATGCCATTGTAACCCCATACCACTTGAGGATAATAACCTAATTTAGCAGATACTTTAGGGTTACCTTCGAATGCGGTAGGATTATAAGTTGGACGTGCTGGTAATTCTTTAGCTTTTAAGCGGCCAAATTTTTCAGCAATCATTGGTTTTACCGTTTCTGAGTCAAAGTTTCCTACCAAAACTAAAGCCATGTTGTTAGGTACATACCACGTTTCGAAAAATTTAATAAGTGCACTTAAACTAGGATTTTTTAAGTGTTCAGGTTTTCCAATAACATCGCGTGAGTAAGGATGACCTTTGTATAGGTTGTCGAACAAAAATTCAGTAACATGTGTTTCGTTGTCGTCTTGGTACATATTATATTCTTCGAATACATTTTCCAATTCGGCTTGAAATGAACGAAATACAGGATCCATCAAACGTTCGGAGTTCAACTCTAACCATTTTTCCATTTGGAACGAAGGGAAGTTGTTGAAATAAGCGGTCAAGTCATAGCTTGTGAATGCATTTAAGCCTTCGCCACCCATTCCTTCAGTCAAGTTTGAAAAATCGTCAGTAGCACCAAATTTGGCAGCTTCCATTGATTTTTCGTTGATGGTTTTAATAATTTCCGCACGTACTTTTTCGTCGGTTGTAGTAGCTAATTGGTCGTACAATTTAATGATTTCTTCGTACAATGGTTTTTCTTTGCTCCAATCGAGTGCCCCGATATTTTGAGTCCCTTTGAATAATACGTGTTCCAAGTAGTGAGCTAAGCCAGTGTAATCAGCCGGTTCGTCAAGTGCTCCAGCACGGGTGACGATACGTCCGTGCACATCGGGTTGATTGTGATCTTCCCATAAGAAAACGGTTAAACCGTTATCCAATTTGTACTGAGTCAAACCTTTACTTGGGTCTTGTTGAGCAAATACGCTCGATGCCAAGGCCAGTAAGGCGACTAACATTGCATAAACTTTTGTTTTCATAATTTTTTAATAAAGTGATTAAAAATAAGTTGTCTGTATTTTATTTTTCAAATTCCAAAATATCTCCAGGTTGGCAGTCGAGTACTTCGCAAATCGCCTCGAGCGTGCTAAAACGAATAGCTTTCGCTTTTCCCGTTTTTAAAATAGAAAGATTGGCAGGTGTCACATCTACTTTTTCTGATAGTTCGTTGAGTGACATTTTTCGTTTAGCCATCATCACATCTAAATTCACAATAATTGACATAGTATTTTGTTTTTTTTCTGTTAAATGGTTAAATCTTGCTCTTTTTTATAGCCTGTTGCTAAGCGCAATATTTCATTCATTAATAAAATAACTAGCCCCATTACAATGTCATCCCAATCAATAATATTGGAATAACTGATGGTGTAGTCAGCTAGTTCTATAGCTTGGCGCGCCATAAATACGCTTAAACCTTGCCATATGGTGCTCATGGCTCCTAACACAAGAAATCCGATACCAATAATATTAATACGTTTGATATTAATTTCTTCAAATACTTCAGAGCGACGGAACGATAAAATAATTTTAATAAACACGACTAACACGTAGAAGTAACAAATAACGATACCGAAATTCAGTAAGCCATTGATTATTGAAATAATCAGTTCGGCGGTTGTTTTTTCGTGTGTCCCTTCAGGATAAAAGGCCACAACAGATGCTTTTGAAGGTACTAATGAAAGTGGTGCGCCATTTTTGACATTGTCCGCATTTAGAGCAATATCATCTGTTTTTGGTGTTAAATCCAAATAGGTAAAACTTTCGGAATTCAAACCGTTGTCAATTTCAAACGAGGCGATGCCATAACCCAAGTGAAAGCCTTCAACAAAGGACATGATTGTGTTCTGGAAAACAGCAATCAAAAAGCTCACCAAAAGCAAGGTGCATAGAATTTTAAAACGTTTCATACGCGTTTATGGTTTAAAAGTGTTTATAATTTCGATGCAAAGGAAAGGATTAATTTTTGAATAACCAAATATATTTATCGTTTTTCGATATTTTTTTATTGAAAAAGTTTGTTTTGCCCTTAACTATTATAAAATATGTGAAAATCAATTGCGTAAAATTGTCTTAAATTGTGATATATGTTTGTTAAAATATATACCTTTGTCACTACTCGTTAAATTAATAGCCTATGACCGAGCAATTTTTACAGTATGTTTGGTTTCAAAAATTGTTTTCGCCTTTGCAAGTTACTTCGCAGGGTGAATCTGTTGAAATTATTGATGTGGGGCAACTCAATACCGATGCTGGTCCCGATGTCTTTAATGCGAAAGTAAAGATAAACAACACATTATGGGCAGGTAATGTGGAGTTTCATCAAAAATCGAGCGACTGGGCACGTCATGGTCACACCCAAAACCCTGCCTATAATTCGGTTATTTTGCATGTTGTGTTCGATATCGATGCCATTATTTATCGTGCCGATGGTAGCGAAATACCACAAATACGTTTGAACTTTTCTTCTCATTTGCTGGAACAATACGAAGTTTTACAACAACAAAACTCATTTGTGGCGTGTGAGAAACAATTGGGCAAGGTGTCGTCCGTTCATCTTCACAATTGGCTTGATCGTTTATTGGTAGAGAGTTTGGAACAGAAAACTCACGTGATTGAAACGTTATTAAACCAAACTACTAACAATTGGGAAGAGGTTTTTTATATTGTTTTGGCGCGTAATTTTGGTTTTTCTACTAATGCGTTAGCGTTTGAATTGTTAGCCAAATCGTTACCAATAAACATTTTAGCAAAACACAAAAATAACTTGATGCAGCTCGAGGCTTTGTTATTTGGTCAAGCAGGTTTGCTTGATAAAGCCAACACGGCTGATGCGTATGTTATTCAATTAAAGAACGAATATCACTTTTTGCGCACCAAATATCAGTTAGAGCCGATTGATTATTCGTTGTTGAAACTATTGCGTTTGCGCCCTGCTAATTTTCCTACTGTGCGCTTGGCACAATTCGCCACCTTGATTCATCAATCGAGTAAATTATTCTCTAAAATTCTCGAAACAACTTCTTATAATGACTTGCGTCCGCTGTTTCAATGTGAAGTGTCCGATTATTGGTTGACACACTATTTATTTGGTGAATCGAGTAAGTTGGTGTCCAAAAAGCTGTCAAAATCTTCCATTGACAGTTTACTGATTAATACGGTCGTTCCGTTTTTGTTTCATTATGGTAAAGTAAATAATAATGAGGAACTTGTACAGCGTTCGTTTGATTTACTGAGTCATATGTCGCCAGAGAAAAATCACATTGTAACGGGATTCGAAAATTGTGGCATTAAATCTCACTCCGCCTACGATTCACAGGCGCTTATTCAGTTAAAACGAGGTTACTGCGACTTGCATAAATGCCTGCAATGTCATATATCAAAACAGGTGCTTTATGCAAAATTATAACTAAATTGTTTTTTTTTAGTAATTTTTTACTACTTTTGTCTCATTGGTATTTAATTATTCATCTTAAAATCATTTTGTTATGGAAAAGAAAATTACCGTTTTTGGCGTTATTGGCGAGGGTTTTTCCATTGGTATGAAAAACTCATTGTCATTGCTGGGTGCTGTCATTTTGTACGCACTTACTATTTGGATTCCTTACCTTAATGTGGGAACAACCATTGCTATGTGTTCTATCCCAGTAGAATTGAGCAAAGGAAAAGTTATTTCTCCACTTTTCATTTTCGATGCAAAATATCGAAAATACATGGGCGAATTTTTCTTATTGTTGGGATTTGTTTCTATTGCCGTAGTGCCATTGATTTTATTTGGATTTTTTCCAGCTATCGTTATCTCTTTAGCATGGTCGTTAGCTGTTTTTCTCTTGCTTGATAAAGGCGTTTCGCCAGGTGAAGCGTTGATACAAAGTAATAAGTTGACTTACGGTTATAAATGGACATTGTTTTTCATCTCGCTTGTGTTGGGATTAATTGCCACCGTCATTTTGTTGTATCCTATTTTTGCTCTTGTCGATTTCACGAGTTGTTGTGAGTTTGATTCATTAGAGAGCATGGAGGGAATGCCTATTCCTTGGTGGCCAATTATCATGATTATTATTGTGTCGTTAGTGTTTCAATTTGCATCATTGGGCGCATCGGCCGTTGTATATCGTAAATTGACAGAGCCTGCTCCAGTTAAAGTTGAACCTAAACCTGCTCCAGTGCCTGTGGCTGCTGAACCTGTAGTTAAAGAAAAACCAGCACCAGCACCTAAAGCCGAAGAGGTAAAACCAAAAGAAAGCAAACCTGCTGTTAAAAAGCCCGCCGCAAAAAAACCGGCAGCTAAAAAGCCTACTAAAAAAGCAGAATAACAGAATCGGTTATCAGATAAAAAACTCCGCAAAAACCACATGGGCTTTGCGGAGTTTTTTTGTATCTTTGTCCAATAGATTTTGTCACAACGTATTACACATAACCCCGTTTCATGAAAAAATTATTTCTGCTCGATGCTTATGCTTTGATTTATAGAGCGTATTATGCCTTTATGCGTATGCCGCGTACCAATTCTAAAGGATTGAATACCGGAGCCATTTTTGGTTTTGTAAATACACTTGAGGATGTTTTGAAGCGCGAGAAACCGACTCATATAGCGGTCGTTTTTGATCCATCAGGACCAACTTTTCGGCACGAGGCATTTGCTGCTTACAAAGCTCAACGCGAAGAAACTCCTGAAGATATTCGTAAGTCAATTCCTATTATCAAACAAATAGTAGAAGCGTATCGTATTCCTGTGATTCAAGTGGCTGGTTTTGAAGCTGATGATGTCATTGGTACCTTGGCTCAAAAAGCGGAAAAAGAAGGTTTTGAGGTGTTTATGATGACACCCGACAAGGATTACGGGCAGTTAGTTTCAGAACACATCTTTATTTACAAACCGAAATTTGGTGCGAGTGGATTTGATACGTTGGGCGTAAAAGAAGTGCTTGAAAAATGGGGTTTGGATAAGGTTTCGCAAGTGATTGATTTGCTTGGATTGATGGGTGATGCCTCCGATAACATTCCAGGATGTCCTGGCGTGGGCGAGAAAACAGCCGTTAAATTATTGAAAGAATTTGGTAGCATCGAAAATTTGCTGCAGAATACGAGTCAATTGACGGGAGCTCTTAAAACAAAGGTAGAAGAAAATAGAGAGAAAATAGAATTCTCTCGCTTTTTGGCCACCATTAAAATCGATGTTCCTGTGGAGTTGGACGAAACCAAACTCATCATGGAAGAGCCCGATAAAGACAAACTCATCGAATTATTTTCGGAATTGGAGTTTCGCACTTATCTTGCTAAGTTACGAGGAACAGAACCTGTTGCCAAAGTGTCGACACCCAAAGCTCCTTCGTTGCAAGGTTCCCTTTTTGATGAGCCAGAAACAGAAGCTGTTGCAGTGTCGTCGCCTATGATGAGTTCTGAACCTGTTGCGAGTGCTTTAATAACTGATTTTGCAACTGCCGCCACCACAGAGCATACCTACAAAGTGGTTCAAACCGAGCGCGAAATAGCTGAGTTATGTAACGTCTTGTTAAAAGTAAACACATTTTGTTTTGATACCGAAACCACTTCGGTAGATGTGTTGGATGCCGAGTTAGTGGGATTATCGTTTGCCGTAGAAGCTCACAAGGCTTATTATGTACCAGTGCCCGATAATCGCGCTGAAGCCATGCAGTTGTTGTCGAAATTTAAACCCGTGTTCGAAGATGAACGCATTGGAAAAATTGGTCAAAACATTAAGTTCGATTTGATGATGCTGGAGAATTATGGTATTGTGGTCAAAGGAAAACTGTTTGATACCATGATAGCGCATTATCTGCTTAATCCGGAATTACGACATGGCATGGATTATTTGGCCGAAATTTTATTGCATTATCGTACTATTCATATCGAAGAATTGATTGGTCCACGTGGTAAAAATCAACTGAATATGCGCCAAGTTCCGTTGGATAAAATTGCTGAATATGCAGCAGAAGATGCTGATATTACGTGGCAATTGAAAACCATTTTGGAAACTCAAATTATCGAAAACAATTTACAAGAGTTGTTTTATGAGATAGAAATGCCGTTGGTGCGTGTGTTGGCTCAAATGGAACGAAACGGAATGCTGATAGACGATTTTGCATTAGCTCAATCGTCGCAAGTGCTGACTGATACCATGCGACAAATTGAACGCGAAATTCAAAAAATAGCGGGTGAAAATGTCAATATCAGTTCACCTAAACAGATTGGCGAGTTGCTGTTCGATCGCCTCAAAGTGGTCGATAAAGCCAAGAAAACTAAAACGGGCCAATATGTTACCGACGAAGAAACGTTAGAAACTTTGCGTTCAAAACATTCTGTCATTGGTCAAATTTTGGATTATCGTGGCCTCAAAAAATTACTCAGTACTTACATTGATGCGCTCCCAAAATTGATTAATAACAAAACGGGAAAAGTGCACACTTCGTTCAACCAAACAGTTACCGCTACTGGTCGTTTAAGTTCAAGTAATCCAAATTTACAGAATATTCCTATTCGTGACGAGCAAGGAAAAGAAATTCGTAAAGCATTTATTGCCGAACCAGGTTGTGTGTTTGTAAGTGCCGATTATTCGCAAGTGGAATTGCGCATTATGGCACATTTGAGCAACGATACGAATATGGTTCAGGCGTTTTTGTCCGATCAAGATATTCATGCCGCTACGGCTGCCAATATTTATCATGTGCCACTCGACTCGGTTACGTCCGATATGCGTCGTAAAGCCAAGACGGCCAATTTTGGGATTATTTATGGCATTTCTGTGTTTGGACTTTCAGAACGATTGTCAATTCCACGTGCCGAAGCTAAAGAGTTGATTGATGGTTATTTCGCAACATTCCC
This sequence comes from Paludibacteraceae bacterium, assembly GCA_028694915.1. Taxonomy (GTDB): domain Bacteria; phylum Bacteroidota; class Bacteroidia; order Bacteroidales; family Paludibacteraceae; genus W0P28-013. Next base: position 228,851 of record JAQVJY010000002.1, read on the forward strand.
CCAGGTAAAAGCCTACATGGATAGCTGCATCGAAAAAGCTCGTCAAACTGGCTATGTAGAAACTCTTTTCCATCGCAAACGTTTTTTGGCTGATATCAATTCGCACAATGCCAACGTACGTGGTTTTGCTGAGCGTAACGCCATTAATGCACCTATTCAAGGCTCGGCCGCTGATATTATAAAATTGGCCATGGTGCGTATTCATCGCCGATTACAAGAGGAAGGTTTACAAACAAAAATGATTTTGCAGGTGCATGATGAGTTAAACTTTAATGTGCCACAAGCTGAATTAGAACAGGTAAAAACACTCATTAAAACTGAAATGGAAGGAGCTTTTGCACTGTGTGTGCCTTTAAAAGTAGATATTGGCGTTGGTCAAAATTGGTTGGAAGCGCATTAAAAAACAACACCCTATGAAACAGAAAACACCAAAACCTGTACGTCGCCCACGCATTCGTCAGCGCGATAATTTATTGTATGAACAGTTGCAATACACGGGCGAAATTCACGCGGGAACGCATTTTGAACTTACGGTATTTGATAAGTCCGGCATAAAGACTCATACATCTGACGATTTAGCTATTTTGAACCACATGGATTTGAATAAGGTGAATTGGTTGTGCGTGCGTGGTTTATCTGACGTGAATCTTATCGAAGAGCTGTGTCGACAATTCGATTTACCCAATTTGTGGATGCAAGATGTGCTGAATACACGTCATATTGCCAAAATTGAAGAGATTGAGCATGGTTTTCTAACGGTTTTAGATGTTTTTTCGTATAATGACCATCATACGCTCGACAAAGAACATGTCAGTTTGTTGATGAAACAGGGGGTGATTATTTCTTTTCAAGAGTCACAGGTCGATTTGTTCAGCGAAATTCGTAAAGCACTCCTAACAAATACGGGTAAAGTGCGTTCTGAGTCAGCCGATTATTTGTATGACTTATTGTTTAGTAGCATTATTGATTCCTATTTAGCTATTTTGGATGTACAGCGCGATCAAATGCTCGACATGGAAGATAAATTAATGGAATTTGGTAATGACCATGTGGCGGTAGGGCGCTCTATTCAGTTGGTTCGGAAAGATTATATGTTGTTGCGTAAGAATTTATGGCCGTTGCGGTCCGATTTTGCTATATTGTTGGAGTCGCATCATGTGAAAGCCACGAATAAAATTTATTACAAGGATACACGCGATCATGTGTTGCAAGTATTTCAACTCATTGATAATGCCAAAGAAACTATTACCGCATTGGTCGATTTGTATTTAGCCAATAATGATTTGCGCATGAACCAAATAATGAGTCGCCTTACGGTGTTGTCGGCCATATTTATTCCACTGACCTTTTTGGTGGGTGTTTGGGGTATGAATTTTAAAGCGATGCCCGAATTATCCTGGCAATATGGTTACTTATTTGCTTGGGGCGTGATGTCGTTTGTAGCTGTAGGGGTTATTTTGTGGTTACGGAAACAGAAATGGTTTTGAAATGTAATGGAACTTAAAATTGTCTATTTCGGCACACGTTTAAATTCTCAAAAATAACTTACCTTTGCAGAAAAGATACCGATAATGAAACTCGAAGAAAATTATTCACTTTTGAAACACAATACGTTCGGCATGGATGTGCGAGCACGTTATTTTGTGGAGTACCAAAGTGTGTCAGAACTTATAGAACTGTTACAATCCGATATTATAAAACAACATTCGTTATTGGCGATTGGTGGCGGTAGTAATCTGCTCTTTACCAAGAACTTTGACGGAGTGGTGCTACATTCTAAAATTTGTTTTTACGAAACTACACGTGAAACCGATGAGCACGTTTATCTACGCGTTGGTTCAGGTGTAGTTTGGGACGATTTTTGTGCTGTCATGGCTTCGCGCGGTTTAGGTGGTGCTGAAAATCTATCGTATATTCCTGGTGAAGTTGGTGCTAGTGCTGTGCAAAATATTGGAGCGTATGGCGTGGAAGTGGCGGATATTATTTCACGTGTGGAAACAGTTGAAATTTCCACAGGCAAAATACGCTTGTTTGGTGTATCGGAATGTGAGTATGGTTACCGCGAAAGTATTTTTAAAGCGGCTTTGAAAAATCACTATTTGGTTACGGCGGTTGAGTTCCGATTAGATAAAATGCCACAATTTAAACTCGAATATGGCAATTTATCGGAAGCTGTTGCTTCTGTTGAACCGTTGACGGTAGAAGAAGTACGCAAGGCTGTTATAGCCATTCGTAAAAGTAAATTACCAGAACCGAGTGAGTTTGGAAATGCAGGCAGTTTTTTCAAAAATCCACTTATTGCAGCCACTCAATTCAACCAATTGCGCGAACAATATCCCACGATGCCGCATTATGTTGCTGGTAATGAATTAGTAAAAATTCCTGCGGCATGGCTTATCGAACAATGTGGCTGGAAAGGTAAAACACTCGGTGGCGCAGCTGTGTACGAAAAACAACCACTGGTTTTGATTAATAAAGATCACGCTAAACCTGAACATATACGTCTGTTGGCAGCTGCCATTTGTGAGTCGGTAGCTGATAAATTTGGTATCACTATAGAACCAGAAGTAAACTATATTTAATCTCTCATTTTTAACCTCGTAAAATCTATTACATGGCATCTTTTATTATTGAAGGCGGACATAAATTACATGGCGAAATTCATCCGCAAGGCGCTAAAAATGAAGCGTTACAAATTATTTGTGCTACCGTATTGACCGCCGAAGAGGTGATTGTTGATAATGTGCCCAATATTTTGGACGTAAATAATTTGATTCAATTATTGCGCGATATGGGTGTGCAGGTGAAACAACTCGCCTCAGCCAAATATAGTTTTAAAGCTGAAAAATTGGATACAGCGTTTTTGGAAAGTGATGAATTTTTGCAAAAATGTGCCAAATTGCGTGGTTCAGTGATGCTTATAGGACCTTTGGTAGCGCGTTTAGGCAAAGTAATATACGCCAAACCTGGTGGCGATAAAATTGGTCGCCGTCGCTTAGATACCCATTTTGTGGGTATCCAAAATTTGGGAGCCGATTTGAACTACGACAAAAAGAAACAAGCTTTTGTGTTGGAGGCAAAACAATTAACGGGGACTTATATGTTGCTCGACGAAGCATCAGTAACAGGTACAGCAAACATTGTGATGGCTGCTGTTTTTGCCACAGGAACTACTACTATTTATAATGCCGCTTGTGAACCTTATTTGCAGCAATTATGTCGATTGCTCAATGCCATGGGAGCTAAAATTTCTGGCATTGCATCCAATTTGTTGACAATTGAAGGAGTGTCGTCATTACATGGCGCAGAGCATTGTATTTTGCCTGATATGATTGAAGTGGGTAGCTTTATTGGCATTGCAGCCATGACAGGCAGCGAACTAACTATTAAAAATGTATCGTATCATAATCTCGGTATTATTCCTGATAGTTTTCGCCGATTGGGTATTGTAGTTGAACAGCAAGGCGATGATATTTTTATTCCAGCACAAGCGTCGTATCAAATTGAATCGTTTTTAGATGGTTCTATTCTTACTTTAGCCGATGCGCCTTGGCCAGGACTCACGCCCGATTTATTGAGTGTGCTTTTGGTAGTGGCTACGCAAGCCAAAGGTAGTGTTCTCATTCATCAAAAAATGTTTGAAAGTCGTTTGTTCTTTGTCGACAAACTCATCGATATGGGAGCGCAAATTATTTTGTGCGATCCACACCGAGCAGTTGTTATTGGTCACAACCGAAAAGTATCGTTACGTGGTAATAACATGACTTCGCCCGATATTCGTGCCGGTATTGCTTTGTTGATTGCCGCCATGAATGCTGAAGGCGTGAGTCGTATCGATCATATTGATCAAATTGACCGCGGTTATCAAGATATTGAAAATCGTTTAAATGCCATTGGAGCACGAATTACGCGTGCTGAATAATGTATTGAATGATATAATAAAAAAATCCCTTCTGTCACACAGAAGGGATTTTTAGTATCCGAAAGAATTAGTAGTTCTTTTGCGATTGTCCAAAATGTTTCGCTGTTAGTTTATCAATCTTTATTTTCCAGACTTTAACGTGTGCTATGGCCGCTTCGCCATACGAAACGGGATGCGCCGTGTAGTGTTTCATAAAGAAATCCATAATTTCGCGCTTTTCAGTCGATTCTTCCACAAATTCTACAACACCAAACGCCACTGCGCTTTTGGCATTCATGCTATAACTACAACCTACATCAGGATGTTGGTACACCAATTTTTGATTGGGCGACATAAACACGACACATACATTGGGGTTTTTTGCTAATAATTCCAATTTATGACCTTCTTCTGGTCCTGAGTGCATGTAAATGTATGGATTACGATAGGCGAAATTCATGGGTAAAGCATACGGCTCGTTGCTACCAAATGAGACGACGCAACTTTGGCAAGAGTTTATAATATCGTCTATTTCTTGGGTGTTTGTTATAAATGTTGTTTTCATTATTTGATGAGATTAATGAATTCTTCACGTGTTTTGGCACTCTGAAACGCTCCAGTAAAATCGGAAGTGGTGGTTACAGAATGTTGTTTTTGTACACCACGCATCTGCATACACATGTGTTGTGCTTCGATGACTACCATCACGCCCATTGGATTGAGTGTTTTTTGTATACACTCTTTTATTTGCATGGTCAATCGCTCTTGAAGTTGCAAACGGTGTGAGTAAATATCCACAACACGTGCAATTTTACTTAAACCTGTAATTGTTTTATTGGGAATATAGGCTACGTGCGCTTTACCAAAAAATGGTAACATGTGATGTTCGCACATCGAGAAAAATTCAATGTCTTTCACAATAACCATTTGCTGATATTCTTCGTGGAACATGGCACTACGTAACACCTCTTCTGGGTCTTGATGGTAACCTTGTGTCATGAATTCCATGGCTTTGGCCACTCTAAGGGGTGTTTTTAGCAAACCTTCCCGTTGTGTGTCTTCGCCCAGTAATTCAATTATTTTGTTGTAATGTTCCGCTATTTGCACCGTTTTCGATTCAACCGATTCCTTGTTCATAATCTTTGTTATTGGTTTACCACTATTTGATCTGGTACAATATAGGTTTCGGTTTGAAACTCAGGGAAATTTTCGATCAGAAATTGACGCAAGGTTTGTGCTTCGTCATGTGTGACGCAATTGCCTACGCGCACTTTCCAAAAGGGTGACGTATAAGTCACATAGACTGGTAAATTGGGCATTTTGTCCAAAATGGTTTTTTCTACATTGAACGCATCACCTCTGGCGCGTTGTGCATTGTTACTTGAAAATAATTGTACACGATAGCCGCGTTGTGTTTCGTTAGCATTGCCCGCTTTTTGCGCTTCTATGGCTTTTTGCATAATGGGTTTTAAGTGTACATTGACAACGGCATTTGTTTGACTATCGGGTTTCGCTAAATTATTAAATAGGGTTTCCGATGTGTTGGTACGTACACTCAAAGAGTCCGTGGTACTGGCAAATAAACTCGTACAACCGAGTAATAAAAAGGCCAAAATAAGTTTTTTCATATGTGTTTAGTTTTCTAATTTATACCTGAGCATTGGTTTCTACCTGTCGCATGACGCGGAGTAAATTACCACCCCAAATTTTGCGAATATCATCGTGAGAATAGCCCCTGCGTAATAATTCTTTTGTAATATTGATAAGTTCGTTGCTTGCTTGACAGCCCAAAATTCCCCCGCCGCCGTCGAAGTCTGAACCAATGCCTACAAAATCGATGCCAACGGTTTTTACAATATGGTCAATATGGTCAACGGCTCTTTGGAGTGATGCTTTGTCAGTTTTCGATAAGAAATCTTCGTATAGGCACACTTGGCACACGCCCCCTTTTTTAGCTAAAGCTTTGAGTTGTTCGTCGGTTAAGTTGCGTGGGTGGTCGCACAAGGCGCGTGCTGACGAATGTGAGGCAATAACAGGGTTTTTACTGTATGCCAAGGCATCCCAAAAACTCTTTTCGCCAACGTGCGAAATATCCACCATAATGCCTAATCGGTCCATTTCGGCAATCACTTGTTTACCAAAATCACTTATTCCGTTATGCGTATTTTGACTTTTTGCTGCTGAATCGCAAATGGCGTTGTCGCCGTTGTGACAAAGTGTGATATAGCGTACGCCAGCATTATAAAATTGCACTACTTGACTCAAATCTGTTCCAATAGCATAGCCATTTTCCAAAGCAGGTGTGACGGCTTTCTTGTGGAGCTGTTTTGCTGTTTCAATAGCATCGGCTGTGAGCGCTAACATAGCTTTATCACCATTCGAGTGGAGCTGTGTGTGTATGCGTTCTAAAATAGTTTTGGCTAAATCGTTGGCAGCTTTGGTAGCCGTTTCATCAAGTTCTCTTTGCGGAATGTAAGCTGCCATAAATATTGCATCTAGGCGACCTTCATCCATCTTTACAAAATCGACTAATGCGCCTTCGGTTCGTTCTCCAAGATTCATGTCGTCGGTGAAAACCATAGGTGTATCACAATGTGAATCTAATGAAACAAATGTTTCATGTAAAAAGCGTGCTTCTCGAAATAATTTGGCTTCGTTAATTAGCCATTGGAAGAGTGCAATATGTGATTCTTTGTTGGCGAGTGCTAAATTTTCAGGATGCCATTGTACACCGATAATTGGGTAATCGTTTGATTCTATTGCTTCGCAAATACCATCTGATGAACTGGCTACAGTACACAGATTTTGGGCTACATCTTTTACGGCTTGATGATGAAACGTATTTGTTCCAATTTGTTCGCAACCAAGAATTTGACTTAACGTAGAGCCTGGTGTAACGGTAACGGTATGTGTTTCAATCTGACGTGCTTCTGATTGATCGTGATTAAGCAGTTGGTCACTGTGTTGCGCGTAGATATCTTGGTATAATGTTCCACCAAAGCAAACATTTAATACTTGCATACCACGGCAAATTCCCAAAATAGGAAGTTGGTGACGACGTGCAAAATCAATTAACGTACAATCGTAGAAATCACGCTTAGGATCCACATCACCAAGTTCTGGAATTGGCGTTTCGTTGAAGTATGAAGGATCGATATCGGCGCCACCACTCATCAATAAACCATCCACTTGACGCATGGCATTTTCTAACGTTTCTTTGTCGTCCAATACCGGAATTAACAACGGAACGCCACCAGCCAAATGTACAGCCTGTACATAAGCATCGGCAATGCGCGATGTTTGTTCTTTATAGTTGACCGAAATTCCAATAATGGGTTTCATAGTTGTATGCTTTAAACGTTCTCTTAATATTTGAGCCACTTCCACATCTCTTTCCAACTTGGTTTTTTGCCGTACATCAAAATACCGGTGCGGTAAATTTTAGCCGACATCCAAGTGGTACCAATAAATGAGGCGATAAGAATGGCTACGGACAGTAATTTCTCCCACATCGGAACACCAAAAGGCAAACGTACCATCATCACAATAGGCGATGTAAATGGAATCATAGAACACCAAAATGCTAACGGTCCATCAGGATTTTGCGCGCCATAAATAGCTGCATAAATAGCAAATATAATAGGAATAGTTACTGGCAACATGAACTGTTGCGTGTCGGTTTCATTATCCACGGCGGAACCGATAGCGGCAAAAATAGACGCGTATAGCAAATAACCTCCGATGAAATAGATAATAAAGTAGCTGATTAATTCAAATGGATTGACCGACATAATCATAGCCATGATATTGTCGAAGTTGAGCTCGCTACTGGCTTGTTGTATGGCAGCGGCATCACTCATTTGTTCCACATTTACCATGGTTTCGGGATTCACGGAGCCTCCCAGAAATTGTCCAGCAACAACGACCAAACCAATGGTGAGCAGTAGCCAAATACCAAATTGTGTTAGACCAACCAACGCGATGCTGATAATTTTTCCCATCATCAATTCGAATGGTTTTACGCTACAAATGAGCACTTCCACAATACGGTTTGTTTTTTCTTGTACCACGCTGCTCATCACTTGAGCGCCATACACGAAAATAAACATATAAATCAACATGGTGAAAACCATGCCAATAGCAATGGCGACTTCCGATGACGAAATTTCCTCGCTTCCATCTTCGCTCCATTTGATGGTATTTACGTGCACATTGGCCTGCGACTCGTCAATAATTTCTTGAATATTTGGAATGTTGTGCGAAAAGAGTTTTTCTTTCTCTACAAAACTGCTCAGACCTTGTTCAATAAAGTTTTTGAGTTCGATATTAACTTGTTTTTCGGAGTAAATAGTGACTGCTTCTGGCGTGGTAGCTAAATCGTTTGAAATAACGACAATAGCTTCGTAATCACTGCGTTTTTCGCTCGTTCGTAAACTGTCGATTGGTTCACCGATGAGTTCAAAATTGTAGGCATCATTATCCGTGAATACCGATTCATATTTGCCAGTTTGATCTACCACAGCTACCAGTTTTACTTCTCCATCTTTTAACGTGGCAAGCCATATAGGCGTAAAAATGAGCGCAACAAATAAAAGTGGCATTAAAAGCGTGAGCACTAGAAATGATTTTTTGGCTACGCGATTTTTATATTCCTGAGTGATAACAAGTCCTATTTTACTCATAAAGTGCTGAATTTTGAATACAAAGGTAATGATATAATTTTCAAATGCAAAATGCGTGTTTTGTTCTAGTTTTCACGAATTTGTCCGTTTCCTTCCACAATCCATTTGTAGGTTGTCAATTCGTGCAGTCCCATGGGGCCGCGTGCGTGTAATTTTTGGGTGCTAATGCCTATTTCCGCACCTAAACCAAATTGCGCTCCGTCGGTAAAGGCGGTCGATACATTATTATACACGCAAGCTGCATCCACAGCTGTATTAAATTCCATTAATCGCTCTTTGTTTTCGCTGATAATACATTCGCTGTGTTTTGAACTGTAGGTGGCGATATGTGTCAATGCATTATCGAATGTGGCGACTGTTTTAATGGCTAATTTATAATCTAGAAATTCCGTGCCAAACGATTCTGTTGTGCTTGGTTGTAATAAGTGTGCTGGATAATCGTTTTTAAGTGCGTCGAAGGCGCGTTTGTCTGCATAAATTATCACATTTTTATCGATGAGTGGTGCACAAAGTCTAGGTAAATCGGCTAAACGTTTTTCATGAATAATGAGGCAATCGAGGGCATTGCAAACGCTTACACGACGTGTTTTAGCATTTGCGATAATGGCAGAGCCTTTAGCGGTATCGCCAAACTCATCGAAATAGGTGTGGCAAATGCCGGCGCCTGTTTCAATAATGGGTACCGTGGCATTTTGACGCACAAAGTCAATTAATTGTTTTCCGCCACGTGGAATGATAACATCCACAAGACCGACAGCATGAAGTAGTTCGCTGGTTGCTGCATGATCGGAAGGTAAAAGCGTGGCTATATCAGGATTGAGTCCAAATGTTTTGAGTACGTGATGAATAACACCCATAATGGCTTCATTAGAATGTTGCGCATCGCTGCCACCTTTTAGAATAACCGCATTACCCGATTTTAAACAGAGTGAAAAAACATCGAACGTCACATTAGGACGCGCTTCGTATATAATGCCCACTACGCCAAAAGGAACGGATACTTTGGTTAAAATCATCCCGTTTGGGCGTGTGCTGGTAGAGAGCGTGCGTTGTAGTGGTGAGGGGAGTTGTGCTACTTGTCGAATATCTTCTGCAATGGCAGTAATGCGTTCTGCCGTAAGTTTTAGCCGGTCATACTTAGGATTTGCTACATCCATCTGTGCTAAATCTTTTGCATTAGCTGCGAGAATGGTTTCTGTGGCATTTTTTGCTGCAGAGGCTACTGCTATCAAAAGGTTATTTTTGGTCGCTTCATCTATTACATTCAGTGTGCGTGAAGCGGCTACTGCGTTTTCGAATAGGAGTCGATATTCCATAGTTTTTTTTCTTTTTGCAAAGGTAGTTATTTTCTATAAAAAAAGGTCGTTCTTGGAAGAACGACCTTTTGGAATGTCTAAATGCAAAGGGTGAATTACACGCGTTTTTCTTTGATACGTGCTTTTTTACCAGTAAGTTCACGTAAATAGTACAATTTAGCGCGACGAACTTTACCCACTTTGTTTACTTCGATGCTTTCGATAAATGGAGAATCCATTGGGAAAATACGTTCAACACCTACGTTGTCTGACATTTTACGAACAGTGAAACGTTTTTTGTTGCCGTGACCAGCAATTTTAATAACTACACCACGATACAACTGAATACGCTCTTTGTTACCTTCTTTGATTCGGTAAGCAATTGTTACGGTATCACCACTTTTGAAAGCTGGATGATTTTTTTCTACTGCAAAAGATTGTTCTGCAACTTTAATTAAATCCATTGTTATAAAGAGATTTGATTGAACATTGGTGCAGCATTCACAGGCATCTCTTTTTCCTATCAGCGGCTACACGAAACGGACCGCAAAGATACTATATTTTTTCTGACCACCAAATACTTAATTCATTTTATTTTATACGTTTTTTTGAATGATATTTCCAAAATAGTTTCAAAATTCTTCTTGTTCTATTGACTTTTAATATTATTTAGTGTATATTTGTGGTTTAAATAATATGGTATTATTAACTCTTAAATATATAGGTTATGAAAATTAACACGAAGGTCGAAGAGGTTTTGAATAAACAAATTAATGCGGAATTTTGGTCTGCTTATTTGTATTTGAGTATGTCGGCATGGTGCCAACAACAGGGTTTGAAAGGTTTTGCGAACTGGATGCGTGTTCAATTTCAAGAAGAAACCGCTCATGCACTCAAATTTAATGATTATGTGTTGACACGTTCGGGTAATGTAGCACTGGAACCTATCGCAAAAGTGGATCACTCATGGAATAGTTTGTTACACATGTTTGAAGAAACTTACAAACACGAGTGTGTGGTAACTGAAAAAATTAACCATTGTTACGAAGTGGCTAATGCCGAAAAGGATCACGCTACCGTAAGTATGTTGCAATGGTTTATTGATGAACAAACTGAAGAGGAAAGCAATGTGCTCGATATTATTGACCAAATAAAATTGTTAGGCGAAAAAGGCGAAGGCATTTATCATTTAGATAAACAATTGGCTACACGTGTATTTGTAGATCCAACACAAACGCCAGCTCCATAAATTTGGCTTATAGGTTAAATAGAGCGGGCTAAGGAATCAGTTTCTTAGCCCGCTTAGTTTTTTGTTGTCAGATTATCGCAATTTTGGATAAAAAATCGCCCGAAACAGGCGTTCAAATTTATTGTAAAATCCAATATTATCACATATCTTTGTAACTCGGTTTTGAAATCATTGTTTTATAGTATAACTTATTGATTCTATGAAAGTTTTTAAATTTGGTGGCGCTTCTGTAAAAAACGCTGAAGGCGTTCGTAATCTCTACAACATTGTGCGTTCTCAAAATGAGAAATTAGTCATCGTGGTTTCGGCTATGGGAAAAGTGACTAATGCCTTGGAGGATGTTTTGAATAGTTTCTTTAATCGCAAGCCAGATTTGGATGCTAATATACAAACCATTGTCGATTATCACGAAGGTATTGTTAGTGGTCTTTTTTCGGATCGTACAGATATTGACGCTAAATTAGAGTTGCTTTATAGCGAATTACGCGAAATAACTAGACATAAACCATCGTTGAGCTACGATTACGAATATGATCGTATTGTATCGTTTGGCGAAATTATCTCGACTACGATTGTGGCGGCATTTATTAAGTCGCAGGGCGAAAAAGCGGAGTTTGTCGACATTCGTTCTTCGCTTAAAACCGACGATAATTACCGTGAAGGCAATGTTAACATGGAATTGTCGAATCAATTAATTTGCGAAGCGTTTAATTTTGATGGCGTCGATTATTACATCACTCAAGGATTTATTGCCGGAACCATTACTAACCAAACAACGACGTTGGGTCGCGAAGGTTCCGACTATACAGCAGCCATTTTAGCTAACCTACTGAATGCCGAAAGTGTAGTGATTTGGAAAGATGTGCCAGGCGTTATGAATGCCGACCCAAAACGTTATGCTGAAGTCGTGGTGATTCCAAAGTTATCATACAAAGAGGCCATTGAATTATCGTATTGTGGCGCGAGTGTGATTCACCCAAAAACCGTAAAACCTCTACAAAACAAGAAAATTCCTTTGTGTGTAAAATCGTTTGTGGACCCAACTCAAGAAGGTTCTATCATCAACGAATTTTCGTTCAAATTGGAGTTGCCACCCGTTTATATTAACAAAGCAAATCAAGTGTTGTTAACGTTGACGCCACGTGACTTTTCATTCATTGCCGAAGAAAAATTGAGCAAAATATTTGCTATTTTGGCAAGCTATCGTTTGAAAGTGAGTTTAATACAAACTTCAGCAATTAGCTTTTCATTGTGTATCGATCACAATCCTGCGATATTTAAAAATTTGGTAACAGAGTTGCAAGACGAATACGAGGTGTTGTACAATACCGATGTGGAATTGATTACCATTCGTCATTATACCAAAGAGATTGTCGATAAATTGGTCGGCGAAAAATTAGTATTTGTAGAACAACGTAACCGTTTGACAGCCCGTTTTGTGGTAAGCGAATGATTCAAAATCAACTAATTATAGGTTTTTTGCGCGATTTGGTGGCGAATAATAATCGCGACTGGTTTGCGGCTAACAAGGAACGTTACCAAACGGCTTTGGATGCGTTTCGCGAAGAGGTGGCGTGGTTCATTGCGCGCATCGGCGAGTTCGACGAACGTGTCAAATACCTCACGCCTGAAGATTGTCTCTTTCGTATTTATCGCGACATTCGTTTTTCACCCAATAAATTGCCTTATAAGAACCATTTTGGCGCCTATATTTGTCCGAATGGCGGTCGTAAAAGTTTGTTAAGCGGTTATTATTTACATTTGCAACCCGATGGTTCATTTTTGAGTGGCGGTATTTATTGTCCTCAGCCTGCTGCCTTGAAACAGTTGCGCCAATCAATAGAACTCAATTACGACGAACTGGCTGCTATTGCCAATGAAAAGCAGTTTAAAAAAGCATTCGATGGCATTGTGTCGCCAGAGGTTTTGAAACGCGTTCCAACCGGTTTTTCGCCCGATTCACCAGCGGCTGAATGGCTCAAATATAAACATTTTATAGTTGAACATCCTCTCACTGAAGCGGAATTGGTAGCTGTCGATTTTCGTGAAAAAGCGTTGGATGTATTTCGTGCTATGAAACCGTTTAACGATTTTTGCAACGAGTCGCTTGAGCGATAAACACGTGGTGTGCGCTACACCATTCACATCAAAAAGTTACGTTTTATGAGCGCACCAAATTCCATATCCAAACATACTATTTATCACGATGTTCTGAAAGAATATTGGGGATACGACGATTTCCGTCCACTCCAACTTGATATTATCGAGTCTGTTGGTAGTGGGCGCGATACGTTGGGATTGATGCCTACTGGTGGCGGAAAATCGATTACGTTTCAGGTGCCAGCTTTGGCAATGGAAGGTGTTTGTATTGTAGTTACGCCGCTTATCGCCTTGATGAAAGATCAAGTGGAAAACCTGAAACAGCGCGGAATTAAAGCGGCGGCGATTTATTCAGGCATGGCGCAATATGAAATTTTAGCAGCGTTTGACAATTGTGAACTAGGCGATTACAAATTTTTGTATGTGTCGCCCGAACGTTTAGCTACTGATTTATTTAAAACACGTCTCAAACATCTCAATGTGAGTATGATTGCGGTGGATGAATCGCACTGTATTTCGCAATGGGGTTACGATTTTCGCCCGTCGTATTTGCAAATAGCCGAAATTCGCCAGCTTTTGCCTGGCGTTCCGGTGTTAGCACTTACCGCAACCGCCACGCCCGAAGTGGTAGACGATATTCAGGTGCGTTTGAATTTTCCTCAAAAAAATCTCTTTCAAAAAAGTTTCGAACGCCAGAACTTGGTGTATGTGGTGCGTTATGTTGAGGATAAATTGGAGCAATTGGTGCACATTTTGAATCGTGTGCCGGGTACTTCGGTGGTATATGTGCGCAGCCGTAAAAAAACCAAAGAAATTGCTGATTTCTTAGTACAGCAAGGTATGTTGGCCGACTATTTTCATGCTGGATTATCGGACGAGCAAAAAGACCGCAAACAAAAAGCGTGGAAATCGGGCGACTGTCGTGTAATTGTTTCTACGAATGCCTTTGGTATGGGTATCGATAAGTCCGATGTTCGCACCGTGGTTCACATGGATTTACCTGATACGTTGGAAGCCTATTTTCAGGAAGCTGGTCGCGCTGGTCGCGATGAGCAGCGTGCGTTTGCCATTTTGCTTTACAACAAAACCGATGAAACCAAACTCAAAAAACGTATTAACGATACGTTTCCCGATAAAGAACGCATTAAAACTACCTATCAAGCGCTGGCCGACTATTTTGAAATTGGCGTAGGTTCGGCTTTTCAAGCGGTATATCCGTTCAACTTGCAAACGTTTTGTGGTATGTGTCATTTGCCGATTATTCCCACATACAGCGCCCTTAAAATTTTGGAATTAGCTGGCTATTTGGAGTTGACCGAAGAAGTGGATAATCCGTCGAAATTGATGTTTACCGTGAAACGCGAGGATTTATATCAGTTTAGGACACAAAATCCAGCACTTGACGAATTGATAGAGGTTATTTTACGCTCGTACACAGGTGTGTTTACCGACATGATTCACATCAACGAAGAGTTGATTGGTAAACGGTTAGGTCGTTCGCGTCAAACCATTTATGAGCAATTGATGATGCTCGACAAAAATCATATTGTGACTTATGTGCCGTTTAAGAAAACGCCCTTTTTGATTTATACGCGCTCGCGTGAGGACAGTTCCAAGTTGGTGATTCCTAAAGAGGCCTACGAAGAACGTCGCGAACGTTATGTGAGCCGTATTGCTTCGGTGCTGGCGTATGCCAACGAAAAAGAGGTATGTCGCAGCCGTGTGTTGCTCAACTATTTTGGCGAAAAACACACGTTGCCATGCGGGCAGTGCGATATTTGTTTGGCGCATAAGGCGCGCGCTATGAAAGAGGCACGTTTTGTACAATTGGAAGAGCAGATTGTAACGCTGTTGACAGAAACGCCCTTGTCTATCACACAACTGATGAAACAACTGCAAGCGCCTGAAGAAGAGGTTTTGCAAGTGATTCGCCATTTACTCGATCATCAAAAATTGACCCAAACGACCGCGATGAAACTCGCTGTGAAATAAACTAAAGCCCCGTTGATATGAACTATCAACGGGGCTTATTAATTTACGACGTTAATAAATTGCCGTAGTTTATCCTATTACATTTTCTTGCCGATATAAAACATATAACCATAATAGGCCTTGTATTTGTCGTATAATTCGGCTTCATACTGCATCATGGCTACAAAGTCTTTTACGAAGGCGTTGTCTTTATGCTGTTCTAGAAAAGCGATGCGTCTCTGTTTTTGCCAAGCATAATAATCTGTCCAAATACGTTCGGGCAACATATACGTTGCCACGGGCAGATAACCCGCCTTTTGCATTTGCGCTACTTTGTTTGGAATCGTATCGATTTCGGGATACGCTTTTTGCCAAAACGCTTCAATCTCGGCTGGGCGTTCGTCGCTAAACCACGTATTTTCTGTGACGGCGATATAGCCGCCAGGTTTCAGAAATTTCCGCCATTCGTTCAGTCCGCGTTCAAATCCGATGTTATAAATGGCACCTTCCGACCAAATCAAATCAAATGTTTCTGGCAGAAATGGCAAATTGGCCATGTCGCCAACAATCCCTTTTACGCGATTTTGCAGATGATGTTGTTCGGCATGTTGGTTGAATTCATCTATAAAATTGGGCCACGAGTCCACACCAATAATGTCACATGGCGTATGTTCGCCTAATACTCTTGTTTGACCGCCTGTGCCACAGCCAATATCGGCTATTTTAGATTGTGCGGTGAGCCCTTTTATAAAATCCAATGCTTTAAGCGTTTCTTCGCTGCTGCCAGGACCTTGGCGTTCGCTTTGTGCGAAAAAATCATAAATAATGGTTAAGTCAAATTCGTGAATGGTCTGTTTTTCGTTGTTCATGTTTTTGTTAATTTGTTGCATACACGCCAAGCACTACAATGCTTGTGTCATTGTACGCAGATTAAATATTCAAATAAATAAAATAGAAAACCGTTCTCGAACAGAATGATTCGAGAACAAACAAAGGCACAACCTATACCAGAAGTACAGATTGTTTACAGAACAATATCCGAATTAAGAGTAAACATCCAAGGGTTTTAGTAACGGCAAAGATATATAAAAGTGATAAAATAGGAAACTTTTTTTAAGTTATTTTTATCAAGGAAACAACACCGTAATAAATAAAAAACGCAAGGTTGAAAACTTGCGCTAAAATAGGGCTCGGGCGGGCTACTGACCTTGCAAATTGCACTTCAACTGGCTATTTCCTATGAGCCATTGTTACCCGCAGTTGTTAATCTCCCCAAATACGAATTCGTTTTTCTATTTCATTTTTTGGGAGTCGTGAATTAATATGTTTTAGTTGGTCAATTTTAATTGCAGCTTCTGATGGTAATAAAAGATTTTGTCTAACAATTTCATCAAATATAAAAATGATACCTCTTACTTCTACAGAATCATTTTGTGCGTGTTTTCTTAATTTTGCGTCTCCAGTAAGCAATGTGCCATTCATTTTCTTTGAATAATACCAAACAGAACAATCTTCAAAACTTAAACCGTTGGTGTTTTCCAATAAATTTGTAATACCGATAAAATCTTCTGTTTCATTTGTTTCAAGGACTATAATTTTTTCATCAATAACAAGACTATCGACTAAAGCTCTTTGGGTTGGATTTAATTCTTCTAGAATGAAGTCTGTTGTATAAAGTTCAAAATTTAGTTCCGAGAATACTGTCAGCATCTCCAAATGAGCTAAATCAATAAGTATATTTGCATCGTTTATGACTACTCGCATTTTTTTTGAAGTTTTAAATTAATTCATAATTACTTTTTACAACTTCAATGTTTTCGTCAAGTAATGAAGAAGCTTTGGAAATAGAAATATTGCCTTGTGCCAAGGCTCTATAAACTAATCTTTCAAAACGATGTGAATATTCGGGAGTTTTAAATCTGGTTTTATCTATTTCGTTTTCAAATTTACGGTCAAAGCGTATTCTTTTGTAAAAATTAGAATGTTGATTTTCATTTAGAATTCCAACGTCTTTTAACTTATATACAATTGCTTTTATGCTTATTCCATATTTTTCTTGGATAGAAACTAATTCACTAAATAAAATGTGTTCTCTTTTTCCTCCAAATTCACTTATAACAATGTTTTGGGGTAATAAAAATTCAGATGCAAATTTATGACATACATCTTCTTCTTTTATTTCACAATTATCTGCAATATTTAGTAATAAATGTCCTAATTCGTGTAAAAGTGAGAATCGTTTTCTTTCTACCTGAAATTTTTTATTTAATACGATTACAGGATATTTATTGTCAACACAGGTTGCCAAACCATCAAATTCATCTTCAACATCTGAACGTTCAATTATTTTAATTTTTTTATCCTCTAATAATTGAATTAAATTATGTACAGGGTCAAAACCTATTTCCCAGTCATTTCGTAGTTTTTGTACTGCTTTAATAATATCTTCAGTATTGCTAATTTTAAAATCTTTTAATGGATTTTCAAATGAATAATTAATTGATAAACAATCTTCAATGAATAAATAATTTTCAAGACAAATTTTTATCTGTTCTTTCAAAGATTCTTGTTTTTTTACAGAAAAAGTGGATTTTTTTCTAAAGTTTACTTCATTTAATTCTATTTTAAAAGAATTAAAAAAATAATCAATTTTTAAATCAAATAATTTAGAAAGCTTGATTAATTTAGCACTATTGGGCATAGATAAACCACTTTCATATTTACTTATCATTTGTTTCGATACTTGAAGTGCATCGGCAACATTTTGTAATGAAAGACCTCTAAGTTTTCTTGCGTTCTTTATTCTATATGCAACTAAATTTTCCATAATATTTCTTCATAAATTAGTTGACAAATTTAATACAAATTATTGAAATGTCAACTATAAAGATGCGTTTTTATGTTCATATTCTGCTGACTTGCAATTGCCGTTAACGTTTTGGCGGTATGTTTTTGTTGCCGATTTCGAAGCACTGACCTGTCAAGTTACACGAAAGTTTATTAGATGCTGAAACGCTGAAATACCCACTATCTCGGCAATAAAATATACCGCCTGTTACCGCCTGGTGTTCTGTCTTCCAGTCTTGCAAACCATTGTCAATATTGAGTTTCCGTGTCATTGTCATTTTTCATTCTTTTCTGTCTGCTTGTGTGTCTGTGTTTTTTTTTAAGGATCGGGCATTCTTTTAAAATTATTATTTTGCGTTGGCTTTGTCTATAAAATAAAAGATACTGTTTTGGAAAATGTTGGAGTTGTAGCGCCATCTTCAAAATATTCTATAAATATTGGGAAAGGGGGACTATTAACTCCCAAGATTTGAGGAAACTTCATAGAAACAAGCATATTTTGCCTTTGGGTAAATATTACAAATTCCTGTGACTCAATTTTTTCTATAAACCATCCACCACTCTCCAAATCGTATCGAATAAGACCTTCATCCTGAATCCAAAAAGAGTTTTGCTGGTTAACAGGAGTCATCTTAATTTTTACAATTTTATTTAAAGGCGTGATTGCTGCCACTGCCACACCCTGTGAAAGATTAAACGATGACAGGGTTTTATCAAGAAGGTTGTCCTGTGCTACACTATCTTCATAAAAATGAGATGCCAAAACACTGGTTTGAGGGTATTGAAAATCTGAATAAATTATTGAAGCATGCTTTTCCACAAAATTATTCAGATAAAACTGAAAATCAGACAAAATGACGTTAAGACCCATCTGCTGATACTTATTTGTAAGATTGTTTTTGATGTGAACAGGATTTAAAAACCGAACATTATTCCATATCTGATTTTTCAATGCTGTATTATTAATCTCTCCATCGTCTTTTAAGTCGGTTCTGATTTTTGTGAGTAATTCTGTTAATGTTGAAACATCATTGTCGCCAGCGGTTCTCCTGAGCATCATAGCAGAGAATGCGATCAACAAAGCATTGTCACTACCAGAGGCACTAATATCCAATTGGTCAAAATCATTCAGGTTGGCGCCACTTATTCCAAACAGTGATTCTATTAGTTCATTTTGAGCCTGTTTGTATGCATTCTGAAAAGAATTTCCAGATTTATACAAGATCTCAATCCTGTCTTTAAGCACATGAGTAAGAGGATTCACATTAATTTTTGTTTTACCTGAAATATCAACTAATGCTTGAAGATTCAAAACCCCATTTTGAACAATATTTAAGTGCTCATCGTAATAATAGCCATTCACTGTTATTATAGCTATTTCCGATACCAATTCTACACTGTTCAGTGAGAAGGATCCATCATCAGCAGATATAGAAGAGGTAAATGACTTTCCTGTTTGTTCAAGATTTTCATTTAGCTCATTGATGGTTATATTGGCTCCTGTAACAAAAGGGCCTTTCTGTGCTTTGCCACTTAAAGAATACGTTTGTAACTTATCTTTTTTACAAGAGGTTATTAAAAGTGCAAATAACCCAATGGTTAGCAGGAGTGGGAGAATGATTCTTTTTTTCATAGTCTTTAATTTTAATTTGTATTGTATGAATAATTTATTTTCATTTCTAATTACTACACTTGGCGGTAACGGTTGGCGGTATGGCCAGTAAGGGATTGCGGGCGATGTCCTATCAAGTTACACGAAAATTGAAGCGGGCAACAAACCTTCGCATACCACTGAAACCCTTATTGGCTATACCGCGTGTTAGCTGCTGTATTTTTATAAATTAATTGTTCTTTCTATGTTTATTTGCTCTAAAAAAGTTTCATCGTGCGAAATGACAATCAATGTACCCTGATAATCATTGATGGCATTTGTTAGTATTTCTATG
>JAQVJY010000039.1 GCA_028694915.1 Paludibacteraceae bacterium
TTATTTTTCACGCAACTCGAACTTTGGATTCCCTTCGAAATTATCATAAAGGTCTTGCAGAGGTTTTAAATTTTCCATCTTCGGTTCGGCAACTGTCAAAGCAAGTATTTTTATACGACGATTATTCGGCAACGTAATATTTTTTGCCCCTACAGGAAGTGGAATTTCATACTTATACAAATAACTATATTGATAAGCTTCGTTTTTCATAGGATAATTATTGTGACAATGAGAAGCAAACCAAGCTATATTGTCGTTTTTGGCATAAGGCTCTTTCATTTCCACTACTTTATTCTGATCCTGACTCAATACCCGATTATAAAACTGTCCGACATACCCTGTCCATCGTTGAATTCCCAACTTCGTAGGTTGTCCATCCACATAAAAATCTGCCTCGGTATCATTTGCTGCTGCCGCCAATAAATAAAGCTTTGTATAATTTCCTTTCGGTAATGGAATACTTTGCCCGCTACAAACTATGGCATTATTTTCCTCATCTTCTTTACTGCCGATTTTAAAACGAATACCCTCACTCTCCACATAATCGGGAAGCAATTCGGCCGGTAGCGATTGTCCGTTAAACATTATACCATCTTCTCGATTCTCATCAAAACTAATTACATCGGTATTATAAGGAATTTCAAGAGGCTGTTGCACAACCGTCACCTTATTGTTCTCTTTCAGTTTTACAGCAAAACTTCTTATAGTATAAGGACTCAAATCGAATTGTATCCTATCCTTTGAAAACTTCACATTGCCAATTCTTTTTTCCTGCCCATTTATTTCATAAGCATCAAGTACATCAACAGGTAAAGTCACTTGAATATTCTTTACGTCTTTTCCCGTTAATTCGTTTACCCGAATAACATAACCCTCTCCCGATTCCATTTTTTTGAATGCCATCAATCCTACTTCCGGACGATTTACCGAAATCATTGAAAATGATTCACTTAGCTCTCCGGCATGTTTTGACGACTCAAAAGCCAACAATGGTTGATTAAAAAATCGTGCTTGCCATGCTGATTCTCCCTTTCGCCAATCACCTTTATGACCATAAACAGCATATTTCACATCATGAACACCCCAATCTTGAGTACTCTGGTACATGGTCCATTGCCATGCCGGCAGATTGATACCCGGAGTAAAAAGCAAGGTCAAGCGAAGCGTATTGTCATCGGGCTTGTCGGAACCGTATCTACAATCTTCCAGAATAGTAACGCCATATGTTCCGGATTCGTCGGTCAAATCAAACCATTCTTTCGAAGGCACTTCAAATTTCTTCTCGTCGTTATTGCCTCTCGAAATGGTCCCAACACCTAAATTATATGTAGCATTCTTATTGGAAACTGTCAAAGGAAAAGATGCTTTCAGGCTCACTGCACGTGATTGCCAATCAATCTTGTTGCTTACTTCCAAACGTTTGCCGGCTTCTCCTGCAGCCAAACTGTAAAATTGTGTGATTTCTGAATTACGCCCTTTTCGTTGAACTTTTAAGGTTACCCTTACCGGTCCTTCCTCCACAATAGTCAATTGGGCATCTTTATCCATAAAATCGATAGGCGGTTGCTGACGGTCTTCCCAATCCATATTCCATGCCGGCCATTCTTTTGGAGTCTCGGATAAAAACTCCAAACGTGCCGGTTTTGCCAACAATTCTTTATTTATTTTTTTATCGAAAATGCTGACAATATCACCATTCGAAGCAATTTTTACCTTGTAATATACATTTTCCAGCGTATTGTTCGAAACAGAAAGTCCTGTCGGTTTTTCAAATCCGGATGTTTCACGGACATCGTATACCTTAACGCCGGCGGAAGGCATATCAGCTAAAAACAATATCTTGAGCTTGTTTTCCGTTCTTTCCACAATCTGAGAAGGAACTTCTTTGCCGGTTTTTTTGTCGAAAACGCCAACCGATTGAGGTAAAACCGCATATTCCAATTCGGCAAAAACCACATCTTCTCTTTCTCTGCATACCGGATTATAAACTACGATTGATCTGCCTTTGGTTTGTGTATTTAATTTTGCAGCGATCGAACTCAAACCGTTTTTCAAAACCTCTGCAAAACCATTGGCTGAAATAAACTCATCATTCCATGCATATTCATAAGCCTTTGGAATACTGGTTCCGGGAAGAATATCGTGAAACTGACTTCCCAAAACCAAATCCCATGAATCATTTATTTTCCGGAAAGGATAGGAAGCTGTTCCCATCCAATCTGCAGTAACAGATACTAATTCGGCCGCTGAAGCAAGAAACTCATTCTTCCTATTCATCCGTTTCATAAAAGCTTGCGAAGTCAACGATCCTGCACTGTGTTCGATAAGCAGCAAATCACCGGAATAGACCGGGAGCTTTTCTCTGATTTCCGGGGTTATATCCTTGTACATTTGATCGGAAGAAGTGAGTAAAACCTTAAAATCGCTATCTGCCTGATTCAGACTATTCACGGCATGTTTTACATCGTTCATACGAGGTGCACCCCCCTGATCACCTACTCCGTAATAACGGTAATCAAAAGCGTATCCTGTTTTTTCCTCATCTTCATTCAACCGTTGAATCCAGTAAGGACTTTTATCGAGTCTGTTCTCAACTCTCGAAGTATAACTGGTTGCATTTAAAGCAGCAACGATTCCTTTTCCGTCGGGGCCATTCCAAACACCAACATTAAACGGAACACCGGCTGCCGAACGCCAGGTCAATTTCTGCGTCGAAAAACCAAGCAAACCACAATGATTCAGGACAGAAGGCAGATTCCATAAAAACCCAAAACAATCGGGCAACATGTAATCCATACTTTCTTTTCCAAATTCGGAGCGGAAAAAATTATTCCCGTAAAGCACCTGACGTATCAACGATTCGGAAGAAGAAATATTCACCTCTCCTTCGTCAACCGAAGATCCGGAAACTTTCCAACGCCCCAGGTCAATATAGTTTTTTACTTTAGCATACAGTTGTGGGTAATATTCCTTCATCATTTTGTAACGACGCGAACCCGTAAAATTGAAAACGTAATCCGGATACTTTTCAAAAAGGCGAAAATTCTCGAGCATCGTATTTAAAATGTACTCGTCAATAGTGGTTGGATAATCCCAGTTCCATTCCGTATCCAAATGCGAATAACCTACCGTATACAACAAACGATCACGCGTTATATCGTAATCGCCCGGTTTTAATGTTGGCTGAGCATTAAGTAGAGGTATTGTAATTAGCCCTAATAAAAATAAATAAAAAAACTTATTCATGTTGAATTGACAAAATTAAAAAATTAATAATTTCATTACACTAAAATTCGTATCCCTCCTTTTTGTCTAAAAATCATTCCCGGAAGGGGGTGGAAGATTTTCGATAGTATTACCCCAGGTTTGGTTGGCTTTGTCTCCCATCATTAATTCCAATGTTCCGCCTTTCATAATATCATCGTGACTAAACCAGCATTGACTCCAGGGTCGGCCATTTAAGTTGGCGGATTGAATATATTTGTTTTTCTCGCTGCAATTCTTTGCAATTATCGTAAACCGTTTTCCGTTGGAGAGCTCCATCGTAATTTTTTCGAAAAAAGGACTACCAATAGTATAAACCGGTATACCGGGCGTAACCGGATAAAATCCCATTTGAGAAAATACAACAAAGGCAGACATGCCTCCCCCGTCTTCATCACCCGGAATACCCATTAAATCGTTTCGAAACCACATTCGAAGCAACGACCTGATCCGTTTTTGTGTTTTCCAAGGTTGTCCTGCATAATTATATAAATAGGGAATATGAAACGACGGTTCGTTTCCCATAGAAAACTGACCCACATTACCGGTTTGATCGGGCAATTGAGCATAAAATTCATACTTACTCCTTCCTAAGGGTTCTCTGAAGGTCTGATCCAAATTATTTATAAACTTTTCACTCCCACCCATCAAATCAATCAGATCGGCTATATTGTGCTGTACATCCCAACGATATGTCCAACCGTTGTTTTCATCGTAATAATCGCGCGCACCCATTCCTCCTGAAAACCGGTAATCGAAAGGTTCAATAAAATTCCCATCTTCATCTTTCGGATGAAAAAACCCTGTCTCAGGATTAAACAAATTACGATAATTATACGATTTCTGAATAAAATATCGGTAATCCTCTTCATTACCCAACTCCCAAGCAATTTGAGCCAAACACCATTCGTCATACGATGTGCCTAATGTAACTGCTACAGCTTGTCGTTTTTCGAAAGGATGTACTTCCGGAATAGTTTCTTTTTCACCTTCCCTCAATGCAGGGATATATCCATGTTCGTGGTAAAACCGATCAAGTTCACCCGCAGGCTTTGCCGACCATGGTGCCAACGTTTTTTCCATAACCGCATTTTTACACGCCTCATAAGCATGACCAAGATCAAAATCCCTCAATCCTTTCCTGTATGCATCCAAAACGGTTGCAACTCCATGATTACAATTCATGCTGCGACTGTCACCGGTGATTTGTGGAAACGTCGGCCACCAAAAATTCGACATCTGTTCCGACATGCGCAAAAAAGAGTTAATGATATCACTTTCCATTTTCGATTCAAAAAGAATGCGAAGCGGATGAGCAGCACGATAAGTATCCCATATCCAATCGTCTGTGTAAAAAGGTATCCCGTTATCTTTATGCACTTTACCATCAAAAGCACTGAAATATCGACCATCTTCCGAAATACAAACCGGTCGTTCATATGTCCGATACAGCGATGTATAAAAAACAACTTTATCGTTATAAGAACCTCCTTCAACCTTTATTTTCTCCAGCGTTTCGTTCCATATTTTCCTTCCTCTTTCTGCGACAGATAAAAAATCAAAACCTGAAATTTCGCGCTGCAAATTTTTCTTTGCTTGCTGAACATCAATAAAAGATATTCCGTAACGTAATTTTATTTCTTTTACATCTGAAGAATATCGCAATATTAGATTTGCGTTTTCCCCCTCGGCTTTTCCCGGATTTTCTTTTAAATTACCCTTTTGCAACGAAAAAACACTCTCCGGAAGAATATCAGGCTCCAAATAAAGATACACATTGGTATTATTTGTCAGTTCCTGATAACCCGAAAGAGCTTTGCCATCCCATTGCATAACACCTTTCCGCGAATTGAAAATAAGAGAAATCGGTTTTCTCTGAGAAAAATCAACTACATAAATAGCCGATTGATGAGAAACCGTATAATTCACTCCAATCTGTTGTTCATCCAGATAAACCGAATATTGATATGGCTTAACCGTTTCCTGATCATAGCTATATGAAATCACGGGATTCAGATCTTTCTCGTCTCCTTGAAAAGGACTGAAATTAAATGCAAAACTCCCTCTGTGACCGGTTACAACAATAGGCAACCCATACAACAGATCGGCCGTATACTCAGTACGATGTGGATACACACGAAGCATACTGTTCGGTAAATGCACCGTTGGATATGTCGGAACCAACAAATGACTGATGTTGCCCATATATGGATTAACATAATCAACCGGTTGTTCTACCTTTTGTTGAGCAAAAGAAACTGAT
>JAQVJY010000040.1 GCA_028694915.1 Paludibacteraceae bacterium
GACTCTGCCTTTCAGGTGTTTGCCACCACATTGTTGACTTTGGTTGTTGTGCATCCATGTATCTCTTTGGGATGGATTCATTTATCTGTTTTACAATCTTTGGTGTTGATTTGGACTGTTTTATTCCAAAATTTGGTGGTGGTGGCATTGCTTCATACCGTATTTTATGCCGTATATCTCGATGAAGAACCTAAAACATTTGATGAACGAGAACCTGCGACATTGGTAAAGCCCGCTTATCCGCTTGAGCCTGAAGCCGTAGAAGGCATTGAAAAAGCTATTGAGCAACAAACGTCAGTAGATGTGCTTAATTTCTTACGCCAGAAGGTCGATTTGGGTAGTTCTAGTACACTGGTTTTGGCTACAACTACGTTGTTCAATGTGGTTTCTTTGCGTGCTTATCGTTACGATAAGATTATTAATTTAGTGCGTCTAAACGATATACGCGGTATTAATAAATTATTTTGTGCTGCCAATGATAAGTTACCAGATCAGGGTTGTCTTATCTGTTGTTTTGAAACCAAATCTACTCGTAAGCAACGCTTATTGCAACAATGGCCACCAGTTATCAACTGGTTCTTGTATGTCGGCGATTTTGTTATGAAGCGCATTG
Source organism: Paludibacteraceae bacterium (assembly GCA_028694915.1). Taxonomy (GTDB): domain Bacteria; phylum Bacteroidota; class Bacteroidia; order Bacteroidales; family Paludibacteraceae; genus W0P28-013. The sequence continues at coordinate 614 of JAQVJY010000040.1, forward strand.
TACCTAAATTATTTATAACCAGTCGTTTGTATTATGATATCACACAAGGTAAAAATCGTGTATTGTCAAATACAGAAATCCTCGGACGATTGTATTATTGCGGATTTGAAGTAGTGGAAGAACAACTGATTGGTGATACTACATTTGTGATAGCACGTCGTAAACAACAACCAGAACCACAACTTAAAAAACGTTATGGTCCGCTTATTAAACTACGTCGTATTGGTAAAAATAAAAAGTTCTTCAACGTGTTTAAGATGCGTACCATGCATCCGTATGCCGAATATCTGCAAGCTTATATGTTTGAGAAAAATAGTTTACAAGAAGGCGGCAAAATTTCCAACGATATACGTGTGACAACGGTTGGTAAGTTTATGCGAAAATATTGGCTCGATGAGGTACCGATGTTTATCAATGTGTTGCGTGGCGATATGAAATTGGTGGGTGTTCGTCCATTGAGTAATCACTATTTCAGCCTTTATTCTAAAGAATTACAAGAAAAACGCACTAAGTTTCGTCCAGGCTTGTTGCCACCTTTTTATGCTGATATGCCTAAAACATTGGATGAAATCCAAGATTCCGAGATGCGTTATTTAGAAGCCTGTGAAAAACATGGTTGCTTCGTTACTGATTGTGTTTATGCTTGGAAAATTTTTGTTAATATTGTTTTCAAAAAAGCACGAAGTAATTAATAATAAAATAGATAGTCACACTTATTTGGTGTGCATTATACGATAGAAAAGATTTTTTAGAGATACAAATGAGCACAGAACCCAAAATAACTCCAATGATGCAACAGTTCTACGACATCAAGAATCAATATCCTGATGCTGTATTGTTGTTTCGTTGTGGGGACTTTTACGAAACATACGCGAAAGACGCTGTTTTAGCTTCCGAAATTTTAGGCATTACGTTAACGAAACGTTCCAATAAAAATGCTGATGCCATTGAAATGGCAGGTTTCCCACATCATGCCTTAGATACCTATTTGCCTAAATTAGTGCGTGCAGGGTTACGTGTGGCTATTTGTGATCAACTAGAAGATCCAAAATTAGTAAAAGGTTTGGTAAAACGTGGTATCACAGAGCTCGTTACGCCTGGTGTTTCTACCAATGATACCATCCTTGATATCAAAGAAAATAACTTTTTAGCGGCTGTTCATATCGCTAAAAATCAAGCCGGTATTTCGTTACTCGATATTTCTACTGGCGAATTTTTGGTAGCTGAAGGAGCGTTGGACTATGTCGAAAAGTTATTGAATAGCTTTGCACCCAAAGAAGTGCTTTATGAACATGGTAAACGTAAGGAATTTGAATTGGCTTTTGGAAGCAAATTTCACACACAAGAACAGGACGATTGGGTGTTTACCTTGGAAGCCGCCAATGATCGGTTGCTGAAACATTTTGAAGTACAAAATCTCAAAGGATTTGGTGTTGATAGTTTGAGTTTAGGCATTATTGCATCGGGTGCTATTTTATATTACCTCGATTTAACGCATCATAAACAAATAAGCCATATCACACATTTGGCACGTATTGAGGCTGAACGGTATGTGTGGCTCGATAAATTTACGGTGCGCAATTTAGAGTTGTTTGGTTCGTACAACGAAAATGCACGTACATTGTGTTCGGTTATCGATAAAACCATTACACCAATGGGAAGTCGTTTGTTACGTCGTTGGTTGGCTTTTCCACTCAAAGATGTGGAACCGATAAACGATCGTTTAAGCGTGGTTTCTCATTTCTTTAAATATCCCGATCAAAAATTGGTATTGAGTGATTGGTTGGCTACTATTGGCGATTTGGAACGCTTACTGTCGAAAGTGGCTGTGGGGCGTATTACGCCTCGTGAAGTAGGGCAGTTGCGCATAGCTTTGTCCGCTATCGAACCCATCAAAAAGAGTTGCTCTGAAGCCGATAATTTGGTTTTACAACGTTTTGGAGAACAGTTGAACGCTTGTGCTATCATTCGCGATCGTATTGCGCGTCAATTATCCGATAATCCACCGATGTTGTTGAATCGTGGTAATGTGATTGCTGAAGGCGTGAATGAAGAGTTGGACGAACTGCGCCGTATTGCTTATTCAGGTAAAGATTATTTATTACATATTCAGCAACGCGAAAGTGAACAAACGGGCATCCCAAGTCTGAAAATTAGCTACAATAATGTGTTTGGTTACTATATAGAAGTACGTAATTCACACAAAGATAAGGTACCTGAAACGTGGATACGCAAACAAACGCTTGTAAACGCGGAACGTTATATCACACAAGAACTTAAGATATACGAAGAAAAGATATTAGGAGCCGAAGACCGTATATTCGCAATTGAGACAAAGCTATTTGGTGACTTGGTGATGGCTATTATGGAATATATTCCAGCCATTCAATTGAATTGCAGTATTTTGGCACAATTGGATTGCTTGTTGTCGTTTACGCGCGTGTCAGAAGAGAATAAATATCAGTGTCCAGCTGTTACCGACAGCGATGTGATAGATATCAAACAAGGTCGTCATCCGGTGATTGAAAAACAGTTGCCCATAGGTGAAAGTTACGTGCCTAATGATGTGTATTTAGATTCTGAAAAACAACAAATTATCATCATTACAGGACCGAATATGGCGGGTAAATCGGCTTTATTGAGGCAAACAGCACTTATTGTGTTGATGGCTCAAATTGGCTGTTACGTGCCTGCTGATAGCGCCACTATTGGAGTTGTTGATAAGATTTTTACTCGCGTGGGAGCTAGCGACAATATTTCGTTGGGTGAATCTACGTTTATGGTGGAAATGAATGAGGCGGCTAGTATTTTGAACAATATTTCCCATCGTAGTTTGATTTTATTCGACGAACTAGGGCGTGGTACAAGTACTTACGACGGTATTTCCATTGCTTGGGCTATTGTGGAGTATATTCATGAACGTCCCAATTGTCAGGCGAAAACCTTATTTGCAACGCATTATCACGAGTTGAATGAGATGGAAAAATCCTATGCTCGTATCAAAAACTATAATGTGTCTGTCAAGGAGTTGGATAAGAAAGTGATTTTCTTGCGTAAATTAGTAAAAGGCGGTAGCGAACACAGTTTTGGTATTCACGTAGCTAAAATGGCTGGTATGCCTAAATCAGTAGTCAGTCGTGCGGATGAAATCTTGTCGCAGCTTGAAACCGACAATCGCCAATCCGTAGTAGCAGGTAAAAATCTGGAACACGCCTCACAACGCGAGGGTATGCAGTTGAGCTTTTTTCAGCTCGACGATCCGGTATTGGTTCAAGTGCGTGACGAAATAAAAAATGCTGACTTAAATAACTTAACTCCGATTGAAGCTTTGAATAAATTGAATGAGATAAAACGCATTATTACAGGCAAATAGAATATTCTATTTCAACTAAAAAAGGAACCTAATTAGGTTCCTTTTTTTTGTGGAAATATAGTGTTATTCCTAGTCGTTATGCAATGGGTTTTAAATAAGCACGACGGCGTTTGTGTTGTATTTTTTCGTATTCGTCAAAGTTGGCTTGGCTCTTATTGTTTGTTTCTAAAATTGAGGTTGTTTCTGCATATTTTACGCCATATTGTTTGAAATATTTTGAAGTATTATAAAAGAATATGGCATTGATTCCTTTATTCTGATAATCAGGTCGCACCGCCATGAGGAGCATGTCGAAATACATCATATTCTTTTTAGCTTTTAAAGCTTTTAAAATATGAAACCAGCCAAATGGAAACAGGCGACCTTTGCATTTACGCAATGCGTCTGAAATATCAGGCATCCCCAAGCCAACGCCCACTATTTCGTTCATTTCATTGATAACAATCGTTATAAAATCAAAATTTAATAACGGGAAATACATATTACTGTAATAGGTTTTTTGTTTTTCAGTCAGTGGTTGATAGTTGTATAGCTTTTGATAAGCTTGGTCTATGACATCTAAATACTCGTTATTGGGATAGTATTTTTTGAGTTCTTTAATCGATTTTATGGAGTGAATTTTGAGTTTCGATTTTTCCATCACAATTTGTGCTAACCGTTGCATGCGCGGAGGAGCTTCATCGGCTATAGTCAAGCGGTATTCAATCCAATCGATCTCTTTTTGTAGCCCAAATGCCTCCAAATGCTTTTCGTAATAAGGGTAGTTGTACAAACTAGCCATCGGGGAGTTATACTCAAAGCCTTCAATTAAGAGGCCTTGATGGTCGAAATCGGTAAATCCTACTGGGCCATTCATTTCGGTCATGCCATGTGTTTTCCCCCAAGCTTGAACTGCTTCTAATAGGGCTTGGGATACAGCCAAATTATCAATAAAATCAATCCATCCAAACCGAAGTCGTTTATTTTCCCATCTTTCATTAGCTTTATAATTGATAATGCCCACAATACGCCCTACAATTTTGCCGTCTTTATAAGCCATGTAAATGATATGATCACAGATTTCGTGTGCGGGATTTTTAGTTGTGTCAAACGTATTTATTTCATCGAACACCAAAGGAGGACAATAATAGGGATTCCCTTTAAATAAGTCGATGCCAAACTGTATGAACTGTTTGAGCTCTTTTTTTGTGGTAACTTCTCTAATTTCGATGGTCATAAATTGGTCTTTTAAAAGGTGTATGGGTTTAATAAAAATAATCCGTTATGTTAATTTACAAAACGGATTATTGATTTGTAGCTTGTTCTAAATGCGTTTGCTGTATTATTCAATCGCTTTTAAGAAAGCACGACGTTGTTTGTGTTGTATGGTTTCAAAATGCTCCCAATTGGCCTGATTTTTAGCGTTTGTTTCCAAAATAGCCGTTGTTTCGGAGTATTCTATGCCATATTGAATAAAATATTTTGTTTG
>JAQVJY010000041.1 GCA_028694915.1 Paludibacteraceae bacterium
CTATGTATACGATCTGGCAAAAGAATACAATCAATTTTACCACGATTTCCCCATTTTGAGAGAGGAAAACACGGCACTTCGCGATTTTCGCCTTCTGCTTTCAAAAAACATTGCCTCCATCATAAAGAGGGGCATGTCGCTATTGGGAATCGAAGTGCCCGAACGCATGTAAGTAATGTTGGGTTAACAAAATAAACATCGGCCATCTTTTACGATCGACCGATGTTTTACTTAAAAATTGCAATGAACAAGATATTCGCTGCTTTTTAAAGCGATAGTTTTTTGATTATCTGTTAGGTGTCTGCCATATTTTCGTCTGAGCACACGTTACTTTATCGACCAAATCTCCTACTTGAAATTTAAAGTCTCCCTCTTCCAATATCCATTTTCCCTCAGGATTTACAAAAGCCAAATCGTTGGCCGCCACTTTCAGGGTAACCGTTTTCTGTTCGCCGGGTTGGAGATTTATTTTCCGGAATGCTCTTAAACGACGCACATCGGGAGTAATAGATGCAACCAAATCGCTTGTGAAAAGCATCACGGTTTCTTTTCCGGCCATCGCACCGGTATTTTTTACGTCTACAGTAACGGTAATGGTATCTCCGGGAACAAAACTTTTCCTGTCAATGGTCAAGTTTGCATACTCAAACGTTGTGTAGCTCAAACCAAATCCAAAAGGATATTGAACAGAAGTCTCAGCACCGTAATCATACACCCCTTCCATCTTTTGATCGATGTTCTGACAAGGTTTATGATCATAAGTTATCAGTCCCTGTTCAAATTTGGGATACGTGTAAGGGAGTTTACCGCTTGGATTGACTTCTCCTGCCAGGATATCGGCCAAAGCATCGGCCCCATAATTCCCCGGTAAGTAGAGCTGCACGATAGCCTTCGAATCCGGCTCTATTTTACGAATGATACGCGGTCGACCTTCATTCAGCACGAGAATAACGGGTTTGCCTGTCTTCTGTAATGCCAACGCCAATTGAATCTGATTCTCGGAAAGCGTCAGTTCATCAAGATTTCCGGGTGTTTCGCAATACGAATTCTCCCCCACGCAAAGCACAATGCAATCCACTCCGGATGCTGCAGCCACAGCCTTTTGTATTTCGGGTGGATTCTCTTCGAAATACAGCCCGTCCATTTTATATGTTACTCCCGGTTCATATTTTACGTTTGCTTCACCAAACTTTTTCTGCAATGCTTCAAAAATGGTATTATATTGTTGTGCGAATTCTTCCACCTTCTCTCCCTGCCACGAGTAGCTCCACCCCCCATTAAGTGTTCGCATCGAATTGGCATTTGGACCTGTAACCAACAGACGCACTCCTTTTTTGAGCGGCAAGATATTGTCTTCATTTTTCAGCAACGTAATCGATTCGTCGGCAGCAGATTTTGCGGCAGCCTCGTGCGCAGGACTCCCGAAATCGGGATAGTCGAAACGCGACCACGAAGGACGATCGAACAATCCAAGACGGAATTTTAACCTCAACACCCTACGCACGGCGTCATCGATTCTTTCCTGTTTTACTTCTCCCGATTTGACAAGAGCAACCAATTCGTCGCAAAATTTCAGATTATAAGGCTCCATCACCATATCGATTCCGGCATTTATTGCGATGCGAATAGCATCTCTATAATCTTTGGCAATACGATCGCGCGAAAGCAGATTTTGTACATCAGCCCAATCCGTTACGATTACGCCATCGAAATTCATATCCTTTTTCAGCCATTCGGTAAGTAGTCTGTAATCGGCATGTGTGCTCACATTGTTAACAATTCCCGAATTGACCATTATCGAAAGAGCACCACCCTCGACAGCAGCGCGAAACGGTTCGAAATGCTTTTCTCGGAGATCACTTTCCGTAATGATGGCAGGTGTACGATCTTTTCCCGAATAAGGGACGCCATACCCCATGTAGTGTTTCAAGGTAGCCGCAACATGATTTTGGTCTATATGATTGCGATCCTTCCCTTGATATCCTTGAACCGACGCCATTCCCAGTACTTTAGCTAGATAAGGATCTTCTCCGAAAGTCTCCCATTGACGCGGCCACCGCGAATCACGCCCTAAATCGAGGATAGGAGAAAAATTCCACGGAATATTACTGGCTCTGGTTTCATAAGCCGATATGCGAGAACCCTCTTCCACCAGTTCCGGATCGAATGTAGCCGCCATTCCTATTTGTTGAGGGAAAAAGGTTGCTCCTGCGGTATATGTGGTACCGTGAATGGCGTCGATACCGTAAATCACAGGAATGCCGATTTCTTTAAGCGCTTTTTCCTGAATGGCTTTAACGGTATTTTCCCATACTTCGGTAGTTCTTGCCCTATTGTTGCTTGTATTCAAAATAGAACCTACTTTATATTTACCGAAAACCGTATCCATCATGGCCGGATCGAGTTCAAAGGGTTCATCGCTGGCATACACCCCACCGCCTTTACCCAATACATCGATGGTGAATTGCGCCATTTGCCCCACCTTTTCTTCAAGTGACATGTTAGCAATCAGCGCGTTGATTTTTTGCTCAACTTGCTGATCATCGGTTTTTTCCTGCCCGCATCCCACTAAAGAAAGCAAAAGCAGTAAGAGAAATACAAATTTTTTCTGTTTCATTGATTTATCCGTTTTGATATAAAAATTTTAATTGGTTTTTACGGTTGCATGCCTAATGCTTTTATGTAACCGTCGTTTTTTACACACTCGACAAATTTACAATTATCAAGCAATTCATTCAATGCATTTCGCACTTTATTTTGATCAGGTCTGTTTTCGCGAATTTTGGCAAAGTGTAGAGTCAACCGACACAAGTGCGAATTTACACTAATTGTTTGTAAAACTCATTTTTTGGTAAATTAAAATCTAATTTTTCTCGAGGTCTTCGGTTTGGTTTGTACCGGATTTTTTTGATATCCTCATCCGAATAATCTTTAAATGATGCCTTTTTCGGGATGTATTGCCTGATAAGTTTATTCCCGTTTTCAATTGCTCCTTTTTGCCATGAACAATAAGGATCGGTAATTTCTTTATCATCAAATAATTCGTTTTTCGCTCTGTTATTGTCAGTATAGCCTCCGAATGATTCGGCCCGATAATCGTGTCCATCTCGAAGTCTCCAAACCTGCTTCCGTCGGCTTCCCGTGGCCTTTCACGTATACTCGTACGGTTGGGTATGTTTTTAGCCGACCCTACGGGCCTTTTGCGGTGTTTCAGCTTATGGCGACAATGCTTATACAACTCCCCGCGGTGTTTTTCATGGTTTTGTTTAAAAAAACCTCGATAAAACTCTCCGGGAAATTCGCACTTCTAAGTTGAACTTACGTCGTAAAATACAAGATAGCCATATTTTAGATCAACTTCAATTCGTATTTTTGAAAGCATTATATTATATTTGTTGAGAAAAAACTTTTTAAGAAAGGAAACAGAAAGACAAGAAACAAGGAACAAACAACAAGAAAATGCGAAAGAAAAAAATTCGAATTAAAGATATTGCCAAGTTAGCCGGAGTATCTACCGGAACTGTCGATAGAGTTTTACATAATAGAGGAAATGTATCGGAATCCGCTCGAAAAGCGGTAGAAAAAGTGCTGGAGCAAGTTGACTACAAACCCAATATCCACATTTCGGGAATGTCATTGAAAAAAAAATACCATATCATCATTACTACTCCAACTGTCTCGAAAGGAGAATATTGGGAAAGTATTCACACAGGTATTCAGCGTGCATTGGATGAATATGAGAATATCAATGTCAATTGTTTGATCCACACTTACAACCAATACGATATTTATTCTTGTCGCGAGACTTTCAAAGAAATTCTTGAAATTCCAACCGATGCATTAATCATCGGACCCACTTTCAAGAAAGAAACCATATATCTGACTTCTGAACTCGATAAAAAATCCATCCCTTATATTTTTGTCGATTCAATGGTTGAACAAACCTCTCCCTTGGCATTTTTCTCTTCCAATCATTATACTTGCGGTTACCTGATGTGCAAACTCGTAACAGCTATCATGCGCAATCCTTCGGATATCGGCATCCTACAGGCAGTCAGAATAGGCGATAAAAGTGCAAATACAACCATTCTGAGAAAAAACGGATTTGACAATTACCTGAAAGAAAAAAAACTGACCAACAAGGTTTACCGCATTCCTTTTTCGGTGCTCGAACCCGAAAAGAACGACGATTTATTATCCGACTTTTTTCATAAACATACCGATATTGGGGGAATTGTTGTTTTAAACTCACGAGGAAATCTAATCGCCAACTATCTTGCAAAAAACAACATCAATGACATCAAACTCGTTTGCATCGATTTGACTACTCCGAACATTAAAGCGCTTAAAAATGAATATATCGATTTTCTAATCGGACAAAATCCCGAGCGACAAGGATTTATGGCAATGAAAACATTAATCGAATTTCTAATTTATCGAAATCCCATACAAGTAGAAAACTACATGCCTTTGGATATCCTCACCAAAGAAACCATCGATTATTATCAGGAATTTTAATATTTGAAAAAATGAGATAACACCCTATTATTACCTATATTAGGGTTTCTCCACCGGTATGCCATGATAAATATTGAAATTATTTTGAACTATCGATTATCTGGGGTAAAATTTGGGGTAAAGCTTGTCTTGAAAAAAATAACCACCTGAATATTAAGCGGTTATTTACACAAGTTGTGGTCCCACTTGGACTTGAACCAAGGACTCCCTGATTATGAGTCAGGTGCTCTAACCTGCTGAGCTATGGGACCGAACTATGAAATTTTTCATCAAAAGCGGATGCAATATTACTACTTTTTTCGAAAATAACCAAAAATAACCTCGATAAAACTTTCCGGAAAATTCGCACTTCTAAGTTGAACTTACGATATCGCACAATGTGATGCCAATCCTCTATTTGACGCACTTTCCGAAAACAGGATGTAAGGTTTGCGAATATTGCGGTCGAATATGAAGGCAAGGTTGCGGCAAACGCTGCGGTTTTGCCTTCGTTGCAATATCAAAATCGAGCATAAACGCTCGTTTTATTTGTTTTTTGATAACATGCTTTAATATTTACGGCCGCAGTGGTTAAATATAAATAACACAATTTAACCGCAACGGCGGTGGTACTTAAATTTCAATAACATGATTTAATAACTACGGCCGTTTTGGTTAAAGAATAATAATGAAATTGGAGGAAAAAATTGTTCCGTTTGAACAAAACAGCTAACCTACATGTTTTAAAGAGAAAAGCAAAACTAAAATCCATCAAAAACAGGGTAATTTATATAACTAAAAACAAAAAACTATGGCAGATCTAACATTTCGCGTTAAGGCGCACAGTGAAAATCCAACCAAAACCATTGCAAAAGCCAGAGGTTTTGAAGTGGTAATTGACGAACCGGTTGAAATGGGCGGAACAAATGCAGGCCCCAATCC
>JAQVJY010000042.1 GCA_028694915.1 Paludibacteraceae bacterium
TATAAATACACCTACGGCAGTGCTACCGACCTAAAAGAAATCATAACGATATTACACGAAGTGCAGCCAAAATTTAAAGACGCTTTTATCGTTCAATTCCAAAATGGCGTTCGAATAAAATAGCAAGTGGGGAGAGGTAATGGAACTTAAAAATCGGTTTCCGGAATGAGCGAAAAAATTATTTTCGTTCCTGCCATTTGGAGGGTTTTCAAAATTTTTTCGTAACTTGCGCCCTTGTTGTCCTCAATATTTATCCGGTTGATTACCATAGGTATACAAATTTTATTTGGATGGACAACGTTTTATGTCATATTCTTAAACAAACAACGGGTAATCATACTAATTTATGAAATTGAAATTAAACAAAAATGCATCCATCGGATTAGCGTTCCTTATCAGTCTTGCAATAATTTACTTTGGTATTAATTTTCTGAAAGGGATTGACATTTTCCGAAAACAGAATAATTATATAGCTGTTTTAGACGATGTTTCGGGATTAAACACCTCGTCTCCCGTATTGGTAAACGGATATCAAGTAGGATTGGTAAGTTCTATTCGAATGATCAGTTACGATCCTCTGAAGTTTGCGGTAGAAATAAGATTAGATGACGAATTTAAAATAAAAGAAGGAAGCAGACTCGAGTTTGGCACAGATCTGCTAGGCGGATCGTCGGTCAAATTGAAAATCAACGACGAAAGCACCCGATATTTAAATCCCGGGGATACGCTTATCGGAGGACGAGCACCGGGAATGATAGACAGCGCCGAAAAAATTGCCCCCAAAGCCGACTCTATTTTGTTACATATCGATTCCACGATCATGGCATTAAACCTATTGCTCACAGACCCGGTATGGAAGGAATCCATCAACGGAATAAACAATACGATAAAGGAGTTGCAGACAACCGCTCACAATATAAACAAAATCGTTTTTTCCGTAGGAGAAGAAATTCCCGAAATTACCCTGAATCTGACAACCGTAACCGATAATCTGAAAAAAGTAAGCGAAGAGTTGAAAAACTCCGATTTAAGCAATACCCTAGCATCGCTTGACGAAACAATTACAAATTTGAAGTTACTTTCGCAAAAAATCAATTCGCCCGACAACTCGGTAGGAAAACTGGTAAATGGTTCTGAACTTCATGACAGTTTAGTGATCGTTATCAATAGCGCAACAAAATTGCTGGAGGACATACGAGAAAATCCGAAAAGATATTTAAGCGTGAAATTGCGCTTATTCTAATTTTAAAGCCTATTTGACTTTTATCTCAAGAAACATTTAAGTAGATTCACTCTAAATAAGTGTTTCTCGTATAAAAATCGCAAAAGTATTCGTATTATTGCATATAGCGATAAAAAACGAAATGCTTTTACATTTTCAAGGTTTTTTATACACTTAATAGGAATACTGATTTTCAAAGCTTTGCCGGGATGGCGTTTTTGTAGATAATTGACATCTAAATACTTAACGCTATTCATTTGATAATTAACCCTGTGCTTTGTTGTCCTTTTCCAATAAAGAAACACATTTTTTTTTCTGAAAAATATTCCCAAAATTTGTACTCAGGAAACGATAAGAAAACGATTTTAAATAGCCCAATGAAAGCAGATTTCAAGATTTTATGGAATAACTGTCTGAACGTCATTCGCGATAATATTTCCGAAGCTGCATTCAACACTTGGTTTGCACCGATTACCCCTTTGAGTTATCAAGATAATGTGTTGACAATCCAGGTGCCAAGCCAGTTTTTTTATGAATATCTTGAGGAAAAATACATTGACCTGATTCAACAAACACTTTATCGCGAAATTGGAGAGGGTACCATTCTCAACTATCGGGTATTAATTGAAACAGAAACCAATACGGCTGTGGAACTTCGGGGCGAACCCCGAGCACAACAATCGGGAGACAAAAAACTTGCAAAAAAAATAGCCATAAAAGTTCCCAATCCGTTTGAACGCGTAGAAACTCCCGAATTCGATTCCCAAATAAACTCCAAATATACTTTCAATAACTTTTTTGAAGGTGAAAGCAACCGCTTGGCACGCACGGCCGCAGAAGCAGTAGCCGAAAACCCTGCAAAAACTGCCTTTAATCCCTTATTCGTCTATGGTAATTCGGGAGTCGGCAAAACACATCTCTGCCACGCCATCGGATCAAAAATCCTCGATAAATATCCCGAAAGAAAAGTGCTTTACCTCTCGGCTCACCTTTTTAAGGTGCAATTTACCGATGCCCGCCGATTCAATACAATAAACGACTTTATCAATTTCTATCAAGGCATCGATGTATTGATTATCGACGATATTCAAGAATTATCGGGATTGGAAAAAACGCAAAATACATTTTTTCACATCTTTAACCACCTGCATCAAAACAACAAACAGCTGGTAATGACTTCCGATTGCGCTCCTATGGATATGCTGGGAATGGAAGAACGATTGCTAACACGTTTCCGATGGGGGTTGACGACAAGCCTGGAACGTCCGGACAAAGAATTACGCAAAAAAATATTGAAGCACAAAGTGCTTTCCGATGGGCTGTCCATTTCGGATGAAGTTATCGATTACATTGCGGAAAATGTTACCGATAACGTGCGCGACCTCGAAGGTATCATTGTTTCGCTAATGGCACATTCCATCATCAACGACCGCGATATCGATATAAGTCTTGCCAAACGAGTGATGGAACAAACGCTCAAATTTGAAAAAAAACGCATCACCGTACAAAAAATCCAAGATACTGTCTGTGATTTTTTCAACATCAAGAAAGAGCTTGTCCACTCTGCATCCCGAAAAAGAGAAATTGTTCAAGCACGTCAGGTAATTATGTATTTTGTAAAAAAACATACCAAACTTTCACTCGCTCAAATTGGAGCTCAAATTGGCAATAGAAATCATTCCACGGTTCTGCATTCCTGCAACGCCGTAAAAAATCTTGCTGAAGTAGATAAAAGATTCCGTGCCGATATTGAAGAAATTGAACGATTACTTAATTCATGAAATTTTCATGCATTGCCATGATTTTGACTCAATCCCTATTCAACAAATCGGATGTTGATTTAATATAATTACTTTTGGAATTGGTATCGGTATATTTTTATCCCTTCCTTCCGAAAACCCATTCAGTTTATAATTCATCTCAATGAAACGATTTTTATATATTCTGCTTTTCCTAACCTCTTGGGTATCGGTTTGGACAATAGAACCGATAAAGATAGCCGTTGTGAGCGATGTACATTATCTATCCTCCCAACTCGCAGGAAAAGGCACCGCTTTGGAAAAATACGAAACGGCAACGGGAAGGAATACGGAAGATCTTCACGCGGTATTGGATAAAGTAATAAGCGATTTGCTCGATGAATGTCCCGATATTTTGCTCATTCCCGGCGATATAACCAACAACGGAGAAAAACAAAGCCATTTGGATTTTAAGGAAAAACTCCTGCCATTAACCAAAAACGGTACGCAAGTATTTGTTGTTCCGGGTAATCATGATATCAATGTTCCCACGGCAAAAAAGTACATTGGAGACAAAGCCGAACCCGTAGAGAGCGTTTCAGCCGAAGAATTCGCGGCAATCTATTCCGATTTCGGCTATGGAAAAGTCGTGAAACGCGATACCGCTTCGCTGAGTTACCTTGCATTCATAAACGATTCGCTATGGCTGCTGTGTTTCGACACCAATCGATACAACGAATACCGCACCTCATCCATTTCATCCGGAAGAATTCTCCCACAAACTCTCAACTGGGCATTGGACATTCTCCACGAAGCAAAAGAAAAAAATATCGACGTAATCGGCATGATGCATCACGGTTTGGTGGAACACATGCCTTATCAAAGCGCATTCTTTTCGGAATATCTGATTGATGACTGGAAAAAAAATGCAGAAATTCTTGCAGACAACGGATTGAAAATTGTTTTTACAGGACATTTTCATGCCAACGATATCACCTCTTTCACGTCACCCGCAGGGAATACGATTACCGATGTGGAAACCGGGAGTCTGGCCCAATATCCCTTCCCATACCGCCTTATCCTTCTCGAGAATAATACCCTGAAAATAAACACGCACGTAGTAAATTCGATTCCTTCAAAACCACAACTGGCAGCTGAATACAGAGAAAAACTACGTAAACAAACCGAAGCTTCGGCTTCATCAAAAATAAACAACCTCAACATACCTTTACCCAAGGAAATCCGACAGGCGCTTATCGATGTTATCGTTGAAATGAACCTGTTGCACGTTTGCGGAGATGAACATTTGACAGAAGAAATGTTGCAGGCAATACAAATTTTCGAAAAAATAATGGGGCAGGAAAATTTTGACCCGACCTCATTCCAACCGGATTACCCGCCTGCCGACAACAATGTGGAACTTGCCTTATGAAAACAAAAGCGTTTCCACATTTGGCATGCCGTATGAATAGCAATTGCACGGAAGCCGGTTGCGACGAAGCCGGGCGCGGATGTCTGGCAGGACCTGTCTTTGCCGCCGCCGTTATCCTCCCTCCGAAGTTTGAATGTGCCAAACTCAACGATTCCAAACAACTTTCGGAAAACGACCGCGACGAACTGCGAATCTTTATCGAAAAACAGGCGCTTTGTTTTGCCGTGGCATCGTGTTCGCCGCAGGAAATCGATGAAATGAACATCCTTTGGGCATCGATAAAAGCCATGCACAAGGCACTGGACAAACTTACCGTAAGACCACAACATATTCTGGTAGACGGAAACCGTTTTCGTCCGTACAAAAATATTCCCCATACATGCATTGTAAAAGGTGACGGAAAATATATGTCGATAGCGGCCGCTTCAATTTTGGCCAAAACCTACCGAGACGAATACATGAAAAATCTTCATACCGAATTCCCGGTATACGGTTGGGCGCAAAACAAAGGATATCCCACACGCTTACATCGCGAGGCAATCAAAAAGTACGGAATTACTCCTCACCACCGCAAAACTTTTGCGCTGTTTGAAAAACAATTGAAAATCGAGTTTTAAGAAACACAACGTCGCTTTCTTTTCCCTTCCGGTCAATTAACCGAAATCACGTGCACAAAACAAATCGACTATTGGTCTCGAATTAAAATTATTTCATGATAATTTGTGTGTTTTTGCGGTAAAATAGGAGGATATGCCTTCATTTAAAGCGTTTAACTTACAAATATT
>JAQVJY010000043.1 GCA_028694915.1 Paludibacteraceae bacterium
AAAATACGAAACAAGTCGACCCGAAAGCGAGTTTGTTGCATCAGACGATTTCATCACACGCCACAGCTCTGTCTCTGCACTTATCATACAGAGCGTCAAACCCGAAGAATTTCCCGACATGACTACCATTTGGGCGCTTGTAGGTTATCCTGCAACAACCGTAGCCATGCCTTTATGGCTTCATGGGAAAGAAAACATACCGAAAATTCTGCGCTATGATCCCCTCCTAAAAAACAGTCCGTTAAACGAATATGCATTGGAATGGAAAAAAACATGTTACCCCATCACGAATCCCGAAGGGTATCATTACCTGAAAATGACCCAATTGGTCAATATCGACAAAACAGGATACATCCAACGCATCGAACCGTTGGAAAGAGAAATTTTTATGCTGACGGACGAAAAACTGGCCACGTGGAGAGAAAACCCTCCACAAACATCAGAAATCGAAAATTATTATGAATTCCTAAACAAAAAAATATCCGATTTTTACGTTATTGAAAAAACCCGATGACAAACAAACAATTATACGCCAACATCGAAAAAATTTTGCCCAAGGACCAAATTTTTACCGATGAAATTTTGCGATTGGTAAAAGGCACCGATGCCGGCCTCTATAGACTTGTGCCAAAAGTGGTGGTAAAAGTCGATTCGGAAGCCGAAGTGACCCGATTGCTGACGTTTTGCAATACAAAAAAAGTACCCTTAACCTTCAAAGCAGGCGGAACAAGCCTGAGCGGACAAACCATCTCGGACTCTCTGCTTATGGAAATTGGGCAAGGATTCGAATTTTCTTCAATTACCGATAGAGGACATACAGCCACATTTGGATGTGGACTCACAGGTACGGCAGCAAACCGAATGCTGATGCGCTACAAACGCAAATTGGGACCTAAACCCGCATCCATTGATTCGGCAAAAATTGGAGGAATTATTGCCAACAATTCCAGCGGAATGAACTATGGAATCAACCACAATTGTTACCATACGGTAAAATCCATGCGTATCATTTTTGCCGATGGTTCGTTGCTCGATACCGGAGATAAAGAAAGCTGTCGAAACTTTGTCGCTACTCATCGGGATTTAATTTTCGAAATAGAAGAAATTCACCGGCAAGCCATTCAAAACGAAAAAATAAAACATAAAATATCCAAGAAATTTCGCCTGAAAAACACATGTGGCTATGGTGTAAACGCATTAATCGACTTTGATGATCCCATTCAAATTATTCAACACCTGATGATTGGATCGGAAGGCACGCTCGGATTTGTTTCGCAAGCTACATTCGAAACCGTTCACGATGCTCCGCTCAAAGCCGCAGCCATGATCTATTTCCCCAACCTTAGAGATGTTTGCGAGGCGATTATCCCATTGCGAAACTGTGCGGTAAGTGCGGCAGAATTAATGGACAGGAATGCACTTCGCGCAGTGGAAAATCAGGAAGGCATGCCGTCTGAACTAAAATCCCTTCCCACTGATGCAGCCGCACTTCTTATCGATACTTCGGCAGACGATGAAGAAACCCTTCAACGTCAAATGCGAGAAATCGAGGCCGCACTATCCCACATTAAAACACTATTGCCAATAAAATTTACAACAGATACTCATCGGTACAACACTTATTGGAACGTCCGAAATGGACTGTTTACATCTGCTGCTGCCGGTCGCCCCAAAAACACGGCATCCATTATCGAAGACATCGCTTTCGAAGCCGAAGTCCTCGGCGAAGCACTTACCGATGTGCGCAATCTGCTCGTACAATCGGATTATGCCGATTCGGTAATGTGGGGACATTTGCTGGATGGAAATGTACATTTTACCGTATTCCCCGATATCAACACGCAAGACGGTGTGCAAAAATATGCCCGATTCATGCACATGCTGACCGATTTGGTCACCATCAAATATAACGGGAGCCTTAAAGCCGAACACGGAACAGGAAGAAACATGGCTCCTTTTGTTGAAAAGGAATGGGGACCGGAAATTTATGCATTGATGAAGCGCATCAAAAATGCCTTCGACCCGAATCACATCTTAAATCCAGGTGTTATTATAAACGAAGATAAAAATGTTTTTATCAAAAATCTCAAAAATATTCAGGCAACAAATCCACTTATCGATAAATGCATCGAATGTGGATTTTGCGAAATTCAATGTCCTTCGAAAAATCTCACATTCACTCCGCGACAACGTATCGTAGCCTACCGCTATTTGGCAGAAACCGCGCGGGCAAAAAAAACGAATAGCAAAACCATCGGAGCATTGACAAAAAAGATATCGTATCACTTAGACCAAACCTGCGCAACCGACGGACTTTGTAGCCTTGCATGCCCGGTGGGCATCGACACGGGAACACTCATAAAAGAGCTGCGTTGGCAACATAACGGAAGCCTTTCCAATAAAATGGCTACCTGGGTTGCCAATCACATGGGCGGCATTACTTCCTTTCTGCGCGGTCTGATGAAACTGCCCCATGCCATTGCAAAAATCATCGGGTACAACCAAATGGAAAGCATTACCCAAGGACTTTACAAAGTAGGCGATGGAATTTTCCCTTTATGGACGCGATATGTACCGACAGGCAGCAAAAAGATCGAACGGAACATTTTCCCTGCCGCATCTGCCGAATCGCCAATAGTAGTTTACTTCCCATCGTGTATCACACGTTCAATGGGAGGACCGGCTTATGGTTACGACGACTGCGAAGATGTACCATCAAAAATGTTGTCGCTACTGAAAAAAGCCAATTACACCGTTATTATTCCCGAAGGGAAAGACCATCTGTGTTGCGGCATGGCATTCAGCAGCAAAGGGTTTAAACAACAAGCACAAAAAAAGGAAAACGAACTCAACGAAGCCTTACTTAAAGCCAGCCGCAACGGCCAATTACCCATTGTGTGCGACATGAGCCCGTGTCTGCTCCATATGCGTGAAACCCTCGACCCACGGCTAAAACTTTATGATCAAGTGGAATTTATTCATGATTTCCTTTTGGAACGACTTCGATTCAACAAACAACCCCTGTCCGTTGCCGTGCATATTACATGCAGCTCCACAAAAATGCAACTCGAAGAAAAAATGCTGAAAGTAGCATCGTTATGTGCCGAAAAAGTGGTTATCCCCGAAGACATTACGTGTTGCGGATGGGCAGGCGATCGCGGATTTTTTTATCCCGAACTCAACCATTCGGCATTAGCACCTTTAAAACACCGCATTGGCGATGCAAAAGAAGGCTATTCCAACAGCCGCACATGCGAAATCGGATTATCCATCAATAGCGGTATTTCATACAAATCGTTAGTATATTTGGTAGACAAATCTACCGAACCGCTTTCGGCAAAATAAGACCGCTATAAAAATTTTTACTACTTTTGCACTTCAAAACAGCTGCTTAAGGTTATGAATATCGAAGATAAACTCCAAGAACAAATCATCAAAGCGATAAAAGAAGTATACAAAGCCGATGTAAA
Source organism: Paludibacteraceae bacterium (assembly GCA_028694915.1). Classification (GTDB taxonomy): domain Bacteria; phylum Bacteroidota; class Bacteroidia; order Bacteroidales; family Paludibacteraceae; genus W0P28-013. The sequence continues at coordinate 3,471 of JAQVJY010000043.1, forward strand.
TCCGTCTGAGATCACTCTCCAAAAGACAAAAAAAGAGTTTAAAGGGCATTACACCCTGATAACATTCCCTTTGTTGAAAATATCAAAAAAAAGCCCCGAACAAACGGCTCACGAAATTGGTACTTATTTATCCGAAAAATTGCCGTTTATAAGTGAATTCAATGTCATTAAAGGATTTCTGAATCTGAGCATCTCCTCATCCATGTGGATAGAAGAACTCATGAAAATAAACAATACTCCGGATTTCGGATTCACGCCCGTTACAAACAAATCTCCGCTTTACATGGTAGAATATTCTTCGCCCAACACCAACAAGCCACTACATTTGGGACATGTGCGCAACAACCTCTTAGGGCACTCACTGAGCGAAATATTGAAAGCCAATGGTGTCAAGGTTGTAAAAACCAACCTCGTAAACGATCGAGGAATTCATATCTGCAAATCGATGGTGGCATGGGAAAAATGGGGGAACGGCGAAACGCCTCAATCGTCGGGCAAAAAAGGCGATCACCTAGTGGGAGATTATTACGTACTTTTCGAGAAAAACTACAAAGCCGAAATTGAAGAACTCATGAAGCAAGGCTTGCCGAAAGAAGAAGCCGAAAAAAAATCGCCCCTTATGCAGGAAGCACGCGAAATGCTGCGCCGTTGGGAAGCGGGAGACCCCGAAGTAGTAGCATTGTGGGAAATGATGAACCAATGGGTATACGAGGGTTTCGACGAAACATACAAAAAACTGGGTATCACCTTCGACAAAGTATATTATGAATCGCAAACCTACTTGGTTGGCAAAGAAATGGTTTTGGAGGGAGTAAAAAAAAGCATTTTCTATCAAAAAGAAGATGGGTCGGTATGGGCTGATCTCACGCCGTATGGGCTGGATCACAAATTATTGCTCCGTGCCGACGGAACATCGGTATACATCACGCAAGACATCGGAACAGCCAAACTCCGATTCGACGATTATCCCATCGATAAAATGATTTATGTGGTGGGCAACGAGCAGAACTATCATTTTCAAGTGCTCGCCATCTTGCTCGATATGCTTGGTTTCAAATTCGGCAAAGGACTGTTGCATTTTTCCTATGGAATGGTAGAACTACCCGAAGGGAAAATGAAATCACGTGAAGGCACAGTAGTAGATGCCGATGATCTGATTGACGAAATGATCGACACTGCTCGCGAAATATCGAAGGAACTCGGCAAATTGGATGAATGCTCACCGGAAGAAACAGAAGAAATCGTAACCATGATCGGTATGGGAGCGTTGAAATATTTTATCCTGAAAGTCGACCCCAAAAAGAATATGACCTTTGATCCCAAAGAATCCATCGACTTCGATGGCAATACCGGACCTTTCATCCAATATACCCATGCACGCATCAAATCGGTTCTGCGTAAAGCAGCCGAACAAGGTATAGAAATACCCAAAAAACCGGATACATCGGTTTTACTTTCCGAAAAGGAAAAAGGATTGGTGCAATTGCTTGCCGACTTTGCCAATATTGTAAAACAAGCCGGAGAGGAATATAATATTTCGCTTATCGCTAACTATGTATACGATCTGGCAAAAGAATACAATCAATTTTACCACGATTTCCCCATTTTGAGAGAGGAAAACACGGCACTTCGCGATTTTCGCCTTCTGCTTTCAAAAAACATTGCCTCCATCATAAAG
>JAQVJY010000020.1 GCA_028694915.1 Paludibacteraceae bacterium
TGTTGAATTCGTTGTCCGATTTGGCACCAAATTGTTCTGCCTTTTCTTTTATGAATTGTCTAATATTTTCTATTTTAATACTCATATTTTTTGTTTGAATATCTTTTTACAATGCCTAGTGACGCTTCGTGTGTCTGATTAGCTGTGGATTGTGGGTTGCCCCCTGTCGAAAATCAACGATGCCGATCTAGAGAAAATAGTATTGATCTTCAACCCGAAATTGCACTTAGTTACATACACTGTTCGCATTTCTATTTTCGGAAATGGTTTTGTAGAGTCAACCGGCAAGTGCGAATTTACACTAAATGTTTGTAAAACTCATTTTTTGGTGAATTAAAATCCAATTTCTCTCGAGGTCTTCGGTTTAGTTTGTACCGGATTTTTTTGATATCCTCATCCGAATAATCTTTAAACGATACCCTTTATAACCAACCGGTTGTATTTTTTCATAAGCAACATAATAGTTGATTTAAAAAAACCTCCTTATTCTCCAATTCTCACATTTGCTCATCGAGTCTCATTGGCACATTGACGCATTATCGTATGATTAAAAGTCGTTTCAACCTTCCCGCATTCATTCTTATTGTTTTGCTGAAAGTCTTTTGACTTCGCGAACAACTAAGGGGAATGCCGGGTAGGTCATGTCGTGTCCATATCCTTGAAGTTCTAAAAGGTGGGTTTGTTTGTGGCCCACCAGTTTCATCATCCGTGCAAGATAGGCATTCTCTTCTAAGCGCCCCGGCATTTCCTGTTCTTGAGCAATTGCCGTCAACGACAAACTCATTGTCAAAAAAATGAGGACTGCCATAGTCTCAAACTCGGCCGGAAATTTTCTCCTTGTTGCTTTCATAATGACCGCTAAATTAGTTATTATTTTTAATACAACGCGTACTACTGTTTTGGGGAGTCAGTCATGTACAAAATCTCTCTCCCTCTCTCTCGATTTAGGAAACCTATTATTGAGTCTGCTTCAAAGCGCCACACAATAATATAAAAATCTTCCCTAAAGTAGATTTTGTATCTGTATTCGCCGCCTGCGCAGACAGGTATCTGTGCCTCAATCAAAAAATTATTCTGTGCTTTTACCATAGTAAGAATATCATGGTTTGATACATTTTAATACATTTGCACATGAAAGAACAATTTAATCGAGAAGAGCTTACGTTCTTATCTGATCTTCTTTGGAATCGTTCTGTTTGCTGTATTAATTATACCAACTCATAAGGAGATTTTAAAATGAAAAAATCGGCACTGCTTTTTATCGTGAGCATTCTCAGTGGATTTCTATATTCGCAAGTACTGACGGATCCTTTTCAATCGTACGATTTAAGTATGGATTGTGGAGCCGGCAAAATATTCGGCACATTACTGGTTCCGAATACAAAACCCCCTTTTCCGGTAGCATTACTCATTTCCGGTTCAGGACCAACCGATCGAGACGGTAATCAGCCGAACATGAAAAACAACAGTTTGCGTTATCTGGCTGAAAATTTAGCCAGACAGGGCATTGCTACCTTACGATACGATAAACGGCTGATTGGGCAAAGTAAAACCGGGCAGCGCGAAAGCGATATACGATTTGAAGATTACATCAACGATGCTAAACAATGGATTTCAAGATTAAAGCAAGATGCAAGATTTTCAAAGGTTATCGTAATTGGTCACAGCGAAGGCTCATTAATCGGAATGATCGCAGCCAACGATGCCAAAGCCGATATGTTTATCTCCATAGCCGGCGTTTCCAAACCTGCCGACCGGGTAATTTTGGAGCAAGCGAAAGGTTTGCCAACCCATCTGCACCAGGAAATGATTACCATTCTCGACAGCCTGCGAAAAGGTAAGATGGTCAGCCATGTGAATCCGAATTTAACCGCCTTATTCAGGCCCAGTGTTCAACCGTATATGATAAGTTGGATGAGGTACGATCCTTCCAAAGAAATTCAGCAATTACGCATACCGATTTTGATCCTTCAAGGCACTGCGGATATTCAAGTCGGCGTGGATCATGCGCGACAATTGGCTGCATCGGCTCCTCGTGCCGAACTGAAAATCATAGAAAATATGAATCATGTGCTGAAAATTGTGGAAGGGGACAGAAATAATAATGTGGCAACCTACATGAACCCCAATTTGCCGATATCGGATGAACTCGTAAAAGCGATTACGGACTTCGTAAAGAATAACGAGTCCCGATATATTCATTGAAAAGGAGTCCGCCCACGATGAGTGCAAGGCCTGTATAGGTTGTGGGATAAATGCTTTCGCCTAAAATCAAGTGAATTATAAAAAGCGACAGAAACGGAGAGAGATAGCACAGATGATTGATGAGTGCGGGATTGTTGGTTTTTTTCAATGCCATTCCAAAACAAATGAAGGGGATGGTCATCTCGAAAAGCCCCGAATACACCGCAGCTAAAACACCCTGCAACGAAGAAATTTCGATTTTCATAAACGGAGCAATCACCAACAACCCTATCGTTCCGAAAGAGAAATTGAGGAATAAACTCACGATCGGATCGGTTTCGGTATTCATTCTGTTTATAAGCCAATAAGTTGCCCACACAAAAGCACTTCCAATGCCTAAGGCGATTCCGAGTGCCGAAAGGTTGGTTCCCGTTAATTTCCCCGGTCCTATGGAAATGACGGCAACCCCGGCTAATGAAATCGCCATGCCCACAAATTTGACAGCGGGGATGCGCTGTCGTGCGAAAACGGCCAGCATTACGGAAAGCACCACCGGCCACATGTAATTGATGGGTTGTGCAATCTGAGCCGGAAGCAATTCGTAGGATTTAAACAAAACCAGATAATACAAGGTAGGGTTGAGCATTCCCGCAATGGCAAAGATCCGCCATTGTCTGCGACTGACGGAGCGAAGCAAAAACCATCGCTTACGAAAGGTGAGCATGATGGCAAATGCGATCAACGCCGTGCCGGAGGCAATCAAAAGCAGTTCGTAATACGTAAGGCTCGAAAGTGCCAGTTTAAACGCCGATGCTACAGTAGCCCAACTCAAAATGGTTATGGAAACGTAAAGAAAAGCCTTGTTATCGTCTTTCATGCGGAAAATTGAAATAGTTTACTTCGTAATTTTTCATTTTACCTTGCCGGAACAGGTTTTCATCAGTCCGAACCGGCACTTAACGATGTGGCAAAATTACGAATTTACCATCAGATTATGTGCTTTTCTATAGGCGTAACAAACTTCACATCCGGCGCGAAATAATAAATTTCGAACCAAACCGTTATGTTTCGAAATATGGCAGACTTAAAGGCAAATATTGCAGGTGATTATTTTTTTACTGCTCGTTTTTTGAGGGCTAATATACGTGCGGGAACAGGGATTGGTCACAGCATGATTCACGAGAATTATTTTTCAACCTATGTGGGCTTATTGGTGACCATTTGATTGCATGATAGGTAAAAGTTTTTCGATGCAGAATAAACAATTTACTTGTTTGCCGGACTTTCCGTTTTTTCCGTAAACCATTTATTTTTCAATCGGAGGGCTGCATTTACCAAGCCGATCATCACCGGGACTTCGATCAGCGGACCGATCACGGCAACAAACGCTTCGCCCGAATGGATGCCGAAAACCGCAATGGAAACGGCGATGGCCAATTCAAAATTATTGCTGGCAGCCGTAAAGGAAAGTGTGGCCGATTGTTCATAATTGGCACCTGCTTTTTTGCTCATGAAAAAGGAGAAAAGAAACATGATCACAAAGTATAGTAGCAAGGGAATGGCAATGCGAACCACATCGAGCGGAATTTTAACGATGTATTCACCTTTCAGCGAAAACATGACAATAATGGTGAAAAGCAAAGCCATCAACGTGAGAGGCGAAATTTTAGGAAGCAGCTTGTTTTCATACCACTCGACTCCCTTGCTTCGTAAACTGATAAATCTTGTAAGAAACCCCGCCGCCATCGGAATACCCAAATAAATGAGAACACTTTTGGCGATTTGCCCCATGGAAATTTTAGAAACGGCATCGTTTACCGGCAATCCGAACCAACCCGGCAGAACAGCGATGAACACATAAGCATAAACCACATAAAGCAAAATCTGAAACAGGGAATTTAAGGCTACCAATCCCGCCGCATACTGCCGATCTCCCAGCGCCAAATCGTTCCATACAATCACCATCGCAATGCAACGAGCCAACCCAATCAGAATCAACCCGTACATATAATCCACGTTGAACCGCAAAAAAACGACGGCCAGCAGGAACATGAGGACAGGTCCTATCAGCCAGTTTTGAATCAGGGATAAAGACAATATTTTCCGATCTCTGAAAACTTTACCCAATTCTTCGTATTTAACCTTGGCCAGAGGAGGATACATCATCAGAATGAGGCCTACGGCAATGGGAACATTGGTGGTGCCGACAGAAAATGTATTCCAAAAATCGGCGATTGGCGGATACAGCCAACCGGCCAATATACCGATGCCCATCGCCAGGAAAATCCACACTGTCAGGTAACGATCGAGTACTGTCAGTTTCTTTTCCATATTTTTTTATTTTGCTTTCTCTGCCGCAACGGTGATGCTGAAAATCCCGATTTCTTTTTGGTTAAACTGCCGGATTTCTTCTTCGTTGAGGTATCTCTGCAAAATTTCCTGCGGCAGTTGCACTTCCTTTTGCTTGTGAACGGTAATCGATTGAAATCCTGTTTCCCGAATAATATCCAGATATTCCTGCATCTCGATGGCTCCCGAAACGCAACCGGCATACATTTCGGCATCGTTTTTCAATTTTTCGGGCAAATTGCCTTTGACGACTACATCCGACACGCAAAAATGACCGCCGGGTTTCAATACCCGTTTGATTTCGGCAAACGCTTTCCGTTTGTCGGGTACCAGATTCAATACGCAATTGGAAATCACCACGTCAAACTGATTATCTTCCAACGGCATATCCTCGATGTCGCCTTTGACGAATTCCACATTTTGAAAGCCGAGTTTGGCCTTGTTTTTACGCGCTTTCTCCAGCATGGCATCGGTAAAATCAATGCCGACCACCTTACCGGTTTCCCCCACGATGGCTCGGGCAACAAAACAGTCATTACCTGCTCCGCTTCCCAAATCGAGCACACTGTCGCCCTCGTTGATGGAAGCAAATTGGGTAGGAATGCCGCATCCCAATCCCAAATCGGCATCTTCATGATAACCCTTCAGTTGGCGGTAGTTTTCACTGAATACGGCATAATCGACCGTAGAACAACATCCGCCAACGCCGCAGCAGGAAGTTTCGTTTTGTTCTTTCGATTGCCGGGCAATCACCGTGTAAGTGTCTTTAACAACGGATTTGATATTTTTTTCCATAAAAATTGAATGTTAGTATTGTATTCCTGATTTTTGAGAATATAAAGCATGATGAAATAGGCGATGACCGTCAGTGCCGAAGAGATAACCGGCGACAGCCCACGGTATAAATCACATTCATAAAAACCGATGCCATCTGACTGCGGCAACTGTTGCCGGTGCAAAGGATGAGTATTTTCATCAATGTGAAATTAATTTTCGGGATTGCAACAAACATCGTTGGGATGAATATCGGAGAAGAATTGCCGGAAAGCTTCATTGGCTTTTTCCCAATTCTCCTGATCGATGCAATATCTCACTTTGGGCGGCTCGATTTCGCCTCTGATTAATCCGGCGTTTTTCAGTTCTGTCAAGTGTTGCGATACGGTAGCTTTTGCAATGGGAAGTTCCTGGCAAATATCGCCAAAGAAACAACTGTCCATCGAAGCCAAGTATCGAAGAATGCTGATGCGGGCAGGATGTCCCATTGCTTTGGCAAAACGCGCCAACTCTTCGATGTCGATGTCGTATGTTTTATTTTTAGGGTAAGCCATCGGTCAATTGATGATTTTAATTTGTTGTTCGCAAAATTACGAATAATATTCGAATCGCAATAAACGCCGAAGATGTTTTTCTAAAAATTGGCGATGTTCGAGAAAACGGGTTTTTCAAACCACTTTTATTGCTCCTCATTCGCAAGCCGTGACCCGAAATGTGCAACGTACCCGATTTTGCAGGCCTTTTATTGCACTTCCTTCGCTTCTTCTTCGCTCTTCCTTCGCTCTTCCTTCGCTTCAAGGCAGGGACAAAAACACCGGAATCGGTGGAATTATGGTAGAATAAAGCTGCGTATCTGCCTCATATAAAGCGGAATACATAGGCGAAGCCGAAGCGGACTTTGTGCGAGGATGGTGCAAGGGTGATGCAAGCATGGAGCGAGGATGGTACGGCCTTGGTACGAGGAAGGTGCGGAGATGGTGTGTCTTGTCCTGAAATACGTTTCCGGTAAATCTAAACAAAAATCAGGACGATGCAAAGTGTTGGAAGCATAGGAAATGTCGGGGGGTGTAGGAACTGTAGGAAAGTGTAGGAAAGTCTGACCCGGAGCGGGTTTCAGGAGCATCCCCCGGCGTAGGAAAGTGTAGGAAAGTGTAGGAAGTCAGGGTACAGAGCGTAGGAAGTGTAAAGCCGACCAGTTTGAGGAAAAAGCAGGAAAGTACGATGCAAATTGAGTTTTACAACCAATTTTTCAGTAATATTGCACTTGCCGGTTAACGTTGGAGTATCAATTCATTATAAAACTGTTTATTATGCAACTTAAATCATTTGTTTGCAGTATTTTATTTATTTTGATTTTTCAATCTCCGAATCTTTGGGGACAAAATGAAAGGTTCAACGGATTGAATATGAATATGGGAAATTTGTATCGGCTTTCCAATGCCGAAACACGATCGATCAGTCCCGAAAACTTTACGGGAGAAAAAGGAAAGGGAGGAATGGCCATCCCTGATCCGGATGCGCCGCGAAATACGGCCAATGCTTCGTTGGCAGCACAAGATCTCGGGCAAGGATGGAAGGTCAATCCTTTTATCATTATTAAACCTGGCGAGACCATTACCCTGGCCGAAATTGATGGTTCTGGAGCTATTCAGCATATCTGGATGACACCTACCGGCAATTGGCGATTTTCCATTCTTCGTATTTACTGGGACGATGAAGAGACGCCTTCGGTTGAAGTACCGGTAGGTGACTTTTTCGGGATGGGGTGGGGTGAATATGCTCCTTTAAATTCCCTTGCCGTTTGTGTTAATCCCGGTAGTGCATTTAACTGTTACTGGCCGATGCCTTTTCGGAAGAAATGCCGGATTACGATGGAGAATATCAACGACCGGGACGAGATGAGGCTTTATTATCAAATAGATTACACACTTACCGAGGTGCCTGATGATGCGGCCTATTTTCATGCCCAGTTTCGCAGGACAAAAGTGAACGAAACGTCGGATTACACGATTATCGATAATGTGAAAGGAGCGGGGCATTTTGTGGGGGTTTATCTGGCATGGCAGGTGAATAACAATGGTTGGTGGGGCGAAGGAGAGATCAAATTCTTCCTTGATGGCGACACCAAATTTCCGACGATTTGCGGCACGGGGACGGAAGATTATTTTTGTGGCTCCTACAATTTCGACCGGAATGGGAAATATGTCACCTTTACCACCCCTTACAGCGGACTCGTGCAGGTAATACCCCCTGACCTGACGTATAAAGCAGGACAACGGTTTGGGCTTTATCGGTGGCACATCATGGATCCCGTTCGTTTTAAAAAGGATTTGCGCATCACGATTCAGGATTTGGGTTGGCGCCATGGGGGACGGTATCTGCCCCAGAAGTCCGATATATCTTCGACTTCTTTTTGGTATCAAAGAGAGCCTCATGTCAAATTTCCCAAACTTCCCGATTGGCAATATCTGGAAGTAAATTAGTCTCAACGTATGACAATGAAGAAGCCGGTTAATTCTCAATTGCTGATTTGTTGGTTTTTGTGGTCTGTTTAGCTGTCCGCGTAAGGCTGAGAAAGGGATGCCGGGAAAGCAACAGATCGGTATAAAAATGCTTCCTTAAAAAAATCCATTGATCGGATAAATGAATAATATGAATAAAAAACCTGTTGTCATCGGTATCGGGGAACTGCTTTGGGATATCTTGCCTTCCGGCAAAAAAGCAGGAGGAGCTCCCATCAATTTTGTATATCATGCTTCCCAAGTTGGCGCTGAAAGCTATGCCATTACGGCCGTCGGGAATGATCCGTTAGGCGACGAAATTCTGAAAGAACTCGGTCAGGCAGGCATAAATGCCATGGCAGAACGTGTAAATTACCCTACCGGCAAAGTTCTGGTGGAACTAAAGGAAGGAATTCCTTCTTACACCATTATCGAAAATGTGGCATGGGATCATATACCGTTAACGGACCCCATGAAAGAAATTGCCAAAAAAGCCGATGCTGTGTGTTTTGGAACGCTTGCTCAGCGTTCGGAAGAATCGCGGAATACCATTCAAGCATTTCTTACGTTGACGCCGCCACATGCGTATCGGATTCTCGATATCAATATACGTCAACATTATTATTCCGAAGAAATAATAACTTCATCACTCGAAAAAAGCAATGTTTTGAAGTTGAACGATGAAGAGCTGAAACTGTTGAAACGGCTTTTTTCTCTTGATCATTTGTCGGATGAAAATGTTTGCCGTTGGTTTATGGAACAATTCAATTTGAAATTCCTGATATTGACCGCGGGAGAGGAGTACAGCCTTATTTTAGCTCCGGAAGATTCCTCCTTTATAAAAACCCCGAAAGTGGAAGTCGTGGATACGGTTGGAGCAGGTGATGCTTTCACCGGTGTTTTCATCACTGCCGTTCTTCACGGAAAATCCATACATGAAGCGCATCAATTAGCAGTGGACAGATCAGCTTTCGTTTGCACCCGCCCCGGTGCATGGGTAACACAATAAAATAAACATTCGCTTTCTCAACTTATTCCGGTGATGTTGGCTTTTTTCCCATGGGTTTTGTGGAATTCCGGGGAAATGGGGATACTCGGGAGTCAGAGATTTCGGTATACGAGGTGTAGGAAGCATAGGAAGTGTCGGGGAGGTGTAGGAAAGTGTAGGAAGTGTAGGAAGTGTAGGAAAGTCTGACCCGGAGCGGGTTTCAAGTGCATCCGCGAGCGTAGGAAAGTGTAGGAAAGTGTAGGATTTGGGGATGTATAGGAGATGACATGCGATTTTTTTTCCGTTTTTTGATAATAACGAATGGACAGAAGAAACGACAATTTTTGAACTTTCCGAAAAACCTAAGTGAGCATTATTGATGGGTGTGCATAATGCTTGTTTGCATTTGTATCGAAATTGTGGCAACATTGCTAAAAAATACAAAAACAACACCGTGAAATGCTTGCAAAGTTGGACTTAATTGTTTATTTTTGAGGTTGAAACAAAAAAAACTGTTGAATTAACGAAGAGAACAATATAGAGGGCAACGAATTATGCGATAGCACAATCGCCAACATCTTGAAAATATGAGCAAGAAAGTGAGCAAAAACGAGAACAAACAAGAAGAACCGTTAGAAAAACAACTCTGGAAAGCGGCCGACAAACTGAGAAAGAACATCGATGCCGCCGAATATAAACATGTGGTGTTGGGATTGATATTTCTGAAATACATCTCTGATGCTTTTGAAGAATTATATGCCCGACTGAAAGCCGAAGAAGAGCTGGGAGCCGATCCTGAAGACAGAGACGAATATAAAGCGGAGAACGTTTTCTTCGTACCGCAGGAAGCACGTTGGAGTTTTCTATTATCCAAAGCAAAACAACCCGATATTGGCAAGTATGTGGATGAGGCAATGGATGCCATAGAAAAGGAAAATCCTTCACTAAAAGGTGTTTTACCCAAAGTATATGCGCGACAAAACCTCGATCCCACCGGTTTGGGAGAATTGATCGACTTGATTGGCAACATTGCCCTTGGAGATACGAAAGCTCGCAGTGCCGATATACTGGGGCATGTGTTTGAGTATTTTCTGGGTGAATTTGCGCTTGCAGAAGGTAAGAAAGGCGGACAATTTTACACACCTCGATGTGTTGTTGAATTGTTGGTCGAAATGTTGGAGCCCTATCACGGTCGTGTGTTTGACCCCTGTTGCGGTTCCGGCGGTATGTTTGTTCAATCGGAAAAATTTGTAACCGAACATCAGGGAAGGGCAAACGACATTTCCATTTACGGACAGGAGAGCAACCAAACTACGTGGCGGTTGTGTAAGATGAACCTGGCTATTCGCGGCATTGACAGTTCGCAGGTGAAATGGAACAACGAGGGTTCGTTTCTCAACGATGCCCATAAAGATCTGAAAGCCGATTATATTCTTGCCAACCCACCGTTTAATGTGAGCGATTGGGGCGGAGAATTACTGCGGAACGATGCCCGCTGGCAATATGGTGTACCGCCGGTTGGAAACGCCAACTTTGCCTGGTTGCAGCATTTTATTTATCACTTGGCACCAACCGGACAGGCCGGGGTAGTATTGGCCAAAGGAGCATTGACGTCAAAAACCGGCGGAGAGGGTGAAATACGAAAAGCCTTGATTGAAAACGGTTTGATTGATTGTATTGTAAATCTTCCAGCCAAGCTGTTTTTAAATACACAAATTCCGGCTGCACTTTGGTTTTTAAGTCGAAACCGCAATAACGGCAAATTTCGCGATCGTCATGACGAGATATTGTTTATCGATGCCAGAAATCTCGGGCATTTGATAAACCGCCGCACCCGCGAACTTTCTCGCGAAGATATTCAGCAAATTGCGAACACATACCATAATTGGCGAAATCCCGATGGCAATTATGAAGATGTTCCCGGTTTTTGCGCTTCCGTGTCCATAGAGAAAGTAAGAGAGCTCGATTATGTGCTTACGCCCGGTAGGTATGTTGGGTTGCCCGACAACGAAGACGATTTCGATTTCAACGAACGTTTTACCGCCTTGAAAGCCGAACTGGAAGAGCAGCTGAAAGAAGAAGCACGGTTGAACGAAATCATTCTTGAGAATTTATCAAAAATTAAATTGATGGATGAAAAGTAAAATAAAGGCAGCATTATTTTACTTTGAGTGCTAAAAGTAAAATAACGATATTTATATTTTCCTTATCGATAAAAATATGATTGAACTTGAAAAATATCAAGCCGGACATTTTGAGAAAAATTTAGGGTACAAATATTTTGTTCCTAGTGCAATTAACGACGAATGGACTTGGAAAACGCCGGCCTTGAATCTGCTATTGGAAAAAGCAGCTATTAAGTTGGGTGAATTAAATTCTTATGCACGGCTCGTTCCCAATATTGATTTGTTTATTCAATTGCATGTGACCAAAGAAGCGGTGGTTTCAAGCCATATTGAAGGCACCAAAACCAATATGGATGAAGCCCTTTTGCCGGTTGAAGAAATTCATCCCGAACGTAGAGACGACTGGCAGGAAGTAAATAATTACATCAAGGCATTAAATAATGCTATTGAAGAACTAAAATCACTGCCTATTTCTTCTCGCTTACTAAAAGAAACGCATAAAATACTGCTGCAAAGCGTAAGGGGTGAACATAAATTACCCGGAGAGTTCAGAACTAGCCAAAACTGGATTGGAGGTACTTCACTGCATGATGCAGTATTTATTCCGCCATCTCACCACTTGGTGAATGAACTTATGAGCGATTTGGAAAAGTTTCTTAATAATGATGAAATTAACGTTCCTCTGCTAATACGTATTGCTATTGCACATTATCAATTCGAAACTATTCATCCGTTTTTAGACGGGAATGGCCGTATCGGACGTCTTATGATAACTTTATTTCTTGTATCAGAAGGTATTTTAGATAAACCTTTACTCTATCCATCATTGTATTTCGAAAAAAATAAAAGCCTGTATTACGATAATTTAAGTAATGTAAGAACCAAAAACGATATGCTGCAATGGATAAAATATTTTTTAGTAGGCATTGAACAAAGTGCTGCAAAAGCGGTAGAAACACTTTCTAATATATTAAAACTTAAAGAAAGCATTGAAAAAGAGATAAATAGCAATTTCGGTCGGCGAAGCAATTCTGCTCATACGCTTGTTCATTTTCTATTTAAGGATCCGGTTATCTCTATTGATAAGGCAGCGAAAGAGTGTAATCTGAGTTTCAAAGCAGCTAATGATTTAGTAGCACTTATGCAAAAATCTAATTACCTTAAGGAATTGACCAAGCAAAGCCGCAACCGTATTTTTATTTTTGAGCCCTACTTAAAGATTTTTGACAATGACTGACGAACCGGATATATAACAAATCATTCTATAAACATGGATCAAAATCGCATTTCACAATTACAATCAGTTTTCGATGAAATTAGCCACTTTATTACAAGTGATGACGATAGAGAACAAGCGGGAGTTTGGTTTGCCCGGGAACTGATGGTGGCTTTGGGATATGCCCGTTGGGAGAATTTTCGGGTAGCAATTGGTAGAGCTGTTGAGTCATGTAAAACACAGAATATCAATGTGGATGATCATTTTCGTGAGGTCACGAAAATGGTTGAAATTGGCGAGGACATCAAAAAACTTGAACGTCGCGTGGCTGCTGAAGAAAAGCAAATTGAAAAGGCAAGTCCCAAATTGCCTAAAAACAACAACAAACAATAATCCTGTCATTCTTTTTTAAGATAAATAGTAATGAGTGAGTGGAAGGAATATAAACTGGGGGAGATTGCAGAAATAATTCCTGGTTTTGCTTTTAAAAGCAAAGAATTTGGTAAAATTGGGGAATTAGTTATAAAAATTAAAGACATTAATCCCCCTTATATTATTTTAAGCGCAATGGAAAGGGTTGACACAAGTTCATACCCAAAAGATAAATTGGGAAAATATAAGTTAGCCAAAGGAGATTTTGTTGTTGCCATGACAGGAGCGACCATTGGGAAAGTTGGTAAACTCAAGACTGATGTATTGGCATATATAAATCAACGAGTGGCAAAAATAAAAGCTAAAAATTGCGTATGCAATGATTTCATTTATTATTCTATTAGTACCGAGCAATTTCAAGCCTTTATAAGAAATAATATCGATAGTAATACCGCCCAAGAAAATATCAGCGCAATTAGTATAGGAAAATTTCCAATTTTACTTCCCCCTCTCCCCGAGCAAAAAGCCATAGCCGCTATTCTCTCCAGCCTCGATGATAAAATAGACCTGCTTCACCGTCAAAACTCCACGCTCGAAAAAATGGCCGAAACACTTTTCAGGCAGTGGTTTATTGAGGAAGCAAAAGAGAGAGAAAAAACTAAAATTGGATTGGTACTAGAAACAGTTTTAGGTGGAACACCGTCAACTAAAAAACCCGAATATTGGGATGGTACAATTCCATGGATTAACTCAGGCGAAGTAAATAATTTCAGGATTCTTAAACCGACAAAATTTATAACAGAATTAGGTTTAGCTGAATCAAATACAAAACTCTTACCCATAGGTACGACTGTTTTGGCAATTACAGGAGCAACTTTAGGTCAGATAAGTTTGCTCGAAATTAGCACTTGTGCTAATCAATCCGTAGTGGGAATTATCCCTAATGAAACCTATCCGAAAGAGTATGTTTTTCTCTGGATTAAATACATGATAGATGAAATAATTTTGAATGAAACAGGTGGTGCTCAACCTCACATTAATAAAAATGATGTCAACGAAACAGAAATCCTTGTTCCGTGCAATGATGATTTAGAATTTATTGAAAGCAAAATTAAACCTCTTTTCAAGAAAATTTCAATTAATTCATTCCAAATAAATACTCTAATTGAATTACGAGACTCACTGTTGCCAAAGTTAATGAGTGGGGAGATAACCGTAAATCAGGGCTGAATCATGGAAGAAAAAATAGCGGTTTTAAAGTATCCTGAGGTCCTTGAAAGGATTAAAAACCAGACAAACCATCTGCTAATAGGAAATGGTTTTAACTATGGACTTGGAATAAACACAAGCTATAAATCGATATTCAATAAAATGATTGAAAATGATCGAGGTGTTTATAAAGAAGCTGCGCCCATAGTGGAAAATTGTAATTATGACTTAGAACTATTTATTGGAGAGTTAGAAAAAGACATTAACTATGATAATGTTTTTCTGAAGAAATACATCAGAAATAAGATTAAGTTTGATTTCATGAAAGCAGCGCATGAAATAGTAAAAAATGGAATAAAAAATATTTATGCGGAAAAAAATGAGGGCGTTTATTTATTGCTTCAAAATTTTACCAATTTTTTCTCGTTAAACTACGATTCTTGTCTTTATTTACTTCTTTTGAAATATAAGCCGATTGACAATGAACTAAATAATGAACTAAATAATGCAATAGTGTTAAGTCCTTCAATTAAATTTATAGAGGAAGACATGAATGCACGACAAAATAATATTTATACTGAGATCAAAGAAGCAAGGCGGACCGGCAAACTTAAAATTACGATTGATAATGAAAAAGATACTTTAGAAAAACCATTAAGTCAGTTAACAAAAACACATTTCTTAACAGAAGTAAAGGCATATTCCAAGGCGAATAATAAGGGGTGGAAAAAAAAGGATATTGATAAAGTTGTAAAAATAATATTTGAAGAAGAAAAAAAGGGAAACAGTCGTTTGAATAAAGTTGATGATGGTAGCAGATACAAACAAACAAACCTCTTTGGCAATGAGAAGGGGTTGGTTTTTGATTCTAAATGTGAAACACAAAATGTATTTTTTCTTCATGGCGCTTTCCACATCTATAAAGATGGGCGTATTATAAAAAAAATAACGCAAGAATCTGATAAAGCATTATATGAAAAGTTAGAAGAAATTCTCAATAATGAGGAGCAAGATATTGTTTGTGTTTTTCAACAAGATATTAAAATCAATGCAATAAATCAAAATGAATACCTATTAAACTGTTATAATAAATTAGGTAGTTTGACCGGTAATATGGTTATTATAGGCAGTTCATTGGCGGATAACGACAATCATATCTTTGAACAAATAAATAATTCAGGTATTGAGACTGTATTCATTTCCTCCTTGCTTCGTGAAATTGAGGAGAATTATAAATTAGCAAAATTAAGATTCCATTCTAAAAAAATATATTTATTCGATGCGGAAACTATTTCCTATGAGGTATCCTGATGAATAAAACATAAAAAAATCAATGAAACGCATTACCGAAAATAGCATTGAAGAATTTGCTATCGAGTTATTGGAAAAACTTGGTTACGAATCGGTTTATGGTCCAGATATTGCCCCTGACGGCGAGACACCCGAACGGGAAAGCTACGAACAGGTTTTGTTGATCGATCGGTTGCGTAAAGCCCTAAAACGTATCAATAGAAACATGCCCGCCGATGTACTGGAAGATGCCATAAAAGAAATCCGGCGCATTCACTCACCGGAATTGTTGACGAATAACGAAACCTTTCATCGTTTTTTAACCGAAGGTATTCCTGTTTCAAAGCGGGTAGAAGGCGATGATCGGGGCGACCTGGTTTGGCTGATTGATTTTAAAAATCCGTATAACAACGATTTTTTGGTTGTCAACCAGTTTACCGTTGTGGAAAACAACCATACCAAACGACCCGATATTGTTTTGTTTGTTAACGGCATTCCGTTGGTAGTCATCGAATTGAAAAATGCTGCCGATGAAAATGCATCCATTCGTTCGGCATTCCGACAAATAGAGACTTATAAATCCTTGATTCCGACGCTTTTTATTTACAACGGTTTTGTGGTTATTTCCGATGGGTTGGAAGCCAAAGCGGGAACTATTTCGTCGGGATTCAGCCGTTTTATGGCCTGGAAATCGTCCGACGGAAAAATTGAAGCCTCCCATTTGGTCAGTCAGTTGGAAACCCTTATTGAGGGAATGCTCAATAAGGAGACGTTGATCGACTTGATGCGTCATTTCATTGTTTTTGAAAAAACGAAAAAAGAAGATCCCGAAACGGGAATTATTACCATAAATACCGTTAAAAAGATGGCTGCCTACCATCAATACTATGCAGTGAACCGGGCTGTTGAATCGACGTTGAGGGCGGCGGGATACATACTGCCTGAGGCCCTCGATAAAACGCTTCCTGAGCTTCTCGAAGGAAGCTACGTTAACGAATCGCCCGAAAGTTATGGACTTGCGGGTGTGAAAAAACAACCTGTGGGCGACCGTAAAGGCGGCGTGGTTTGGCATACGCAAGGAAGCGGTAAATCGCTTTCGATGGTTTTCTTTACCGGCAAAATTGTGTTGGAAATGGATAATCCGACCGTTGTGGTGATTACCGACCGTAACGATTTGGACGACCAGCTTTTTGATACTTTTGCTGCTTCGAGACAGTTGTTGAGACAAGAGCCGGTGCAGGCCGAAGATAGAAATCATCTTAAAGAGCTGTTAAAAGTAGGTTCAGGTGGTGTGGTTTTTACAACTATTCAGAAGTTTCAACCCGACGAAGGTAATGTCTACGAATTGCTTTCCGATCGCGAAAACATTGTGGTTATTGCCGATGAAGCGCACAGGAGCCAATACGGATTTAAAGCCAAAACCATTGATGATAAAAACGAGAAGGGGGAGGTAATCGGTAAAAAAACGGTGTATGGTTTTGCCAAATATTTGCGTGATGCGCTGCCCAATGCAACGTATTTGGGATTTACGGGTACGCCGATTGAAAATACCGATGTAAACACGCCGGCTGTTTTTGGGAATTATGTGGATATTTACGATATAGCCCAAGCTGTTGAAGACGGGGCAACAGTTCGTATTTATTACGAAAGCCGGTTGGCCAAAGTAAATTTGAGCGAAGAAGGGAAGGCTTTGGTAGATGAACTGGACAAAGAACTCGATCAAGAGGATTTGACCGACAACCAAAAGGCCAAAGCCAAATGGACTCAGTTGGAAGCGTTGGTGGGCAGTGAAAACCGAGTGAATCAGATAGCCAAAGATATTATTGAACATTTTGAACAACGACAAACTGTTTTTGAAGGCAAAGGGATGATTGTTACCATGAGTCGCCGTATTGCCGTCGATTTGTATGAAGCTATCATAAAACTCAGACCCGAATGGCATTCAAACGAACTGAACAAAGGGGTTGTTAAAGTGGTGATAACATCTGCATCGTCCGATGGTCCGAAAATTTCAGCCCACCATACAACCAAAGAACAGCGCCGTATGTTGGCCGACAGGATGAAAAATCCGAATGACGAGCTTAAACTCGTAATTGTTTGCGATATGTGGCTCACGGGTTTTGACGTTCCTTGTCTGCACACGCTATACATCGACAAACCCATGAAAGGACACAATCTGATGCAGGCTATCGCAAGGGTCAATCGCGTTTACAAAGACAAACCGGGAGGTTTAATTGTCGATTATCTGGGTATTGCGTCCGATTTGAAAAAAGCCCTTTCGTTTTATGCAGATTCCGGAGGTAAGGGAGATCCAACTATTTTACAGGAACAGGCCGTTGAATTGATGTTGGAAAAATTGGAAGTGGTTTCCAATATGTATTATGGGTTTAATTACGAAGAGTATTTCGAAGCCGATACTTCCAAAAAACTGTCCATTATTTTGGCAGCCGAAGAACATATTTTGGGCTTGGAGGATGGAAGGAAAAGATACATTAACGAAGTAACTGCTCTGTCAAAAGCTTTTGCCATAGCTGTACCTCACGAGCAGGCGATGGATGTTAAGGACGAGATTGCATTTTTTCAGGCGGTAAAAGCGCGTTTGGTGAAATTTGACAGTTCAGACACGGGCAAAACGGATGAAGAAATGGAAACGACGATCCGCCAAGTAATCGACAAGGCTTTGGTGACTGAACCGGTTATCGATGTTTTTGATGCCGCCGGATTGAAAAAACCGGATATTTCCATTCTTTCAGAAGAGTTTCTGATGGAGTTGAAGGGAATGGAACATAAAAATGTTGCGCTTGAAGTATTGAAAAAACTTTTGAACAATGAGATTAAATCGAGAGCCAAAAAGAACCTGGTGAAAAGCAAGACCTTAAGGGAAATGTTGGAAAACACTATCAAGAAATACCACAATAAAATACTTACCGCAGCCGAAGTTATTGAGGAACTGATCAGCCTGAGTAAGGAGATTGTGGAAATGGACAAGGAAGCTAAGGCAATGGGACTATCCGATTTTGAATATGCTTTTTATACGGCTGTGGCCAGTAACGACAGTGCAAGGGAACTCATGCAAAAAGACAAATTACGTGAATTGGCTGTTGCCTTGACAGAAACCATAAGACAGAACGCCACAATCGACTGGACAATTAAAGAAAGCGCTAAAGCTAAATTGAAGGTGTCGGTAAAAAGACTGTTAAGAAAATACGGTTATCCGCCCGATATGCAAATGCTCGCGACAGAAACGGTGTTGAAACAAGCCGAAATGATCGCCAATGAATTAACGATGAATAGGTAAAGGTTGTTTCCGAAGGATTTCGGTATGATTTTCCTAGCGTATGATCGGCCTTTTATTCTCTTTTTTGGATGAGGGCTACCACGGTGTCGACTATTCCGGCGAAAGGGGAGGGGGCATCGAAGATTTCCAAGATGTTGTTTTTACGGAGCAATGCGTTTACGGCGCTTTCGGCAAGATTTTCCCAAGACGATTTGGGGATAAGTAAAGCAAGAATACCGTCGCTTTTCAGCAAATCGAATCCTTTGAAAATGAGACGGGCGTAGAGTTCTTCGGCAAATTCGGGGGATTGCATCGATGGGTTCTTTTCGTCTTTCGGAACCTTTTTTGTGCTTACGCAGTGCAGGTTGCCAAAGACGATATCGAAGCCGGTGGAGATTGTTTCGGGTTCGAATGCTTGCTTATAGGGAGTGAGTGCAGAAGAGATGACCTCAAAATCGATAGAAAGGAGACCGTGCTTGAGATGGTTGTGTTGAATTTCCTCGATCACTTTCTCTACCTGCGAACTATCGGCTACCAAATCCGTGTTGTATTTTCTTGACCACCGTTTGCGGATATTCTTGCGAGAAGCGGGTGTTAATCCACCGGTTCCATCATCTGCCGTCGTTTTCTCTTGGATGCGATTGAAGGTATAGGAGGAATATCCTTTCAGGTCGTCGATTATTTTTGTAACCTCTTCTTCTTCGGCCGCCAACAGCAGATGAACATGATCCTGCAACACATTCAATGCCAACACTCTGTATTTTTTCATTCGGATTCTTTCGGCCAGGATGTCGGCTAAGAGATTTCTTTCGTCGAGGGTAAACAAAACCGCTCCCGGGTCTTTTGACG
This sequence comes from Paludibacteraceae bacterium, assembly GCA_028694915.1. GTDB lineage: Bacteria > Bacteroidota > Bacteroidia > Bacteroidales > Paludibacteraceae > W0P28-013. Next base: position 19,136 of record JAQVJY010000020.1, read on the forward strand.
GGAAAGGTGCTTCATCATAGTGGTACCGGCTGTTGTACGTTCCCCATGTTATGTGAAACAATTTCCGGTTTTTGTGGATCGTAACGCTTTTGGTTTCTATTCCGAACACCCGGTCGGGGTCGAACCGGTCGTCCGACCGGTTGGCGTGGCAACGTTCTTCTTCTGGATGTTTGGACGATCCGATTGGTGCATTTGCGGCCAACAGATTGGTTTCGAGATGGAACAAGGAGTCGACATCGGCACGTGTATTCATATCCCGGGCTGCTTCTTGTTCTTCAAACAGGCAATTTAAAAGGTTGTGCTTGGCTGCGTTTAAAGACGAGGGGTCGATGCACATGCCGTAGAGGCAGTTTTGAAACAAGTACCGTTTTCGTGCGTCATCGGGTTTGTTTTGGCTAAAAACGGTTTCTATTTTTTTGCGAAGCTCGCTTTTTAAAGTAGGGTCGGCGATACTGTCGAGCGCCATGATTTGCTGCTGTTTCCATTTCTCGTTGTGTGGGTCGAGTTTCGAAAGCAGGAAGGTCAGTTTGTTTAAAACTTCGATGAGAAAACTTCCATCGGTGACCGTAAGATCGATGAGTTTCAGTTGGTTGATTTTTTCTACCAAGAAATGGGTTTCTTTTTCGTTAAAAGGATTTTCCATGTCGGTTTCCGAGAACAAAGAAGTGAGTTTTTCGTCGAGGTTTGCTGTCCGGAACGTATTTTCGATGTGGGTCTTGAAGTAGTATTTCAGTGATGCTGTCACCGGATAATTCCCTGTTTCGGGTGGCGTATCATCGGGGTAGAATGCCGTGTGTTCTTTTTCCTCATCCATGCGCTTTTCTGCATCCTCTTTGTGTATATACAGATTATACAAAAATAGGGAACTTACGGATGTCTTTACCTACAAAGATGGGAAAAATTTCCCTTTGGGTGTATGGAAAACGGGCGATTTTTCGGCCATTCAAAATTTATGGTGTAACTTTGTTGGCAGAAAACAGCATATAATAGTAGAGTTATGATTCAAAATAAAAATTATGCTACGGATCTTCCGTATAAAATTGCCGATATATCGCTGGCCGATTTCGGACGAAAGGAAATTGAAATAGCCGAAAAAGAGATGCCGGGGCTGATGGCGCTGCGCAGGAAATATGCGACGGAACAACCGTTGAAGGGTGCACGCATCACGGGATCGCTGCACATGACCATACAGACGGCGGTATTGATTGAGACGTTGGTGAAATTGGGTGCAGATGTGCGTTGGGCAAGCTGCAACATCTTTTCTACGCAGGATCATGCTGCTGCCGCAATTGCTGCGGCGGGTGTGCCGGTTTTTGCGTGGAAAGGCGAAACCATTGAGGAGTATTGGTGGTGTACCGATATGGCGCTTCGGTTTCCCGATGGCAAGGGGCCGAATCTGATTGTGGACGATGGGGGTGATGCTTCGTTGCTGGTGCATAAGGGGTATTATGCCGAAGAAAATGCTGAGTTGCTCAATCGCAAGGGGGAGAACAGGGAGGATCAGGCTGTTCTGGATACGCTGAAACGGATTTTACATGAGGATAATCGCCGTTGGCACAGGACGGTGGAGGGCTTGAAGGGGATTTCGGAAGAAACGACGACGGGCGTTCACCGGTTGTATCAAATGATGGAAAGAGGCGAACTGCTGGTGCCGGCCATTAACGTGAACGATTCGGTTACCAAATCGAAATTCGATAACCTGTACGGGTGTCGCGAATCGCTGGCCGATGGCATTAAGCGTGCAACGGATGTGATGATAGCCGGCAAGGTGGTGGTGGTGCTGGGTTACGGCGACGTGGGCAAGGGGTGTGCAAAATCGATGCGTTCGTATGGTGCGCGCGTCCTGGTTACGGAGATCGACCCCATTTGTGCTTTGCAGGCCGCTATGGAGGGGTTTGAGGTGACCACGATGGAGGAGGCCGTGAAGGAGGGAAATATCTTTGTGACGGCAACCGGCAATTGCGACGTGATTACCCTTGAGCATATGCAACAGATGAAAGATCAGGCCATCGTGTGCAATATCGGGCATTTCGATAACGAGATTCAGGTGGATAGGCTGGTGAACTTCCCGGGGATACGCCATACCAATATCAAACCGCAGGTGGATAAATATACTTTCCCTTCGGGAAATGCCATCTTTCTGTTGGCCGAGGGACGGCTGGTTAATCTAGGTTGTGCTACGGGGCATCCGTCTTTCGTGATGAGCAATTCGTTTACGAATCAGACGTTGGCGCAAATGGAGTTATGGAATAACGAGTACGAAGTGGGGGTGTATCGGTTGCCGAAGCATCTTGATGAAGAAGTAGCCCGCCTGCATTTGGATCGCCTTGGGGTGAAACTTACCCGACTGACGCCCAAACAGGCCGCATACCTGGGTGTGCCGGTAGATGGGCCTTACAAACCGGAACACTATCGGTATTAAGTCGTTGACAGGAAAGGGCGAAAATAATTTCAATTTTAATAAAGGAAACTTTGGTTTTTTAAAATAAAGATTTTACCTTTGCACTCGCTTTTGCAAGAAAGCAATGAGGTTGATTCGCTAGCTCAGCAGGTAGAGCACATCCCTTTTAAGGATGGGGTCCTGGGTTCGAATCCCAGGCGGATCACAAAGGTTATGAAACTCTGATAATCGATCGATTATCAGAGTTTATTTTTTTTAGCGCCAAAAGGGTGTGAATCTTTGATTAATTTATGCTCAATGGTTTGAAAAACAAGGTAGTTGGGTTACTTATTCAATAAGGCTGAATTCGACATTCCGTTATAACTTTTCTAATATTTCTTTTTTTACAAATTCGTATGCTTCATTTATATCGTATGCAATTCCACTTCGAAGTAATCCATGCATATCCCCAACGAAATCCGCATCTTCAATTTTCATTTCCATATTCGCTATAAATTCCTTTTGGCTTACTCCATTACCTTCTTCATTCATATAGTGTCTGAATGCTTCAATTACTTTATCGATATTTACCTCTGCGTTATTTAAAGCATACCATAAATCAAACAAATCACGCCCTTTCTTTCGTTGGTATAATGCCCTTAGTTTAGTTGCTAATAATTCGTCCAATCCATAAGTAGTAACTATTGCCTCTCCGGTATGCCATTCTGAATCCATCTTTACCGGAATATCTTGTAAGCCATATACAGAAAAATGTTCTCTAGTATTGACTTCTATTTTTAGTTTTATAGGAACTTCATCTTCGGATTGAAGGCTATATATAATAGTATTGTTGTGTTCTTTTTGCTTGATACGAGGTTTTTTTAAAAATGAAAGTTGTTCTCGAATTTTGTCGATGATAGCTCCGAATGGTTCTGCTTTTATCTGGACAAGATCAATGTCTTCCGAGTACCTTGCTGCCGGAGCTAAGAATAATTTATGTAATGCTGTTCCTCCTCGAAATGCCAATCGTTTTCTAATGAAATCGTCATTGAATAACGCGATTAATGTCCGTTGAATAATCAAATCTTGTTCAACTTGGTAGTTTTCCTGCCAAGGAGCCTGTTTTCGCCATGCAGTAATGTAGGACTGTGGTATCATATGTCT
>JAQVJY010000021.1 GCA_028694915.1 Paludibacteraceae bacterium
ACTCGGCACCATGTTGAATCACCGTTTCGTCGCACGAAGATAATAAGACGTGATTATCGCGGTCGATTTCGGGAACTGGCACCACCAGCAAACCATGATATTTACGCGTATTACAATCAATAATGGTCGTACTGGCATAAGCTCCAGCCTTATTTGTGCGCAACATTTCCTTATCCAACGACTTTTCGAGGTTGGTAAGCAACATTTTATCAAATTTCAAGTAACTCATATATAATCTATTATATTAATCTCTAAGCGCGTTAAAATTTACTAAAAAATAAAGGGGTAATCTACAACTTTATTTTTATATTAACAAAAAAAAATAGCTGTTCTATAACAGCTATTGCATCTATCAAAAATGACATTTTTTCAAGCAAACATAAGCTATTGCGACACCAATTTAACGGCCACCAATTTGTCATATCGCTCACCCCAAGGACGATGATACACGTAAATGGCATACTCATTTTCAGTTTGCCAATAACTTCCTTCGACTGGTTGAAGCGTTCCACTCTTGGCATCTTTTTCAACAAACAGATATTGGAAATTATAACCTCCTTGTTTGAGGAAAAGTGATTTCACATAAGCTTTCTGTGCAAAGTCATACACCATACGCGATTGTTCATCAATTTGATTGTTGAATAACTGACCAAGCAAACAGAGTTTTCCATTAAAATAAGGCTCCGACATTGGTACTGCAAAATGTACCCACATATAATCGGCTTCTACATCCACATCGTTGGAACGTTGACGATTCACTAAAAACTGCCCATTAGCATCATAACCTTGTTCTACGCCACGTCCCGCACGAGTTTCACTTGGGAATAACCACACATGATAAAATGTACGATCAAATGTGATACGGTCAATGCCGCTACCATACGTATATTCTGATGAAAAATCAATACTTCGATATTGATTACCGCCTTCAAAAATCAAACGCCGATTATTGTTGTATGATTGAACATTGGCGGATGTATAAGTAGGCGTCAAATTGGTAACTGCATTGTCCCAACGACGATTTTGCTGCACCGTTACTTTGAGTTCTGTAAATGGATCGCGCACTTCATAACCGCTTGTTCCCACCTCAAAATCGACTTGCTGATAGCGCCCTGCCAACTCTCTATCGGTATTACCACGCACCGACCCTTTGACCGTTACACGCGACTCAACAACCGAGAAACAAGCCACAGCCACTGGCTTCGTAAAATCATTATCCTGAGCAATAACTACGGCATAGTTGCCAGATACCTTCAATTTTAAATCGGCGTTAGGCACATCAAATTGATAATGTACGTAAAGCGTTGTCGTATTGGAAGAAAACGCATAATTATCAATAGTTCCATTGGCAAAACCTTCCAAATAATCGACTTCCGACAACGAAGAACGTGTCCAATCGGCATTACAATGCACCAAGGCATACGTGTAATTTTTGGGTTCATAGGACATCTCGTCAAATGAGATTCGCACCGATTGGTCGGAACCTAATTCAATGATTGGAATGGCTAACGGATTGTCAGCTATGCGCACTTGTAACGTACGAATATTGTTGACAGTAACATGCGTGTAAAATGGCTCTGCAAATAAGCTAGAGACCACAAAAAGAAAGGCAATATACAGTATCTGTCGTTTCATAAGATAAGACAAAGGTACAAAAACAATTTTAGACAGCAAAACCACTTCCCTATTCGAAAAAATATGTACCTTTGTATCGTGATTATTATAGGTCATTAAAACCTTAATAAACACATTAAAAGCATAAAAGAAATACAAACTTAAAAACAATAAACCGCATGGGAAAAGTTTTGATTATTGGAGCTGGCGGTGTAGCTACAGTGGCTGCACATAAGTTAGCACAAAACACAGACGTGTTTACTGAAATTATGATTGCCAGCCGCACTAAATCGAAATGTGACGCTATAGCTGCCGACCTTAAAGCACGTTATGGCGTAACTGTTTCAACTGCTAAAGTGGACGCAGACAATGTTCCAGAACTTGTGGCTCTCATGAAACAATTTCAACCAAAACTTGTGATGAATTTGGCTTTACCATACCAAGATTTACATATTATGGATGCTTGTTTGGAGGCTGGATGTAACTATTTGGATACGGCCAATTACGAACCTTTAGAAGAAGCTAAGTACGAATATTCATGGCAATGGGCATATCAAGATCGCTTCAAAGAAGCTGGTTTAATGGCTATTTTAGGTTGTGGTTTTGACCCTGGCTGCACGAGCGTTTATACGGCTTATGCTGCCAAGCATCATTTCGACGAAATTCACGAATTAGATATTGTAGATTGTAACGCTGGAGATCACCACAAAGCATTTGCTACCAATTTTAATCCAGAAATCAACATCCGCGAAATTACACAAAAAGGACGTTACTTCTTAAATGGGAAATGGGAAGAAACTGGTCCTTTGGAAATTCACCAACCGATTACCTATCCAGAAATCGGCCCTCGCGAATCATATCTAATGTATCACGAAGAGTTGGAATCATTAGTGAAAAACTTTCCAACGCTAAAACGTGCTCGTTTTTGGATGACATTCGGACAAGAATACTTAACACACTTGCGTGTTATTCAAAACATTGGCATGTCGCGCATCGACCCAATTGATTATAACGGACAACAAATTGTACCAATTCAATTCTTAAAAGCGGTATTACCAGCTCCAGAAGAATTAGGTGCAAATTATACTGGCTGGACATCAATTGGCTGTCGTATTAAAGGAATAAAAGATGGCAACGCTAAAACATACTATATTTACAATAATTGCAGCCACGAAGAAGCCTACAAAGAAACAGGTACACAAGGTGTAAGTTACACCACTGGCGTTCCTGCCATGACGGGTGCTTATCTCTTTATGACTGGCACATGGAACAAACCTGGCGTATTCAATCTCGAAGAGTTGGATCCAGATCCATTTTTGGCAAAAGTGGCCGAAAGCGGTTTGCCTTGGCACGAAATTATCAATGCAGACTTGGAACTATAATATTTTTTACAAAAGATATTCCATAAAAAAGCGAAACAAATTTGTTTCGCTTTTTTATGGATCTAAGACATTGCTATCACTTGCCTGCATTAAATAACAAGCCTAAACAGAGGGATAGATTTTGATTGCTAGAACGACGATAATCATCGGTAGCACTATTAGGAAACATATCGCCCAACCCAAATGAATAGCGAGCCTCTAATTGATAAATACCAGCCCGTTTGGTATTAAATTCAAAACCAGTTCCCACCGCGATAGCGTAATCCAAACGATTTTTAACAGCCATCGTGTGGCGTGGTTTTTGTTGCGCATTGGTCACCGTAGATTCCACGTTATCAGAAATTTGATAACTCACCGATGGACCTAAATTAAAAAACCATCGAAACACTTTGCCGCCAAAATAAATATGTGACAAAAAAGGGACTTCCACATAATTCAACTGACGGGTATAGGTATAAGCATCTGATTGTTCAGTCCAACCACGCTGCGTAAAATTGGCTTCAACTTGTACGCCAAAGTACTTAGCCGAAACATAGCGAAACACCCCTCCAGCTTGCAATCCATAAGTTGAGCTTTGCGCTACGGATGGCGAAAAAGAAACCCACGATGCCGTAGCTCCTCCGCGTACACCAACGCCATAGTCAGGAACGAAATAATTAACTTGCCCGAATACGCTGTTTGCGCTGACAAACAGGATGAATAATATGATTACTTTGCGATAGTTCATTTTATTTCAGTCACTTTCCCATTGTAATAGCCAAACAAGGACCAACTCATATTCATCCAATGAGTGCCCGATTTTACTTTTTGGAACTTGAATTCTGATTGTAACAAATCACACTCCACATTACCAAAAGCGGCCGACATATTCTTACGTTTAGCTTTAAGAGCTGCGGTTGTATAATTAATTAAATCATAACCAATTAAGTCGTACATAGGGATATTTATTGGGCTTAGCTCTCCATACCATTTTTTGTAATTGGCTTGATAAGCGCTCGTATCTTTTTTCTTGAAAAGCGAATAATAATAGGTCCCTTCGTGGAAATTGACCCACTGTTTCCAATCTTCAAATCCCCAAATTTGTAAGGCCGGCGAACCCAACGTTTCGATTTGTGGTAACAATGAAGATACCATATCTAAACGCGTAGTAGCCAAGAACAAGAGTGTTTTATTGCGTCCTGCAAGTGTTTTGAGCGTATCCACATTACTGGTACTCAATTGAAGTTCACGATATGTTTTGCGTTTAGCAGCAAGTGCTTTTATCACCTCATCGGCCAACGCGTTAGCTTTATCTTGTTTTCCAGTGAAACGTGCTATAATAAAATTAGACGAAGAAAAACGGTCAACCATAGTTTGTGCCACCAATGGTAGTAACACATCTTGAGATGGATTAAACTGTAATAAAAACTCGTGCGAATCATCTAACTCGATTTTTGATGTAAACGGCACAACCATGTGAATACGATTATCTATAGAGAACCTAGACACTGCTGCCACTTGGTTAGAATAAGCTGGCCCAATAATTAGATCCATGGTTTTTAACACAGGCAATCGCAAAACAGAATCTAACGTACCTTGATTTTTCTCAATATCAAACGTATATAAGTCAACGAATATTCCAGATTTTTTCACTTCGTTCAGACCCAATAAAATGCCACGATAGAAATCCCAAAAATAATTCACCGACGCATCAATATAAGGTGTTTCGAGCATAAAAGGCAACAATACAGCAATACGCAACGCATTAGGATTTTGAGCCGCTGGTTTAACTGGCTGGGGATTATTAATAAGATCTAAATCGCCCTTTTTAACGGCCATAGTTGGATTTTCGACCACTTTTATTGAAGGCTCTTCAATGGTGGTTTCTGTCTGTTCTTGTTTTTGTGGCATAGGAATTATCAATTCCTGACCGACCTTGATAGAGGTAATATTATTAGCGCGCGTTAGCTCTTCCACCGAAATATCGTATTGACGGCTAATACTGTATAATGTTTCTTTACGTTGTACAACGTGTGTACGTTTAGGCGCTTCAGCCTTTTCTTCTTTCTCCACCTTTGGCGCTGGCTTGGTTACAATTGGCGATGTAGGCGCTGCTGCTTTTACGGTTTGTTTAGTAACTTGAGGTGTTTTAACAGGAATCTTCAACAACATCCCCACAGTTAAACCTGATTTAGATTCTGGATTATTGGCAATCAATTCATCCACCGAAACGCCATATTGTCGAGAGAGCGAATACAACGTCTGTTTGGGTAACACTTCGTGAGTCACAAAGCTACCTGCGGGATTATCTTTAGCCACTGGTCCCACCACTGGTACTAAAATAATTTGACCAATAGTTAAGCCTGATTCCAAACCTTTGTTACAAGCATGTAAGTCGGCTTGCGACACACCAAATTTGCGAGAAATACCATATAATCCGTCTTTAGGTTCAACGGTATACGAATAGTAATTTTTACCATCAACTTGCACAATTGGATAATTTAGTGTTTGAGCCGACATAGCCATGCCAACCATCACAAACATCGCACAGAGTAGAATTCTTTTCATATCTATCTTGTTTTAAATTAATCACATAAAGTATATAAATCGCCACGTGGATTGATGAGCATAACAGGAACATTGGTACGTGTTATCATTTTACGTTCCTTACTGCCAAATAACAAATCATCTAAACCATATTCACGTGAAGCGGAAACCAACACCAATCCAGCCTCACCACTTGCTGCCCAATTGGCGGCCTCACGTTCTACACCATTACTATCTTTAAACGCCTTACGGACTTCATAATTCAATTGGAAAGAGTCCAATAAAGTTTTAATTGCGTCAATATTCTGCAATGCCTTAGTACCATAATCTTTCGGCTGAAAGATAACTAATTGCGATTTAAAGAAACGTCCAAAAGCAGCTGCGAAAGGTCCTTTTTCTTTATCTTCAATCAAAAAAGAGATAGGTAAAGCCACCTTTTCAAAATTAGGCTTTTGACCAGCGCGAACAAACAAATAAGGTATCCGCAAAGCACGAAAAGCATCTAAATAAGTTTGCACAGACAGTTTGTTTGTCAGCTCAACTACCAACAACGAGGCATCCAATTGTTCTAAAACGTCTGCCACATCTCCTAATCGCACTACATTATCTTCGGTTTTATCGCCAATCGTCAAACTGTGTAAATCGTAGTTAAATCCTGCTGCCAACTGTTCACCAAAGGCAAGAGACGTTTGCTCGGTTAAATCGTATTGTAAAACTACTACTGGTCGTTTCATTATTTTCCTCCTAGGGCATTAGTTTTCAGAGTGCTCGAAGAGCCACCTATATTTGGCATCGATGGACGCGGTGACGAACCAGATGAAACTGGTGTTGTATTAGTTTCTGATGGTTTGTTCGTATTCGCTTCCGATATTGTCTCTTTTGGTTCACTTTCTGTAGCACGACGACGACGTTTAGAAGTGGCTGCCACAGTTCTCACTGGACGTGCAAATACATCTTCCCATTTTTGTGGTCGAATAGCCACCTGCCACGAATAATTTGGTAAATACATGGACTCTGCTGCTACCTGATCAAGCGGTGTCATAACACCTATAGGCGTAGGATAAAGTACAATGCGATCTATTTTTTGTTTCTTCAAATACACCGTTAAGAAGCTACTTTCCGTTTGGTTCATACCTATCATGGTACTATCTGCTTCGCGCGGAAAAAACAACGATTGCGCATTACCACGCACATCCACACGATATAGCTCGCCATCAGCCATATAAGCAGTAACCTCCTTACCCGACAATTGGTTAAAACGTATAGAATCTTCTTGCTGACAAACAAAGGCAGAATTGATTACTTGCAGTCGTTCAACCGCTCCATTTACCGAAAAAATACGAATAGTATCGCCTGTAATTTGCTGATTATCTGACCATAAAATTGGCATTTTCATAAGGTGCAAAACGGAATCACGCGTTTCGTAGCGTGCCGAATCGCATACCGCTTGTACATCTTTTCTAAAGACACGTACATTGTAAAATGCCTCCACTACTTTATCGACCGAATCAACAGCATACGAAAACAATGTATCGGCATTCAAATACAACGTATCGGTAGTAGAATGGTCAATCATTAATGCCGAATCCTTGGCCAAAGCCACATCACCTTCTTCTTTGTAATAGAGATAATGACCTCGAAGTGACACTTTTTTCACGGTATCGTCGAGCTCTACATGATGATGTGCCCGTCCAATTCCTTTTTTCTTATCATAAAATATGGTATCGCCTTTCAACGTTTTGCCATCTTGATGGGTTATGAGGGAATTCAACAACAATTCAGATTGTTCGGTTTTAGTATCATACCACCCTTTTTCTGAATAAATAGTGGTCTCCTTCTCATAAAGTACTGTAGTAGGACCAAGAATTTGCGCCAAATCAGTTTCTGTAAAATACTTCAATGTATCGGCATCCATCACAAAGTTAGGGTTTGTTAGCCGCACTTTTCCTCTGAACAATGCCATCTCCAATCCTGGATAATAGTAACCAAATTTTGAGGTTAATGTATTAGTTGCATCGGTGAGTTTACCGCCCGTAAAATAATAACCAACATTGGCTCCACGATCATAATTTAAGCTATCGGTGGTTAAACGAACAGTACGGTTATGCATGCGAACATTCTTGCGTAAACGAGCCATTTTTGTATCACCATCGTAGTACAAAACATCGCCATAAATAAACAACGTATCACCTTGTACAATACGCACATGGCCATAGGCATTGAACGAATTCCGTTCTTCAAAAAAATAAGCACTGTCACAATACAAATAGGCATCGTCGTGACGAAAACGCACATTACCTTTGAGCAACTGGCCATCGGCCATCAAATCTTTGTCGTAGCTAAATGTTTCCGCATTTTCCAAAAAAACGTTGGTTTTCTTGGTATTGGAAGCTGGTTGAACAGCCGTTGGTTGGGCTGCTGATGGAGCAATGGTTTTGGGAGGTTGTGCCTTTGGTTTTGGCTTCATAACGGCTCCAGACTTACCAGATGCAGGTCGCAACATGGTATTTTGTGCAAACGCACCCACGCCAACCAACATTAGCACCGCAAAAAGCCCTATTTTCAATCGATTCACTCCCATTCAAACCCTATTTTTTCACCCAATTAGAATATTTAAAATCACAATTTTGCCAGTCTGGAGCAATATAAATATAGGTTTCTTTGATTTTTTGCTCAATCCATTTTTGAATAATTTCCTGACTTTTAAACGCTTGGCAATACTGTTTCAATTGTTGATAGTCGTCGGTTAAATTAGCTTTGTGATTAGCAATTTTTGATTTTACTTTTACAAAGGCGTACACTTCACGACCAAGTTCTTGGCTCATCATCGAAAATGGAGCCGAGATTTCGCCCACATTCAAACTATAAACCGCTTTGGCCACCTCTTGCGGTAAATCTTGATATTCAAATTTAGTAGTTCCTGTGGCAGCATTCGTCATTAAACCACCATTCATACGGGTATTTTTATCAGACGAATTTAGAGTGGCAGCAGCCTCAAATGTTTGTTTGCCCGAACGAATAAGACTGGCAACACTATCGAGTTTCATGAAGGTTTTCACCTTAATATCACTCGAAACGCGAGGACGTAATAGAATATGTCGGCAATTAATTCGGTCGCCACGTTTTTCGATGAGTTGTACGATATGAAATCCAAACTCGGTTTCGAAAACACGCGACACTTGACCTGGTTCCTGCAAAGCAAAAGCGGCATTGGTAAATTCAGGCACCATAGTTCCTCGACCAAAAAAGCCAAGTTCACCACCTTTCGTGGCGGTTCCTGTATCATCAGAATACAAACGGGCTAACAATGAAAAATCAGCGGTTCCACTATTTACACGATCGGCAAATTCGCGCAAGCGTTTTTTGGTAGCCTCAATATCTTCGAGCGGAATGGGAGGTTCTATGGTTACTATTTGTACCTCTACCATGGCTGGAATCATGGGAATACTATCAGCAGGAAGGGTTTGATAAAATTGACGAACTTCGCTCGGTGTTAATTTAATATCGCCCACCAGTTTTTGTTGAACCATTTGAATCGTCATTTGATCTTGTATCGTTTGACGCAGTTCTTCTTTGATTTCGGTAGTCGATTTCTTGAAGTATTCCTCCATTTTTTCTTTCGAACCAATCTCACGCAAAATGTGATCAATGCGCATATTTAACTGCGATTCGACTTGCGATGCGCTGGCTTCTACACTATCAATTTTAGCTTGGTGTAAAAATAGTTTTTGAACCGCTATTTGTTCAGGAATAACACAATACGGATCACCTTGAATGCGATTACCTTCATATTGTGCACGAACGCGTTGTTCTTCCACTTCTGAGCGTAAAATAGCGTTATCACCCACTACCCATACCACACCATCAATCATATTGGATTGAGCTTGTAACGAGAAAGCAGAACAACAAAGGAGTAAAACTCCATACATTTTTTTTAATTGCATAATTTTAAAGGTATTGCATGTTACATGGTTACTTTTCACCAAAATAGGTGATTTCGCCATCCTTTTGAGCATCTTCATAAAGTTCAGTTTCAAAGTTTGTAATATACTCTATTTTACGTTGGTTATAAAGTATAGTACGCACTTTTTCTTGAACAAATTCTAATGGAGCTGGCGAACCTGCCAATTGATAATCGGTGATATTCAGCATATACGTATATACCGAATCTCTTGTTTCGTAAAATTTGGTGTTCGATAAAAAGGCTCCTTGATCAGGAATAGCCGATGGCATTTTTTTGAGTACATCGTTCAGATAAAGCCACTTATCCACAAAATAATCGTAACTCACTGCATGTTGAATACTGTATTGCTCTATCTGTTGAATCGATTTTTCGTTAATTTTACGCATATAGCCTCGTACGCGATCGACTTTAGGCGAAGCCAAAGGCACTTTTAAATAAACGCCACGCAACATGTTCTCTGCCAATAGGAATTGATCGGTATGTTTTTCGTAGAAGGCTGCCACTTCCTCGTCGGTAGGTTCAGCTAAACGCTGTGCCACCAAACGTTGTTGGTAATAGTGTATGGTCAATGATTTACGATATTCTTCTACCAAATCTTCTACCACGTCTTCATTGGCAATATTACGTTTAGCATTTTCGTACAGCAACACATCGGTAATCCATTTCCGAATATACGCATCGGCTAAGTTGGTACTATCTTCACGTGAGGTTCCTTCGGGAATAATTTTATCGAGATCATCGTGATACAGAAACTTACCTTCGACCTCTAAAACAGGTTCACGCGAAGTGTCGGCTGCTTGTTGTTGGCACGAACCAACCACAAGCAACAAACCACATCCTAAAGCAATATGTTTGAATGCTAACATTATTCTTTTACAGTTTTCAATACGGTTTGATTCACCACTATCGGATATTTAGCACGTAATTTTTCGATCCATAAACGATCCAATTCATTTTGATAATCAGCCGTAACAGCACCACGTACATCGGTATAGGCTTCTGGACCTTTTTTGAGCATTTTACCAACCACTACCACAACAGGGAACTGCTCATCTACGGTTACTTCTGCTTTTTTCACTTTAAATGCATTTTTGTCAATCAAAGCATTGTCACCTTGTTTCCAAACGCCAACTTCTGTTTTTACCAATTTCACACTATCGTTATTGACGCGTGTATTGAGGTATGAACCAACTGAATCGGCTGGTAATTTCTTCAACAATGCTTTCACCATTTTAGCAGTAGCTGCATCTTTACAAGCTACAATACGACCTTTGTAATGAGGCGTTGGCCAAGCATATTGATCTTTATTCTGTGCAAAATAAGCTTTTAAGCCTTCTACATCTTTTGATGCTTTTTCCCATACTTCAGTATTGCTGACGTCGAATAATAAAATTCCATCATGATATTCTTGCATCAAGAAGCGGAACTCATCGTATTTCTTTTCTAATTGTGTGTCTTCATAAGCCAAAATTTGCTCTTGTACAAATGGTTCCATTTTTTCGGCCAACATCAACATCGCTTCACTTTTATCAGGACTTGTTAAGGCAATAAAACGCAACAAATCATTCTGATATAATGTTCTATCAGCGTATGTAGCTAATGGTTTATTCAACAAATCTGCCTTTTTGATAAACGTTGAATCAATGTATTGTGTTCTCATCATAAAAGCAGTTACTTCTTTCATGGCTTTATCAATAACCTGATAATTATATTCTTTTTTCAAGCGATCAACCAACACTTTACGACCCATTGATGCACGTTCATCACGTTGCATAGCACGAATAAGATCCGGTTTTTTCTTCTCGTATGGTTCTAAACCACGTTTATCATTCAATCGGATAATGTGCCAGCCAAAAGCAGTTTGTACAGGTTCGCTTACTTGACCTTTGGTAGTCAATGCAAATGCTGCATCTTCGAATTCGCGTACCATGCGACCAACTCCAAACCAAGTTAATTCGCCACCACGAGATGCAGAACCTTTATCATCCGATTCCACACGAGCAATTTTCTCAAAGTCTTCGCCAGCTTTCAAACGCGCTGAGATAGCCATTATTTCTTTTTTTGCTTTTTCTTTATCTGCTTCTGAAGCATCTGCTTTCACCACTTTGATGATATGAGAGACTTGCACTTGGCCTCTTGATGGACGACGGCTATGTACTTTGATTATGTGATAACCATAAAACGTACGTACAGGTTGTGAAATTTCACCAACAGGCAATTCATACATGGCTTTTTCGAATGGATAAACCAACATACCGCCTGTAAAAAAGCCCAAATACCCTTTATTTTGTGCTGCCGAAGGATCATCAGAAAGTTCTGGAGCCACTTTGTCAAAACCTTCTGTCATTAAACGTTTACGTGCTCTCAATGCTTTTTGATAAGCAGCCAAAGTATCTGTTGGACTTGGGTTCTCTTTAATTTTAATCAAAATGTGACTTACTTCCACATCTTGTTTCAAATGCTCATACGCTTCGCGACATAACTTATCCTCAAGTGACATGTCAGTCAAATAAGGTTTAGCCAATTGATTACGATAACCGCGTAACTCATTCACAAACGCTGGTAATGTGTCCAAACCGCGATGCTGAGCTTCAACCACTTTTAATTTGAAATTCTTAAACAACTCGACATATTCGTCCAATGTTTTTTTATCAACAGCATTATTGGTGTTGTTCTTATGATAAATATACTCAAATTCAGCTTTGGTGACATCATGACCATCAATGGTCATAAGCACAGGGCTTTTTTCTGCCATCGCCAAAGAACTCATAGTAAAAAACAATAAACCGATAAAGAATTTTGTTGTTTTCATAATAAAGATAAGTGTTCGTTATTTGATTAATTTAAAAATTACTTAATAAGATTTTTACCGCTCATATCAGCAGGTTGTTGAATACCCAAAAGATGACAAATAGATGGTGCTACGTCGGCTAAAATACCATTTTCGACCACAGCCTCTTTGTTTTTGCTCACATATACAAATGGAACAGGATTTAACGAATGGGCTGTATTTGGAGACCCGTCTTCATTTAAAGCATGATCGGCATTACCATGGTCAGCAATAATAATTAATTCATAATCGTTCCGTTTTGCCGTCTCAACCACTTTTTCGACACACGCATCAATAGCTTTTACAGCTGTTTGAATAGCCTCATACACACCAGTATGGCCCACCATATCGCCATTAGCAAAATTGACCACCACAAAATCAAATTTTTGTTTTTCTAATTCGGCAGTCAAGGCATCAGCCACTTCGTAAGCGCTCATTTCTGGTTTCAAATCGTAAGTAGCCACCTTAGGTGATGGAATTAAAATACGTTCTTCGCCCGTAAATGGCTCTTCACGTCCGCCGTTGAAGAAGAAAGTAACATGTGCGTATTTCTCGGTTTCTGCTATATGCAATTGTTTTAATCCCGCCTTTGAAATAGTTTCGCCGAGCGTATTCATTACATTATCCTTGTCGAATAATACATAAACGCCTTCAAATGAAGAATCGTATGGAGTCATGCAAAAAAATTGCAATGGCAAGGTGTGCATACCAAATTCAGGCATATCTTTTTGAGTTAATACAAGGGTTAACTCTTTAGCACGGTCATTACGATAATTGAAGAAAATAACCACATCGTTGGCCTCAATTTTTGCCACAGGATTACCTTGAGCATCCACATGCACAATTGGCTTGATAAATTCATCGGTCACATCGCCATCATACGATTTTTGTACAGCTGCCACCATATCCGTTGCAGCTTCGCCAACGCCATTCACCAATAAATCGTAACCAACTTTCACACGTTCCCAACGTTTATCGCGGTCCATGGCATAATAACGGCCAACAATAGACGCAATTTTTCCGCCTGTTTTGTTTAAGTGATTTTCGAGTGCTTGAATAAAGCCTTTGCCGCTTCGTGGGTCGGTGTCACGACCATCCATGAAACAATGCACGTAAGCATCAGCAATGTTGTACTCTTTAGCGATATCGCATAATTTGTACAAATGATCTAACGAGCTATGTACGCCACCATCGGAAACAAGACCAATGAAATGCATTTTTGATCCGTGTTTTTTGGCATATTCATAGGCACGTATAATTTCTGGATTTTGTAAAATAGAGTTATTACGGCAAGCGATGTTAATTTTAACTAAGTCTTGATACACCACACGACCCGCACCAATATTTAAGTGCCCTACTTCTGAATTACCCATTTGACCATCGGGTAAACCAACGTTTTCGCCTGAAGCTTGTAATTCAGAATGAGGATATTGTGCGTTCAAAGAATCCCAATAAGGCGTAGGTGTTTGTGAAATCACATCATCTTTGGCTTTATCGCCAATGCCCCAGCCATCTAATATCATTAAAACTGCTTTTTTTGACATAAAATTCGTTGTTTATAGTTATTTATTTTTGTTGATTTTATTGCTTTAAATGGATGATACCCATCCAACTTGCAAAGATACAAAGAATTCTACGTGAAATACCCAGCTAAATACCAATTTTTATTAAATTTTTGAAAAAAGAAGATTAAATTGAGCTAAAAAAAAATACTCCAACCTATTCTTTCGAATAAGTTGGAGTAAAACCAATAATTAAAGTATTGAAAATTTATGTGGCGATTTCTTCATAACACTACTTATACACCACTATAAAACAAAAAACGTCACATTCAATAATAAGAGATTATGCGCAGCAGATTTTGCTATTCTTTGGTTTTGGTTTGATGAACAACCACTTGAGGGAATGGAATTTCTATGCCTTCACGGTCAAAAGCAATTTTTATGCGTTTCCGAAATTCCCCACTAACCTCCCACTGTTTAATAGGTTGCGTTTCACCCAGTATCTTAATAATAATAGCAGAATCAGCGAAATCATCTACACGCAAAAATTGAGGCGGTTTAATAATAAATTCTTTCCATGCAGGGTCTTCAGCTAAAGCTAAACCGGTTTTATTAACCACCGCAATGACATGCTCTAAATTGGAACTATACGCAATACGAATATTCAAATTGACGCGTGCATAGTATTTTGATAAATTTGCAACGCGTTTTATGTCGCCATGTGGGATGTGATGGACCGTGCCATCCAAATCGCGCAACGTAGTCATCCTCAAGGTAATATCTTCGACTAAACCGCCAGTGCCATCAAAATTCACCACATCACCAATACGATATTGGTTCTCAATAATCATAAAAAAGCCTGTGATAATATCTCGAATCAGGTACTGACCACCAAAACCAACAGCCAATCCTAAAATACCAGCACCGGCTAAAATCGGACCAATCTCCAAGCCCAGTTCAGAAAGAACCATCAAAATAGCGATTGAAAATATAACGATTTTAATAGTCCCCGAGAAAATCCGTATCAACGTATCTTCTCGCTTGGTTTCGGCCGCTTTCGACACAAAATTAGCAGGAAGAATAGCTGAGCGAATGGATTTTTCTACGACCTTGTTAACAATCTTATTCAACACATAAGCCCCAACAAGGATAACCACTATTCTAAGACCGTGAGACAATAACCAAGGAAGAATAGCTTCCAACCATTTCATAAATTCTTCTTTCATACGTTCAGTTTTTTAATTTGAAGGCTCAAGATACGATTTATTTTCGATTTCTCCAAATTTTAGGGGCAAAACCACACCACTAGCGAAATTATTTCCATACGCAACCAGTCGAAAGGCGAAGCGGTGAACCCGATAGAAACCATTATTTTGAAATTCGCCAAAGAATATCCGCTACCCAAAGCCAAACACCAACAGCAATTGTTGTGGCAAAAATACGACACCAAAATAGCGAAAGCCCTAACCGATAAATACTCGCAAAAAACGCTGACGCTGTTCGACTTTACACTTTATATCCAAAGCCAAATATTGAATGTGCCGATAAAAAAGTTATTGGAAACGGTAGAACAAAAAAGCTAAATAATTAACTTTCCAATAGTAATACAGATTTTTGCTGGCGCAAGTTTCCTAACTTGTGCCGTAAGCCATTACTTATCTAATTCCTATTCTTTTATCTTTTATAGCACGGGTTAGGAAACCCGCGCTTGCGACGGTTTATTTTTTACCAAATCTGAAGATTAAATGAGAAATAAAATGTCAAATAGTAGTTCCCATAATCTATTTTATAGTCTGAAGTAAGTCTATTTTGTTTCGAATATATCAAAGGTTTGTCATGCAACTTAAAAGGATAACCAGCTTGTAAACCAATAGTCCAAAAATCACAAGGGAATGAAGAATATTTGTATAATTTATAAGCAATATTTATTCCGGTTATACAAATAGCTTGATTCATCCTAATATCCAAATCGCGATTTTGAAGATAGTCACTCAAAGGTATTTCATGAGTTTTTGAACTATTTAAAAGTCTGTATCTATACCATTTGAATGAAACTAACGGCGATAGCACCCAATGTTTACTATCAATGAAATTATAGCCCAAATTTATTCCATATACTGTCGTATTCAATTTGATTTTTAACGAGTCGTAAGAGCTTTCTCTAGTATATGCGCTCCCAAATTGCAATCCTAACGCATAGTGTTTGAAATTCCCTGAGATGCCTAAAAGTATAGGAGTATTGAATCCATTTAATAGTTCCGTATTGTATGAATTGAATATCGTTTGAAACTCATCAAAATTGCTTGGGATTAAATCCACACCGAAACAGGCTCCAAATTCAAATTTCGGGGTTACACGTCTTACTGGGTGACTTTCAATCCAAACCGTTTCATCATCACTTTGACTAAACGTGGAGGTCATTCCAGCCTGTTGTCGTTCAGCCAACACCGAATCTTTTAGTATCGTGTTACCAAACAAATTTGTCGATAAGAATAACAAAAATATAAATATATAAACGTGTTTCATTTGCTACATTGAATGAGATTCCGAATAATCGAGATACGCCTTTTCGTTTTTGATAATTGTACCTAAACATTATCTATGCGTACTTTTTATCTATTTTTTACTTTAAAAAAATAGACCAACAAATATAGAACTATTTAACAAATAAACTGGTTTTTTGCAGAAATAATTTAGGCGAGCAAATTAAAAAAGGTGTTCAACTTTTCAGTTAAACACCTTTCACGTATACCCGGTGGGGCTCGAACCCACGACCCATTGATTAAGAGTCAATTGCTCTACCAACTGAGCTACGGATACATCATTATATTTCGTTTAAACGGACGTTTAAATTTTACTCACCTTCACAGCCGCCAACACATGGTCGGCAATGTAGCGCAACTGTTCGGTATCTAATTCGGTATGCATTGGCAACGACAACACGCACGCCGACAACTGCTCTGCCACAGGAAAATCACCTGCTTTGTAACGCGCATCCTGATATGCTTTTTGCAAATGCAACGGCACAGGATAATAAATCATCGCTGGAATATCGTTATCTGCCAAATACTGACGCACTTTTTCGCGATCAACGCCCACTAATTTCAACGTATATTGATGAAATACGTGTGTCGTATTAGCGGCTACCACTGGCGTAATCAAATGAGCACAACCAGCAAACGCTTCGTTATAATAATGAGCTGCCGTTTGGCGTGCTTTGGTATAAGCGTCCAAGTGAGGCAATTTTACATCCAAAACGGCTGCTTGAATACTATCGAGTCGGGAATTAACCCCAATCATATCGTGATGATAACGCACTTCCATGCCGTGATTAGCAATGGCGCGCATTTTTTTAGCGAGCACATCGTTGTTGGTAAAAATTGCACCGCCATCGCCATAACAACCCAAATTCTTAGATGGAAAAAACGACGTACAACCAATCTCTCCCATACAACCTGACATCACCGAACGGCCATCGGCAAAGATATAACGAGCACCAATAGACTGGCACGCATCTTCTATCACATGCAATTGGTGTTTAGCTGCCAAGGCGAGCAACGCTTCCATATTGGCATTTTGACCAAACAAATGAACGGGCACAATGGCTTTTGTTTTCGGCGTAATGGCTTTTTCTACCGCCTCAATATTGATATTGAACGTGTCAAAATCGACATCCACCAACACAGGCGTCAAACCCAAAAGCGCTACCACTTCGGCTGTGGCAATAAACGTAAATGTTGGCGTAATTACTTCGTCGCCTGGTTTCAAATCCAATGCCATCAACGCAATTTGCAACGCATCGGTTCCGTTACCAACAGGAATCACGTGTTTTACACCCAAGTACGCTTCCAAGTGCGCTTGGAAATCATTCACTTTTCCGCCTTTGATATAAGTAGTGGTATCCAAAACTTCTTGAATGCCCGCATTGACGTCAGCTTTTATGCTGTCGTACTGTGAGCGCAAATCAACCATTTGGATTTTCTTCATAACATCTACCTTTTTTGACGCGGCAAAGTTAATATATTTTTTCTAAACCTGAACGACCGAATGGAATTTTATTGATAAAAACACAGAGGGACAAAAATAGTGAATTTGGACTTTGCTAATTGATAGATAAAAAGTACATTTGCAGGATATTTATGAAATTTAGAATTATGACAAAGGCTTCACAAAGATGGATAATGCTCAGCATGATAGCTATGAGCTGTTTAACGTTAAACGCACAATCTGCGGATTATCTCAAAGCATTCACGCAAGGCGACTACAAACCACTAAAACCTGCCGAGGTGTATCACATGAACGATGGTGAACACTACACCACACTCAGCACCGATGGCAAACGTATTATCGCCTTTGAATATGGTTCAGGCAAAGCCACCGACACCATTTTAAATCTCGACAAAGTGCCCGAGTGCAAACTCAAAGCGATAGTAGGTTATGAGTTTTCGAGCAACGAACAAAAAATTTTGGTTCACACCGAAGTGACCAAAATCTACCGTCGTTCGTTCACTACCACCTATTACGTTTATAACGTCAAACGCAACCGCATCGAGCCGTTGACTACCACCACCAACGACCAACAAATGGCACAATTTTCGCCAGACGGTCGCATCGTAGCATTTGCGCGCCATCAAAATTTATTCCTCAAAAAACTCGATTATAATACCGAAATAGCCATTACCGAAGA
The DNA here is from genome assembly GCA_028694915.1 of Paludibacteraceae bacterium. GTDB lineage: Bacteria > Bacteroidota > Bacteroidia > Bacteroidales > Paludibacteraceae > W0P28-013. Next base: position 18,506 of record JAQVJY010000021.1, read on the forward strand.
TGGAGAACTCAATAAAATCATCAACGGAACGCCTGATTGGGTGTACGAAGAAGAATTTGGTGCCACACGTTATTTTGAATGGAGTCCCGACAGCAAATTGTTGGCTTACGTGCGTTTTGATGAAACAGCGGTCAAGGAATTTTCGTTTCAACAATTTAACGACGATTATCCAACGTTGTACACCTACAAATATCCACGCGCAGGCAAGGCCAATTCACTCACAACATTACAAGTGTACGATGTGCAAAATCGCACCACCAAAAAGATGCAATTAGGTGACGACACCGACACGTATCTCACCCAAATTCGCTGGTCGAACGATGAAAACGGCTTAACCATTGTGCAGCTCAATCGCAACCAAACAACGCTCAATTTATTGCAAGTAAATCCGCGTTCGGGCGTAGCGACACGTCTGTTGAGTGAAACGAGCAAAACCTACGTCGATTACGAAAACCTAAAAACGCTCACATTCAACAAAGACAACAGTTTTGTGTGCATGAGCGAACGCGATGGTTATCGCCACTTGTATCTGTTCAATGCTAATGGCACGTTGGCACGCCAGCTCACCAAAGGTAATTGGGACGTGACCGATTTTTACGGTTACGACGAACTCACCAAAACCGCCTATTTCCAAGCCGCCAAAGAATCGCCGCTCGAACGCCACGTTTATAAAGTCGATTCAAAAGGTAAAATAACCTGTCTCGATGCGCGCGCAGGAACACACCAAGCCTCATTTGCCAAAAGCTTCAAAGTGGCGATTGCACAATTCAACAATACCACCACGCCTAATTGTTACAGCGTGATTACGAACGCAGGAAAAAATCTCCGCACCATCGAAGATAATAAACTGTTAGCCGATAAAGTGGCTGCTTTGCAGTTGCCAACCAAAGAATTTTTCCAATTCAAAACCTCCGAAAATGTCACCTTAAATGGTTGGCTCGTAAAACCACAAAATATGGAAGCGGGCAAAGAATATCCATTGGTAATGGTGCAATACAGCGGACCAAACTCCCAAGAAGTGCTCAACAAATGGAACCTCGATTGGGAATATTATTTGGCACAAGAAGGCTACGTGGTGGCTTGTGTCGATGGTCGTGGCACTGGTGCACGCGGTCGCGATTTCCGCAACTGCACCTATTGGCATTTGGGCGTATTAGAAACCAAAGATCAAGTAGAAGCTGCCCACTATTTAGGCAAACAGAATTATATTGATGCCAACCGCATCGCTATTTGGGGCTGGAGTTATGGCGGTTTTATGACATTGAACTGCTTAACCTATGGTAATGGCACGTTTAAAGCGGGAATTGCCGTGGCGCCTGTTACCGATTGGCATTTGTACAACACCGCTTACACGGAACGTTTTATGAGTCGTCCTCAAGAAAATTACCAAGGTTACGAGCAAGTGAATTTACTCGATAAAGCAGACCAATTGCAAGGCAATTTGCTACTCGTGCACGGCACTGCCGACGACAATGTACATGTACAACAAACCTTATTGTATACCGAAAAATTGGTAGAAGCAGGCAAACAATTTGAAATGCAATTGTACACCAATAAAAATCACAGTATTTTAGGCGCTCCAACACGTCTGCATTTGTATACCCGTTTCAACGAATTTCTAAAGAAAAACTTGTAATCAATTATACCGTTCTTCAACACACAAACACTTACCAATGAAAACACAAAACAAAAACAACATCTTGCCAATAGTCATGATGTTTGCGCTCTTCGCCATGATTTCATTTGTCACAGGATTATCCAATCCGATGGGTGTCATTGTCAAAAACCAAGATGGCATTCAAAACTGGATGTCGCAGTTGGGTAACTTCGCCAATTTCTTTGCTTACCTATTTATGGGATTGCCTGCGGGCTTAATCTTAAAACGCAAAGGGTATAAATTTACAGCACTTGCAGCCATTGCAGTCGGATTTGTAGGCGTTGGTATTCAACTCTATTCTGGACTTATTCCGTACGAAAAAGGAGGCGATTTTAACCTCGTATTTTCGGTTTATCTCGTAGGCGCCTTTGTCTCTGGTTTCTCTATGTGTATGTTGAACACCGTCGTCAATCCACTTTTAAATACATTAGCAGGCGGTGGCAAAAAAGGCAATCAACTGATGCAATATGGCGGTTCATTAAACTCGTTAGCCGCCACCATTATTCCAATTTTAGGCGGTTATTTAATAGCCGACGCCACCAAAGCAACCTTGAAAGATGCCATTCCAGCACTTTTGATTGCGATGGGTATTTTTGCCGTAGCCTTTATAGTGCTTGCTTTGGTCAAAATTCCTGAACCTCACTTAGAGAAAAAAGTGGAAGGACAACCAAAAGAAAAACACAGCGCACTGTCGTTTCGTCATTTTGTATTTGGCACCATCGCCATTTTCCTATACGTGGGTTTAGAAGTCGGCATCCCGAACTTTATCAATCTGTTTTTAACCACCGGAAAAGACGTGGCGTCTGGTGCTGTTGGCGCTGGCATTGACGCTGGCGCAGCAGGCACAGTGGTAGGAACCTATTGGTTTTTGATGTTGGTTGGTCGTTTGCTGGGCGGACTTTTAGGCGGCAAGTTTTCGGCTAAATCACAATTAACCACCGTAAGCACACTGGCTATTTTATTAGTCATAGTTGGTATCTTTTTACCAGCCGACATCGCCGTAAGCATGCCCGTATTTAAAGCCGACATCAGTTTTGGTTTACAAGTAGTGCCCGTTTCAGTGGTACTTTTTGTACTTTGCGGCTTGTGCACATCCATCATGTGGGGAGGCATTTTCAACTTAGCGGTAGAAGGCATTGGCAAATACACCACCATGGGCTCTGGCATTTTTATGATGATGGTGGTGGGCGGCGGCGTTTTACCGTTAATTCAAGGCGCTGTGGCCGATATTACAGCTAGTTACATGGCATCTTATTGGGTGATTGTAGCCGCTTTAGCCTTTATTTTATGGTACGCCTTAGCTGGATGCAAAAACGTTAACAAGGAAATTCCTACGGAATAAAAAAACTAACACTAATGAGAAATAGTATGAACCAAATAAAAACAATACTCACACTATTATTCGTTGTACTTATTTGCACAGGATGTCGTGACAAATGCGAAGAATGTCATCAATATATTACTATAATTAATAAATCAGATAAAAAAATTGCTTTTCAAGTTAGCGTAAACGAACAGAACGAAACATTTTATTGTTCTGATGATGGTAGAACTATTTTAATCTCGGTGGAAAGTAATTCTACATTTAAACTTGATGATGGAGATGACTATTCAAGTTGGGACAATTTTGTGAAAACATTAGACGTATTTATAGTAGATGGCGAACTATATGATGAATATTGGCAACAACCTTGCGACACCATTCACAAGTATGTACCAATTTTAGATACTTATCGGTTAACATTAGCAGATTTGCAACGCATGAATTGGACAGTGGTTTTTCCACTAGAGGAACAAATTCATTAAGTTACAGAACACAATATCGTAATGATAAAAAAATCGTTCAAAAATAAAGATTGCAAAAACATAAATAAAAATAATCATTAACCTAAAACTAATAATCGTATGGAAAAATCGTATGTTGTTGGTATTGATATTGGTGGTCAAACTGCCAAAATTGGAGTGGTAGATATGCGCGGTAATGTACTGGCA
>JAQVJY010000008.1 GCA_028694915.1 Paludibacteraceae bacterium
AAGAAATTGGGTATGGGAAAATTGTCCAGCCTACGGGAAATATGGAGAGCGATATGGCCGAAATTAAAGCCTTTTTTAGAACTAAAGTGGGTAAGATACCTGAAAATTTTGGGATATAGTATTTTGTGACTCTTTTAAAATAAAAACACCTTGCAAAATCTGATTTTGCAAGGTGTTTTTGTATTATTATACTAGTTAATTAATTTTCTCTGCAATTTTTTCAGCACAGAGTTCGCCATCCATAGCTGATGAGGTAATGCCGCCTGCATAACCAGAGCCTTCGCCACACGGATAGAGTCCTTTTATTTCGATGTGTTCCAGCGTTTCTACATCACGTGGAATGCGTATAGGCGATGATGAACGACTTTCAACACCTACAATCACAGCGTCGTTAGTCAGAAAACCGCGCATCTTTTGATCGAAGGCTTTAAATCCTTCTTGTAGGCGTTTACCAATGCGTGGCGGTAGCCATTCGTGTAAAGGCGATGATACAATGCCTGGGAGATAAGAGCAAGGTGGTAAATCGGTAGATAAACGACCGTTGACAAAGTCCTTGAGGCGTTGTGCTGGGGCTGTTTGCAAACCACCGCCGTTATGTTCCCAAGCCAGGCGTTCTAAGTCTTCTTGAAAACGTAATCCACATAGTTCACCAAATTGGGTATATTCGGTTAAATCTTCGGGGCGTATTTCTACCACCATGCCCGAATTGGCAAATGGAGAGCTGCGGTGCGAAGCCGACATACCATTAACTACAATTTGTTGGTCGGCTGTGGCTGAAGGTACAATATGGCCACCAGGACACATGCAAAAAGAGTATACGCCACGTCCATCAACCTGTTGAACAAGCGCATAAGACGCTGCGGGTAAGTATGGATTGCGTATTTTGCTATGATATTGAATTTCATCGATTAACGATTGAGAATGCTCAATACGAATTCCCATAGCAAATCCCTTCGCTTCTAATTTTATACCTTGTTGATGTAATAAATGATACACGTCACGCGCTGAATGACCTGTGGCTAAAATTACGTTATTGGATTTGTAAATTTCACCGTTTTCGGTTTTGATGCCTTGTATTTGATGGTCAGTAATTAACAATTCAACCACTTTATGGTCGAAGTGTATCTCGCCACCACAATCGATGATGCGTTGTCGCATGTTTTTTATGACAACTGGCAGTCGATCGGTGCCAATGTGTGGATGTGCTTCGAATAGAATTTCATCTTGCGCACCATGTTGATGGAATATTTCGAAAATACGTTGTGTATTACCGCGTTTTTTTGAGCGTGTGTAGAGTTTTCCGTCTGAAAAAGTACCTGCACCGCCTTCACCAAAGCAGTAATTAGATTCTACGTTTAACGCCGTGTTGCGGTTGAGCTGCGCAATGTCTTTCTTGCGTTCAGATACCTCTTTGCCGCGTTCGAGTACAATAGGGCGTAAGCCTAATTCAATTAAGCGCAAAGCTGCAAATAACCCAGCAGGGCCAGAGCCCACAATAATGACTGCAGGTTTGTTGGCGACGCCGCCATAATGAAACGTATTTTCGTATCGATATTCGGGGTGTTCATCGCCTAAAAATATGCGCACTTTGAGTAGTACCAGTGGTTGTCTACTTCGCGAATCAATGGATTTTTTAACCAATTGGATGTGCGAAATTTGGTTAATGTTAACCTTTAATTTATTCGATATAACCTTTTTTAATTCAGATTCTTCCGAAGATTCTTTTGGCGTTAATGTGAGTTGTAATTCAGTCATATAGTCATACGCTTTTTAAACGATTTATACGCAAGTTATTGGGAACACAATAACGGTCAATGCCACAAAAAATGCGTGTACAAAGTTAGCTATTTTTACGCTAATCTGGTCGAAAAAATTGCACTTGTGTCGTATAGGTCGTAACTAATGATTATCTTTGCGACAAATTTATAAAAATGGTAGAAATAGGGAATACGGTAGTGAGCTTCGATTTGTTCGAACAGCAGTTTTGTTGCGACTTAGGAATTTGTCGTGGTGAGTGTTGTATCGAAGGTGATGCTGGCGCACCGTTGGAGCTTGACGAAGTAGCTCAGTTGGAAGAGGCTTTACCTGCTGTGTGGGACGATTTATCGGAGGCTAGCAAAGCCGTCATTGATGCTCAAGGTGTGGCTTATGTAGATGCTGACGGCGATATGGTGACATCCATCGTTAATGGGCGTGAATGTGTGTTTACCTATACCGATGCGGCCGATGGCATTTGCAAATGTGCGCTTGAAAAAGCCTATCGCGAGGGACGAACTAGTTTTTATAAACCTATATCATGTCATTTGTATCCTGTGCGATTAGAGCACTATAAACGCTTTACAGCGGTTAATTATCACCGTTGGGATGTGTGTGCCTGTGCCGAGCGAAATGGGAAGCAATTGAAATTACCTGTGTATAAATTTTTAAAAGTGCCATTAATTCGCAAATTTGGAGAGGCTTGGTATAACGAATTAGAGCAAGCTGCCGCTGCTTACGAGGCAGAATTTAAACGATGACCTTACTTGAAATTGTTTTGATTGCTGTGGGTTTGGCCATGGATTGTTTTGCAGTAGCTATTGCGAGCAGCGTGTCGTATGGTCATTATAATTGGCCTAAAATGCTACGAATGGGCTTCTTTTTTGGTCTTTTTCAAGGTGTAATGCCTTTGTTGGGTTGGCTCGCTGGTGTGAGTTTTGCCGCTCAAATAACGGCCATTGATCATTGGTTAGCTTTTGTGATTCTTGGTTATTTAGGTGTCAAAATGGGTGTCGAAGGTTTTAAGAAAACCGATAATGATACTTGTTGTCATAAAAATACGCCGTTTGGATCGTTTAAAATGCTGATTACACTTTCGTTTGCAACAAGTATTGATGCGCTAGCTACTGGTTTGATTTTTGTGCCTATGGGACATTTAATTTATACGGCATCGGGCATTATAGCTTTGGTAAGTTTGGTGTTTACCATTTCAGGCTGTATTATTGGCATTACCTTTGGTAAACGATTTAAAATAAATGTAGAGCTTATAGGCGGACTTATTCTGTTTGCCATAGGCACTAAAATATTATTGGAACATTTGTTGGTGGGGTGTTAATCACAAAAATTTACACATATCATCTGTAATAGCATGAAATTGATTCATTTAAAACATCACGATATTGACAAGGCGGCTTGGGATGCGACTGTGGGAGAAACCTCGGTGCGTCTGCCTTATGCCTTTTCGTGGTTTTTGGATGTCGTTTCGCCTCAATGGGAAGCATTAGTGACGCCCGATTACACATATGTGATGCCATTGCCTGTAAAGCGTAAATTTGGCATTGCTTATGTTATTCAGCCACGTTGGACACAGCAATTAGGGATATTCTCTAAAGAACCCTTGACTTCCGATATTATTAATGAGTTTCTTCGCCATATTCCGTATCTGAGTTATGATTTTAATCTTCATTACGGTCATCTAGGTACTTTTAAGTCTCTGCCTAATCGTATTATCGACTTGAGTGCCAATTATAGCGCGATACAACAAGCGTTTTCAAAAAATACAAAACGCAATATCGGTAAAGCGGAACAAAGTGGATTGACTGTACAAACTATTGACTATCAAATTTTAGTGGATTTTTGGCGTTCGCAAAATGGCAATATGCCAGCCGAATTAGGCCATAAATTGCCCTTATTGTGCGAAGCTGCTCAGCAGCATAAGATGGGCGTTTCTTATGGTGTTTTTACGGCCAATCACGAATTGGTAGCTACCTTAATGACACTTGAAACTGATTCACGCATTATTTATTTAGTGCCAACGTCCAATACGTTAGGAAAAGAGTTGTGCGCCATGTTTTTGTTAGTTGATTATTTGTTGAAGACCAACGCTGGCACAACCAAGGTGTTTGATTGTGAAGGTTCTCAGATTCCTGGTGTTTCCAGATTCTACGAAGGATTTGGAGCTGTTTTACAACCGTATTTCACGGTTAATCGATGTCGTCCTCAGTGGTTAGTGAAGTTATTATATTTATTTTCAAGCAAATGAATGTACTTTTTTTAAGTAAATGGTATCCTAATAAATATGACGCAATGGCAGGTTTGTTTGTACGCAAACATGCTCAAGCGGCTGCACGCGTGTGTGATGTAACTGTAATGTACGTATTTACAGACCCTCGTATTAGAGTTTTTGAGATTAATGATGAATATGTTGACGGAGTTCGTGAAATTACGGTTTTATATCCATCATCACCCATTTCATGGTTACATTCGTTGTCAAGTCTTGTTAATTTCATAATATCATATTATAAGGGTTTTCAGTATCTTTTTAAGCAATTAAAGTGGCGACCTGATGTCATTCATGTAAATGTGCTTACTCGACATGGAGTAATTGCTTATCTAATAAAAAAGTTGTATCGTATTCCCTATGTTATAACTGAGCATTGGAGTCGTTATTTATCAGAAAATTTTGATTATAAAGGAATTGTTAAAAGGCGTTGTACAGAATTGATCGCTCGTAATGCTTATTGTATTATGCCAGTTTCACAAATATTGGCTGATAGAATGCAACAACTTGGTGTTAAAAATAATAATTACCAAGTAGTTACAAATGTTGTTGATGACTATTTTTTTATAAAGCAGCCATTACGTGAATACCCTAAAAAACGCATTTTACATATTTCCTGTTTTGATGACAAAGCGAAAAATGTATGTGGTATCTTGCGTTCTATTGAGTCTTTATCTCATAGACGTTCTGATTTTGAGGTCTTTATTGTCGGTACGGGACCTGATTTTTCGATGGTTACCCATTATGCTGATGAACTGCATTTGAATGGGCTTGTAAATTTTATAGGCGAACAAACTCCCCAAGAAGTTTCGGATTGGTTTTACCAAAGCAATTTTTTTGTTTTCTTTTCAAATTATGAGACTGCAGGCGTCGTTTTATTGGAAAGTTTAACAACCGGAACTCCTGTAATTACAACCCCTGTAGGTGTGGCTCCTATGTATATTAATAACACAAATGGGATTTTAGTTGAGATTGGTAACGAACAGAATCTTACAGATAAAATGGATTTTATGTTAGACCATTTGCAAGAATTTGATTCGGATATTATTAGAAAAGATGCACCTCTTTGTTCTTACGAGGCTGTAGGATTGCAATTCAAGACGATTTATGAAGGGGCTCAATTAACTGCCAAAGTAAAAAGTGTCTAAATAGTCGTTTATACCAAACGTTATTGTTTGGCAAATCATAATGCTTTAACGCTTCTTGATAACAGATGGTTTCTCTAAAATACTTTCTGACGATTATAAAATGTTTATAATTTTTACTACAAAAGGCTGTTGCTAGGATTTGAATTGCTTGTTTTGATAACCCTCTGTAGAGTGACTGTTGGTATTTATCGAAATCACCCCATGTCTGTGTCTGGCGATACAAAAACTCCAAACCTGGACCTCTAAATTTATAATCACGATAAAAAGATTCATTTCCAGTATTATGAGTGTGAGTGATATGGAAATAAAATTTTTTGTTAACAAATTGAATATTTGAGGCTTGGTGAAAGGCTGCTACATTAAAAATAAGATCTTCTGGAGTTATTACTTTTGTATCAATAAATTTTAACTCGTTGTTAATTAATAAGCGGCGACGGTATAAGTTTCCATGAATAGTTGCAAATGGAGAATTATTGTTCGATAGCCCACCTAAACTTAATAAATTCTTGAGGCAGTATTCTTTACGCTCAAAGTCCTCTAAAATAGGAAATTCTTCAATATTTCCATCATCTTTTTTTAGTGTTGTCTGTGGTACACTCACTACAATATCGGCATCTGTGTCTTTCGCTTTCTTATAAAGCTGTTCATACATATCCAATTCACGGTAATCGTCATGATCCGAAAAACCTATATATTCTCCAGTTGCCTTTGCTATCCCTATATTACGGCTTAAACCGATGTGTTTGTTGGTGGAATTTTCTACAATAATAAATCGGCTATCGTGTACAGCAATGTTTTTTGCAAGTACATCAGAATCGTCTGTTGGACAATCTAATATAAGAATTATTTCAAGTTCTTTCATAGTCTGTGCTTGAAGTGTCTCTAAGCATTTTTGCAAATATTTGCCAGCATTAAAGACGGGAACTATGATACTAACTTTAGGTATTGTGTTGTGCATCCTATTATTTAAAATAAATGCCGATTATGATAATAATTGGTGTTCAATTACTTATTTTCATTGTTGAAAATGTGACTTACAAGGTTAATTTCTAAGAAGGTGGTTCCGCTGACGCCATTACGATCGTTGCTACTTAAATAAACCACTTTATCATCAACAGAGAGTAAGCCTTTATCCACTAAATTATGGAGTGCTTTCAAGTAATAGTCGCGTACGTGCCCGTCACCTACTTGATAAACGGGAATAACGCCATACGATAACGCTAACTGACGCACTAGCGGTTTTGTAGGACACATCGCATAAATTGGATTTACACCGCGATAGGCCGCCAAAAAACGTACCGTACGCCCTGTGTAACTAGCCGTTAAAATGGCTTTTGTTTCCAATACGTGCTGTGATTCTACGGCTTGGCGTGCCAAGAAGGATGTGATGTCGCGTTCGTTTGTGCTATGCGGAATTTTGATATCATTGTCGCTGAGTTTGCCTTTTTCTGCCTCTTCAGCAATTTTGGACATAGTGTGTACCGATTCTATAGGATACTTTCCATAAGCAGTTTCGCCACTGAGCATCAAGGCGTCTGTTCTGTAAAATATAGCATTGGCCACATCGGTTACTTCGGCACGTGTTGGGCGTGGGTTTTGAATCATAGAGTGGAGCATCTGCGTGGCTACAATCACAGGTTTTTGTGCTAATACACATTTGCGAATTAGTAGCCGTTGGATTCCCGGAATTTTTTCTTGTGCAATTTCAATACCTAAATCGCCACGAGCAATCATCACACCGTAAGCAGCTTGTAGAATCTCGTCGATATTATCTACCCCTTCTTGATTTTCAATTTTGGCGATAATTTTGATTGAACTCTTATGCTGATCCAAAATTTCTTGAATATCTAAAATATCTTGTTTCGAACGCACAAAGGAGTGTGCTATGAAATCGATGTTGTTTTCAATGGCGTAGACGATATTGGCTCGGTCTTTATCTGTTAATGAAGGCATGTTGATGCGAGCGCTAGGTACGTTTACACTTTTACGACTGCCAAGTATACCGTCGTTATGCGCTTCGCAGAGTAAGTAATCGTCCCTTTTTTCCATTACTTGTACTTCAATTTCGCCATCGTCGAATAAGATGTCTGAACCAAGGGCAATTTCTCGTACAAAATAGGGATATGACACCGCAATCGTTCCAGACTCTGTTTTTCGGTTTGGGTCGCCATAAATTTTAATAATATCGCCACTTTTAATAGATAATGGTTCGTCTGCGATGGTTGTTCTAATTTCTGGACCTTTCGTGTCCATAAGTATCGCAATTTCATCGCTTACGGCTCGCACATTACCTGTAATTTTATCGAAACCTTCTTTGCCTAAATGCGCAGAATTGAGACGAACTACGTTGAGACCCTCGTTGAACAAGGATTGAATAAAATCTACCTCACAGCGTTTGTCGGATATGGTAGCAATAATTTTTGTTTGTTTAGCCATCTTGTATTATCTATTTTTTGATTGTTTATGTAGTAGTTACAGTAACGTGTTCAATTTTTTATGTTTATGCCTCTTTTTCAAAGCAGCCCATTGCCCAATCATTATTTTCGGTGTAACTTAGTTGTTTTAATCCCAGTGATTCAGCTTTTTGCTTTATTATATCAAAATCTTGTTTGTAAAAACCGCTCATAAGGAGTTGTCCCTTGGGAGCTAAGGTGCGCACGTAAGCCTGCATATCGCGTACTAAAATATTACGATTAATATTTGCTAATATCATATCAAATGATTGATTTTGAAGTAGATTAGCGTCGCCAAGCTGTACATTAATGTTGGTGCGATGATTCAAACGTATATTTTCTTCTGTGTTTTCTTGTGCCCAACTATCAATATCAATGGCTTCTATGTGTTTTGCTCCTCGCAGAGAGGCCATAATTGCCAAAACACCTGTTCCACAGCCCATATCAAGAACCTGTTTGTCGGTGATATCGTGTTCTAGCAAATAGGTTAACAGCATGCGTGTTGTTTCATGTGTTCCTGTGCCAAAGGCTTGTTTGGGATTAATCACGATATCGTACGTTGCCTTTTTAGAGGCTGGTTTGTGAGAACTGTGAATGATGCAGCGATTGTCAATTTCGATAGGCTCAAAGTAATTGTCTTCCCATGTTTTATTCCAGTTCCGATCGGCTATGTGTTCTATGCGATAGGTGTACTGAAGTTCAGGTAATGATGCATGAATAGTTTCAATCATGGCAGTTTCATCGAATGATGGGGCCGGGCTGTAAGCTATGATGCCTTGCGTGGTTTCTTCAAAACTTTCAAATCCAATATCACCTAATATAGCTGCCAATATATCAGCCATAAAATCTTCTGTATCAGTTAAGCGGAAAGTTACCTTTTTATAATCCATACCGTGTGACTTTAAACTGCAAAGATAATCAAAAAAGTAGAGGATAGATGTACTGTTATTTATTTTTCTTGTTGTGGAAATAATTGTATCTTTGCATATCTAATTTTACAGTATGAAAAATTTAATTATGTTGATACGACGTTTTGTACCACCGTACAAGCGCTATGTTATTTGGGTTTTTATTCTGAATTTACTTTCCACTATTTTTAGTCTTTTTTCCTTTGCTACGATTATCCCGATTTTGCAGATTTTGTTTGGTATGCAAACCAAATCGCATCTGTTTATGGATTGGAGCCAATATACTTCAATGAGTGAATTGGTTGACATTACTACGAATAACCTGTTTTTTTACATCGAACAGATGATTGTTGTTTCAGGTGCGGCCACTACACTTTTGTATTTGGGTTTATTTTTAGTGATTATGACCGTGCTTAAAACGGGTACTACTTATTTGGCGTCCAGTTCATTAGTTCCTGTTCGTACTGGCGTTTTACGCGATTTACGTAACCAAATATATGCTAAAATCATTGATTTACCAATTGGTTATTTTAGCGAAGAACGTAAGGGTGATATCATGTCGCGTATGACGAGTGATGTGGGCGAAATTGAAGCCTCCATTATGAGCTCTCTAGAAACGATTTTTAAAAATCCAATCATGATAGTTATTTACATGATTGTATTATTTTCGTTGAGTTGGCAGCTCACTTTATTTGTTCTCTTATTATTGCCATTTAGTGGTTTTCTCATTGGCAAAATCGGACGTTCGTTGAAACGTCGTTCTCTTAGTGGTCAAGAACAAACCGGGGAACTGTTATCTCAAATAGAAGAAACATTAGGCGGATTGCGTGTTGTGAAAGCTTTTACAGCCGAAGAAAAATTGAAAGCCCGATTTGCAGGACTGAATGATCGCATTCGTAAAACATTTAATCGTATCAATAGACGCTATTTGTTGGCTCATCCTATTAGTGAATTGTTGGGAACAGTTGTTGTGGCGATTCTATTGTGGTATGGTGGAACACTTATTTTACAAGGTGAAGGAACAATATCGGCACCAGAGTTTATATACTATTTAGTGATTTTTTATAGTATCATTCCACCATCCAAAGATTTGTCGCGTGCTATGTATAGCGTGCAAAAAGGAATGGCCTCGTTACAGCGTGTCGATGAGATTTTAAAAGCCGAGAATCCTTTGAAACATCAAACTAATCCAGTTAAAATAGAAGAATTTACGTCGCGTATAGAATTTAACCACGTGTGGTTTAAATACCGTGAAGATTGGATTTTACAAGATATCAACTTGACATGTGAAAAAGGGAAAACTGTCGCTTTAGTTGGTCAGTCGGGGTCAGGTAAATCGACCATGGTCGATCTCATACCTCGTTTTTACGATGTCAATGAAGGTGCTATTTCGGTAGATGGAACAGATATTAGAAATCTTGATTTGCAAATGTTACGTGAATTAATGGGTAATGTGAATCAGGAAGCCATTTTGTTCAACGATTCATTCTTCAATAACATTACATTTGGAGTTGAATCAGCCACAATGGACGAGGTGATTGCTGCTGCTAAAATTGCGAATGCGCACGATTTTATTATGGCAACGGAAGAGGGCTATCAAACCAACGTGGGCGATCGCGGTTGTCGTCTTTCTGGTGGTCAACGTCAACGAATTAGTATTGCACGAGCCATTTTGAAAAATCCTCCTATTTTGATTTTGGACGAAGCAACATCTGCTTTGGATACAGAATCCGAAAAATTAGTTCAAAACGCGCTTGAAAGTTTGATGCAAAATCGCACAACAATTGTGATAGCTCACCGTTTGTCTACCATCAAAAAGGCAGATGAAATATGTGTGCTTCACGAAGGTAAAATTGTAGAACGTGGTAAACACGAAGAACTTTTGTCGTTGGACGGTTATTACAAGCGTTTATGTGATATGCAAAGTTTTTAAATTAGAAGTATAATAACATTTTTTTAAGCATTAATACACAACCCATTTTATTCAAATCATTATGAAAAAAGCAATTATCATCGGAGCAACGTCAGGTCTAGGAAACGAAGTTGCCAAGCAATTGTTGGCTGCTGGTTGGCAGCTTGGTATTGCAGGACGTCGTGAGGCAGAATTGGTCGCATTTCAGAAGCAATCGCCAGATAAGATTGCTATTCAACCTTTAGATGTTACTCAAAATGATGCGTCTGAAAAATTGGAGCAACTGATAGCCAAAGTTGGTGGCATGGATTTATTCTTTTTGGCATCAGGAATTGGTTATCAAAATCCTGATTTAGAAAGTGATAAAGAAATAAGGACTTTGGAAACAAATGTTGTAGGCTTTTCGCGTACGGTCACTACTGCTTATCGTTTTTTTCGTCAACAAGGCCATGGTCATATAGCTGTTATTAGCTCTGTCGCTGGTACGCGCGGTATTGGCGCGTCTGCATCTTATTCTGCCTCTAAGCGTTTCCAATACACTTATATTGATGCGTTGGAACAACTCGCAAAGGCTCAAAAAGTGGATATCCATTTTACCGATATTCGTCCTGGATTTGTGGAAACTGCCATTTTGAATCCTGATAAAAAATATCCGATGTTGATGACCCTAGAGTATGCTGGGAAATGCATTGTGAAAGCCTTGAAATGCAAAAAACGCATTGCCGTAATCGACTGGCGTTATTCTATTTTGGTATTTGTTATGCGCTCTATTCCTCGCTGTATTTGGAATAGACTTTCTATTAAAAATTAATAGAAAACATAAACTTTCCATAAAGGCTGAACTTTGCACATGTTCAGCCTTTATTTGTATAGTAATTAGCATCCGCCTTGTTAGTTGAATTATTTCTATTTCTATCGCAAATATCAGAAAAAAGCAGTAATTTTGCTGACTATGAAACGAATCGAATTTCTTTGTTTACTTTCTATGATAGTAGTTTCGGTTGGTGCGCAAACTACGAATAAGCCTGTGACACAGTCTGAGGAAAAAATAGTTCCAGCAGATGTTCGCGCTTGGCGTATTGATGAGCGTCTTGGTGTCGCCGATTCGTGTGCCGTAGATACCGCTATTGTTAGTTATCAAGATAATCAGCCGATCAACAAATATAGTATTGCTAATTCTTGGAATGGTAATTTGGGCTCGCCGTTGCAGTCGAAAATTTATTTTGACCGCACAGCTAAGACCAACACCTTTTACTCACAGCCGTATGATGCTTACTTGATTACACCTCAAGATGTGTTGTTTTATAATACCAAAACGCCGTATGCTAAGTTGGAATATCGTTCCGCTTTGCCTACGTTTCGCGAAGAGGATTATTTCAAAGCACTCTTTACCATGAACGCCAATAAATCAACTAATTTTGGCGGATTGGTCAATTTGATTTATGGTCGTGGACAATATGCCAATCAAGCATCGCGTATGCTGAATGGTGGTTTTTGGGGTAGTTATAATGGACGCCATTATTCGGCACAAGGAGTGGTGATGTTCAATAATTTCAAGAATCACGAGAGCGGTGGTATTACTGACCGTAATTATGTGCTTAATCCAACCTCTTTGGTAGGAACGGCCGATTTGAATCCATCCAATATTCCTGTCAATTTGAATGCAGTTTCTGGCTATGCCAACAATATCTATTATTTCAATCATAAATATAGTATTGGCATTGAAAAAGAACGTACGGTGTCGAAAGATTCAGTGGTAATGGATTATATTCCAGTCACTTCGTTTACGCATACGATTAAATTTGAAGATACTTATCGTCGGTATGTGGAAACCGATTCGGTGACTTCTGGTTTTTATAATAACAATTATTACAGTGGTCAATTTACGCAAGATTCTATACGTTTTTGGTCGTTGAAAAACACGGTTGCTGTGACCATGGAAGAGAAGTTTAACCGCTTAATGCGTTTTGGCTTAACTGGATTTATAGAGTATGATTTGCGTCGTTATGGGCAATTTGCTGATAGTGTACATTCTAACGCCTATGAAAATGAGCTAAAAGTAGGTGCCCTTATTTTTAAACGTGAAGGTAAAACGTTTACGTTTGATGCTCAAGGTGAGTTGGATCTTTTGGGACCTCACGCTGGTGACTTTGAGATTGATGGTGGGGTACAAACTATTTTTCCTTTATCATCAAAAGATACAATGTTAATTGCTGCACGTGGTAGTTTTTACAATGAGTCGTGTTATTTTTTCTCAAACACCTATTTCTCAAACCATTTTCAATGGGATAACGATTTTAAGCATGATTTTCGTGCTCGTATCGAAGGGCTTGTGGCCTTGCCCACACGCGACATCTCACTGGGCGTGAAATTTGAAAATATTACCAACTACGTTTATTTCGATACACGTGCGTTACCAGCTCAATATGAGGGTAATATACAAGTGCTTTCGGCTGACTTAAAAGCGAATTTACATGCTTGGCGTTTTCATCTCGATAATCAAGTGGTTTATCAATTGAGCAGTAATCAACCAATTTTGCCGTTACCTGAGTTGGCGTTGTACAGTAATTTGTACTATAAAGGTACTTGGTTTAAAGTGTTGCATGCTCAGTTAGGTGTTAGTGTGCGTTATCATACAGCTTATTACGGTAATACGTATATGCCTGCTACAGGGGCTTTTTATCTCCAAAACGATTATTTGGTAGGCAATTATCCTGAAATGAATGTGTATTTGAATTTCCATTTAAAACGTATGCGTTTTTATGTGCAATACGCAAACTGGAATGCTACTGTATTTGGCGGTAATAATTATTTCTCGATGCCATATTATCCACAAAATCCTGCCACCTTTCAATTTGGTTTATCATGGACATTCTACGATTAATCCCCAGCCATCGACTTACGAAAAAACAATCATTAATTGCTGTTGCAGTTAGTGTGGTGTTGGTTATTATCATTGCTGTTTGGGTCATAGTAGCACATCAGGCGCGTGACTTGGATGACGTGATGGACAACAAGACATTGCGTGTGGTAACGGAGTATAGTTCTATCGGTTATTTTGTAGAAGATAACCAAATTAAAGGCTTTCAGTATGAGTTGATTAAACGATTTGCCGATAGCCTTGGTTTGGCGCTTGATTTTACAGTAGAACCTGATTTGCAAAAAAGTATAGCTGGTGTTAATAATGGTAGTTATGATTTAATAATGAGGGCTTTACCTGTTACGCTTGAGCTTAAGCAGGAATTGAATTTCTCCGAACCACTCATAAAAAGTCAACTTGTTTTAGTTCAGCGAATTAACAAAAAAGATAAAGATAGCACTCCTATTCGCGGAGCGATGGATTTGGATAGTATTACTATTTATGTGACGCCAAATTCGCCTTATTTGATGCGCTTAAAACATATCGAAGAAGAGTTGGGTATTGTAATTTTCACAAAATCTATTCCTGATGTTGATACTGAATTACTCATGGCGATGATGGCGCGTGGTGAAATAGACTATACCATAGCCGATGAATTTACAGCTCGTTTTTCTCAGAGCTTTTATCCTGAATTAGATATTGATACACAGATGGGTTTCAAGCAATTTCAGGCGTGGGGTTTTTCTAAACACTCGCCAAATTTGCAAAATGCCGTAAATAGTTGGTTGAAAGAGTTTACGCAAACCAAAGCCTATCGTGATTTGTACAGAACTTATTATCGTTAGTTATTATGCCTTTAAATTTACCCAATCAAATACCTGCTATTGATTTATTGAAAGAGGAAAATATCTTTGTCATGAGCTCTCAACGTGCTCAATCACAAGATATTCGTCCACTTAAGGTTTTGATTTTGAATTTAATGCCACTCAAGATAACCACAGAAACGGATTTAATTCGGTTGTTGTCCAATACGCCGTTGCAGATTGAAATTGATTTTTTAAAACTAAAAAGTCACACGTCTAAAAATACGCCGATAGAACATTTAATGGCGTTTTACCGTTCGTTCGATGAAATTTCAATGCAAACTTATGATGGACTGATTGTTACGGGTGCTCCAGTCGAACAAAAAGCGTTCGAAGAAGTGACTTATTGGTCTGAAATTACAGGTATTTTCGATTGGGCTCGTACACATGTAACATCTACCTTTTTTATCTGTTGGGCGGCACAAGCAGCTTTGTATCATTACTATAACATTCAAAAACAAACGTTGCCCGAAAAACTATTCGGTGTATTCTCGCATCGTGTTTTAGATCCTAAAAATCCTATTTTCAGAGGATTTGACGACGAATTTCAGGTGCCTCATAGTCGTCACACCACCGTTTCGCGTACCGATGTGGAACAACACCCAGAATTAACTATTCTGTCTGATTCTCAAGAAGCTGGTTTGTATCTGATGATGGCGCGTGGTGGGCGTGAATTCTTTGTCACGGGTCATTCGGAATATGCGCCAAATACGTTACATGTCGAATATTTTCGTGATTTGGATAAAGGTTTAAGTGTACCTAAGCCACAAAATTACTATCCAAATGATGATGTGACAAAACCGCCTTTGGTCAAGTGGCGTGGTCATGCCAACTTGTTATTCTCCAACTGGTTGAACTACTTTGTGTATCAGCAAACGCCTTATAAACTATCTGATATTCATTAGTCCTTGATTTTCTACTTCTTGTTCTGTGTTTGTTCGAAATAGCGGCAGTAAGGACTTAGTCCACAGGTGTCGCACTTAGGTTTACGAGCTAAACAGACATAACGTCCGTGTAAAATGAGCCAATGATGTGCTTTAGGAATGAGTGCTTGTGGAATATGTTTCACAAGCGTTTCTTCTGTTTGTAGTGGATTTTTAGAATTGGTGGTCAATCCCAATCGTTCTGAAATACGAAACACATGCGTGTCGACCGCCATTTTTGGCTGGTTGAAAATAACAGAAGCCACCACATTGGCTGTTTTACGTCCAACTCCAGGAAGTTGTTGTAGCAATTCGGTATCAGCAGGCACAATGCCATTAAAATCGGTCACTAGTTTTTGCGCCATTCCCGCTAGATAATGCGCCTTACTATTGGGATAGGAGATGCTTTTGATGTAGCTTAAAATCAGTTCAGGCGATGCTTCAGCCATTTTTTCGGGCGTAGGGAATTGTGCAAAAAGCGTTGGCGTAGTCATGTTGACGCGCTTGTCTGTGCATTGTGCCGATAAAATGACAGCTACCAACAATTCAAATGGATTGTTGTATCGCAGTTCACTTTCTGCCACAGGCATATTCTCGGTGAACCACGCAATGATCTGTTTATATCGTTCTTTGGTAGTCATATTGCCACAAAAATACATTAATTTTTAGACTTGTGGAACTGCTGCTTTGGGTTGTTTCAGTTTTTTAACCTGAAAGTAAAGCATTGTTGCAGCTACAGCTGTAGAGATAAGGTCTGCACAGGGAAGGGCCATCCAAGTTCCTGTAAGTCCCCAAATAGGAGGAAAAATAAGAATAAAAGGTACTAGAAAAATGAGTTGGCGTGTTAAACTTAAAAAGATAGAAATTTTGGCTTTCCCGATGGCTTGAAAAAAATTAGTGACTACAATTTGTCCACCAACTACCACAAATAGCGCATAACAAATGTGCATGCCATGAGCCGTTAGTTCTATTAGCTGAGGATCGGAGGTAAAGAGGCGAGCCAATTGACGGGGGAATAGCTCTGCGCATAGGCCACCTAAAGTTGTAGCCAATGTAGCGATGATAATGCCATAACGTAAGGTTTTCAATACACGATCGTTTTGCCGAGCTCCATAATTATATCCTATAATGGGCTGCATACCATTGTTTAAACCTACAATGCCCATGATAATCAACGTGGAAAAACTATTGATGATGCCAAACGCTCCAATAGCTAAATCACCTCCTGTATTTCTAAGTGCGTGATTCATAAGTGCATTTACCAAACTGGCGCTAACTTGTATGAAAAATGGCGCCATACCGATGGAGATAATAGCTAAAATGATTTTTTTCTTTAACTTGAAACAACCACGTTTAAAGTGAAGATTGCTTTTGGGATTCGTAAAGTGGTGCATCACCCAAATGGCACTTACCGCCATTGAAATAACCGTGGAATAAGCTGCGCCTTCAATGCCCCAATCGAATACAAAGATAAAAATAGGGTCGAGTATGGTGTTGATTACTGCGCCAATAAGCATGGTTAACATGGCTTTTACAGGATAACCGGAAGCACGCATACTGTTGTTAAACCCAAAACTTAAGGCCGTGAATATGTGTCCAGGAATAATAATCTTTAAGTAATCTTTGGCGTATGGAATAGTGGCTTCACTTCCTCCAAACGCAATTAAAATGTCGTCAAGAAAGAATAAACTCACGCTTATCACTATCGACATAGTTATAAATGTGAATACGAATGCATTCCCAAGAATATTTTCGGCTGTTTTTTTGTCTTTTCGACCTAAATAAATAGATATTTGCGTGGCTGATCCTTGCCCTATAAGCATGCCGAATGCGCCTAGAATCATCATCATAGGGAACGTGAGGGTAAGTCCAGAAATAGCCATTGGACCAACGCCTTGACCAATAAATATGCGGTCCACAATGTTGTATAAAGCATTCACCAACGTTCCAACGATTGTGGGTAGAGAATAGGCCCACAGGAGTTTGCCTATGGGTTCAGTTCCGAGTTCTGATGGTAAACGTTGTTTATTGGCTTTTTTCAACATCTTTTAAGAATGTGCTAGGGTTGATACAAGAAAGAGCACCGTTGAGTGCTCTTTCAGATAGAATTGGTGCTTGGGTTATCCGAGATAACCTTTGAGCAATTTGTTTTTAGAATTTGTGCGTAAACGACGAATGGCTTTTTCTTTAATCTGGCGTACACGTTCGCGTGTCAATCCAAATTTGTCGCCAATTTCTTCGAGTGTCATTTCTTGGCAACCAATGCCAAAGAACATTCGAATAATGTCGCGTTCGCGTTCACTAAGCGTTTCAAGAGCTCTACTGATTTCCGTCAAAAGTGATTCGCTCATTAAAGAACGGTCAGCTATTGGTGAGTCATCATTGACTAACACGTCGAGCAAACTGTTGTCTTCTCCTTCTACGAATGGAGCATCTACAGAAATGTGACGACCTGAAATCTTGATTGTGTCGGCAATTTTGTCAATAGGAATGTCCAATTCCTCGGCCAATTCTTCGGGCGATGGGCGGCGTTCGTTTTCTTGTTCAAACCGTGAAAAGGCCTTGTTAATTTTGTTCAAGGAACCTACTTGATTCAACGGTAAACGTACGATACGCGATTGTTCGGCCAAAGCTTGTAGAATCGATTGACGAATCCACCATACTGCGTAAGAAATAAATTTAAACCCGCGAGTTTCGTCGAACTTTTCGGCCGCTTTAATTAAGCCTAAATTACCTTCATTAATCAAGTCGGGTAAACTCAAACCTTGATTTTGGTATTGTTTGGCCACTGAAACTACGAAACGAAGATTCGCGCGTGTCAATTTTTCGAGTGCTAAACGGTCACCTTTGCGTATCCGTTGAGCCAACTCAACTTCTTCTTCTACAGTAATAAGATTCTCACGCCCAATCTCTTGCAAATACTTGTCAAGTGACGCACTCTCACGATTAGTGATTGATTTGGTAATTTTTAATTGTCTCATTCTTGTAAAGAAATTAGCTTGCAAAGATAAGCTTTTTTTTGAATAAATGACCCTTTTAACCCGTAAAAAACAAAAAAAGTTATAAGTGACGTTGTTTAATATCAAACT
Organism: Paludibacteraceae bacterium; assembly: GCA_028694915.1. Taxonomy (GTDB): domain Bacteria; phylum Bacteroidota; class Bacteroidia; order Bacteroidales; family Paludibacteraceae; genus W0P28-013. The sequence continues at coordinate 18,193 of JAQVJY010000008.1, forward strand.
ATCCTTTGTAAATTGAGCCATTCAATTACAAAGGATAGTTAAAATAGCCTGCTGTTTTATGCTTGTTATTCCAAGTTTACAGCGTAGTAAGCTACTTGACCATTATTGTAAATTCCGGTAATAAATAGCACTTTTTCATTCGCTTCGTTATTCAGGGCTTCGTTGTAGGCACGTTCTATATCCTCTTGATTTACAATGGTGATGTTGTTTATTTTTAAAATAACGAATCCTTCTTTTAAACCCGATTTTGCGAACTTACCGTTTTTATCCAATTGACTAATTTGAAGGCCATTTTTGATTCTGAATTTATATTTAAATTGATCAGATACGGCGCTAAATTTTGCACCCAAATGACTTAAATCAACCGCTTTGACAACGCCCGTGTTGCCAGCTCTATTTTTTAATTCTACCACGAGTTTCTTGGTTTTATTGTCGCGTATTAAGGTGACTTCTATTTTGTCTCCTGGACGGTAACGACCGATTTGTTCTTGTAATTGAGCTACCGATTTGGTGGCCACGTTGTTGATGGCTACAATCACATCGCCTTCTTCAATACCTCCAGTTTTGGCGGCACTGTTTTCGCCAACAGCTCCTACGTAGGCGCCTTCAAGGGTGGTAAGTTTTTTCTCTTTAGCTAACTTGTAGTCAATATCACTTATTTGTACACCTAAAATAGCGCGTTGTACCACACCAAATTCTTTTAAATCGGCGACCACTTTGCTCACAATACTGGTTGGAACAGCAAATGAATAGCCCGCATAAGAGCCTGTTTGCGACGCAATGGCGGTATTGATACCCACTAATTCTCCTTTGGTGTTGACTAAAGCGCCACCACTATTTCCTGGGTTTACAGCGGCATCGGTTTGTATAAACGATTCAATTTTCATATCACTATTTAGGATGTTAATGTTTCTTGCTTTGGCACTTACGATACCTGCTGTTACGGTCGATGTTAAGTTGAATGGATTTCCAACTGCTAAAACCCATTCACCAATTTTGAGATTATCAGAATTACCGAAAATAATAGGTTGTAGGCTATCTGCCTCTATTTTTAGTAATGCAATATCAGTAGAAGCATCAGCTCCAATTACTTTTGCTTTAAAAGTGCGTTTGTCGTTGAGTGTGACTTCTACTTCATTGGCTCTGTCCACTACGTGATTATTGGTTACAATATAACCATCGCTACTAATAATGACGCCTGAACCTGATGCCATTTGTTCTTGTTGTGGCATGAGGCGTCCACCGTTATTTGGTCGCCCAAAGAAAAAATCAAAAAATGGATCGCCCGAAAACGTTTGTGCTTGAGTCATTTTATAGGTGGTCTTCACGTGCACTACGCTGTGTACCGATTGCTCAGCAGCTATGGTGAAATCTGTCGGCATGGCTTGTGTTGCTGGTAATGAAGCAAATGAAGTTGGCACGGCTAACTGGTCGGATGAAGCGTTGTTGAATGCGCTATCCATTTTTTTTGTCGTGGTTACGGTGGCATAACTAGTAAGTACGCTAATGCATGCTATGGCTAGACCGTAAAAAATCTTTTTGTTTTCCATAATTCAATTAATATTTAGTTAGTAATTAAATAAATTGCTTTAAACTGTTAATTTGCTGTTGATGTTTCAACAAAATACAGACCATAAACGTAAATTTCATCTGTTTTCTTGTTAAAATTAACAGTTTTAACCTGCGTTTATTAGTTTTTAAGAAGAGTTCAGGGTGCTTTTTGGTGAAATTCTGAAAAAATGTCAGCGTTGTCAGTTTTCGCAATCCACCGAATCTTTGTACCTTTGTCAGCTTTTAAAATTTAGGTTTAATCAATATTATGGTTTCAGTAGAGCAACTTACGGTAGAGTTTGGCGGACGTCCGCTGTTTGATAGCATTTCGTTTTTAGTCAATCCAAAAGATAAAATTGCTTTGGTAGGTAAAAATGGGGCTGGCAAAACAACGCTTTTACGTTTGTTTGCGGGTCAACAGCAGCCTACGCACGGTAACATTATTAAGCCTAAAGAGTTGACCATTGGTTATTTGCCGCAGCATTTATTGGTTAAAGATCAACGTACGGTACAGGAAGAAGTAGAGTTGGCATTCGGTGAAATTCGGGTGATTCAACAACATATTGATAAACTCAATATGGAAATAGCAGAACGCACCGATTACGAAAGCGAAGCATACCAATTGCTGATTGAAAAAGTAACGCACGAAAATGAGCGTTTACAGCTTTTTGGTGCCACCAATATGCAAGCCGAAATTGAAAAGACGCTGCTTGGATTAGGATTTGAACGTACTGATTTTACACGTCAAACGGCTGAATTTAGTGGTGGTTGGCGTATGCGTATCGAATTGGCGAAAATCTTACTACAACGTCCTGATTTGTTGTTGTTGGACGAACCTACCAATCACTTGGATATAGAGTCTATTCAGTGGCTCGAAAATTTCTTAAGTACGTGTAATGGCGCAGTTATTTTAGTCAGTCACGACCGCGCTTTTATCGACGCAGTGACAACACGTACCATCGAAATATCGTTAGGCAGAATTTACGACTATAAAGTGTCGTATTCTAAATATGTTGAATTACGCAAGGAACGTCGTGAACAACAGATTCGTGCCTACGAAAATCAACAAAAAGTAATCGCTGAAACGGAGGATTTTATTGAGCGTTTTCGCTATAAAGCAACTAAAGCTGTACAGGTGCAAAGCCGTATAAAGCAGCTCGATAAGTTGGAACGTATTGAAGTGGATATGGAAGATACCTCGCGCCTAAGTTTGAAATTTCCTCCAGCTCCACATTCGGGGATTTTACCTGTCGAAATTGAACATTTGACCAAAGCGTATGGCGACCATATTGTATTGAACGATATATCGTTACAAATACGACGTGGCGACAAAGTGGCTTTCGTTGGCAAAAATGGTGAGGGAAAATCTACATTGGTAAAATGTATCATGGACGAAATCGCATACAGCGGTACCATGAAGTTGGGACATCAGGTGAGCATTGGTTATTTCGCGCAAAATCAAGCAAGTTTACTCGACGAAAATAAAACCGTATTTCAAACCATTGACGATGTGGCAGTAGGCGATATTCGTACTAAAATACGCGATATTTTAGGCGCTTTTATGTTTGGTGGCGAAGCGTCTGACAAAAAAGTAAAAGTGCTGTCCGGTGGTGAACGTAGCCGTTTAGCGATGATTCGTTTATTGTTGGAACCAGTTAATTTACTGATTCTCGATGAGCCAACTAACCACTTGGATATGAGCTCAAAAGATGTGCTCAAAGAAGCTATTAAGGCGTTTGATGGGACGGTTATTTTGGTGTCGCACGACCGTGAGTTTCTCGATGGTTTGGCTGATAAAGTGTATGAATTTGGTCATCAAAAAGTACGTGAACATTTGGGTGGTATTCAGGAATTTTTGCAGTATAAACGTATGCAAACGTTGCAGGATTTGGAACGCAAGCAGGTGATACAAAAAGCTGAAAAAGAGGATAATCAGTCCGAAAATAAGTTAAGCTATGAAGCTCGTAAAGAGCAGTCGAAACTCGTACGTAAACAGGAAAAATTAGTTGCCGAAGCCGAAACTTCTATTGCTACGATGGAAGAAAGTTTGGCGGCGATGGAAGTGCAATTTGCCGAAGGTAATTCTTCTGCCGAAGCGGTTGAAACGTATCAACGCACAAAGCATTCATTGGAACAAAAACTTTACGAGTGGGAATTGTTGTGCGAAGAGTTGGAGAACTTAAAACAAGCGCTGTAAGTCTTTCATAGTAAATAAAATAAAAAAAGAGTCGTTCAATGAGCGACTCTTTTTTATTGGTATAGATGGACGTTATCCTAACTTTTCGATGGCAGTTTGGATACGGCGAATGGTTTCTGCTTTACCAAGTACGGCGGTAATGTCGAAAATGTGAGGTCCTTTCATCTCGCCAACTAACGATAAACGAAATGGATTCATTACGTTACCCATGTTGTAGCCACTGGTTTCAATCCAACTGATGACTAATTTTTCGCTCAGTTCTACCGATGAAAAATCAGCATCGCTCATGGTTTTCAAATAGTTAACTAAAGCGCCAAGTTCATTTTTGGTTTCTGGTTTCCAACGTTTTTGCACTGCTTTTTCGTCGTATTGAGTAGGTGCTACAAAATAGAATGATGTTTGGTCCCATAGCTCATTGGCAAACGTAACGCGCGATTTCACAGCTCCAACAATTTGTGCTAACTGCGCTTCCTCCATATCAAATCCTTTGGCTTGAACGGTTGGACGGAATTGTTTGGCCAAATCCATGTTGTCTTTCAATTGCAAATATTGGTGGTTGAACCATTTACCTTTTTCGTAATCGAATTTAGCACCACTTTTGCTACATTTTTCGAGGTGAAAGAGTTGTACCATTTCATCCATCGTCATGATTTCCTGTTCAGTTCCTGGATTCCAACCCAATAAAGCTAAAAAGTTCAAAACCGCTTCTGGGAAATAACCGCTTTCACGATAACCTGATGACACTTCGCCAGTTTTAGGGTCGTGCCATTCGAGCGGGAAAACGGGAAAACCTAAACGGTCGCCATCGCGTTTGCTCAATTTGCCATTGCCATCAGGTTTTAAGAGCAGCGGAAGGTGTGCAAACTGTGGCATGGTGTCAGTCCAACCGAAATAACGATAGAGTAGTACGTGCAACGGTGCACTTGGCAACCATTCTTCACCACGAATAACGTGTGTGATTTCCATCAAATGGTCGTCCACAATGTTGGCGAGGTGGTAAGTTGGTAGTCCGTCAGACGATTTGTAAAGCACTTTATCGTCCAAAATAGATGAATTAATGCGTACTTCACCACGTATAATATCGTTCACTAGAATTTCTTCACCAGGCTCAATTTTTACACGAACTACGTATTTTTCGCCATTGGCTAGGCGCTGTGCTACCTCGCCTTCACTCAATGTGAGCGAATTGTTCATAGCAAGTCGTGTGGAAGCATCGTATTGAAAATTAGCTATCTCAGTACGTTTAGCTTCCAATTCTTCGGGCGTATCAAAGGCCATGTAAGCCAATCCTTTTGCCAACAATTCATCGACGTAGGTTTTGTAGATATCTTTGCGTTCGCTCTGACGATATGGACCGTAATTGCCACCAAATGAAACGCCTTCATCAAAGGTAATTCCTAACCATTTAAACGATTCGATGATGTATTCTTCGGCACCTGGCACAAAACGATTGCTATCGGTGTCCTCAATGCGGAAAATGAATTCGCCACCATGTTGTTTCGCGAACAAATAGTTATATAAAGCGGTTCGTACACCGCCAATGTGCAAAGCGCCTGTTGGCGAAGGTGCAAATCTTACTCTTACTTTTCTGGTCATGTTAGTTATAAATAGAAGCGCTATTAGTTTATTCTTTGATATCTATTTTAAGACACAATTCATCTAATTGTGATTGGTCTATTTGTCCTGGTGCATCGAGCATGACGTCGCGTCCTTGGTTATTTTTAGGGAATGCCATACAGTCGCGAATACTGTCTAACCCAGCAAATAGCGAAACAAAACGATCCAAACCATACGCCAAACCACCGTGAGGAGGTGCACCATATTTGAAGGCATTCATCAAGAAACCAAAACGTTGTTGTGCGCTTTCGGGTGTAAAACCAAGCAATTCGAACATTTTTTGTTGGAGTTTGCTGTCGTGAATACGAATAGAACCACCGCCCACTTCAACACCGTTGATAACCATATCGTAGGCATTGGCACGTACGGCGCCAGTGTCGCTGTCGAGCAATGGAATATCTTCTGGTTTTGGTGAGGTAAATGGATGGTGCATAGCGTAGAAACGTTGGTCTTCTTCGCTCCATTCGAAGAGTGGAAAATCGACCACCCAAAGACATGAGAACTTATTTTTATCGCGTAAACCTAACTGTGAACCCATTTCAAGACGAAGTTCACACAATTGTTTACGAGTTTTGTTGGCATCAGGGCCGCTCAAAATCAAAATTAAATCGTTAGGTTCGGCACCGCAAGCCGCTTTTAATTGTTGCAATACTTCAGGTGTGTAAAATTTATCGACGCTCGATTTTACGCTTCCATCAGCTTCAACGCGGGCATATACTAAACCTTTTGCGCCAATTTGAGGACGTTTTACAAAGTCGGTAAGTGCATCTAACTGTTTACGTGTGTAATTAGCGGCTCCTTTAGCACAAATACCACCAATGTAAGCTGCTTCATCGAATACGCTAAAGCCATGTCCTTTTAACACGTCCATCAATTCTACAAACTGCATATCGAAACGCGTATCTGGTTTGTCGGAACCGTAGAATTTCATTGCATCGTGCCATGTCATACGTGGTAACGTAGGAATGTCAATACCTTTGATTTTTTTGAACAGGTGACGGCTCATGCCTTCAAACATATTCAATATGTCTTCTTGATCAACAAATGACATTTCGCAGTCAATTTGAGTGAATTCAGGTTGACGGTCAGCACGTAAATCTTCGTCGCGGAAACATTTTACGATTTGGAAATAACGATCGAACCCAGAAACCATCAACAGCTGTTTAAGCGTTTGTGGCGATTGTGGTAAAGCGTAAAATTGTCCAGGATTCATACGACTTGGTACCACAAAATCGCGTGCACCTTCGGGCGTAGAATTCACTAACACAGGAGTTTCTACTTCTAAAAATCCTTGCGCATCCAAATATTGACGAACTTCGATTGTCATTTTGTGGCGCAATTCGAGGTTGGCACGTACCGAGTTACGACGTAAATCGAGGTAACGGTATTTCATGCGAATATCATCGCCGCCATCAGTTTCATCTTCAATAGTGAAGGGCGGTGTGAGTGCTTCGTTTAAGATAGTAAGTGTTGATACGATGATTTCAATATCACCAGTTGGCATGTGGCTGTTTTTTGAACTACGTTCTTCAACCTTTCCGGTTACTTGGAGTACATATTCACGTCCGAGGTGGTTGGCACGTTCGCACAAATCAGCATCGACTTCTTGGTTGAAAACTAATTGTGTCATACCATAGCGGTCTCTGAGGTCAATAAAAGTCATACCGCCCATTTTGCGGATGCGTTGCACCCAACCTGCAAGGGTTACTGTTTGTCCCAAATTAGCGATGCGAAGTTCGCCACATGTTGTTGTTCTGTACATATACTAGTTGAAGATTAAAAGTAGAACAGTAATAAAAAGTCAATTCTTGAGATTAATGTTCTAACTATCAGTTAATTGATTTTATGTTATAAAACTCACAAAGATAAGCTGAAAAATTGAAATTTACGCCTATTTTAGGTGTTTTTTTGTGTGTTAAGCCCCATTTTTATGCCAAAGGGTCGATTTGTGGCGTTTCCATTGGTTACGTTCAATTAAAATTGTATCTTTGTAGTTTCATTTTGAAAGCAACAATATGGCTCGAATTTTAGCAATTGATTTTGGCGAAAAACGTACAGGAATAGCTGTTTCTGATCCGTTACAAATGATAGCCAATGGTCTTACAACCGTTGACACCACTCGTTTGGAGCAGTTTTTGGTCGATTATGTGGCCAAAGAGTCGGTAGAGCGTTTTGTCATCGGTTTCCCTACGACGTTACGCAACGAGCCTGCTGTTGTGACAGCTCAAATTACGCCTTTTGTTGAAAAATTGAAACAACGTTTTCCTGCCATTCCTGTGGAGTTGGTGGACGAACGTTTTACTTCTAAAATGGCTTTTCAAACCATGATAGATGGTGGTTTAAAAAAGAAAGCACGTCAAAATAAAGGCTTAATCGACCAAATTAGCGCGACGATTATATTACAAACTTATTTAGAATCAAGGCGTTAAATGTTAATTAATGAATAATTAATAACTAAAAATGAATAATGGCAGGTAAAAACATTGTTATAGATAAATCATTCTCTTTTTCGCTGCGAATTGTGAATGCTTACAAGTTTTTGACAGAAACAAAGCATGAATTGGTGATGTCAAAACAGCTTTTGCGTAGTGGAACTGCTATTGGGGCATTGTTGAGTGAAGCTGAGTATGCCCAAAGTAAACCTGATTTTATAAGTAAAAATCATATAGCGCTTAAAGAAGCAAATGAAACGAAGTATTGGATTGAACTGCTCGGAAAAAGTGAGTATTTTGATAAAATAGCTTATGAATCGTTGCTTCAAGATGTAATTGAAATTATTAAATTATTGACAGCTATTCTGGTCACATCAAAAAAGACCGCTGTATAGTTGTTACTATTCATTCTTATTTATTCATTATTAATTTATTCAATATGATTCTTCCAATGTATTTATATGGTCAGTCGGTACTTCGAAAAGTGGCTGAACCTATTGAAAAAGATTATCCAGAGTTACAAATGCTCATCGACAATATGTTTGAAACCATGTACAAATCGGAGGGTGTGGGTTTAGCAGCTCCACAAATTGGTTTGGGTATTCGTGTGGTAGTTATTGACGCTTCGCCTATGGCTGATGAAGAACCATCGTTGGCTAATAGTAAAATGGCACTGATTAATCCACATATTGAATCTTTCGATGGCGAAAATGTAAGTATGGAAGAGGGGTGTCTGAGCTTACCTGGTATTCACGAGTCGGTTACACGTAAAAACACGATTCATATTACGTATATGGACGAAAATTTTGTGCATCACGATGAAGTTATTTCTGGCTATTTGGCGCGTGTTATACAGCACGAATACGACCATTTAGAAGGTCATGTGTTTACCGATCGTATTTCACCTATTCGTCGTCAATTGATTACGAACAAATTGCAAAATATTGCTAAAGGCAAAGTGAATTGTAATTACAAAACCAAATAATGGTTCGTTATTGATTGATGTTTACCTTTAAGCAATTTACCATTCATCAAGATGCTTGTGCTATGAAAGTTGGCACTGATGGCGTACTGTTAGGTGCATGGTGTCCTGTGGAACATGCTGTTCGTGTATTGGACATTGGAACAGGAACAGGTTTGATTGCGTTGATGATAGCGCAGCGTGCGCCTAAAGCCTTGATAGAGGCTGTGGAGTTGGATGAGAAAGCGGCAGAACAAGCGCGTTATAATGTATCGTTAACTCCTTTTGATGAGCGAGTTAAAGTAGTTGCTGGCTCAATACAGATGTTTGCAGAAACAAATCAAGGTGTGTACGATGTGATAGTTTGTAATCCGCCTTATTTTGTGGATTCACTCAAATCGCCCAATAACACTAGAACGCAGGCACGACATGCAGATACGCTTACACAGGACGATTTATTACTAGCAGCAAATAAGCTGTTGTCAGAGCAGGGAACTTTAAATGTTATTTTACCGACTGTAGAAGCTGATATGTTGATTGAAAAGTCTAAGCAGTTTGGGTTCACTTTAGAATTGTGTACGCAGGTATTGCCAACGCCTCAAAGCCCTGTGAAACGGAAATTGATGTCTTTTGTACGTGGAGCGTCATCGTTGCTTGAAACGCAACTAGTTATCGAAACTGATAGGCACGTATATACGGATGACTATAAATTATTAACGAAAGACTTTTATTTGAAATTCTAAATTTAACAGATTGAAATTTGGCAGTTACCTAAAAATCTGCTACTTTTGAAAGTTGTTTGTATATTAATGAAACAAATTAATTAATCCTTAAAATATAATTATTTATGAGAACTATTCCAGCATCAGAGCTGATTATTAATGCCGATGGTAGTATTTTTCACCTCCATGTAAAACCAGAACAATTAGCTACAACCATTATTTTGGTAGGCGATCCTGAACGTGTAACGATGATTGCTAGCCACTTCGATAGTATTGAATGCGAAGTTTCTAGTCGCGAATTTCATACCATTACAGGTATGTACAAAGGCAAACGCTTGTCGTGTGTATCGCACGGTATTGGACCTGATAATATTGACATTGTGGTTACAGAGCTCGATGCTTTGGTAAATGTTGACTTTGCAACGCGTACCGAAAAACCTGAACATACTACGTTGAGTTTAGTTCGTATTGGAACTTCAGGTGGTTTGCAAGATATTTCTCCTGTTGGCACTTATGTGGTTTCAAAATATTCAATGGGTTTTGATGGCGTTTTGAATTATTACAAAACTCCAGAAGATATGCTCGAAATGGGTATGGAAAAAGCATTTTGCTCTCACGTGAATTGGGGTGCTCGTTTGATGGCTCCTTATTGTGTAAAAGCTGACGAAGAATTGGTAGAACGCATTGGTTTTGATATGGTTAAAGGTATTACAATCGCAGCTCCAGGTTTCTATGGTCCACAAGGTCGTTATGTGCGTGCTCCGTTAGCATTCCCTGATTTGAATGAAAAAATTATGTCGTTCGAATATCAAGGTGATGTTATTACTAACTTCGAAATGGAAAGCTCAATGGTAGCAGGACTTGGTAAATTATTGGGACACAAAGCGATGACTGTGTGTGCTATTATTGCTGGTCGTGTGGCTAAAAATATGAATACCGATTACAAAGGTTCAATCGAAGGCTTAGTAGCTAAAGTGTTAGAACGTATCTAATTAGCTTTAAGCTAGTATTTTATCAATGAGCGAAGTGCGAATTTTAGGTTTACACTTCGCTTATTTGTCTATTTAACAAGAATATTATGACTATTTGTGCTATTTCAACAGCGCCAGGTGTAGGCGGTATTGCGGTCATTCGGATATCGGGTGAGCTAGCATTTACGGCATGCGACGCTATATTTAAACCTTTTACCGCAGGAGTGACCGTTAGTGCGATGGTTCCTAATACTATTCGGTTTGGTCAAATTGTGGCTGATAATGAATTGGTAGATGAAGTGTTGGTTTCAGTTTTTCATGCACCGCATTCATTTACAGGCGAAAACGTTGTTGAAATTGCTTGCCATGGTTCACAGTTTATTCAACAAGAAATCTTAAAATTGGTCTTGGCGCAAGGGTGTCGATTGGCACAGCCAGGTGAATTTACACAACGTGCTTTTCTCAATGGGAAAATGGATTTAAGCCAAGCCGAGGCGGTAGCCGATGTGATTGCATCGCAGAGTAGAGCTGCTCACCGATTGGCCATGAATCAAATGCGTGGTGGGTTTTCAAATGAATTGCTAATTTTACGCGACAAACTACTCACATTTACCTCTTTGGTTGAATTAGAATTGGATTTTAGCGACCACGAAGATTTAGAATTTGCCGATCGTAGTCAATTAAATACCTTAGCTGATACGATTGAACAGAAAATAGCCAAGTTAGTGAATTCCTTTAGCGTTGGCAATGCCATTAAAAATGGTATTCCTGTGGCTATTGTTGGTGAAACCAATGCGGGCAAATCGACCTTGCTCAATGTGCTCTTAAATGAGGAGCGAGCCATTGTTTCTGATATACATGGTACCACCCGTGACGTGATAGAGGATACGGTGAACATAAAAGGCGTATTATTCCGATTTATCGACACGGCCGGCTTGCGTGAAACTACCGATACTATTGAAAATCTGGGGATTGAGCGTACTTATCAAGCAATTGAGAAGGCTAATATAGTTCTTTGGATAATAGATACTTCGCAAATAAATAACCAAGAAAAATGGCTGTCGGAAGAGATAATGAAACGGGTAGAGCATACGCCGCTTATTTTAGTTTTCAACAAAGTAGATAAACTATCTGAAGGCGAACGATTGACATTGGAGCAACAGTTTAAAGATAACCGTGTACCTCGTATTTTTATTTCGGCCAAAGAGCGATTGCATACCGATGAGTTACAAGAGTTATTGTATAATGCAGCCAAGTTGCCAGAGTTGAGCGATCAAGATATTATGGTGACTAATATGCGTCATTATGAGGCACTCAAACAGGCGCATACGGCAATAGTACGTGTGCAGGATGGTTTGAACGACCGTATTTCGGGCGATTTTTTGAGTCAAGATATTCGTGAGTGTTTACATTATTTGGGCGAAATTACGGGGCAAATTACTACAGATGAGGTGCTTGGTAATATTTTTTCAAAATTTTGCATTGGTAAGTAATTGGGCGTGGTATTAAATCTATTAATGCATTAGTAATATGGATTTTTTTTCAACCTTATTTGGTACATCAGGCATTGCTTCATCGCTATTATATGTCTGTTTAGCGGCTTTCACTGGTATTCTACTAGGGAAACTTCAAATTTTGGATGTCAAATTGGGAGTGGCAGGAGTTCTATTTTCTGGCATCCTGATTGGGCATTTTGGAGCTGTGCTCGATCATGAGATTCTTCGTTTTGTGAGCGACTTTGGCTTAATTTTATTCGTGTATAGTTTTGGTTTGGAAATGGGTCCTCGTTTCTTTTCTTCCTTTAAGCGTGATGGCTTAACACTGAATTTATTTGCTATTGGTATTGCTGTGGGCGGCTTAGGTGTGGCCTATGCCATTTATGCCTTGACCGATTTATCGCCAGCTGTGGTGATGGGAATTTTGTGCGGCGGCGTTACCAATACCACCAGTTTAGGTGCGGCTCAACAAGTATTGATGGATCAAGGAGGCGATTTTACTTCGAGCGTGGCGCAATCAAGTATGGGATATGCGTTGACCTATCCGTTTGGTGTCGTTGGTTTGATTTTGGCTATGATCTTGTTACGTAAGTTGTTTCGTGTAGATTTAAAAGAAGAAGCCAAGGCATATACGGAGAGTTTAGGTGAAACAGAAACCAAGCTACAAAGTGTAGAAATTACAGTGAGTAACCAAAACTTAGTTGGCAAAACCATTGGAGAGTTGCGCGATATTTTGGATGCAGAATTAGCCGTATCTCGTATCTATCGTAACCACGATTATGTATTGGCCACTGATGATCAAACCATTGTTGAAGGAGACGTGATATACGGAGTTTCAGAACAAAAACATATAGACGATTTACGTTTAAAAATTGGTGATGTGGTTATCGCTGAACGTCAGAATATTACAGGTATGATGGATATTTGTAATGTGCTGTTGACAAACAAATCGTTAGCCGGAAAAACCATTGAACAAGTGGGTATTTATCGTCGTTATCCTGCTAATATTACACGTATTTACCGCTCGGGCATAGAGTTGTTACCAACACTCAGAACCACGTTGGAATTTGGTGATACACTGAAGATTGTCGGGAAAAAATACGCACTAGATGAAATCAAGAAAGAGCTTGGTAATTCGACTATGGAATTAGCTTTGCCCAATATTACGCCCGTGTTTTTAGGCATTTTTTTAGGTATCATTTTGGGAAGTATTCCCATATTTATTCCAGGTTTACCAGCTCCAGCCCGCTTGGGATTAGCTGGTGGAACGCTTATTGTTGCTATTTTATTGGGTCATCAAGGGCGTATAGGTAAAATGAATTTGTATATGTTGCCAGGAGCTAATATGATGGTGCGTGAAATTGGTATTGTGTTATTCTTATCAAGCGTCGGATTATTAGCTGGTGAACAATTTTGGCAAACATTACTTCATGGTGGGTGGCAGTGGATGATTTATGGTGCTATTATCACGTTTTTACCGGTGATTGTAGTGGCTATTATTGCCCGTTGGATGAAGGTTAATTACTTGACTATAACAGGCTGCATTGCTGGTGCTATGACCGATTCTCCAGCACTTGAGTTTGCCAATAGCATGGCTCCTGTGCAGGCACAAGCTACTGCTTATGCGGCTGTTTATCCTATGGCGATGTTTATTCGTGTAGTACTCGCACAACTATTTATATTAACAACTATGTAACTAAGGAGGCAACAGAATGACAACTAGAAATGAAGATAAAACTAAAGAGGAATTGCCAGATTTGAGTCAGTTTGATTTTCCAGATGATTATAAACCATTTAGTGACGATAATTTGGATATGTTACCATAAAAAATAAGAGAAACACCAAACGTGTTTCTCTTATTTTTTTAGTTGAATAGTACAGAAATTTATTTCAAAGCTTCTAAATTATAGCTATTTACAATATTTTTCCCTTCGCTAGAATACAGGAATTGAATTTGTTCTTCATAGCGTTTTTCTATTTTACCACGAACCATTTTCATGGTACTATTCATCAAATGATTTTGTTCAGTAAATGGTTCAGGAAGTACGCAGAATGTAGCTGGTAACCAACGTTCAGGAAACGCTCCATGAAATTTGCCACCTTTGCGGTATTCGTTCAATTCGCGTTGTAGCTTATTTAAAGCCAATTCTTTAGCTTGTTGGCTATCCCAATTCCAATCTGGATGTTTATGGTGCACGTAGCGTTTTAAAACCTCTTTGTTTGGTACGATGAGCGCAATGGTATAAGGATTTTGATTGTTGTACATCAACATCTGATCGATGTAACGTGAATTTTCCACAATGGATTCTTCAATTCCTTCTGGACTGTATTTTTCACCATCGGCACTGATCAAAAGCGATTTAAAGCGTCCAACAACATATAGGTATTCATCGTTAATCATGTAACCCATATCGCCCGTGTAAAGCCAACCATCTTTAATGGTTTCAGCGGTTGCTTTGGGGTTTTTCCAATAGCCAGCCATCACATTTTCGCCACGAATCACAATTTCACCTTTTTCACCATAGGGAAGCGTGTTACCTTCGCTATCACAAATTTTGATATCCATTGGTTTCACGATATGGCCCGATGAACCTAAAATATGATTGTCAATAGAATTCGACGAAATAATAGGTGTCGCTTCCGATAAGCCGTAACCTTGCATCATGGGTACACCAATGGCTAAGTAAAAGCGTTGAAGATCAATATCTAACAAGGCACCACCACCAATAAAAAACTTAAGATTACCGCCGAACGCTTCACGCACTTTGGAAAATAGAATTTTGTCGTACAGTGCCAAAAATGGTTTTTTCCATGCGTGACAAAAGCCACCTTTGTTATGACCTTCTTTATTGTAGCTAATGGCCATATTTACAGCGTGGTTGAACAAAATATGAATCAATTTACCTTGTGCTTTAATGTTGGTTTCTATATTCTTTTTGAAATTTTTCGCTAATGCAGGAACACTTAATAGTAAATCAGGTTTGATTTCTTTAATGTTGATAGGGATATTCTTCAGTGTTTCTAAACCCGTTTTTCCAGTTTGAACGGTGGCGACAGAGGCACCTTTACCCATAAAACTATAGAATCCTGCTACGTGTGCAAAACAATGGTCGAGCGGAAGGATAATGAGCGTTCTAAAGTTTTCGGGAATAGTCATGAGTGTATACGCCTGTTCTACGTTGGCAGTATAGTTTCGATGAGTTAATAAAATTCCTTTAGGATCGGCTGTAGTTCCCGATGTATAGCTGATATTGGCATAATCGCTACCGACAATGGACTGGTAACGTGCTTCAAATTCAGCTTTGTGATTAGCCAAGAACTCATCGCCTAGTTTTACTAAATCGCCGTAAAATAACTCATTTGGTTCGTATGTATCTTGTTTGTCGAAGATAATGACTTTTTCTACTGCTGGCACCTCTTTGATGATGGCGCGTATTTTAGCTAAATTTCCACCTGACACAAAAATCATTTTTGAGTCGGAGTGGGTGATACGGAATATCAAATCATTCTTTTCTTCTAATTTGATAGATAGTGGTACATTAACGGCACCTGCGTATAAAATCCCCAGTTCGCCAATAATCCACGTATTGCGTCCTTCAGAGAGTAATGAAACTTTGTCGCCCTTATTCAAACCCAGCGACATAAGCCCTGCGCCCACACGGTAGACTTCATCGCGTGTTTGTGCGTAGGTGGTGGGTTCAAACTTATCGGTGGTTTTTTCCCACAAAAAGGTGTTGTTGGCGTATTTTTCAACGCTTTCTTCAAAAAACTGAATAATTGTTTTCATAAACTAGTATTAGTTGTTATAAGATAGTTGCCACAATATGTCGATTGGAGGCTCTATTTCTGAATTCACAGAGATAGATACCTTGCCAAGTTCCTAAATTGAGTCGATGGTTGGTAATTGGAATAGTCAAACTGGCCCCAATCATAGTGCTTTTGATGTGCGCCGGCATATCGTCAGCACCTTCACACGTATGAGTGTAGAATCGTTCATTTTCGCGCACTAAATGGTCAAAAGAGGACGCTAAGTCGGTTTGAACATCAGGATCTGCATTCTCATTAAGACTTAATGCGGCTGATGTGTGTTGGATAAATAGATGTAAAAGGCCACACTCGGGTAAGTCAGGTAAATTTTGCAGAATTTCATTGGTAATCAGATGGAATCCACGTTGACGTGCACGTAACGAAAATATAACCTGTTGCATATTAAAGTTTTAAATCTATTTTTGTGCGTAGTGAATCGCGCAACGCGTGAAATTCTGGTAAGTATTTTTCTGGTATTGGTTCCGCAGAAGGCGATTCCATAGTGAGTGGATTGATGGGTTTATTGTTTTTCCAGACACGGAAATCAAGGTGCGCTCCAGTTGAAGCCCCGGTGCTGCCAACGTAACCAATCACTTGTCCTTGTTCTACGCGTGAACCAACTTTTATACCTTTGCCATATTTCGATAAATGGAGATAAGCGGTAGAGTAGTTACTGTTATGTTTTATTTTTACGGTGTTACCACCACCACCTTTGTAGCCTTTTTGTATAACAATGCCATTACCAATACTCATAACTGGTGTGCCCAGTGGTGCGGCGTAATCCACGCCTGTGTGTGGTCTAACTGTTTTATAAACTGGATGTTTGCGTCTGTAGGTAAAACCAGATGAAACGCGTGAAAACTTAAGCGGTGCTTTTAAAAAGGCTTTGCGTACACTTTTACCTTCTTCGTCCCAAAAACCTTTCACTTCATCGTTTTCGTAGTTGAAGGCGTAAAATGTTTTGCCATTGTGTATAAATTTAGCACCATGTATTTTTCCTATTCCCACCGAAGTGCTATCCACATAGAGTTCATCGTAATATACAATGAAACCGTCGTTTTTCTGCAAACCAAAGAAATCGACACTCCAAGCATAAATTTCAGATAAATCTAAGGCGAGTTGTAAGTTTAAGTTGTTATCGGCAATAGCATTCCATAGTGAACTCTCGATGTTCGCTTTGGCAACTTTTGTTTCAGTACGAACTGGCTTTGTGAATGTATGTATGTGTAAACTGTCCTCTAAATGAAACACATAATGTTCTACTAATGAACTGTGATATACAACGTACAACAATTGTGGCGTTTCCGTTTGTGTATAGAATGCAGAGTACTCATCGCCAGCACGAACATTGCGGATGTTTAAAATACTATCAGGAATGAGGCAAAGCTGATTTGTGCATTTTCGATTACAACCCAATTGAGTAAACAATCCTGAAAGTGTTTGTCCCTTTTTAATCTGTCCTTTTACAATGTTAAATGAATCAACAGGAATCCCATATTCATAAACAATATCTTGATTGGTTTCTGTATCAGTGTTTTGACATCCAATGAGCGCGAGTAGCGCAAGTGTAAGAAGTGCGTATTTTTTCATGCTGTGAGATTTAAAGTCTACAAAAGTAACTTTTTTAAACTAAAATGCCAAGTCGAGTTATCAACAGTTTAAGCTATAATATCCCTAATTTCGAAAAAAACGCGTTCCATTTTTACCATATTTGTAGCTAAAAATTGGTGAAATAGAGGCCATTGGTCACGCCGATGAATATCCATATCCGCTTGTTGAATATAGATACGACTGACTCTAGTTCCACACGATCGTGTAAAATTAGCTTCCCAAATTAAATTGTCTGGAAATTCAGTGGCAAAAAATGAGCGGCAGGCTTGTAGTTGTTCAAACTTCTCAAGGCGTGTTTCATCATTCGATAAGTTGACCTCTAAAATAACAAAAGCTCCTTCTCGTGTGGCATCAAATTTAAGTTCTATACCTTTGATTTTGGTATTGTAGAGTATAAATGATTTGTGTTTACCCTGTTTTGAAAGACTATCACAATAATTAGCAAATTCTATCCAGAACTCTTTTTTGAGTGCTTTTAATTCATCGCGTTTATACATGCGCTACAAAATTTTGACTTCGACACGACGATTGTTGGCTCGTCCTTCTTCGGTGTTGTTCGACGAAAGAGGCTCTTTACTACCTTTGCCCATAGCACTCATACGGTCAGCAGCTATGCCTCTATCCTGCAATGCTTTAAATAAAGCTCGTGCACGATTTAAACTTAATGTTTGGTTGTATTCTTCGCTACCAACGTTGTCGGTATGTCCCGTGATTTCAATCCGTATTTTAGGATTACGTTGTAAAAAATCGAAGAGATATAAAATTTCTTTTTCTGATTGCGGTTGTATATCGGCTGAGTTAAAAGCAAAGAATAAATTATGTAAAATCATCTTACTACCAGGCGTTGCTGGCTGTAGCGCAATAATGAGTGAATCGTTCATCGATTCTATATTATTGGAGTAAAATAAGTATCCTTTGCGACGAGCATTTATCCCGAAATAACCAGTAGGAGGCAAATAAGCGGTAAATGTACCCAATTTTTTATCTGACACCGATTCGTAAATTTTATCAGATGTATTGGTATCAAAAATTTCGACATTGGCATCTAAATTAGCTAATGTGATGGCATCATATACGCGACCAACAATAAAGGCCATTGGGTCAGGTCGTGCGGCTTGGTGTAACGTAATTTCGTAAATATCCAATCCTTTGTTATCTTTTTCTACATGGTCTGAAGCAAAATAAGCTTTGTCGCCTGAAGCATTCACCACAAATCCCGATTCTTCGCCGTTTGTATTGATTGGATAACCAATGTTTTTAGGTTCGCTCCACGTGTTTTTGGCTGTGCGTCGTGCATAAAAAATGTCGCTTAATCCTAAACCATTATGTCCAGTAGAGGCAAAATATAAGGTTTTGTTATCGGCATGGATAAATGGTGCAAAATCGTCTTTGTCTGTATTGACGGGAGTGCCCACATTTTGAGCATTCGAGAATTTGAGGAATCCATTTTCGAGTATGGTGACATCGCATCGCCAAATATCTTTTCCGCCTTGACTTGGTGGCCGGTTCGATACAAAAAAAAGTTCGTCACCAGTAGGCGAAAGTGCAGGATTGCTTTCCCAGTAAGCTGTGTTCACAGGAGCACCAATACTGATAGGCATGCTCCAACGGTCGCCACTACGAATAGCATAATAAATATCACAACTCCCGATACCTTCTTTACGGTCGCAGGCTACAAAAAACATATAACGTCCATCGGATGAAAAACTTTGGGAACCTTCGTTTCCACCTGTGTTCATAGGAGGAAGCAGCGGACGTGCAATTTGCCAGGTGTCGCCATTTTTTTGACTCCAATACAAATCTTCTTGGTTTTCAAATTGCGCTTCTTTGACCAATACGGTGGTAGAAATCATGGAACCATCGGCTGTGATACTCGGAAAATAGTCGTCGAAACGCGTATTGATAGTGGTTAAATTAGTTGGGTCGAATGGCACAGGATGATCTTTTAAATCTTGTGCGTTGATATATTTTATCAGTAGTTGTGTTTTTTGCGCAATATAACTCGATTCGGTGATTGTTTCAGCCATGGCGATAGCACTTTTATAGTCGCCTTTCAGAAAGTTTAGCTCGGCTATCATGTACTGTGTTTGTGCTCTGTAGGGGAATTTGGGCGAGTTGACAATGGACAATATTTCGATGGCTTTAGTATAGTTATTTTTACGCATAACGTGTTGTGATAAAGCCCAATAAGCCTCTACAAATTTCTTATCCTTTTTGATAGCTTTGTTTAATAAAACTTCACGTTCGGTTGAACTATAGGTAATACGAGCTTGTTCGTATAACGAAATGGCTTTACGTGATTTGGTGGAATATTCTTGTGCTTGGAGGCTAAAACTCGCAGAGCAAAAAACCAGTAGTAATATGAATTTTAGATTATAATTCATGAGCTATGATGTCGTGTGTTTGGGCTATGAATGCATTCAAATTGTCGTGTGTCAAATTGGTGGTATCAATCGGCTTATGAATAATCATCTCCATTTTTCCTGGCTTGATATAAGCTGAACGTGGAGGTAGCGCATCGAATGCGCCACGAATAGTGATAGGTACTACGGGTAAATGCAAGTCGGCAGCAATACTAAAGGCGCCACGTTTAAATTTACCAATAACTCCTGTACGTGTACGACTTCCTTCTGGGAAAATAACTACTGATGAACCATTTCGTAAACGTTCTTCGGCTTTTTCTATACTATGTTTTGCTTTTAGCGCGTTGCTGCGGTCGATAAATATATGACCTGCGGCTTCGCAAGCCTTACCAACAAGCGGAATTTTACGAATTTCCTGTTTCATAATCCATTTGAAACGGCTGTCGAGCCAACCGTAAATCAAAAAAATATCGAGTATACTTTGATGATTAGCAATAAAAATATACGATTGTTTGGGATCGTAGTTTTCTCGACCAACAATACGAACACGAACTAAACCGAGTGCACAAATGACTCTGGACCAGACCATAGCAGGGTAGTAGCCCCATTTGTGATCGCCAAATAAGGTGGACATAATAATGGTGACGATGGCCGTTAAAGCGGTAGCAATGATGGCTAAAGGCAAGAATACAATCAGTAAATATATGACGACAAAAGGATTGATACGACGTTTCATAAAGCGATGATGGAATTTTTATAAGGCAAAGTTACTCGTTTTTTTTGATATCGGTGCAATATTCATTTACTATAATTTTAAACGTTGATATTTTTATTTATTGTCCTTTTTGCATGTTCTTTTTCTGTTTTTATCGTGTTTCAGTTGAGATAATGCGTTATGAACTATTTTCTACTTTTTGGGTGATGTTTTTGTGCTAAAAAACATTGGTTTTATTACAAAAAAAAGTACCTTTGCAGACTTAAACGAAAAATAATCAGATTCGATACACTCATTATGATTAAAGTAACATTTCCAGACGGTTCTGCGCGTGAATACGAACAAGGTATTTCATCGTTACAAATTGCCGAAAGCATTAGTCCTCGTTTAGCTGCCGAGGTATTAGCAGCTACAGTTAATGGCACCGTATATGATTTGGCTCGTCCTATCACACAAGATGCCACGTTGAAACTTCATAAATGGGAAGATGATGCCGCTAAGCATACATTTTGGCACACGTCGGCTCACTTGTTGGCCGAAGCTTTAACAGAACTTTATCCAGGTATTAAATTTGGTATTGGTCCTGCTATCGAAAATGGCTTTTATTATGATGTAGAACCACCTAAAGGAACGGTTATAAAAGAAACGGACTTAGAAGCTATTGAAAAGAAAATGCTCGAATTGGCGGCTAAGAAAGAAGCCGTTGTTCGCGAAGATATTACCAAAGCTGAAGCTTTGAAATTGTTTGCTGATAAAAATGAAACCTATAAAACCGAACTTATTAGCGAATTAGAAGATGGTACTATTACGTTGTATCGTCAAGGTGCATTCGTTGATTTGTGTCGTGGCCCTCACTTACCAAATGCTGGTGAAATTAAAGCGGTTAAATTATTGAGCGTAGCTGGTGCTTACTGGCGCGGCGACGAAAAACGTCCTCAATTGACACGTATATATGGTGTTACTTTCCCTAAGAAAAAACAATTAGACGAATATCTTGCGTTGCTCGAAGAGGCTAAAAAACGCGACCATCGTAAGATTGGTAAAGAGATGGAGCTGTTTGCTTTTTCTGATACAGTAGGTAAAGGATTGCCATTGTGGTTACCAAAAGGTACTGCTTTACGTTTGCGTTTGGAAGATTTCTTGAAGGTGATCCAAAAACGATTTGGTTACCAACAAGTGATGACACCTCATATTGGTAACAAACAACTTTACGTAACATCTGGTCACTATGCTAAATACGGAAAAGATTCATTCCAACCAATTCATACACCAGAAGAGGGTGAAGAATATTTGTTGAAACCAATGAATTGCCCTCACCACTGCGAAATTTACAAAGTAACGCCTAAATCATACAAAGATTTGCCATTGCGTTTGGCTGAATTTGGCACGGTTTACCGTTATGAGCAGAGTGGCGAGTTACATGGATTAACACGTGTTCGTAGCTTTACACAAGACGATGCTCACTTATTCTGTCGTCCCGATCAATTGAAAGATGAGTTCTTGAAAGTAATGGATATTATCTTTATTATTTTCAAAGCATTGGATTTTGAGAATTTTGAAGCTCAAATTTCATTACGCGACCCAAATAATACTGAAAAATATATTGGCTCGGACGAAAATTGGGAAAAAGCAGAAAGTGCTATCGTGGAAGCTTGCCAAGAAAAAGGGCTGAAAGCGCGTGTTGAATTAGGTGAAGCTGCTTTTTATGGACCAAAACTCGACTTTATGGTGAAAGATGCTATCGGACGTCGTTGGCAGTTGGGTACTATTCAGGTAGATTATAACTTACCAGAACGTTTTGAACTTGAATATACTGGTGCTGACAACCAAAAACACCGTCCAGTGATGATTCACCGTGCGCCATTTGGTTCTATGGAACGCTTTGTGGCTGTGTTGATTGAACATACTGGTGGTAAATTCCCATTATGGTTAACGCCAGAACAAGCGGTAGTGTTGCCAATCAGCGAAAAATTCAATGATTATGCACAAGAAGTTGCCAATCGTTTGAATATTTTGGACGTGCGTGCTATTGGTGATTTCAGAAACGAAAAAATTGGTCGTAAAATTCGCGATAATGAATTGAAACGTATTCCTTATTTGCTTGTTGTGGGAGAAAAAGAGATGGCAGATGGTACGATCGCCGTGCGTAAGCAGGGTGATGGTGGCGATCAAGGTACAATGACCCCTGACGAATTTGCAAAAATGATTAACGATCAAGTTAAAGAGCAATTAAGTAACTACTAATAAGTAGTCATTCAATAAAAAAAGGAACGTGAAAACGTTCCTTTTTTTATTGAATTGAAACTTTCTATTCTCCTGCAACATAGGAACCTTTTAAGTTTAAGGTGGTATGTCCTAGTCCATTTAGAGCAGTTCCTGCTAGTGTAAATGTGGCACCAGCATTTTTTACGTTGCCACTATAGGTGAGTGTTATAGTTATACCGCTCGCTAAATCTGCTTTTGAAATAGTAGTTGGGGTCACTGTAAATGTACCATCTGAAGTACCAGATTTTGGCGTAATTGTTAGAGTTGCATCGCTAGTAATATTGTCAATTTGTAAAAAGAGTGATTTGGTTATCACCGTTCCTTTTACTGGAGCGACAAACTCAATTTCGTCTTTATTGATAGGTTGTCCAAACAAAGCGACTTTTTTCCCATTATTATTATAAATAGTGAACGTCATAATGTCTGAAAAGGCATGAGTGGCTACGCCATATTTGGCATAGGCTCTAAAAAAATATGTGCCAGGTTTGTCTCCTAATTTTGAAAACATATCAATGGTAAATGTTCCATCGCTTACAATAGATTCAGACGTAAAACGAGTTCCTGATAAATCGGATGCTGCGGAACTATTTTTACGATAGTAAATACCTGTTTCGTTAATGGTATTACCGTTAGAAACTACTGTGACATATACATTGGGAGCTTGATAATAAGCTGTAACAACTGGTGTCCCGGTAGCGAATGCTGGTGGTGGTTCATGGTCGTTTTTCTCGTCGGCCCAGCTGCTGACGCATAGTAATAAAAAACCTGCTAAAAACATCGAATGTAGGGCATGTGTTTTCATAATTTGACCAATTTTAAAGTTAAAAAACAATAATAATCGCAAATATAGTTATATTTTACAATAAACCAAGTTTTATTTACTAAAAAAAGCGGGCTAAATTAGCCCGCTTTTTTTAGTAAATAGTTTCGATATAAGTTAGTTACCTCCTATATTGTGTACTTTGTTCACTCCATTCCCACTAATGGTGAGGGTTGCGCCATTATTTCCTTCATTTCGTGTAAGGGTTATTTTTTTACCCGCAGTTGCTTCCGCGGCAGTTAGTGTAATGGTGGTAGTGTCGGTTGTTGCGAACTTATAATTGCCATTATTATTGGTTAGCGTAATAGTAATATCGCTCGTTACATTCGATATTTTTATAAATAACTCTTTGGAATTCGATTCGCCAAAAGCAATATCATTAGTGACTAAAGTCCCCATAACAAGATTAGGTCCCAAGCCTACTTGAGCAGGATCTATAATGGTAAATGAACTTTGTACCGAATAACTGGTGCCTATACTGTTGGTGGCGTACGCTTTAAAATAATACGTTCCAGGTGTTGTCAATGATGAAATATCTACAGTAAAAGCACCTGTGGTGGTGGCTGTGGGATTAGCTACTATTTTCGTTCCTGCCCCATTACTAAAACCGCTTGTATTACTCCACTCAATACCATTTTCTGTTATAGCAGCATCACCTGTGCTGGCAATGTTTCCACCAGCAGTTATGCCTTCAGTGTAGGTTGGTGTATTGACTATCGGAGCACCAGGTGTTTCACAAGGACATCCTTGATCTGTAAAGGATGCATCATAAGAGGATACTAATTTTGAAAAGTCAACACTTTTAGTTGTGCTATCGCCCCACATATATTCTGCTAAACAGGGATAATCAATAAATGGATTACGATTGCCTTGGTGTACATAAATAGCATCATTACGTATGCGCTCTTTTGATGAAACTGGATCTTCGCGATGCCATTTCATCAATAAACTAACGGAATAAGGGGTAAATTCGGAAACACTATTTGCGTAAGCAACCATCACTTGTGCCTCGGCTGTTTGTGCTAAATTTTTATCTCGGTAGCGAGTAAGCATATAAAAATAAGTACGAGCAAGGTCTCCTTTGTAGCCAGCATCACCTGGATCAAAAATGGTTGTTCCAATCCCATCACTTGTATATGCAGCCGATCCTCCTTTACCATAACCAATATCACAATTTTTAGGCTTGGCTGGTAAATCTCCGTAAGGATAATTATTGCGTGCAGAATTCATACGAATGTCTGTAGGGTAAATATGAAAGGCGTCGCTCACCATGGGCGAAGCTTTACCAAACCAACTCTGCGGAACAGTGTGCTCTTTATTCCAACCTGTTCCACATTCTGTAGCAGAGGATCCTCCCTCTGTGGATTTGTAAGGTTTAGAGGAGTAAATATCTTCTAGTGTATTGTTCGGCCCATTATTAAAATCAGAAGGAGAAGTTGCGGCCGCATACACTTGCTCTAGCAAACTACTATAACCAATCACTGTATGGCTTTTGATAATGTCATATAATGCTATTCGAAGAGCATCACTAGTACTTGATGTGTTATTGGCAGATGAGTAATAATTGGTGGGAACTTCAGCAAATGTGCCAAGCGTGTAGGTGAGTAGCAAAAATGCTAGCGTCATCCGTTTTAAAAAAGTGTGTGTGTTCATTGGTTAAAAAGGTTATAAAAATAAGGTGTTAAGTAGATAGTTGGTTTTTATAAAAAACAAAAATCGCACAAATTTAGACTATTTTTTTAAAAAAAATCGGAGTTTTTTTTTAAAAAATACGTTTTTAATAAAAAAAATAGTTTGTGAGTGTGGTTAATTACCCATTTCAGATAAGAATTTGAGCCGTACCAAGCGGATTTCTATTTCGGTGTATTCGTCTTCTCCCAAATCACGTAAGGCATCACTGATATTATCTGTTTGTGCTTGATTTTTGAAGTATTCAAATATTTCTTCTAAATGTTCTTCGTCCATTATTTCATTTAAGAAATAATCGATATTGATTTTGGTACCTGAATAAACAATAGTGTCTATTTCGTCTAATAATTCGTTAAAATCGAGACCTTTGGATTCGGCTAAATCATCAAGTGCTACTTGGCGGTCGATGGCTTGTATGATTTCGATTTTTAGTTTTGACTTATTAGCCACTGTACGTACACGTAAATCTTCAGGACGCTCAATTTCATTTTCACGTACGTGAGTACGTATCAAGTCCACAAATTCTTGACCATAGCGTTTGGCTTTACCAATACCAACACCAGGAATATTTTGAAGTTCGTCAATGGTAATAGGGTAGGTGGTAGCCATAGCTTCTAATGAAGGATCTTGGAAGATAACGAATGGAGGTAACTCCATGTGTTTCGACATCTTTTTACGTAAATCCTTTAGCATGGTGAATAAAGCTGGATCCATTGCCCCAGAACCACCGCCACGTTGTGGAGTTTCTTCCACTTCATCGCTGAACTCATTATCTTTAGAGATAGTGAATGAAGTTGGCTTCTTTAAATAGTCTTGACCAGCTTTGGTAATTTTTAATACACCGTAATTCTCTATTTCTTTAGCAATGTAACCATTAATCATGGCTTGGCGAATGACCGCACCTAAAAGGGCACCTTCTTCACCAGTAACGGAACCAAACATTTCTAACTCTTCGAGGTGATACGACTTGATTTCAGCGGTTTCTTTACCGTTGAGAATGTCGATGATAACTTCGGCTTTGAATTTTTCTTTGCCTGCTACCATCGTTTCTAATACTGCACATAATAAATCTTGAGCTTCCACTTGTTTCTTTGGGTTGAGACAGTTATCACAATTACCGCAGTTGTCCTCAGTGTATTCTTCGCCGAAATAATGCAATAGCAATTTGCGTCGACAAATAGACGATTCGGCATAGGCGGCCGTTTCTATTAAAAGTTGTTTACCGATTTCCTGCTCGGCTACAGGTTTCCCTTGCATAAATTTTTCGAGTTTCTGCAAGTCTTTGTTATTATAAAAAGCGATACATTGACCCTCGCCACCATCGCGCCCTGCACGTCCAGTTTCTTGGTAATAACCTTCCAAGCTTTTTGGAATATCGTAGTGAATAACGTAGCGTACATCGGGTTTGTCAATTCCCATACCAAAAGCAATGGTAGCAACAATCACTTCTACCTTTTCCATTAAGAATTTATCTTGATTTTCGGACCGAATAGCCGAATCCATACCAGCATGATAGGCCAATGCCGAAATACCGTTCAATTGTAGAGCCTCCGTTATTTCTTCTACCTTTTTACGGCTAAGGCAATAAATAATACCTGATTTACCTGCTTGTGATTTTACGAATTTGATTAATTCTTTATCAATATTGGTATTTTTAGGGCGTACTTCATAGTAAAGGTTTGGCCTGTTGAACGACGATTTAAAAACTGTAGCATTTGTCATGCCCAATGTTTTTTGAATATCGTGTTGTACCTTTGGCGTAGCAGTAGCGGTAAGCGCTATCACAGGAGCTTTGCCTATTTCATTGATGATAGGTCGTATACGTCGATATTCAGGACGAAAATCATGTCCCCATTCTGAAATACAATGTGCTTCGTCTACGGCATAAAAAGAAATTTTGATGGTACGTAAGAACGCCACATTTTCTTCTTTTGTAAGCGATTCAGGAGCAACGTACAACAATTTCGTTTTATTGCGTCGTAAATCAGCTTTTACTTCTTCAATAGCAGCTTTGTTGAGCGATGAATTTAAGAAATGAGCCACACCATCTTCTTCGCTGAAGTTACGCATAGCATCTACTTGATTTTTCATCAAAGCGATGAGCGGCGAAATAACAATGGCTGTTCCTTCCATCATCAAGGACGGAAGTTGGTAGCACAACGATTTGCCACCTCCTGTAGGCATTAATACAAATGTATCTTTGCCGTCCAAAACGTTTTGAATAATGGCTTCTTGATTCCCTTTAAAGGTATCAAAGCCAAATTTTTTCTTTAATTCTTCGGTTAAAACCGATTGTTTTGCCATTAAATATCCTCTGATTAATGAAAAAATGTCACAATAAAGCGGTCTGTTTTAAAGCAGATGTTTGGTTTTATCTTGGTGTATAATTTTGATTATAAATCAATTGCCTCTATCTTCGAGAGGTCTTATAGCAGCCATTTTGAATGCCGATGAATCATTAAACAAATTT
Source organism: Paludibacteraceae bacterium (assembly GCA_028694915.1). Lineage (GTDB taxonomy): Bacteria > Bacteroidota > Bacteroidia > Bacteroidales > Paludibacteraceae > W0P28-013. The sequence goes on from JAQVJY010000008.1 coordinate 45,880, forward strand.
AAGTACAAAATTCTGATATATCCAAATGTTTTTACATAAATATAATATAAATTCTCTAATTTAGGATGTATTTATGAAATTATCGGTGATAGATGTTGCAGGATAATACGCTATACTATTAAGGCTTAATACTTTAATTTATAATTATTTAGAATCTAAAGAGAAATTATCTTTTCTAACTCAATCAAATTTATTTTTAGGGCTTCATAGTGGATAGCCTCTGAAAATGTAGTACTTTTGCAGCATGAATATTTCTTTACAAGATACGAGTCAATTATTGGCTAAGTTGGGCGTTACCATGCTCAATCCCATGCAAAAGCATGCTATTGCTGCCATACACGAAAAGCCAGAAGTGGTGCTACTTTCTCCCACAGGAACAGGTAAAACGCTCGCTTTTATGGTGCCAATTATCGTACAGATTAATCCTGATTTAGCCCAAATACAAGCGTTAATATTAGTGCCAAGTCGCGAATTGGCTCAACAAATTGAGCAAGTTGTGCGTGCTTTAGGCGCTGGTTTTAAAGCAAACGCTATATATGGAGGACGCGCAGGTTATCAGGATAAGTTGGACTTAAAACATCCTCCAGCATTACTTATTGGTACACCAGGACGCGTGGCCGACCATTTGCGCCGTGGTAGTTTTAATACGGATGCTATTCAAACCATCGTGCTCGATGAATTTGATAAATCGCTGGAAATTGGTTTTGAAAAAGACATGGCTGAAATCATTAATGCGTTGCCTAAAGTTAGAAAACGTATATTGACCTCTGCTACTACCAAAACAGAACTTCCGGGATTTTTACGAATGAAACAGCCCTTGATTCTTGATTATTTGTGGCAAGGTAATAAGCATTTACGTATGCGTAGCGTGATGGCTACTTCGTTTGATACGCGCGAAACGTTAGCTAAATTATTGGTTCACTTGGGCAATCAGCCAGGTATTATTTTTTGTAATTTCAAAGAATCGATACGAGATGTTAGTGAAACGCTCACTCGAAAAGGCATTGAACATGGTTGTTTTTCGAGCAATATGGATCAGAATGAACGCGAAAAGGTGTTGGTGAAATTTCGTAATGGAACGTTGCAACTTATTGTCGCTTCCGATTTGGCAGCACGTGGATTAGATATTCCAGAGCTACGGTTTATCATTCATTTTGAATTGCCTAATACGGAGACGGATTTTACGCATCGAAATGGTAGAACAGCTCGTATGAATAGCGACGGTACAGCGTACATTATCATTGCCCGCAATCAACCATTACGCGAGTATTTGCCTGAGTTAAAAGAGGAAAAATTAGCAGACAATAAACAACTTCAAAAGTCGAAGATAAAAACGCTTTACATAGCGGGCGGTCGCCGCGATAAAATTTCCAAAGCAGATATTGCTGGTTTATTCTTAAAGCAAGGACAGTTGAACGTCACGGAACTAGGTCGCATTGAAGTTAAACAGGATTGCGCCTATGTGGCTGTGCCGGCTTCTAAAACGGGTAAACTTGTCGATTTACTCAATAATAGTAAGCTCAAGACGAAACGCGTTCGCATCAGTGAACTATAAAAAATAACGCCCGATTTATCAAAGTAAATCGGGCGTTATTTTTTTATCGGGTTATTGTGAGATTTTGTCCAATACGAATATTATTCGACGATAAATTATTGAGTTCTTTCAATGTGTCCACCGAAATATTGTAGCGACGTGCGAGCGAATAGAGCGTATCTCCTTTTTGTACGGAGTGTATAATCGGAGTTTGTGGTTCAGGAACCGCTTCTGGAGTTGGCTCCAATGCCAAAGGTGTAGGTGCAGTAATGGCATTCAACGAAAAATCGGTATTATTAAAAACGCGTGAAGCGCCCACTAATCGGTTGTTATAATAAGGTTCACGACTGTGGCTGATAATAATACCACTACTCGTAGAAGCGTGTAAAAAGTCAAACGCACCATTTTTTAAACTATCACTTACCACAATTCCTACATGACCGATGTTGCCATTGCGTCGATGGCCTTGAAAATAGACCAAGTCGCCTTTACGTATAGAATCAATGGGTATATACATGGTTGCTTTGTATTGTGCCGTGGCAGAATGTGGCAAATTGAATCCAAATTGCTTCAACAAATATGATGTAAATCCTGAGCAATCAAATCGAGTTGGTCCTGTTCCACCATATTTATAAGGCTGACCAATAAATGTTTTACCAAATGTTACAATAGAGTCGACCGAAATGCCATAGGGAAGTGGTTTTAATAAAAATGAACTCGATACAATCGAATCTTCATTGATAGTAGTAGCCTTCAACGCGACAGTGGTGCTTATTAAGCAAAATCCAAGTGTTATTTTTTTTATAAAATTCATTCTTACCAATTTTTTAATAGTGTGTACAGTCGTTGTACGGGCAATCCCATGACATTGTAAAAGGAGCCATCAATATGTTCCACGCCAATATATCCAATCCATTCTTGTACGCCATAACTACCAGCTTTATCCATCGGTCGGTATTTCTCGATGTAATAGTTAATCTCATCGTCCGAGAATGAGGCAAACGTTACTTTTGAAATGGCAGCAAATGTTTCTTTTCGTTCAGTGGTCGTAACACAAACGCCAGTGATGACGTCATGTGTTTTGCCTGAAAGTGCTCGTAACATCTTTTTGGCATCCGCTTCGTCTTTGGGTTTTCCATATACAACGCCATCGAGCCATACAATGGTATCCGCTGTAATAAGCATATCGTGTGGCGTGAGTACGTTCACATAAGCGTCTGCTTTTTGTTGTGCCAAAAACATCGGAATTTCTTCACCTTGCAATGTGGCTGGGTAGTTTTCTTCTAATCCGTCAATTACGTTTACGGTAAAGTTCACATCTAATCCATGCAGCAGTTCCTGACGGCGTGGCGATTGTGAACCAAGAATGATGTTGTATGGCAAATTATTCAACATAACCAGTTGTGATTAAAGTACTTGAAATAACCCCAAAAACACTAAACCATAGGCTTTGGCTAGTAAATAATAATACACCAAGCTGTATAAAACGCCAAAAACCATAATGAATTTAGCGAGTGTAGCAGCGTGTTGTAAAGCTTGGCAATTTTTACTCCACAATAAGACTAACAAACAGATGCTAGGTGCTACAATGCCAAATAGAAAATAACGTATCGTAATCGAACCATCATTTGGCAGGTGGAAGTAGGTGATAATTAACCAACCTAAAGCGGCAACCGATAATACAATGAGCGCACTCACAATCCATTTTGTCCATGTGGTGCCACATACAATAGGAATCGTACGACATTCCATTTCGCGATCGCCATATTCATCTTGCATATCTTTAATGATTTCACGAATCAAGGTCCAAATAAAGGCAAAGGCAGCAAATCCAGCAATCCACATATAGAGTGTGCGTATCACTGGTGTTTCTTGAATCAAATCGCCATAATTTTGAGAGAGCAGAGTGCTTTCTACAATCACAGGCAACAACGGAACCAAAGCAGCTGAAAGGGCAATGATAAGATTACCAATAATAAATTGACGTTTGTAAGACGCAGAATAAAACCACAACATGCCTGGCACCACCACAAAAATGAGTCCTAAGGTCATATTGCGTAACATCACCGCAACGACTAAACCAATCAAAACCCCTAAGCCAGTCAAAACTTGATATAAGCGCATGGCGGTTGGTTTTTCGATAATGGTGCCAATCAATACGCGGTCAGGGCGATTGAGGCGGTCTATTTTTAAATCGAAGTAATCATTGATTACATAACCGCCAGCGGCAATAAGAACTGTTGCCAAAATCACACACAAAAGCATCCACAATGGTGTGAACGTGTCAATCTGGAACTTCGCTAATGTGGGCATTATAATGGCTTTTGCCATTAATAACTGTATGGCAATGATAAACAGTAAATTTTTGTAACGAATGAGTTTGTGCATAAGTCTTTGTATAATAATGAATTGTATGTTGTATTAGTTTACCAGCCAAACGCTTCTTGACCGTTCATCCAATGTCCTTGAGCTTTCAACACTTGTTCTATCACATCGCGTCCACAGCCGTGACCACCATTTTTATCGCTCACATAACACGAAATAGCCTTAATTTCTGGCGCAGCATCGGCAGGGCAGACGGGTAAACCAGCCAGTTTCATCACTTCATAATCTGGAATATCATCGCCCATGTACATTACTTCTTCAGCTTTCAAATTGTGTTTGGCGAGGAAATCGTTAAAATCGGTCACTTTATAGTGTGAAGCCAGATAAATGTCTTGAACGCCCAAATCGGTAAAACGTACACGAATAGCTTCTGTTTTTCCGCCAGTGATGATGGCAATAGGATACCCTTTTTTTACCGCTAGATGTAGCGCGTAACCATCTTTTATATTAATCATGCGCATCGGTTCGCCATTGGTGGCTAAAGGAATGCAGGTGGCAGACAAAACGCCATCTACATCGAAAGCAAAGGCTTTGACTTGGGTTAAAGCTTGTTTAAAGTTCATAGGTGCTATTTAATGGTTTTAGTTTGTTCAATCGATTGAGTGAGTTGTTTATAAATGGCTTGCCATTCTGGATGTTGCTCGAGCAACTGCATGTGTTTGTTAATCACCACTTGGTCGCCACGTTGTGCAGGACCCGTTTGTGATTTACTGGGTGATAGCTCGTTTGCCTTCTCTAACGTTTCCGTAATGAGCGGCGTTAGTAGGTCGAACGGCAAGTTTTGCTCTGCTAAGAGTTTTTCGGCAATAGCGTATAAGTAATTGGTAAAATTACATGCGAATACACCTGACAAATGTATGTATTCTCTCTGTTCGTCATTGGTTACGAACACTTTATTCGTTATTTTTTGTGATATAATAGTCAGTTTATCACTATTTTCTGTTGAATTTGCTGAAATAAAAATTGGTATTTCGGTGAAATCGACCAACTTCTGTTTCGAGAATGTTTGTAGTGGATATAAAACGCCGTAATTGCGCTGTTTTTCAGCAAAAATGGTCATAGGCATGCTGCCTGCGGTGTGTACGTGCAACCCTTGTGTTACCGAAACGGTGTTAATAACTTCTGCTAGCACATCGTCTTTCAAGGCGTAAATATAGAGATCGGCTGTGGGCACGAGTTCGGCTAAATTCGTGGTAAATTCCGCATTCAGTTGTTCTGCAAGTGTTTTCGCGGATTGCTCTGTGCGGCTGTAAACTTGCACAATGTGCAAGCCATGGCGGTGTAGCGCCAATCCCAATTGTGTGGCTAAATTGCCAGCGCCAATTAATACAATATGTTGCAGAGGTTGATTCATCAATACTGATTATAGTGAATTTTGTCGTAGGCGAGTTTTTCTTCGTCGTAAGGCTTGCGTTCTTCGTCCTTATAACCCAGCGTTATCATGCATAAAACATGTTTATTATCAGGTATTTGAAGTGCGTTTCTAACGTATGCTTCTGAGGTTGTCGTTTCGTTGTAAGTGCGGTTATGTACTTGTACCCAACAGCTTCCTAACTCTAAATCGGCGGCGGCCAATTGGATGATAATGGCGGCAATAGACGCATCTTCGTACCACACATCACTTTTTTCGGCATCGTAAGCCACTACAATAGCCAATGGCGCATCTGCCACAAACTTGCTGCCAAACTCTCGGCACGACGCCAGTTTTACTAACGTATCGCGCTGGTTAACCACTATAAATTCCCAACCATTAGCACGTTTGGAGGCAGGCGACATTAACGCAGTGCGTAAAATAGCATCTACTTTCTCGGTTTCTACCGCCTTATCGAGGTATTTACGTATGCTGCGACGGTTTTTTATAAGGGCTTCAAAGGTTGTCATACTCAGGTTGTTTGCAGATTTTGGTTACATCCAATCGTTTCAAGCTACAAAGATACAAATTTACCGGTAAATATGGCGAATCAATTTTTACTATTTAGACTTTTTTGTAACTACCTGCGTTGAATTGGTTACTTGCAAACTAAATTGACAAACGATATTATTTTTTTAGTGATTTATTTCTATAATTTAGTTTTAATGATTACTTTTGGCAGTGATAAGCGTTTCCTTCACGAATGTTCTGAATGAAGACTTGCCTAAAAAATGTTAAGCTCTATACAAAAAAATATTACATACATAACAACTCGAATGGATAATAAAGAAATAAAACAAGGAATCGAATTGGTTTGTCGGACTTCTTTTCAGATTAAAGATTATTATGAAAATCACAATAAATTGGTTGAGGCATTAAATAATGTCCCGAAAAGTGAACTAAAAAAGTGTTCCGACTATTATTCAACAAAAACAGGTGTTATAGTCAATTTACGAAAAGAACTAGTAGAATTTCTAAAAAGTGGGGAAACTCTTACTGTTGAGATTCTCGAAAACTTATTGGATAAACATAGAAGCGGCAAAGAAAATCAGTTTAGAGCTTATAAGCAATGGTTCAGCTTATTTTATCCTCCAATTACTTTCTATGGGCATAATCCGATCCGAGATTTTATTAACTCCTTTATAAATCAGATTATTGAAGATTTGAAATTAGAAGGTAAAGTAAATCATACATTAATTGATTTTCAAGGCGCTCGACAACAAGGAAGTGATAGACTTTGGTTTGCAATTTATAATAAGGAACAAGAATCTCAATCTACAGGAATTCAGTTTTTTCTTGATTTTCATAATGGGAAAGTAAGCTATGGAGTTTACAGACATAGCGATCAGACTTTTATAAAAGAACGAGTTATAAAAATCGCAAATGAATTTGATTACAATGAATTAATTAATTATTTCAAATCCGAAGTTGATATTATTCTGAACGACACTCCTAAAAATGTAAAAACTTCGTCTGTTGCTAAAATTCAAAAAGACATATCAGACAATTTAACAGAGAATCTTAATGTTATATTATTTGGCCCTCCAGGAACAGGAAAGACATACGAACTCAGTACAAATTACTTTAATAAATTTACTTCAAAGCAATCAACTGTTTCAAGAGAAGAATTTTTAAAATCATTCATCATAGATAAATCATGGTGGGAAATTATTGCACTTGTCTTACTAGATATTGGTAAAAAAAGTAAAGTAGCTGACATCTTTAATCATGAATTTATACAGTTAAGAGCATCCCTTTCAAATTCGACTACTGTTACTCCTACAATTTGGGGGCAATTACAGAGCCATACAATTGAGAGTTGTGAAAATGTCAAAGTCAGCAAAAAGGGATCTCCTTTAATATTTAATAAAACGAATGATAGTTATTGGGAAATTATAAAAGAGGAAGTTAATCAACAAGCTCCTGAATTATTCGATGACTTAAAACGAATAAAAAATTTTAACGAAGACTCGAATTTAGAAATACGCAGATATGAATTTGTTACATTCCATCAATCTTTTACATATGAAGATTTTGTAGAAGGAATTAAACCAAATTTTAATGAGGGAGAAAATGATTTAACCTATAAAATTGAAGATGGAATATTTAAGAAAATGTGCCTAAAGGCACGAAAAGACCCTGATCAAAACTATGCAATTTTTATTGATGAAATAAATCGTGGTAATATCTCACAAATATTTGGAGAACTTATCACTTTGATTGAAGAAGATAAAAGAGAGGGAGAGGACAACGAACTTTCGGTTATACTTCCATATTCTAAAACCAAGTTTAGTATTCCAACGAATTTATACATAATTGGCACAATGAATACAGCAGACCGAAGTGTTGAAGCTATTGATACGGCTTTAAGAAGAAGGTTTAGTTTTGTTGAAATGCCACCAAAGCCAGAGTTAATTAAGACAGTTGGAAAAGCTACTGATGGATTAATAAACGATATAGACTTGGTTGAACTTTTAAAAGTGATTAATAAAAGAATTGAAAAGCTTATTGATAAAGACCATATGATTGGTCATAGTTATTTTCTGAATATCGATAGTCTTTCTGCAATAAAAAAAGTTTTCAAAAATAAAATACTACCCTTACTCCAAGAATATTTTTACGGTGATTTTGGCAAAATAGGACTTGTTCTTGGTAAAGGTTTTATAGAAGATAATCCAAACGAATTGGACGAAGAAGTTTTCGCTCAATATGATGAGTACGATAGCAGTTCGTTGATTGAGCGAAAAGTTTATCGACTTAAAGATGTTGTGCAAATGAGAGATGAGGATTTTATGCTATCAATTAATCTACTTCTAAAGAAATAATACATTGCTTAAAAAACAGTCACATATAACAGTTTTTGAGCACGAGAGAATTCATATTGACCGTGGAACTAGTCGTATAAATCCAAGTCAATTAAAAGCATTACAACAGTTTTATGGTGAAAATGGTGTTCCATATTTCGAATTGATTCATAATGGAATTAAATTCAATGAATATGTGGGTGTATTAATGGTTGGTAAAACCACAATAGAAATTTTACCTAAAGCAGATAAAGATCTTGAAATCAAAGAATGGAGAAAAGTTCTAATAGGAATGCTTCATGCTGTTGGTGTATTTGACATTCATACGCCAAGTTCTGCTTCGCTTGATCTTCGAGCCAATTCAATATTAGAATTGTATTTTGAGCTTTTCGTTTTAGAACTTGAATATTTATTACATGGTGGATTAATAAAAAAATATAGAAAAACATCAGGTAATTTGAATTCATTAAAAGGTAATATTAATTTCCCAAAACATATTAACTCAAATCTTATACATAAAGAGCATTTCTTTGTTAATTATACAACATACGATAGTGAACATGTATTTCATAAAATCTTGTTCAAGACGCTTAAACTATTACAGAGAATTAATACTAATATCAAACTGCAAAGTAGAATAACATCTTTGTTATTGGACTTTCCTGAAATGCCAGATATAAAGGTTTCAGAAAATACCTTTAATCGAATAATCTATGATAGGAAATCGAGTAAATACAAAAACTCAATAGAGATTGCAAGATTATTATTATTGAACTATCACCCTGATGTTAAAGTTGGATCAAATGATGTTCTGGCTCTTATGTTTGATATGAATTATTTATGGGAGCGATTTGTCTATTCCAGTTTAAGGAAACATAAAGAGGATGGATGTACAATAACAGCTCAAAATTCAAAGAACTTTTGGAAACCAAATGTTGGTTATAATTCAAAAATGAAACCAGACATTGTAATAAATAAAGATAAGGATAACTGCATTGTATTAGATACAAAATGGAAAAATCTTAAGAAAAATAATCCATCGCCAGATGATTTAAGACAAATGTATGTTTACATGAAATACTATAACGCAAAACGTGTAGCTTTAGTTTATCCAAATTCAGAATCAAGTATTATATCAGGTTTTTTCTACGAAGAATCAAATTCAAAATTAAGAGAAAATGATTGTAGTCTGATTTTAATTGGTGTAATCGAAGACATAAAACAATGGCAGATAAAGATAAATGAGCAAATAAATAGTTGGGAAAAATACGAGATAATAATATGAAATTTTCTGTAATCTTTTACTGGTTATATTTTTAACCGTCGTGAATTAATTCTATCGTACATAGATTAAAACATATTATACAACAAAACAGCCAAAAGAAAATTTTCTCTTGGCTGTTTTGTTTGTTGCCTCACAAGGACTCGAACCCTGACGAAGCTAAAAATCATGTAATTATTTTTAATACGCTCTAAATCAGTTAATTATTTTTTGAATTTACCTAAAAAAATAGTCATTATCGACACGATTTTGACACGGTTTATGGCTAAAATTAATAGCATTTAAATAGGTCTTAAAATGCTATTAATTAAATAGTTGTGGTGTTATTAAAATTCGATTGATTACTGCTTTACAAATACGCCTGTTTCATCTTCAATGGTCGCTGTTATTGTATTTTTATCAATTAAACCCGTAATAACAGTTTCATCCTCGTATGTAAAATGAATTCTATTGGTATAAACGGAATAAGAGAAAATACCATTTTGATACTCCGGCTCACCTTTCGATTTTACCCAAAACTCAACACTATTAGTTGAGGTAAACACAAATAAAGCATATTCAACATCACCTATATAACTACATTTCCAAGTAGTACCCGAAAGATTATCTACTTTTGTGTAATCTTTCTCGCACGAGGTTAATAGCACCGAAACACACGCCAACACTAAAAAAAAGTTTTTTTCATAAAGTTTTAATTTTAAAATTTAAATAATACACCTTTATCTTCTTGGTTTATTTCTTCATTTATCAAAGCATTCACAAGCTGAAATCCTTTTAATTTTCGATCTTCTGAGAAGACAATTAAATAATATTCATTAGATAGATGAATATTGAATATAATGCCATCCCTAAACCTTTCGCCATGCGATACGATTTCTGCATCAAATCGTTTACAAAAACCATCGAAATCACGCTCTAAATGTTCAAGCAATATTTGAGAATAGTTTAAAACGCTCCATTCTAAACCATTTTCAATATCTATAGGAAATGCCATGATAACTCCTTTGTTTTACTTTAATCACGTTTATTCTCAATCAATGATTGTTTTTCCAGATTTTTTTTTGCGATGTTCTATTGCTATAGGAATTTGAGTCCCGTATATTTTAATTAGTTGCACAATTACATTGTACAGAGGCTCATCTTTACTCTTTTGATTAATTAAAAGACTATTTATTAGTTGTTTTAACTGTTCTTTAATCGCAACTGTTTCAATAGAATTATCTGGTATTACAGACTCTATAATTTCATCTATTGCTTGTGTAACATCAAATGGTTTATTCATATCCATTATTTTCTCCTTTATTTTAATAGTTCAATATTATTATTCCCAAAAATCATTGCTAAGACTTTATCTCTAAGCTCTTCTTTCAATTCCACGGTCAGTTGAGCTTTAACATCATTGTCATTTTTATCTTTTTCGACAAAAGTGTTTGGATAAGTTATAATATCGATTTCGCGCATCTGCAATTTTTCTGCGATAATAGAAAGTTCGTTTATACTCAACTTTTGAATACCATTTGAAATTTTATTCCATTTTGGCTCAGTAAAACCAATTAAATCGGAGAAATCAACCTTTGTTAATCCTCTGTCTTTCATTATTTTAATTAGTTTTTCAACAATGAAATGTGGTTGTGATTTTTCTGTTGTTTTCATTTTTAGTTTTTTTTTAAAAATAGGTATTGATTTTCAATTACTTATATTTATTTTAGCAAGAAAATTTCTAAAATAGAAGATTATTCTTGCGAAAATCGAAATATTTAATTTACTTTGCACAGTCTTAACAATATTACAACGGTAGTAATATTATTACAACAATTGTGCAACTCTAAAATAATGGAAATGGAAAAAGGTAATAACTGTACTCCTGGTTCGCTCCACCAAATGAGAGCGATTGCTACTTATCAAGAAATGAAAGTGCAGCTTATAAAGCTTCACAAGGATGAAACTTTCAAAGAATACCTAGCTTTTGAAATGGCAATGAAAATATTTTATAACCATTATGAAAAATGGTTGAGAGAAAACGAAAGTAAATTTCCTAAAAATGTAAAGTGCGACTGCGGACACACTATTCAAGACCATTACATGGGTGGTTGGTGTCATAGCTCAGGACATCCAAAATCAGGTCAATGTGGTTGTACTTTTTTTCATCCCAAGGAATCGAGTGTAGACGCTTTTATGCGTAATAATTATACAGGTAAAGCTTTTGAAAAAGAACATAGTGAGGTCAAATAAGATTTTAATTTTCAATTAAATAAACTATTACTATGGAACTACTAATTATCACTATTCTAATCATTGTCATTTTGGCGCTTGTAATTGCGCTTATCGTGGCTAACGCTATCATTCAAGAAAAGAATGAGCTCCTAGATGCCAAAGAGAAAATTATTGGAGCGCTCGTTGAAAAACAAGATTATCAATCCTAAACGCTTAACGCTACACACTAAACAATTTATTAATACATACAGCTATGGAAGAGAACAACAAACAACTATTAGCAGACAAACTCTCTAAATGGTACTATTCGTTACCCGTGAATGAGTTTAAAGAAGTGCGTGATAAAATCATTGCCGATTGCGAGATAACACGCTATATCTTTTATAACTGGCTATCGGCTAAAACGCGCATTTCAAAAGCCAACCAAAAAGCGATTGAATTGGTTGCTAATAAAGAGATTTTCAAATAGGAACAAAACCAAATTGACATGGAAAAACCATATATACTTACCGAAAAAGTAAACGAAACAGTGCTTCAAATCGAACATGTGGACAATAGACTGTTCGAGGTGGAAGAACTAATCAACTCAACCGACGGAATACATATCAAACGATTACGCACGGAACACATCAAAGGCGTGGCAGAGTTTTACTGCACAACCAACCTAGCCATTTTTCACAGAGAAGAATTTGAACGTAACCTAAACACGATACTAGCATGAAACAACGCATATTGGATGTAACACGCGGAGGATTAGACATAATCTTATCCTACTATCCACAAGCGCAAGAATGTGTGGATGGTTCCGCGAAAAAGTTCAAGCTCCGTACTTCGGAGCAAACCGCCTCAGCTTCACTCAAAGAATACAAGGGTATTTGGTATGTGACAGATTTCGGCGATGACTCCACAGGGCGTAATGCGTTTGACGTGGCTATGAGAGAAGAGTGTTTGCCATTCAAGCAAACTATCTTCCTATTGGCACAACGGTACGGGGTCGAAACGACACTCTCAGCCGAAATCAATAAACCCACGATCAAAAGTCGTAAAGCAACCAAAGATGAGCCAAACGGGACGTTCTCCTTTGTGGAAAAGAAAGAACCAAGCGAGGCAGATTTAGAAGTATTTGGCCCGTTTGTCAAACCCCAAACAATGCAGAAATATAGCTACAAATCACTCGAAAGCTATTCCATAACCAAAGAGGGTAAGACAACCACGATTACCGCCAATGATAACTACCCAATATTCATGCGAGATTGTGGCACGTTTCAGAAGATTTACAAACCGCTTGAATACAACAAAGCCTTTCGCTTTTTCTATAATGGCGAAAAACCTCGTGACTATATCAACGGACTAGAGGAAGTACGCAAAGCATTTGCCAAGTTAGAAGCCGAGAATGACGAGGAAGAGGACGCCAAAGCTCGCAAACGCAAATTATCAGAGGTGATTATCTGTTCAGGTGAACGAGATGCAATGAACGTGGCAGGTATGGGCTTTTTGCCTATTTGGCTCAATTCCGAAACGGCAGCCTTATCGGACAAAGACTTTTACGACCTACTACGTATGGCCGATAAAGTCTATAATGTGCCCGACATCGACGATACGGGTTTACGAGCTAGTGCACAATTAGCATTGCGATTCCTGGAACTCTATACGGTGGAGTTGCCCCAATGGCTTCGCTCCTATAAAGACAATCGGGGCAAAGGTCGTAAGGACCTACGAGATTTTCTCGAACTACGACCAGCAAATGCGGAGTTCAATAAACTCCTGAATACAGCCAAACAATGTAAATTCTGGAATATCATTGTGTCTGAAAAGGGTAACCGCACCGAGATTAAAACAACCTCGTTGCTCTATTACTTACGTTTGAACGGCTTCTACAAGATTAAAGATAAAGTCACTAACCAAATGCGCTATATTCGTGTGTCAGGCTACAAAGTGGAGGAGTACGAACCTAAACGCATTCGCGACTTCATCAAAACCGATTTACAACACCGACAACTCGATAATGCGATTTTGGATCTGTTCCTTAATTCCAAACGCACGGGCGCAGCCTTGGCGGATGACTTGGAAACCATTGAGCTCAATTTTGAAAAGAATTCCTTCAATAGTCGGACATTCTTTTTTGAAAATTGTAGCATCACCGTCACCGCCGATAAAGTCACCGAGACCAGGAACGACGATATTAAATCCTATACGTGGATAAATAACGTTTCGCCACACCGTTTTAAACGCCTTGAACCCTCTTTTGAGGTGAAAGTGGATAAACAGACCGACAACCTCTCTTTCTTGATTACAAACACGAAAAGCCACTATTTCAGAATGCTCATTAACGCAAGCCGTATCTATTGGAAAGAGGAGTTTGAGCACCGCCTTTCAAACGTGGTAGAGGAAAATGAACAATACCGAAAGGACTTTCAATTCGCCACCGATGGGCCACGTCTCAAACAAGAAGAGATTACCGAACAAACACGCCATATCCTGAATAAAATCTATGCGATTGGCTATATACTGCATCGCTATAAAAATAAGTCTAACAGTCGTGCTTTGTGGATCATGGAGAATAAACTCACCGAAGAGGACGAAAGTTCAGGTGGATCTGGAAAATCCTTTTTGATAGATGCACTCAAAATGCTCTCGCTGATTAATGTTGTCACACTCCAGGGACGTGATAAGAAAGTAACCGAGAACAAACACTTACTTGACCGTGTGTCTGCCGATACGGATTTGTTGCTCGTGGATGATGCACACCGGTACATCGACTTTAACTATTTCTATACGATGATAACAGGTAGCATCACAGTGAACCCTAAAGGGGATAAGTCGTTTGAAATTGATTACTTGGATTCGCCTAATATGGCGTTTACCTCAAACTTCCCACTACCTAACGATGATCCTTCTACCATGCGACGCATGCTGAACGTGGTATTTTCGGACTATTACCACGAGAAAGGCATAGACTCAATTTATCTAGAAAGTCGCTCGATACGGGATGATTTCGGGTATGACCTCTTTGGATACGAATATACAGAAGAGTTCTACAATGAGGACATCAATTTCTGTGTGGATTGCTTGCAATTCTATTTATCCATGGCTCCACAGAACATCGTAATACAACCACCAATGGAAAACGTCATAAAACGTATCAATATCGCACAGATGGGCGGTGTGTTTAAAGAATGGGCAGAGGTGTTTTTTAGTTCTGATAGTGATAATTTGGATGTACTACTCAATAAGTCCGTCATATTCAAAACCTTTGTCACAGAAACGGGCAATAACCTTTGGAAAATCCACAAATTCACAAAAGCCCTCAAAGCCTTTGTCGAGAATACCGACTACATTCAAGAACTCAATCCGCGCGAATTACAGGGCAATGATGGCAAGCGTATTTTACGCAAAATAGATGGCAAACAAACGGAGTGCATCTACCTTAGAACCGTAGGAGCTCCTTTAAATGAACAATTTAAACTTGATTATTAATTATGAAAGTAGGATTAGTTGATGTTGACGGACATTGTTTCCCAAATGTCGCCTTGATGAAAATATCGACCTATTATAAGCAATTAGGATGTGAAGTTGAACATGCAACAATTGGATATTACGATAAATTATACATTTCAAAGATTTTCAACTTTTCACCTGAAATTGAGCTTGGTTTAATCCAATCAAATGACATTCACAAAGGTGGAACCGGTTATGATTTAAAAAAACGGTTGCCAAATGAAATTGAAATTTGCGATCCAGATTATTCGGTTTATCCTCAATACGATTTTTCTGTACAATTTTTTAGTCGGGGTTGCATTCGTAATTGTTCGTTTTGCGTAGTTCGTGAAAAGGAAGGCTTTATTATGCCACAAAAACCAATGAATTTAAACCCTAACGGGAAACACATTGAAATACTCGATAATAATTTTTTTGCCAACCCTGAATGGAAAAGCGCAATTGATTACTTATTGGATAAAAAACAGCCTGTAAACATGCACGGTGTTGACGTTAGGATTATGAATGAAGAACAGGCTTACTGGCTCAATAAACTAAAGCATCTAAAGCAAATCCACATCGCATGGGATTTTCCGAAAATTGATTTAGTACCTCAGATTACCGAAATGACCAAACACGTTAAACCTTACAAAATTATGTGCTATGTTCTAATAGGGTTCAATTCAACACCTGAACAAGATTTATACAGGGTTGAAAAATTACGAGAATTGAAAATTAGCCCTTTCGTAATGCCTTATAACAAATCAGATCCTTATCAAAAACGCTTTGCTAGATGGGTAAACCATAAAGCTATTTTTAATACTGTAAAATGGTCAAAATATAAATAATATGAACTATAAACCAACTCCCAATGATTTATTCACTAATACTAATTTACTATGATTACAGGATTATACGGGTGTAGTTGTCATCCATTTAATAGTTGGGAAGAATGTGATAAGGAACATTCAAAGCAACTTAGAATTGGTGATAAAGTAACCAATAGACACTCCAACAAAGTGGGTGTTGTTCATGAAATCTTAAAAGAAAAGGGTTTTGTTACAGTTAAATACGGGAACTATCAACGGGATATAGAACTTGAACATGTCGCACAATTAATATTATTATCAAATCAATTATCACTATTTTAAAATCAAAATTATGGAAAAAGAAGACGTTATCAATAGAAAAGACTCTTTTGTTATGAGTTATGAGCATCTAGCAATATTTATCCCAGTTCAAATAGAGTTCATAAGGGCGAATAAACTTCATCCCAATTTTCCAAAGGATATGTTTCAACAGTTAGCAATCATGCAGGAAGAGGCAGGAGAAGTGACAAAAGCAGTGTTGGATTATCATTTTGGTAAAGATACCATTGAGCACGTAAGAGAAGAATTAATTCAAACCGCTGCAATGTGTGTAAGGATGTTGCAAAATTTACCTAAATAGACTATTTAAAATGAAAAAGACAAAAAACAAAAAAAAACAGTTACTTTTGCATCACAAACAAAAGAATACACTCATGGAATCCGTCAATGCAATAATTCAAGCTTATCAGAAAGCGTCTAAAGGGGTGCTCCATGCACAACGTTATTCGGACTATGCTGCGACCTACCATTCAACGTCCATGGAGGGTAGCACGCTCACATCAACACAGGTTACCAACTTGCTCGACTTAGGCAAGACGGCAACCAATAAAGCCTTTTGGGAACACCAAATGGTCGTGGATCATTACGAGGCAATGAAATTTATTGCTGAAAAAGCTCAAAAGAAAAAAGAGATTACGCCGCAGTTCATCTCCGACATCGCTGCCCTGGTAATGAAAGGCACAGGCGGTCAAGTCAATTCGGCTGCTGGTTCATTCGATACCTCGAAAGGAGAATACCGTAAATGTAGCGTATTTTCAGGAGCTCGCATTTTTCCTTCATACCAAAAAGTGGGAACAATGGTGGCTGACCTGTGCGCTAAATTAAACAAGTCAATGAAAAACGCTAAGACCACCGAAGAGAAGTTGGAAATAGCATTCATGGCACAGTTTGAGTTAGTCTCTATTCATCCATTTGCAGACGGTAACGGGCGCACATCACGTCTTTTGATGAACTACATACAGCTTTATTTCGGATTGCCACCAGGCGTCGTATTTAAAGGCGATAAGATTAAGTACATCGATAAGATGGAAGCACTCCGAAAAACGGACAACCCCAAACCGTATGTGGCTTTTATGATGAGCCAATACAAACGGTTCCTCAAGCAAGAAACAAAGCACTTCCTTCGAAAATAAACCAAATCCCCTGCACATAACGCAGGGGATTTTTTTTGCCCCGTTTGCCCCTTATAGATACAAGTTTCCCCATGAAATAGGTACAAAAATGCCGACCCCCGCCAAGCGGGGGGAGTGCTCAACCTGGCTTTATTCCACATCAACCCCTTTTTATCCCCTTATTTTCTACCAAAACTTTGTAACTTTGTATCTTAAAATGATAAAGTATTAAAAATCAATAAAATAATAAGGTTACAAAAAGGGTACAAATAGGTTACAAAATGGGTACAAACTTAATATGAACCTAAATAGGGCCATATTAAGTAACACTAAACGCCACGTAAGCCAAATCCCCAACACTTTCCGTTTCAATCATTACATACCATGCTGCCGTATCGTTTGTATGGTGGTTGCTGTATAGAAACTTAAAATAATGCTCCGCAAACATTTTAAGATTCCAATCTGGTAAATTTCTGAACCACCCAAACCATACGATCATCACTATATTCCATTCATTACACGTCGTGTTGTGGATATAGCTTACCTATGTGGCAGTAAGGTATGGAAACTTACTAAACCCACTCCGTTAGGGTTCGTAAGATTCCATGACATCAATTATTACAACTATAGTTGTAAAACTACTACAAACAACCCTAATCGGGGCTTTGTAGTAGTTTTTTTTATGCCTATATGATTGTTTTACAATACTTTTGTTACATATCCATAAGCAATTACTTTATCCTTGAATTGAATGCTGTGGACAACGCATCCACAACTGTGGATAATCCATCCACAATCCATCTACAACTGTGGATAGCTGTGGATAACCTGTGGATGGCTGTGGATGACTTTGTAATAGGTTGTAAATCAACCGTCCACAGTGTGGATAAGCTAACTTTAATTTTAACATTTCAATAATTATGGCAAGAGTAACAGTATCATTTAGCGGAACAGAAGAGAGTTCTGAACGCTGTAAACAGCTATTTCCAGAGGGGAAAAACGAAACCGCACTAACAGCTTTGTTGGATGCTTATGAGTCGAAAGAAAAATCATCCACAGACCTAGCAGAAACGAAAGAGCAATTAAAAACGACTCAAAACGAGTTAAACCAACTCAAAGAGGATCTCGATCCGTATCGCGAAATTGTGGAGAAAATTTGTATTTCTTACGGCATACTACCTGAGCAAATTCTTGAATTCATTAATTCTAGAAGTGAGATCATACGGAAAGTGAAAGAAGAAAACTCCAAACTCAACGATGAAAACCGTCGTTTCGGTACTGAAAACGGGCTTTTGAAAACGAAAATAAGTGAAAATACATTGGCTGAAAACCAATTGCTATTGACGTTACCTGATGCCGTGCTTAAAATGCTTCAACTAACCGCCGAACGCTTGACCGAGAAATACCAAGTGGAAATAACGCCTCAGGATGTTTTGATGAAAATCTTTGTCCGTTACACGGTGGAACGCTACACAAATTGGTTCTACAATTTTGTACTGAGTGATGGAGATATTGAGGCGTGCAGTGGCAAATCCATTGCCGAATGGAAAGCATTTATCAAAGGCGAACTCAAATAAATAGATATGGGACTTAACGATCATTTGAAACGTCAGGCGATTAAAGCCCTCATTCCAGTGGTTAAAGAAAATATGCCAGTGGTGGAGAAAGGTGTGACGACATTTTTAGAATCAATTCCTTTACGTGAGGGAGAAGAGTATGCCGGTATAATCTTATATCAAACACCAGGCAGCCAAGCAGAGGCTAACTTGACACTGGTGGTGTTTGATTATGAAAATAGGGTAACTCGACAGATTAAAACCATTAGTCTAGGTGATTTTATGGAGTTAATGCTCTCTGACGATATTAATTCACTACTAAAATAACAAACTATGCTAGGAGATGAGAAAAAAATAAATACCGAATATCCTACGGGTGATTTGGAAACCTTTCTAACCGAAATTCAATCGCCAAAACAGAATATGAATATATCTGAGGCTGAGGGATTAGAGGAGTTGGAAACGTTACAAGTAACGGAAAAACCCGAAAAGGAAGACCTTGTAATGAGAAGTTCAGTTGCCAATGCTTCAGGGAAGTTATTAGCCACTGTAATTGACACATCATTACCTGCCGCTCTTGGATTTTTAGCCAAAGAAGAGGGAAGTGGCTACAAAGCTGACGAGGAAGATCGTGCCGAACTTGAAAAAGCCCTGGGCGAATACATGAAATTGAAAGGGGGCGACATCCCACCTGGTATGATGGTGCTCGTCCTGGTCCTTTCCATTTATGGTGCAAAAATTCCAATGGCCATTCAACACCGCAAAATGAATGTTGAACGCCTTGAATTAGAACAACAGAAGAAAGACCTCGAAGCTCGCGAAAGAGCATTGGCAGAACGCCTCAGAATAGCGGATTCTAAAAAAGACGATACCCCTTAATAATGATGGACACAATGGAAGAACGCCGAGCAAAATTGACGATTATTTTAGGCACCAACGGCACGGGTAAGACGACGTTGTTACGTCGTATTTTGGTGGCTTCTAATCAGAAGTGTTTAGTGGTGACACCGCACCCCAATGAGTGGACAGACCTTGAAACGGTTGATCTCGATAAACCTGAGGATTTTGTCTTTACAGGGTTACGACGTCATATCATGAAACGAAACTATTCAATACCACGCCTTAAATTCTTCAAAAAGGGCATATTGGTGTTTGATGACTGCAAAACATTCATCAAACCCTTAGATGAAGATATTGAGCAGATGATGATTGATAGACGCCAAAATGAGGTGGATTACTTCTATGTGGCGCATGGCTTTACCCGTGTTCCGCCTGTGTTTTATCCCTATTATAGTGAAATCATCCTCTTCAAAACGAACGATAGCGTGGCAGCACGCAAACAATACCTACTCGATTACGATGCAATTGTAACCGCCCAAAAGCGCATTAATGAGCGTGCTGTAAAGAACCCACATTACATGGAATTTATAAAAGGAAATCAATGATATGGAACACACATCCTCACTCAAACGAATAGGAAAGACCCAGTATGCCGAACGAATAGGTATCACGGAGGATTGTCTGAGGCGTATGCTCAATATCGAGTTCTACGAAGAGCTAAAGATAACGGGCTATCGTAAAACCCAAAAACACCTCACGCAAGCTCAAATCAATCGACTGGAGGAATTAGCGGTAAACATTCATTTGTAACAACCTCAAAAGCGATCAGTAATGGTCGCTTTTTTTGTTCTAATAATTTTTTTTGGAAAACATTGTGATTTTTATGTGTTTTTGTTTTTTGTTAGAAAAACCGCAAAAAATTAAAAAAACTTTTTTTGTAAAAACTTGTGAATTAAAAAATAAAACTTTACATTTGTTGCACCCAACAGTATACAAAAAACGCTATTCGTAAATGCTTTTTATAAATGTAATTAAATGATTTATTTATAAACAATTATAATTTAACAATAGGTTCATTTACGAATGTTTTAAATGGGTAGTTACGTAAATAATACGTTATGGGAAATGCTATTGAAGTCCGTGCTAAAAAGAAAAATTCGTTAAAAACAACAGTCGTTTACACATCAAATGAAATTTAATTATTAACTTGCGAGTTGAAATGACAAAGCCCATAAAATATGTTAATAAAGGAACACATAAGCATTGAAGAATTTGATGACAAAAGTTATCAAATAAGGCTTATAGAACCTTTGGAAGAAGAAAAAGCTGTTTTAACTCACTATCTTCACAACATACACAACGGAGTTTCAAAATACTACAAAGACGAAGCATTAACCGTTTTAAAAAACTACGTTGAATACAAGCAAGAAAGTCAAATTTCGATTGTAGCCGAAGAAGCATTACAGCAATTTTTATTTGAAGTTGAAAACGTTCCGTTTCCAACTCCCGAAAACTACACATTCAAATTTATTGACCTTTTTGCAGGAATTGGAGGCTTCCGAATTGCAATGCAAAATGTTGGCGGAAAGTGCGTTTACACAAGTGAATGGAACAAAGACGCTCAAAAAACTTATAGAGAAAATTTTGGCGAAATTCCATTTGGCGACATTACAAAAGAACGTGTAAAAAACTACATTCCAACAGAATTTGACGTGCTTTGTGCGGGTTTTCCTTGTCAAGCATTTTCCATTGCAGGTTATCAAAAAGGATTTTCCGATACGAGAGGAACGCTGTTTTTTGACATTGAGCAAATCATCGAAAAACACCGACCAAAGGTGGTGTTTTTGGAAAATGTCAAAAATTTAGTTTCCCACGACAACGGAAAAACGTTTAAAGTAATTATCGAAATTTTAGAAGAAAAATTAGGATACAAAGTGTTTCATAAAGTTTTAAACTCAATGACACACGCAAACGTTCCACAAAACAGAGAACGGATTTTTATCGTTGCTTTTGACCCAAAACAAGTTGAGAATTACAAAAAATTTAAGTTTCCAGAAGAAATTAAATTGACAAAAACAATTCACGACATTTTGGAACAAGGCAAACAAGACGATAAATATTATTACCCTGAAACTCACCCATATTATCCTGAACTTGCAAAAACAATAACCAAAAAAGATACAGTGTATCAGTGGCGTAGAGTTTATGTAAGAGAAAACAAAAGCAATGTTTGTCCCACTTTAACCGCAAATATGGGAGCAGGTGGACATAATGTGCCTTTAATAAAAGATGATTTTGGAATTAGAAAACTAACACCAAAAGAATGTTTTGCTTTTCAAGGTTATCCAATGGACAAATACATTTTGCCACCTGTTGCAAACAGCAAGCTCTATATGCAGGCAGGAAATTCGGTAACAACACCACTGATTGAAAGAATTAGTAACGAAATAATAAGGGTTTTGTAAATGAGTGTTTGGGAACAATATTCTAAGGAACAAAGAGAAGAATACATAAAGTTTCTGCAAGTTTACGGAGCTTTGTCTAATCTATTTCGCCAAAAACAAGGCGATATGATTCCGTATCTTGATTCCAAATTTCAAGAAACAGTTTTTGCGAAAATTTTTGACAGTCAAAATGCAGACATCGGAAATACTCCTCACGATGTTGTTTCTATTTTTGGTAATGACAGAATTGGAATTGGTTTAAAAACTTGGATGAACAGCAAACCGTCATTCCAAAAAGTAATGCAACTTAAACGCTATCAAAATGAGATAAATAGCGTTTTCAAAAGCAATGATATTGAAGCGTTAGCTTACAAAATATCCGAAATCAAAAACGAGCGAATGAAAAGCGATTACGAGCGTTTGGGATTATCGGAAGACAAAAATATTTATCATTACGTAACTCGTGATGAAGGTCGTTTTGTCATCAACGAATGTGCTTATCCTTTGATTGATTTGAACAATTTAAAAAAGTTCAATTTAACACCTACTGCATTTTCTTGGTCAGACGGACACAAGGACTATAAATATACATTTGGCGATTCGCAAATTCATCAAAAATTTGACTCATCAAAAAAAGACACTTTTTTACTTCATCAATTTGATATTCAGATTATTGAAGACCCCTTTTCGTTTTTATTAGACGCATATTTTAACTTCATAGATAAGGCAAAAGTTGCTGTTAATAACATCGTTGAAGTTTATCTTCCGTTATATTCGTATCAATCAAAAGAAGTTGAAGAAAAATCAGGTTTAAATGCTTGGAACGCAGCACCAAAAAATAAAGGAAGTGAAACTTTGCGACCACTTAACGAGGTTTATATTCCAATTCCGAGAGAATTTCACAAAAAGCACCCTGACTTTTTCACAAAAAACATCTTCAAATTCGAGGAAGAACAAAAAAGTTATCAAGGCGATAAAGAAAATAAACCCGAAGTTCGTTTTTATTTGCAACTCCCAAACGGCAAGAAAATTCCGTCTTTGGTAACTCAAAGCAATATGAAAGGCTTGCAATCAGGAAGTAATACCGAAAGAGATGAAAACGGAAAACGCTACGGACAATCTGCACTCGGACAATGGCTTTTGGTTGATGTTTTAGGTCTTAAAGACAGAAAATTAGTAACTCGTGAATGGTTACAGAAAAAAGGAACAGACAGCGTTCGACTTTGGCGAGACAAAGACGATTATTCAATTATAAACATTGACTTTGCTCCTATTGGTTCGTTTGAAGCGTTTATGAATAACGAACCAATACCACAAGAAGAAGATTAGCACTTCCCATAACAAGGGTTTTGTGAAATGGCGGGTAAACGGCTTCGATTAAAACTTTTGTGCTATCTTTGAAGTCGGTGCTTCGATTGAAAGTAAGTGCAAATAATCCGCCACTTCACAAAGCCCCGAACCGTTACCAAACATGCAAAAAAGGAAAGGAGCGACCGAGATGAACAAAAGTTAGAAAAACGGAGAAATTATTTTGTACGCGAACAACAGTAACAGACAAAATACGTCAGACATGGCACTATCTGCCGAAAACCTTTTTATGAAGGGAAGCTAAGGCTAATGGCATGTGTAAGCCATAAATTACACATAACATAAATACGAATGCTTCGAGATTCATAATAACAATCAGATGACATTCATAAAAAACAAATTACAAAAATGAAAAAAATATTTTATATATTTGCCCTGGTGGCATTTACATTAGCTTCTTGTAATAATAAAGAAGATTTGAAACCAAGTAATCAAATTGAAATTGAAAGAATTAAACAAAATGCAAAGTCAATTTCATTGTCTCACGACTCATTAGTACTTGAAATGATAAAAGTTGAAAAACAAAAGATTAAACAAAAACTTAAATCAACAAGTAATGTAGTAACAAATTTAAATCTATCCGAAGTATGTGATGTTATTGAAGAAGTTACTGGTGTTCGACCAATTATTTTAGGCAATTCATCATCAGTAAAACAAATGTCAAAATCATCTAATGATGACGATAATTTATCAATTAGTTTTGATGTTGAGAAATTAAATTTATCAGATTATGCAACTTCTGATATTTTATCTGATTATTTTGAACAAATAGATTATGTTAATCAAGACAGTTCAAAAACAATTACCGAAAAAATAAATTTGATAAGTGGAATACAGATCAAAATTTCACAAGATTCAAAAGCAACATTAAATGACATTGAGATATTCTACAATACAACTGAAATTCTAAAAGGATCATTATCATTGTGGTATAATGAAAATAGTATGAATGAGGTTAAACAGAGCATTTCAGGCATTTATTATGCAAAACCTATCACGAAATGGAGTTTTTGGGCAAAGCTTGGTTTTGTTGCCGGAGCTGACGCTTTAGGTGGTGTATTAGGTACATTTCTTGGAGGTGTTGTTACTGTTGGTGGAGTTCCGATGTATGTACCTTCTGGGCCAACTGGCACCGTAACTGGTGCGGCAGCATTATCATATATTGCAACAAAAATGGTAGGTTGGTGAATTATAAACAAAATATTTATGAAAAATAAAATATTATTTTTATTATTATTTGTATGTTTTATACAATTTAATAAAGCTCAAAATCAATCTTTGCTGAATTTGGGTTTAAACACAGATTTTATAACTGTCCCATTAACCGAAAATAGTTTACTCTCTAATAATACGACAGTAAATATCTGTTATAATTTTAGTGATAATCTGAACTTTATGATTGGATATGAAGGATCGGTAGTAAAAGAAAATTTAAATAAGAAATATACAAACTTATCAGGGTTGTTAGTAGGTTTTGGATATTATTTAAATAATAATGCTAAAAACAATTTTAATACCGAACTATTTGCTTCATACACAAATGCTTTTAATAATTTCAGTTCATTTGATAATTATCATAGCGATTTGGGGATAAGGTTCTATTACAAAAAAATGTTTTATGTTGGAACTGCAGTTCGTTATTCAAATAACAACTTGCCTATATCGGCTAACACAAATAATTTCAATTGGTACTGGCAAATGGGTATTAAACTGCCTTTATTAAATAAATAAAATAGCTTTCTATTTGCAAGTTTGACTATTATATTAAAGCAGTCAAACTTGCATTTTTCAAAACTTGAAATAGAACAAAAAAAATATTAAAGTAACTTCGACAAATTCTTCACAACCAATGCACGATTTGGTAACACACGTCTAAGCGACAATAGCCGAATTCTTGCAATTTGGAGTTGCATCACCCGCATTACCTTCATCGCAGTGCGACAGTTATAGCTCCCGCTATTCGGCTACTGCGCTTAGCCTCGGTCGTTGGCAACAAGTGTAAAAAGACAGACGACCAGACAGATACGATAGTGATAAATAATAACGAAAGAAAGGATTTAGCTTTTTGATAGGACAGTGCAAATCTGATGGAAATTTATTTTGTTTTTTTTCTTCCCCCCCCTCAAAAAAAAGAAAGAAACCCCACCCACATTGCACACATTGGCAAAGCCCCACGAGCCAACGCTCTAACCAAAGCTTTGCAAAAGAGTGCAATCTTGCCACCTCGTTCAACTAATAAAGAAATTATTCTAAATTTATTCTAAATTGATATTTTTATTTGTGCTATGAAAATTTTACTCATTGAAGACGAAAATGAACTTGCAGAAAGCATTATTGGCTATCTGACAGGAAATAAATTTGTTTGTGAGTGGGCAAACAGTTTACATTCCGCAATGGATAAAATTTCTGATTATGAATACGACTGCATATTATTGGATTTGATGCTGCCCGATGGCAATGGCTTTGAAATTTTAAAAGAACTTAAAAGTCAAAACAAAATCGAAGGTGTAATCATTATTTCTGCCAAAGAAACTTTAGAAACACGGATTGAAGGGTTTAATCTGGGTGCTGATGATTATCTTACAAAACCTTTTCATTTATCTGAGTTATTAGTCAGGATACAGGCACTTATAAGAAGAAAAAACTTCAATGGCAACAATATTTTATTTTATAACGAAATTGAAATTGACATTTTATCTAAGACTGTAAAAGTCAAAAACACTAAAATTGAAATTACTAAAAAAGAATTTGAATTGCTTCTGTTTTTGATTGGAAACAAAAATAGAGTTCTTTCGAAAAGTGCAATTGCAGAGCATCTTTCGGGTGATATGGCTGATATGCTCGATAATCACGATTTTGTTTACGCTCACGTTAAAAACCTGAAAAACAAACTAAAAGGTGCCGGAAGTTGCGATTATTTAAAAACAGTTTACGGATTAGGATATAAATGGCAAAATGACTAAAAAACTTTTAAATACAACATCAAAATCTTACCTGTTATTTACAATTATATTAATTGTAATAGCGGCTCCTGCTTTTTATTACGTTATTCAAAATTTGTATCTCGAAGATATAGATGAAGGATTGGAACTTCACAAAGATGAATTTTTAAAATACTCAAGTATCCAATTGAAAGAAGCCGACATTTCTATATGGAACAGATATAATCGTGATATAAAAATTTTGGAAAACCAATCTGCAAAAAGTGATACTTACTTTTATAAAAATTATTACGATTCATTGAGTGAAGAAAATGAACCTTTTAGGGAATTATATACTCCTATTTCCATCGAAGGAAAACCTTATACCTTGTCAGTTCGTGCGAACATGGTCGAATCTGAGGATTTAATAATAAGTATATTCATCATTTTTATATTTTTATTAAGTTTTTTACTCCTTGGATTATTTTTTATCAACAAACGATTATCGGCTAAACTTTGGAAGCCTTTTTACCTAACTTTAGAGAAAATAGAAATGTTTGAGATTGATAAAACCAATCAACCACAGTTGACCAAAACGAACATTGAAGAATTTAACCGGTTGAATCAAAGTATTGAAAAACTTATAGAGAAAAATACTACCATTTATAGAAATCAACGAGAATTTGTTGAAAATGCAGCACACGAGTTACAAACGCCTTTGGCTGTTTTTCAAGCAAAAATTGATACTTTGATTCAACGCTCAGATGTAAGTGAAGAACAATCGGTGATTTTGTGTTCTTTAAATGAGAGTGTTTCACGATTAAACCGATTAAATAAGAACTTATTGCTACTTTCAAAAATCGAAAATGAAATCTACAGCAGCATAGAGCCAATTTGTATAAATGAAATTATCGAAAAACAACTCGTTTTTTTTACCGAACAAGCTCTTTCAAAAGGTATTAGTTTAAAAACAGAATTGAGCAAAAGACTTATTATTCAATCAAACCAAACATTAGCCGAAATTCTTATTAGCAATTTATTTATGAATGCTATCAAACATAATATAAAAAACGGCCAAGTATGGATAAAACTGACTGAAAATTCGATTGTTTTTTCAAATACAGGAATCCCGCAATCATTAAATAGAGAAAAGTTATTTTTACGTTTCTCAAAAACAAACCCTTTGGAAAAAGGAAACGGACTTGGTTTGGCTATTGTAAAAAAAATAACAGAGATTAACCAATGGTCTGTGTTTTATTCTTTTACCGAAAACATTCATTCTTTTTCTTTGATTTTTTGAAAATTCAAAATTTCTTCTAAATCGGGTTATAATATTGCGATATAAATTTTAATTCACATAAAAAATTACAGAAATGAAAACATCAAAATTATTTGTCATTGCTTTTGCAGCAATCAGCATCAATGCTTGTGCTCAAAAACCTAATGTTCCTGAGAAAGTAAACAAAGCCTTTACACAAAAATTTTCTGATGCCAAATCGGTAAAATGGGACAAAGAAAACGAAACGGAATGGGAAGCCGAGTTTAAAATCAATGGACAAGAGTATTCGGCGAACTATTCTACCGATGGCGTTTGGATAGAAACCGAACATGAAATTGAAAAATCAGCCATTCCGGCTAATGTAAAACAAACTTTGGATACCGAATTTGCCGGCTACAAAATTGAAGAAGCAGAAATTTCGGAAACTGCCGAAGGAAGCGTTTATGAATTTGAATTGGAAAAAGACAAAACAAATATGGAAGTAGCTGTTTCGCCCGATGGGAAAGTAGTGAAAAAAGAAGTAAAAACCGAGAAAGACGAAGAAACCAATGACTAAACTTACTATTAGACAATGCAAGCTAAATTAATTTCCACAGTAATCTTTTTCACATTTTTGATTTCATATTCATTTGGGCAAAACAAAGGTGTTACGATATCAGGTTTAATAAAGGGCAAAGCGGATTTATCCGCTTTGTCTTATGTAAATGTAGTCTTGAAAACCGAAAAAGATAGTGCCTTTGTAACAGGAACAGTAACTAACGAAGAAGGTCGCTTTACTCTTTCTAACATAAAGCCAAACAATTATTACTTTGAAATTTCTTTCATCGGCTATGCCACTAAAAAGCAATCCATTTATGTTGGAAGCCTTTCAGACTTTTTGGATATAGCCACTATCGAGTTAGAAGAACTAATAACACCATTAGATGAAGTTGTTGTTTCTGCAAAACAAGATGATGTAGGCAGTAAAATGGAGAAAAAGACTTTTATGGTTGAAGATAATATTAGCCAAAGCGGAGGTTCGGTTTTACAAACAATGCAAAACCTGCCAGGCGTAACAGTTCAAGACGGAAAAGTGCAATTAAGAGGCAATGATAAAGTAACCATTTTGATTGACAACAAACAAACTTCCTTAACCGGTTTTGGAAGTCAGTCAGGTTTAGATAACATTCCTGCTTCGTCAATCGACAAAATAGAAATAATTAACAATCCTTCATCAAAGTATGATGCAAATGGAAATGCAGGCATAATTAATATTGTAATGAAGAAGAACAATCAAGAGGGATTTAATGGGAAAGTTGGCTTCACAACAGGTATAGGTTCGTTATGGGTTCGACAAGAAAATCTACCAACCATACGACCACAATACACATTTACTCCAAAAATAAATCCAAGCGTTTCTTTTAATTACAGAAAAGACAAAGTCAATGTTTTTTTTCAAGGTGATTATTTATACACCGAAACACTGAATAAAAATGAATTTGTAACAAGAAGTTATGACAATGGTGATGTGATAAATTCGCAATTAAAACGAAATAGGAATACCCATTTTACAACAGTCAAATCTGGAATTGATTATACAATTAATAACCAAAATTCATTAACAATTTCAGGGCTTTTTGGAAGTGAAAAAATAATTGATAGAGGCGACCAACCGTTTTTTAATTCAGACAATTCAGAAAGATATAGATTGTGGCAGTTTTTGGAAGATGAACTAAAGACAACGGCAATGGCAACTGCCTCCTATCAACATAAATTTAAACAAGCAGGTCATTTGTTTAATATTGGGTTGAACTATACATTTCATAGAGAAGATGAAAAATATTTTTATGACAACTATTTACCGTCAAAAACTGGAACAGATGCTTTTAAATTATTATCAGACGAGCAGGTTTATGACTTTAATTTCGACTATATTAAACCACTGAAATACGGACGAATTGAAACAGGTGTAAAACTTCGCAATAGGAATATTCCAACAAATATGCAATTTATACCAGGAGTAAATTCCGTTTTAGACACAAATGCGGGTGGTTGGGCAACCTACAAGGAGTTAATTCCTGCAATTTATGGTAACTATATTTTTGAAAACAAAAAATGGGAAGCAGAGTTGGGTTTGAGAATAGAATATGTGAAAATTCAATATGATGTCAATCCTAATCATAACACTTATAGTAGCGATGGATATAATTATACACAGCCATTTCCTAATTTTAGATTAGCATACAAAATAAACGATAACAATAAAATTTCACTATTTTACAATCGCAGGGTTGATAGACCGAATGAAGTTGATATAAGAATATTCCCTAAATACGATGATGCTGAAATTATTAAAGTTGGAAATCCAGCTTTGCGTCCACAGTTTACCAATTCATTTGAGCTTGGTTACAAAACAAGCTGGGAAAAAGGGTATTTTTATTCTGCCGTCTATCACCGTTTTGCGAAAGGAACAATTACACGAATTTCGATTATTGCTCCAAACAGTGATATAATATATGCAATATTTCAAAATGCAGGAAGAAGTTATAATACAGGTTTAGAAATTGTGTTGTCTCAGGAAATCGCAAAATGGTATTCCTTCAATTTAAATATCAATGGATACCACAATCAAATCAACGCTTTTAGTGTTGAAAATAAATATCCAGTTCCAAACACGTTTACAGACGAAAAACAAGAAATTATTTCAGGAAATTTTAAACTAAATAA
>JAQVJY010000022.1 GCA_028694915.1 Paludibacteraceae bacterium
TCCACCTCTTCCCATTCCGAACAGAGAAGTTAAGCTCGCTTACGCCGATGGTACTGCCCACAAGGTGGGAGAGTAGGTAGCCGCCTTTTTCAGAGCCGAGTATACAACTGTATACTCGGCTCTTTTTATTGCAAAAATGCCAATATTACATAAACAAAAGGCTCTATCAGAAAATGATAGAGCCTTTTGGTTTTATTGTTAAGTTGATTTATCGAAATAGTTTTGCAAATTCCCAAATAACAATGCCCGCTGTTACACTAACGTTTAAAGAATGCTTAGTACCAAATTGAGGTAATTCCAAACAGTCATCACTTAAATCGATAACAGATTGCTGTACGCCTTTTACTTCATTACCTAAGATAACAGCGTATTTCTTCCCTTTTTCTGCTTTAAAAGTGTCCATATTGATGCTGTCGTGTGCTTGTTCAATAGCTAGTATAGTATAACCAGCTTGCTTTAATTCATTCACAGCTTCTGTAGTTTCTTTGTAGTATGCCCAATCCACAGAAAATTCAGCGCCAAGTGCCGATTTATGAATTTCGGCATTGGGAGGTGTTGCAGTTATTCCACACAATATCACTTTTTCGACACAATAGGCGTCTGAAGTACGAAAAACAGATCCGACATTGTGTAAACTGCGTACATTATCCAGAATAACTACGAGTGGAATTTTAGGGGTTTCCTTAAATTCTTCGGGTGTAAGACGTATTATCTCTTCTGTGTTTAATTTACGAGCCATAACTGTGTGGATGGTTGAAGATATTAACTAAATAGGTACCCTCGCTGAGAATCGAACTCAGATTTAAAGTTTAGGAAACTTTCGTTCTATCCGTTGAACTACGGGGGCGTTTGAATGCTACAAAAGTAGCTGATTTTTGGCGTTTTTCCAAATGGACTTAGGCAAATAGTTGTTGCAAAATATCCAACGACTTAACCGTTCCGAATTCGGGTAAATGCAACCGATAATAGGTTAAGATGTGTTCTAAAATGGTGTTACGCTGGTTACGCGATAGACTAAATATCTGCATGTTATCATAATCCATCCGCATAAGGTGAGCAAATGCCTCTGTTTCTTCTACATTCAGGGTGTGTGGATTGTTATTCTGCTCGGTGAATTGACTGTTGAGCATATCAAAATAGACACCATCGTGAAACTGACTTAAATTAGGGAAAAAGCCGAGAAAATAGGTCATTTTAATCAGAAAAACGAGGTGAAAATTAGCAAATCCTTTGGTGGTTGTATCGAAAAATAGGATAGACTCTTTCACGAAGTCAAACAAAGCGTTTTCGTCATCCG
Source organism: Paludibacteraceae bacterium (assembly GCA_028694915.1). GTDB lineage: Bacteria > Bacteroidota > Bacteroidia > Bacteroidales > Paludibacteraceae > W0P28-013. The sequence goes on from JAQVJY010000022.1 coordinate 1,298, forward strand.
ACTCTCGGAGCGTTTTATGGAGAATTTCACTTAAAAATAAAGCGATACTATTTTTGATGGGGTCGTATGGAACGGTATTTAATAAGCTAGTTGGTGAACTTTCGCGTATGTATTGAAATGTTTTGTTGGCGCGATTATCTAGCACTATATCAATAAGTGACAATGGTTGCATTAGGACAGGCGATAATGCTAGCTTTTGCTTAGAACCTTTCACTAAACAGTTTATTCGGCCTTGTTCGCGTGTGAATAAATGCACCATATAACTATGATCGCGGTAGTGAATAGTATGTAATACGATGGCTTCTGTCTTTATCATTACGATACAATTTTATAATGACTGCCAGGTAACGAATGAATAAGTCCTTTAAATTCAAGCTGGATTAATAAGCCTAATAGTTTTTGTAATGGGATTTTACTTTGTGTGGCTAAAGCATTAATATATACAGATTCTTCTGCCCGAAGAACATTAATAATTTGTTCTTCATCGGAAGTGAGCGATGTAAAAAGTTTTTGTTGCACAGTACGCGTATTCAATTGCGTATCCCAATTCATGAATTTTTCTAAATCACTGGCAGTTTGGATTAAAACAGCTTGATTTTTATAGATTAAATTATTGCATCCTTGCGATTGCGTATCGTTGATGCGGCCAGGAATGGCAAACACATCGCGATTATATCCATTAGCTAGTTCTGCCGTAATTAACGAGCCTCCTTTGAGTCCTGATTCAATCACTAAAGTAGCATCGCACATGCCAGCAACAATACGATTGCGCTCCACAAAATTAGGCGCGTCTGGATTTGTTTGACTTGGATATTCTGTGATGATGGAGCCACCCATTTCTATGATTTTCTTTGCAACAGATTGATGTGTAGAAGGATAGATACGATCCAAACCGTGTGCAACGACACTGAATGTGCGCAAATCATTGTCTATAGCTGCTTTGTGAGCAGCCACGTCTACACCATAGGCGAGCCCACTCACAATGGTTAATTCTGGTTGTGTTTGAGCAAGCGACTGAATGATAGATTGGCACAATTCTTTACCATAAGGCGTTATTTTACGTGTACCAACAACGGCCAGATAGCGACCAGTGTTAAAATCGTCCGTTCCTTTTGAATAGATTAATACTGGAGCATCCTCACACTCTTTTAAACGATACGGATAAGATGATTCGGTAAAGAAATGGGTGTGTATTTTGTAACGTTCGATGAATTCTATTTCAGCATCAGCACGTTTTAAAACTTGTTGTGTAGATATAGCATTGGCCAAAACCTCACCAATACCTGGTATTTTTTTGAGTAGTTCAGGTTTTTCGGTAAATATAGCCTCCACACTACCTAAATAGCTAATCAGTTTACGTGCATTGACAGGACCAATTCCCTTGATTAATGTGACGCCTATTTGATATCTCAACTCTTGATGATTCATCGGCGAACGTTATAAATAGTGGAGGAAAGAACTAATCCAACCAATGTCCCTGCGCTATTGGCGAGCATATCAAAGCCATCGGCAGAACGACTTACCGTAAGTAAACCTTGCATGATTTCCATAAATCCACCATAAAAAATGGGTGCTAATAGTAATAGGAAATAGGAACGAAACGTTTTGACAGCGTGCTTTTGGCTATAATCGTAAAAGAGTATACATGTCAATGTGAGGTACATCACTAGATGCACCAATTTATCGGCGTGCGTAAATGTTGGAAGTTTATTACTCGAGAACGAAGCCATCGATAATATCAAAATACATACACTACAGATAATAGTTTTCCAATAGGTTGTTACAAATCTCTGCATAACCAGCATAATAAATTTTGTATGACAAAGATACATGTTTTGCCAAAGTCGTGCAAATAAAAAAGGCTGCTTTATCGTTCAGGTAAGTAGCCTTTTTTTTATTCAAACAATCGACTTAAGTCTTTAGAAATATTTAATTTCTTTATTGTAAATGCTTGTCAATAAATTATTTGATAAGCGGCTTGCACCAAAACGGAATAATTTGTTGTTCATCCATTCTTCGCCTAACACCGTATTCACAACGGTGTAGAATTTGACAGCATCTTCGGTTGTAGCAACGCCACCAGCAGGTTTGAAGCCAATTTTAATACCTGTTTTTTCGTGGTATTCTTTGATAGCACCACACATAACGTAGGCAGCTTCTAATGTGGCAGCAGGTTCCATTTTACCTGTTGAGGTTTTGATGAAATCGGCACCAGCAGCAATAGCAATCAATGAAGCTTGTTTAATTTCTACCGCAGAACGTAACGCACCACTTTCTAAAATGACTTTCAAATGTGCATTACCACAAGCGGCCTTCAATTCTTGTAATTCCTCGAACACTTCGCTGTGGAATCCGCTAAAGAATTTACCAATTGAAATAACCACGTCAATTTCGTCAGCACCAGCTTGTACTGTTAAAGCGGTTTCTGCTATTTTTACTTCAATAAATGATTGTGAAGAAGGGAAACAAGCTGATACGGCGGCAATATTTACACCATTTTCTTTCTCCAATACGGCTCTAGTTACTGGCACTAAAGATGGATAGACACACACAGCGGCCACATTTGGCATTTCAGGATAATGTTCTGAAAAATCATTCACTTTTTGCATCATGGTACCAATTTGGTCTTCGGTATCGGTGCTATTTAGTGATGTAAGGTCAATTAAATTGAAGCATTTTTTATAAACTTCTACCGTGTTGTTTTTGGCGAAGTTTTTGGCTAGAATATCTTCTACTGCCTTTTTTACTTCTGCATCATTTAAGTCACAGTTGTACTGTGCATACAAGTCTTTCATTTTTTCCATGTCATCATCTTTTTGGGTTATAAATTAAGTATAGTTTATTCTTTATTTTTTGAGTCTATCCAAATTGTTACGGGGCCATCGTTGAGCAATTCTACTTTCATGTCAGCACCAAATGTTCCTGTTTGAACCGGTTTACCTAGTTTTTGTGTGGCTAGGTTACAGAACGTTTCGTAAAGCGGTATGGCCACTTCTGGTTTGGCAGCACGTATGTACGACGGACGATTACCTTTGGCTGTCATGGCGTGTAGTGTAAACTGACTCACAATCAATAATTCGCCACTGATGTCGACCAATGATTTGTTCATTACGCCGTTTTCGTCATCAAATATGCGCAGATTCACGATTTTACTCGTTAGCCATTCACTATCTTCGTTTGTGTCGCTATCTTCAATGCCAATTAATACCAATAATCCTTGCTGAATGGACGATTTTAGTTGGTCGTCGATGGTGACGGAGGCGTGTGAAACGCGTTGAATCAAAGCTCGCATAGATAGCTGGATTTATGTCAAGTGCAAAGATACTTATTTTTCGTTTATGTCGTTTATTGACTGAATCTTTTTACCGACAATCGTGGCTGCTATGTGTACCAATTCGGCGCAAGGGCGTTTTTTGTAATAGGCTTCTGTTCGTGCTTCGGCTATGGGCTCGTCTTTTTTATGACCCAATCCCAATAATTCCCGACAAATAATTGAGCCGTTTTCAGCTTTGAATTCTTCGGCTAACTCTTGTACTAGTTTGTAACTGTCTCCTTTTTTTGATGGTTCATCGGCTGGAAGTTGTAATCCTGCTACTAAGAACATGCCAGTACATGCTCCGCATACTTCACGTAGTCGTCCCATACCACCACCAAATGGCGCACTTATAATGCCTGCCATTTTAGGATTCATGCCGTATAAATCCGAAAAAGCCATGTAAACCGATTGTGCGCAGTTGTAACCCGAACGAAAATAAGTTTCTGCTTGTGATGCGCGCTCTTCTACATTAATCTCCATGCTATGTTAGTCTTCTAAATAATAATCTACGGTTGTTACCACACGTACACGTTTGATATCAGGTGTGTTGCTGTCGCGATCGACGATGCTAAATTGTCCCTGATTAGCATTTTTGATTTTACCCAATTTGCTGTCGCTGTCCGATGCAAACTTTTCAGCCGTGGCACGTGCATTTTTGGTGGCTTCTTCTATCATTTTAGGTTTTACGTCATTCAACTTTGTGAATTCGTAGTTAATCAGATAACGATAATCGCCCGAAATAATAGCGATACCTTTTTTGAGTAATTCACTTTGTTGGGTTATGAGTGCTTTGATTTTAGGCACGTCAGACGAAGTAATAGTGATTACGGAAGTTACATTGTAACGATACGGTGGGCGTTCGTTACCATAACGTTCTGCTTGTAAATCCACGATTTCGGGTGCCGAAATATTAATGTCTTTTTCGTTGATGCCTTTAGCTTTTAGAAACGCCACAATCGTGTCGTTTTTAGCATTCACACTGGTGTAGATTTTCAATAAATCATCGCCAATTTCTTTGAATACCAACGGACAGGTCACTTTGTCGGCTGGAAATTCCATCTCTGACAATCCTTTTACACTCACGTAACGGTCTTTGTTCGAGAAGTTGTCGACACTGGTTTTGAGTAAAAAACCTAAAATAATAAAACCGATAGCAAGAATACTTGCTTCAATAATACGATGTTTCATATGGTTATGTTAAAAAGTTATTAATGCTAAATCTAATTGTTTTTTGACCAAATCAGCACGTGCTATTTTTACGGTGACGGCATCGCCCAACTGGTATTTTTTGTGTTTGTGACGGCCAATGATGCAATAATTTTTTTCATCAAAGGTGTAATAATCGTCACCCAAATTGCGGATTGGAATCATGCCTTCGCACTTATTTTCATTGAGTTCTACGTAAATGCCCCATTCGGTAACACCCGAAATAACACCATCGTACACTTGCCCCAATCGTTCACTCATGTATTCTACTTGTTTGTATTTAATAGAAGAACGTTCAGCATTGGCTGCTAATTGTTCCATGTCGGAACTGTGTTTGCAGAGCAATTCCCATTCGTTGGCATCCACGCTGCGTCCGCCAGCCAAATAGCGCGTAAGTAGACGATGTACCATCATGTCGGGATAACGCCTAATAGGTGATGTAAAATGCGTATAATAGTCAAACGCTAGTCCATAGTGACCTGAATTATCGGTACTGTATATGGCTTTTGCCATAGAACGAATGGCCAAAGTTTCGATGAGGTTTTGTTCTTTTTTGCCTTCTACTTCATCCAGCAGATGATTGATGGCCGACGATACTTCGGAATTCTTTCCAGTTGTCTTGAGTTTATATCCAAATCGTTTGATGAAGGCTGAGAAATTAGCTAATTTATCAGGATTTGGCACATCGTGAATACGATAAACAAATGTTTTAGGTTTGTCGCCACGTTTTTGTGGTTTACCAATGTGCGTTGCCACCGTTCTGTTGGCCAACAACATAAATTCTTCTACCAGCTTGTTCGATTCTTTGGCTTCTTTGAAAAACACACTGACCGGTTTCCCTTTTTCATCTATTTCAAAACGAACTTCGACACGTTCAAAAGCAATAGCACCTTTTGCAAAACGTCTTACGCGTAGCATCTTGGCAAATTCGTTCAACTTCAGCATTTCCTCCTTGTAATCGCCTTCGCCTGTTTCGATAATAGTTTGCGCTTCTTCGTAGGTAAAACGACGATTAGAATTAATCACCGTGCGTGCTATTTGGTAATCTTTTATTTCGGCAAATTCGTCTAAATGGAAAATGACAGAATAGGTCAACTTTTCTTCGTTGGGTCGCAACGAACAGATGCCATTACTTAAATGTTCTGGCAACATCGGAATAGTTCTGTCTACCAAATAGATAGAAGTTGCACGGTTGACGGCTTCTTTTTCGATAATGCTATTTTCGGTTACATAATGCGTAACGTCGGCAATGTGTACGCCTACTTCCCATAAACCAGAGTCGAGTTTGCGGATAGAAATTGCATCGTCAAAGTCTTTTGCATCTCGTGGGTCAATGGTAAAGGTACACACATCGCGCATATCGATACGTTTGCGAATTTCTTCTGGTGTAATGCCTGCTTCAATTTTATTGGCAGCTTCTTCTACTTCTTGTGGGTATTTGTAAGGCAATCCAAATTCTGCCAAAATGGCGTGCATTTCGGTGTTGTTGTCGCCAACATCGCCTAATACATCGATAATTTCGCCGATAGGATTTTTTGCTTTGTCTTCCCACTCAACAATTCGTCCAATACATTTTTGACCATCTTTACCACCATTCAGTTTGTCGCGTGGAATAAAAATATCGTGTACTAATTGTTTCCGATCCACGTTGAGAAATGCAAAATTTGGTTTCACTTCGAGAATGCCTACAAATTCGGTTTTTGCACGGTCTAGAACTTCTACCACTTCGCCTTCTTCGTCACGGTTTTGACGACGTGGATAAAGTAGCACTTTTACTTTGTCGCCATTCAAGGCACAGCCCATGCTGCGTTCGGCAATAAAGATAGGTTCGCCACCATCGTCTGGAATAAGATAGGTCTTTTTTGCTACACTTTGACGGTCGAGTGTTCCTGTTACATAGTTTTGGCGGAGATTAAGACGGAATTTGCCGTAGCTCACTTGTTCCAATTGCCCTTGTTCTAAAAGCGTATTGAGTGCTTCAACCACTAGTTGTTTTTGCGCATCGGTACGCATACCTAAAGCGTGCGACAATTGTTTGTAGTTCAATAATTTATTAGGAACTTCCGAAAATAAATTAATAATTGCTGTTCCAACCGCATTTTTACGCATATTTGGTGCTTTTTCTCTGTTTTTCTTTGCCATAATTCAAATGTTTACTTGTTACAAAGATAACGATTTTTATCTCACAATATCTAAACAAATATGTTTTTTGTGAGTTGATAAAAAATCGTTACTTTTGTTGGTTGAAGTATTACGCTGGACGGCTAATATTTCGTTATTTTAATCATTTCACCATTTAAACCTAATTAGCTGTGGTACTGAATTATATTTGGATTGGTTTTTTGCTGATTGCTGTAGTGGTCGCCTTGATTCAGACATTCGTGTTTGGCGATACGGCGGTACTTACGGCTGTTATGGATTCCATGTTTGGCTCTGCCAAAACAGGTTTTGAAATTTCCATTGGCCTTACAGGTGTTTTGGCATTGTGGCTTGGTATTTTAAAAATTGGTGAAAATGGTGGTGCTATCAAATTTCTGTCACGTTTAGTGGCGCCGTTTTTCTGTAAAATTTTCCCAGAAGTGCCTAAAGATCATCCAGCCATGGGAACTATTTTTATGAATATTTCTGCCAATATGTTGGGGCTCGATAATGCTGCTACGCCGTTGGGGCTAAAAGCGATGAACGAGTTGCAGGAATTGAATCCGAAAAAAGATACCGCGTCCAATGCCATGATTATGTTTTTGGTGCTCAATACCTCTGGGCTTACTATCATTCCAATTACCGTAATGACTTATCGGGCACAGTTTGGAGCTGTCAATCCGAGTGATGTGTTTTTGCCTATTCTTATGGCGACATTTTTTTCATCGTTAGTTGGATTTTTGGCGGTAGCGTTTGCTCAGAAAATTAATATTTTCCAGAAAAATATCATTCTTACCTTGAGCGTCCTTACCGGATTTATTGTCGGTCTCATCGCTCTTTTTGCCACTATGGATCGTGAAAGTATTCAATTGTATTCATCGATTGTTACGAATATTATTTTATTGGGCATTGTGTGCGCGTTTGTGATTATGGGTTTGGTGAAAAAGGTCAATGTGTACGATTCGTTTGTAGAAGGTGCCAAAGAAGGTTTTAAAGTGGCTGTGGGCATTATTCCTTATCTGATTGCTATTTTGGTGGCTATCGGTATGTTTCGCGCTTCGGGTGCTATGGACTGGTTGTTGTGGGGTATTGAAAAAACGGTGGCTTTTGTAGGTCTTAATACCGATTTTGTGGGAGCCTTACCAACCGCTTTGATGAAACCATTGAGTGGAAGTGGTGCTCGTGGCATGATGCTGGATACTATGAATGCTTACGGTGCCGATGCCTTTGTAAGCAAACTTTCGTGTATTGTACAAGGTTCTACCGATACTACATTTTATATTTTGGCACTTTATTTTGGTTCTGTGGGTATTACTAAAACCCGTAATGCACTTACGTGTGGTTTGATTGCCGATTTTGCTGGTATATCAGCAGCCATTTTGATTGGTTATTTATTTTTCCATTAATTGTTAGATATGATTTTTTACACAACTGAAAACGTAAAAGCTCCTAAACTTGAAAAGCGTAAAACTAACGTTTGGATAAAAACGGTGGCTGAAAAATACGATAAAAAAATCGGTGAAATCGCCTATATTTTTTGCGATGATGCCAAAATATTGGAGGTAAACAAAACCTACTTGCAGCACGATTATTTTACCGATATTATTACGTTTGATTATTGCGAAGGTGCGGTTTTGAATGGCGATATTTTTATAAGTTTGGATACGGTGCGTACCAATGCACAGGAATTTGGCGTGACGTTTGAAAATGAATTACACCGTATTTTAATTCATGGCATTTTGCACTTGTGCGGTCAAGAAGATAAAACACCAGAAGCACGATTGGAGATGACGCGCAAAGAGAATGAGGCATTACAAATGATAACTTTAGCATGAAGAAAATAAATTTAATTGCATTTGGAGGCGCGCGAGCTTGTTTTTTATATCTGTTGGCAGGTTTGCTAGCAATGAGTTGCGCTAATCGTGGAGGCGGCCCTCAAGGTGGTCCAAAGGACATCGCTCCGCCTATTCCTATCAAAAGTGTTCCTACCAATGGTGCAACTAACTATACAAATTCTACTATCGATATTTATTTCGATGAAATCGTCGTTTTGGAAAAATCCTATGAAAAAATTGTGGTTTCTCCTCCTCAATTAAAATCACCGGTTGTAAAAGCTTATGGTCGTAAAGTGGCCGTTGAATTGGCAGATTCTTTGGAGCCAAATACAACTTATATTATCGATTTTTCGGATGCAATTGTTGATAATAATGAGAAAAACAAATTACTCGATTACTATTTTTCGTTTTCTACTGGTGGCGATATTGATTCGTTGATGATTGGTGGTACGTTGATTGATGCCCATACGTTGAATCCCGTGAGCGGAGTATTGGTTGGTATTCATAGCAACTTGAATGATTCAGCTTTTCAAAAGTTGCCTTTTGAACGCATTTCTAAAACTAATGATAAAGGCGAATTCTGGATTAAAGGCGTTAAGAAAGGTGCTTATAAAGTGTTTGCTTTGGGCGATCTTAATAGTAACTACATGGCTGATCAACCTGTCGAACCATTAGCTTTTCTCGATTCGATTGTAGTACCAGATGTTACCTTTGCTGAACATCTTGATACTATTTGGAAAGATAGCACAACCATGGATACAATTGTGAAACGTCAACATCCCAATTTTACCGCAAGTAATCTTTTGCTTCGTTATTTTGAGCCTGATTTTGTGCGTCAATATTTGGTAAAAGCGGAGCGTTTGGAACCGTATAAACTGTCGCTTTATTTCAACGCACCATTGGATACGTTGCCTATTTTGCAACCGTTGAATTTTAAACTTGACAATAATTTTTTATTGCAACAAAGTGCTCATCGCGACACGTTGACTTACTGGTTCACCGATTCTTTAATTTCGCAAATGGATACTTTATCGTATGTGCTTACCTATTTGAAAACGGATTCAACCAATCAATTGTCGGCACAAACGGACACTCTCAATACCGTTGCACGTCGCAAGGTAGACGTTTCTGATAAATCCACAGGTCGTTCGTCGCGCTCAAAAGATAACGACGCAAAAAAGAAAATAGAATTTTTACCAATTAAGACCAACTCATCGACAAATTTCGATGTTTACAATTCGTTTATACTCACGTTTGATAAACCTACAAAATACGATATTTCTAAACCTGTTGTAGTAGAGTTAAAAGTCGATTCGTTGTGGCAAAAAATGGATATTAAATTACATCCCGATGATTCGTTAGGTTTGCAATATTCACTTCAGTATAATTGGCAGCCAGAGAAAATGTATCGATTAAAAGTCGATTCTGCGGCTTTTTTGGCGTTGGATGGATTGCATACGAATACCTACGAATCCACGTTTAAAATACGATCCCTTGAAAGTTATGCTACTTTGTTCATCATGATGGACAAATTGTCTGGTGGTGAAATTTTGGAATTGCTTGATAAAAACGAGAAAGTCATTAGAACTGTAAAAGCTACGAAAGAAACCGTATTTCAATATTTGAATCCTGGAGAGTATTATTTACGACTTTTTGTCGATGAAAACGGGAATAATAAATGGGATACAGGAAATTATGCAGCCAAACAACAGGCCGAATCAGTTTATTATTTTCCTTTTAAATTTACGCTGCGTGCATTTTGGGAAGTTGAAGAAAATTGGGATTACAAAGCATTGCCTTTGTTAAAACAAAAACCCGAAGAATTGATTAAATCCTCTATGAATAAAAAGAAAACGAAATAATTATGGCAAAAATTTTAATTGTCGATGACGAACGTAGTATCCGGAATACCTTGAAGGATATTTTAGAGTTCGAAAAATATCAGGTGGAATTAGCTGAAGACGGATTAGTGGCGCTCGAAATTAGTAAAACCACTACATTTGATGCCATCTTTTTGGATATTAAAATGCCTCAAATGGATGGTATTGAAGTGTTGCAGCAGATGCGTGAACATGGTATTGAAACTCCGATTGTGATGATTTCAGGACATGGCAATATAGAAACCGCGGTGGAATGTATCAAAAAAGGCGCATACGATTTTATCGAAAAACCAATTGATTTGAATCGCTTGTTGGTAGTCATTCGTAATGCTCTGGACAAAACCACCTTGGTGACAGAAACCAAAATTCTGAAGAAAAAAGTAGATAAAAAATATGCCATGATTGGCGAATCGTTGGCTATTCATAAACTACGCCAAATGATAGAAATGGTCGCTCCAACTGATGCGCGTGTACTGATTACGGGCGATAATGGAACGGGAAAAGAAGTGGTTGCTCGCCACATATATCAACAAAGCCATCGTGTGAATGCGCCATTTGTAGAGGTTAACTGTGCAGCCATTCCTTCAGAGTTGATAGAAAGTGAATTGTTTGGTCATGAAAAAGGCGCTTTTACGTCAGCTATTAAAACACGCATTGGTAAGTTTGAACAAGCCAATGAAGGTACAATTTTTCTCGATGAAATTGGGGATATGAGTCTTTCGGCGCAGGCCAAAGTGTTGCGTTGTTTACAAGAAAATGTGATATCGCCTGTCGGTAGCGACAAAATGGTAAAAATTAATGTGCGTGTGATTGCTGCTACCAACAAAGATTTACGGAAAGAGATTGAAGCTGGTAATTTTAGAGAAGATTTATTCCATCGCCTTAATGTGATTCCAATGCATGTGGCATCGCTCGAAGAACGTTTGGACGACATTCCATTATTGGTTGATTATTTTGCGGAACTGATTTGTGAAGAACAGGGTATTGCTCTTAAATCATTCGATTCTGAGGCTATCAAAGCACTTCAGAAACGAAGTTGGAAAGGTAACATTCGCGAATTACGTAATGTGGTAGAACGTCTTATTATTTTATCGCCATCGCCCATTTCGGCTCTGGCTGTTGAACAATTTGCTTAATTAGTTTTGACTTATGGAATTTCATATATCATCTACTGAACAGATAAATCAAGTAGCCCAACAATTTATTGCGGCTATGGGCGGTCATAAATTGTTTGCTTTTTTTGGCGAAATGGGAGCTGGTAAAACGACGTTTATTAAAGCCTTGTGCGACGAACTTGGTGTGATTGATGTGGTAAATTCGCCCACTTTTGCTATTGCCAATGATTATGAAACTGCGCTTGGCGATCATATTTATCATTTCGATTTTTATCGTTTAAAGACCCCTCAGGAAGCACTCGATTTTGGGGTGGAAGATTATTTTTACAGTGGTCATATCTGTTTTATGGAGTGGCCCGACCAAATTGGAACACTCTTGCCAACGGAAAGTGTGCGTGTTGCGATTACTGTTAATGCTGATGGCAGCCGAACTGTTGCTGCTGATTTTTAATATCAAAGAATTATGAAAAAATTTATTATTGTTTTAATTAGTATTTGTGTACCACTTGCAGCTTTTGCTTGGGGACAGAGTGGACATCGTATTGTGGGTGAATTAGCCCAAACTCAATTGAATAAAAAAGCCAATAAGAAAATAACCGCTCTGTTAAGTTCTTCTACTGTTGCTATGGAATCGAATTGGGGAGATTTTATTAAAAGCGACGATGCGTATGCCGAATATAGTGCTTGGCATTATACCAACATCGAAGGTGGTGTTACGCGTCAACAATTTGATTCATTAGCTCTATTGCAAAATCGCGGTGCCTTAGTTTATCGTGTTGGGTATCTTATCGACGAGTTGAAAGCGAACCCTAATGATACGATGAAATTAAAATTATTAATTCACTTAGTAGAAGATTTACATTGCCCTATGCATATGGGACGTCCAGAAAATCGTGGCGGAAATAGTATTAAAATTAGATGGTTTGGAAAGGAAACGAATCTCCATGCCTTGTGGGACGAAGCACTTATCGAATCTCAAGGTTTGAGTTATACCGAGTATGCCGATTATTTGCATCGCACACATACTGCCAAGTCGTTGCTTTTTGATAAAAAAATGATTGTAGATTGGGCATGGGGAACCTACCAAGTTACCGAACGCGTATATGCTGCCACCGATAAAACGGTAAAATCGTATAATTACATCTACGAATTCAAGAGCGTGCTTGATGAAAGTTTAGTCCGCGGAGCGAATCATTTGGCTTCTGTGCTCAATTATATTTACGGTAAATAAACCTTGCTAAAGTTCCTACAAGAACATCTGCCCTAGCGTTTGTCATTTTTCTTTTTATGTGTAGAAATGTTAAATTTATTGTTTTTCGATAAAAATATTTTGATATTCAAAAATTATTACCGTTCTTTGTGCTAGTTATTGATGTTAGTTTGATTTTAGAAACCCTAAAAATAAAAAGTATGAAACGATTAATTGTAACAACTATGTTGTTGTGTGTGGTATTTATTACGACACTGTTTGCGCAAGAGGCACAACCTCTTCCAATCGATTCGAATGTACGTGTGGGCGTGCTGAGTAATGGATTGACCTATTACATTCGTCATAACGAAAAACCAAAACAACGTGCCGAATTCCACATCGCTCAGGCTGTGGGAGCTATTTTGGAAGAAGATCATCAAAATGGCTTAGCGCACTTTTTGGAACACATGGCGTTCAATGGAACTCAACATTTTCCAGGCAAAGGTATCATCAATTATTTTGAATCTGTTGGTGTTAATTTTGGTGGAGATATCAATGCTTACACATCCTTAGATGAAACAGTTTATCGTTTATCAAACGTACCAACAGTTCGTCCAGGTATTGTAGATAGTGCGTTGTTGGTTATGCGCGATTGGTCGGCAGGTTTATCGCTTCAAGGCGACGAAATTGACAACGAACGTGGCGTTATTCGCGAAGAATGGCGTACAGGTGCAAGTGCTAATCGTCGTATGTGGAAAGAATCGAACAAACAAAAATATGTTGGTTCACAATACGCAAAACGCGACGTGATTGGTGATACGGCCGTTATCAATAATTTTTCATATCAAGCTTTACGCGATTATTATAAAAAATGGTACGGTCCCGATTTGCAGTCAATCGTAGTGGTGGGCGATATTAACGTGGATTCGATTGAAGCAAAAATTAAACAGTTGTGGGCTGACGTTCCAGCGCGTGCTAATCGTGGCGAACGTCCTGTTTATCCAATTGCAAATAACGTAGAACCAATTGTGTCGATTGTAACCGACAAAGAAGCACAACAAACACGTATTGAGTTGGAATATAAACACGATGTGTTACCAGCTGAAGCTGAAGGAACCATGTACGCTTATACGCTCGATTTGTTCAATAATTTAATTTCTACTATTTTAAATTATCGTTTCTCCGAAATTACTCAAAATCCTGATGCTTCATTTGTGGGCGCTTATGGCTATTATGGTGAGATTGTAAAATCGAAAGATGGTTTTCAACTAATTGCTATTCCTAAAGAAGGTCAAGAGAAGAAAGCGTTGAACGATTTGTTGACTGAAGCCGAAAAAGTGAAACGTTTTGGATTTACCAATGCTGAATTGGAACGTGCTAAAGCTGATTTGTTGAAACAATTCGAAAAGATTTATAATGAACGCAACAATCGTGAAAATATAGTATTCACAAGCGAATATATTCGCCATTATCTCGATAAAAGTTCTATTCCTGGTGTCGAATGGGAATATGATATGCTAAAACTCATTCTTCCTCAAGTAAAGGTAGCTATGTTGAATGAATTAGCGCAAAGTTATGTTACCGACGAAAATTTAATCATTAGTTTCATGGCTCCTGTAAAAGAAACCGTGACATTACCATCGAAAGAAGAGACATTGGCTGTTGTTGCTACTGTAAAAGCCACAGAATTAGTTGCTCCTAAAGAGGAAACTATGAATAAGCCATTGGTTAAAAAAGCTCCAAAATGTGGTAAAATTAAATCAGTAACCACCAATGAAGCTCTTGGAACTACCGAATGGATTTTGAATAATGGTGTAAAAGTCGTTATTAAACCAACCACATTCAAACAAGATGAAATTTTGATGACAGCGACCAGTAAAGGTGGTTTATCAAAAGTTGAAAAATTAGCCGATTTACCATCAGCAATGATGGCCGCCGATATTGTGAATGCTAATGGCGTTGGCGAATTTACGGCTATCGAATTAGAAAAATATTTGTCAGGTAAAAACGTATCGGTATCACCAGAGTTGAATCCATACAGCGAAGGTTTTTCAGGTAATGCTTCTGTCAAAGATTTTGAAACGATGTTGCAATTAACGTATTTGTATTTTAAAGCGCCACGTCAGGATGATAAATCGTTCCAAGCGTTGAAAAATATGTACACTACTTATTTGACCAACAAGGAAACAAATCCAAAAGCTATTTTTAGCGATAGTATTCAAATGACTACAGCCAATCATCATCCACGTACCGTGTTGTTCGATTTAGCAACATTGGATAAAGTAGATCAGGCGAAAGCGTTAGCTATCTATAAAGAACGTTTTGCTATTCCTGCCGATTTTACCTTCATGTTTACTGGTAATATCGACCCAAATGATGCAGCTACACAAAAATTGATTGCCACTTGGTTGGGTGGTTTGAAATCGAAGAAAAAAGCTGAAAACTTTGTGGATCGTGGTGTACGTGCTCCTAAAGGTGAGGTAAAAAATTATTTTGATCGCACTATGCAAATTCATACGGCATCTAACCGTATTCAATACACGGGCGATATGGCTTACACACTGGCCAACGATTTAAATATGTCCGTTATTGGCGATATTTTAGATATTCGTTATTTGGAAAGTATTCGCGAGAAAGAAGGTGGTAGTTATGGCGTTGGTGTAGCAGGTATGTTACGCAACAAACCAGTTCCAACGGCTGTACTTTTGATGCAATTTGATACAGATCCTGAAAAACAGGCCAAATTGATGGGCATTATTCACCAAGAAGTGAAAACGATTGTAGAAAACGGACCTCGTGTCGATGATTTGCAAAAGGTAAAAGAAAATATGTTGAAAGAATTTGATCAAAACCTAGAGCAAAATGATTGGTGGAACGAAACCGTATTATACAATTACTATGTCGATGGTATCGATTATCGCAATCAATATAAAGCCGCAGTAGAGGCTGTTACCGCTGAAACAATTCAATCCACCTTGAAACAATTAGTAGAACAAGGCAATGTGATTGAAGTGGTGATGTTACCTGCTAAATAATCCACTAGATTAGAATTCTAAAAGGGGCTGCTTAAATTTTATTTTAAGCAGCCTCTTTTTATGTTTATCTACTTCCCATAAAAATTAACAACATACCAATTAAAACCAAGAATAGATCGATTGCTTTGGCTTTTAAGTTACGTTCTTTAAAGTAGAGTGCACCTAAGCTAAAAGAAACCACCACGCTACTACGCCGCACTAATGATACAATAGAAATCATCGCGGAATCGTCGCTCAGGGCAAAATAGTAGAAAAAGTCGGCTGCTACCAAGAATACGGCAATCATAGGAATGGCACTATTCCAATGAAATGGCGTTGTTTTTTTGCGCTTTGGAAACCAAAACGCTAGTAAAATGATTGCCATCATTGCCAATTGGTAATAATTATACCACACTTGTACGTTCATTCTATCAATCTGAGTCATGATGAATTTATCGTACAAACCACTCACCGTGCCCATAATGATGGAAATAACTATTAAAAATATCCATTTATTATGTGCAAAATGAATGCCTTCTTTCTTACCCGATTGTGATAATAACAAAAATGATATAATCGCCACCAGAACGCCTAACCATTGATAGAGGTTTAATCGTTCACCAAAAATTAGTAAGGCGCCTAAAAGCGTTAAAATAGGCTGTGTAGCCTTAATGGGTGATGCAATTGTTATAGGTAGATGTTTGAGCGCAAAGTAAGCACTTATCCATGATGATAACACAATGGCAGCTTTGAGTATCAATAGGGCATGCTGTGCGCCCGAAATAGGTGGCATTTCAAAAATGGTGTTCGCTATCCATTCAGGTGCGACGAATGAGATAATTAACAGTGGTAAGAAGATGACGCAGCAAAAAACGACATTCAAAAAAAGTACTGGAATGACAGCATTCTTATCGAGTGAAATCTTTTTAAAAACATCGTAAACACCAAGTAGCGCAGCTGATATAAAAGCAAATAATACCCACATGGACGAATTGTAATAATATATTTAATATGAGGACTGCAAAGGTACTCAAAAAACAAAAGCCTTCCGATAGAAAATTCGGAAGGCTTTTAAATTGTGTATTGTTCAAAAATTATTTAGCAATACGTTCGAGCCATTTCACCATACCTAACATAACCAACATGGAAACGACGCAGACGCTTACAAATACGGTCCAAGTGATAGAAATGGATATATTTTCGTACATCATAGCTCCTAAGAAAAGAGAGAAATTGCCAATAGCAGTGGCTGTTAACCAACCACCTTGCATGAGTCCTTGCATGTGCGGAGGCGCTACTTTTGATACAAATGATAACCCTAGTGGTGAGATAAATAATTCAGCTACCGTGAGTATAAAGTAAGTAGCGAAAAGTAACCAAGGCGTTACTCTGGCAGCATCAGGTAACCCACCTTGAGCCGTTACATCTTTTAGTAAGGGTAAACCAATTGAACCTATAGCCATAAGTACAAATGCGGAAGCTGCTATACCCATACCAATAGCAATTTTCTTTGGTGTTGAAGGCTCTTTACCCTTTTTAGCAAGGCGTCCAAAAATCGCAATGATTAGCGGTGTAAGGAATACTACCAAGAAAGGATTGATAGACTGGAAAATTTCAGCAGAACTAAAAATTCCTCCTAGTTGCGTGTAATCTTTGGCGAACATGGTAAGCGTTAATCCATTTTGGTGGAATGAGAACCAAAAGAAAATAACGATTCCAAATACAGCTAAAAGTGCGTAAATACGTTGTTTTATCTCTTTGGCATTTTCCTTAATTTCTTCAGCCGAAATATTAGTGGCGGTTACATGTTTTGCTTTAGGTGCTGGTAAGTGACGTTTTGTAGCAAGGAAAATAACTAACGAAATAGCCATAGCTACTACAGCTGTTAAAAACGCATAGTGAAAGCCCGTATTGAAGGCATCCAAGTAACCATCTGCAAATGCTTTGAAGTCTGTTGGAGCTACACCATGAGATACAGATGTGGCCAATTCGGTAAAACGTCCATTGAGAACATCTTCACTCATTTTACCATCCAAATATTGGTGGCAAAGTCCTGGGAGGTCAGCATTATAAGCATAACCCTGCATTTTTACAAATGTATTGCGCACCCATGTTGCTAGGAACGGTGCAAACATTGCTCCAATGTTGATGAACATATAAAAAATCTGGAATCCAGAGTCACGTTTGTCGCGATATTCATCATTATCGTACATTTGACCCACAAGTGCCTGTAAATTCCCTTTGAATAAACCATTACCAAATGCGATAACTAATAATGCCGCTAATGCAATGTATTTAGTAGTAATCAATGCAGGCATTGATAGCAAAATATAACCTAGCGACATGACAAGTAAACCTGCTATAATGGTTCCCTTATAATTACGAAGTCGATCGGCAATAATACCGCCAACAAGTGCCAAAATGTAGATGGCACCATAAAAAATAGAATACAATGAACCGGCTTCTGTCCCTGAAATATTAAATTTTGACATCAAAAAGAGTGTCAAAATAGCCATCATGGTGTAAAAACCAAAACGCTCTCCCATGTTGGCAAGTGCTGCAGGGATAAGACCTTTAGGATGATTTTTAAGCATAAAATAAGTTTTTTGAAAGTTTATGGATAGTGATTATTAAATATTCAATGTGTTTTGTTTTGCCGCTAAATAGTTAATCAACGGATTAGCATACATTTCGAGCAATTTATGACGTAAAAAGTCATAATCGTTGTTTGGCAAGTCTATTTTGTTGAGTTGTTGCTCTAAATAGGACTCTACTTCACTACGTTCTTCTGGTGAAACTTCGGCGGTAAAACGTGTTGTGTTCAGCAATTCATCATAAGCCACCTTGTTGATAGGATAAATGGTGTAATTACTATGAATGCGTTGGTCAATTAATTTTACAACAGCTTCTATTTGTGCTTTACGGTTGTCTATTGAAACTTCTATTTGTTCCAATTCTGAATTGATAGATGGTGTAAATGTAAAGTGCACATGACCTTTATCGCCCATGATACCAGTTTTCATGTTTAGCAAGTCATCTTGTGGTGATTTCTTGAAGTTGGCATTGTCACGTTTTTGCTGAAACTCTTTCGCTTTGAGGTAATCGCAAGGGTCATATTCGTACGAAATGGTTGCTGGGCAAATATTTAACTCTTTTAGGTTTTCGATAAAAGATTTGGTACCACTTAGGGCAAACATTTTGAGAATACTTTCTTGTGTGCGGTCGTTGGAATCTTTAGCGCGACCTTCACGTTGAGCAATCCATACGCCAGTCTGTTTTTTTGTAATTGCGTGGCGAATGTAGCCCGATAATTCTTGAAACGCTTTGGGCATTTCGCGTACGGGTAGACCACGTTGTACTATAAAACTTTTATTAATACGCACTAAGGTGCGAATCCAAGGTGCCGCTAGTAAATTGTCGCCAATACCAATTTCTACAGAATCTAAACCTGCACGAAATAAAACCAGATCCATTAAGGCCGAATCCATCACAATATCACGATGATTCGACACAAATAGTGCTGGTTGTTGTATGGTGTCGATACCAGATGCCGTAATTCCTTTTGAATGTTTGGCTTCGATATCGTTAAGTAGCGGTACAATAAATGTTTTCTGGAAAGCAGTCGCGTTTGGTAGGCTCAACAATTGTGTGCAAACTTGTTCTACGGGAATCTGAGGCATAAATTGTTGTATCAATGCCAAAAATGTTGGTTCTTTTATAAGCCGTGAAAAGGCATCATGTAACTCGTCAGGGTTGTATGGGCGGATGTTGTCGAACGTTTGTTCCATAGTTAGTGCATTGTTAAAATGAGGTATCACGCTTAAAGCGCAAAGATACGGAAAAATAATTTGTTTTCAAACTATCAGATAGTTATCAGGTTTGAAATAAAAAAGCGGAAACACTTGTAAGTGCTTCCGCTTTTATTTGCCAAATAATTGACTTGTTTCAGAGCATATAATTAATATCTTCTGCTAAAACCGTTGTCTCTTCTTTGTCCGTAACCGCCACCACCATTGCTAGGGCGTTCTTCGCGAGGTTTAGCTTCGTTTACTACGATTGGACGACCTGAAATTTCAGCGCCATTCAATTCTTCGATAGCTTTTTGTGCTGCGGCATCATCTGCCATTTCTACGAAACCAAAACCTTTACTGCGACCAGTAAATTTGTCAGAGATTACACGTGCTGAAGCTACTTCTCCGTAACCTTCAAAAATCTCTCTCAATCCTTCGTCTTTCACTGAAAATGGAAGACTGCCAATAAAAATGTTCATTGATAATAATGTATTAAAATGTCCGACAAAGGTAAACTAAATAATTGATATAAAATCTTTTTTTGTAAAAATAAATTAAAAAATATTAGGGTAAGGCTCAAAGAGTAAGTAACTTT
>JAQVJY010000044.1 GCA_028694915.1 Paludibacteraceae bacterium
TTCCGTTATTCAATGAAGCTGAGTCGTTGACACCTCTTTATGAGTGGATTGAGCGTGTGATGAAAGCACACCATTTTTCGTACGAAGTTATTTTTGTAAACGATGGGAGTACCGATGGCTCTTGGCGAGTTATTACGGAATTGCAACAGAAATCGGACTCTGTGCATGGTATTTCTTTTCGACGGAATTATGGAAAATCTCCAGCTTTGTACTGCGGTTTTAAGCGCGCTCAAGGCGATGTGGTTATAACTATGGATGCCGATTTGCAGGATTCACCTGATGAAATTCCTGAATTGTACCGTATGGTAAAAGAAGATGGGTACGATTTGGTATCAGGTTGGAAAAAGAAACGCCACGATAATAAATTGACTAAAAATATTCCATCGAAAATTTATAATGCTACGGCTCGTAAAGTAACAGGGCTTAAATTGCACGATATGAATTGTGGACTGAAAGCCTATCGGAACGAGGTGATAAAACATATCGAAGTGTATGGTGAGATGCATCGTTACATCCCATTTTTGGCAAAAAATGCTGGTTTTACCAAGATTGGTGAAAAAGTGGTTGAGCATCGCAAGCGTGAGTTCGGTACCTCGAAATTTGGTTTAGAACGTTTTGTCAACGGTTATTTGGATCTATTTTCATTATCGTTTTTAAATCGTTTTGGTAAACAACCGATGCATTTTTTTGGGTTGTGGGGTAGTGTTATGTTTATTTTAGGTTTTATAGCTGTTTGTGGGGTTGGTTTGATTAAATTGACTGCTCTTTGGGGGCATTATCCAGCACCTTTAGTAACCAATACACCTTATTTTTACATAGCTTTAACCATGATGCTTTTAGGTACGCAGATGTTTTTAGCTGGTTTTGTGGGAGAATTGGTTTCTCGTAATTCTTCGGAACGGAATAATTACCAAATAGAGGACGAAATTTAACATGGTAAGGTCTCTATTATTAGTTGGAACGGGTGGTGCATTTGGTAGTATGTTGCGTTATGGCTTATCTCTGTTAATGACTAAATTTGAAATTCATACCACGTGGGCTACTTTTATGGCTAATGCTTTGGGGTGTTTGGTGATGGGTTTGTTGATAGCTTTATTTGCTAGAAGTTTTAACCATGAATTACGTTTACTATTGGTAGTTGGTTTTTGCGGCGGTTTTACTACTTTTTCAACTTTTTCGGCCGATACGTTTTCTTTATTAGCAAAAGGTGATTATGTATTGGCAGGTTTGTATGTTTTTGGTAGTGTTTTTGTTGGATTTTTAGCCTTAGTGTTAGGCTCTAAAATTATTGCTTAATTGTTTTACATTTACAGCTTGTATTATGGATATTTTTTTTGAAATCTTAAAGTATATTTTGCCCGCCTTAGTGGTTTTGGGTGCTACGTATGTGGTGTTGTCAAAGCAGTTGGCTAACGAGGCCGATCGTCGTAATTTTGAATTACGTAAATTGAATGTTAATCAGATTACACCAGTTCGTTTACGTGCTTATGAGCGTTTAACATTGTTGTTGGAACGAACTAAGCCTGAAGCTATGTTACTCCGCTTGAATTTATCAAATTTATCAAATTTTGATTTACAAACGCAGTTGCTAAAAACTATTCGCGATGAGTTTGACCACAATATGGGGCAACAGATTTATGTCAGCCCAGAAGCGTGGACTTTGGTCATGAATGCACGTGAAAGTTTAATGCGTTTAGTGAATGGAGCAGCCGCGCAGGTTCAGCCTTCGGACTCCGCAATGCAGTTGGCGCAATCGCTTATACAAACGTATGCAGCAACAGAAACTACGCCTACAGAAGTCGCACTCAATTTTTTAAAGCAAGAGGTAAAGTTGATGTAAATCGGCTAGTTTTCTTTTAATATTATTCCTATTAGTTATGACTTTTCGAGATTTAGCTGAAGCCCGTTTTTCGTTACGCAACTATGATAGTCGACCTGTAGAACAAGAAAAGATTGACCGTTTGCTAGAGTGTGTGCGTTTGGCACCATCGGCGGTTAATTTTCAACCTTGTGTATTTTATGTAGTGACAGACCAAGTGCTACTTGCGCGGCTGCAGGATTGTTATAATCGCGATTGGTTTAAAACAGCACCGATGTGCATTGTGGCTTGTGGCAATCATCAACAGGCTTGGCATCGCAAATTGGATGGCAAAGATCATACGGATATAGATGTGGCTATCGCGGTGGATCATCTTACTTTGGCAGCCGTAGATATGGGACTTGGCTCGTGTTGGATTTGTAACTTCGATGCTCAGAAATGTGCTCAAGTTCTCGACTTGCCAGAAGGTGTAGAGCCAATTGTCATGGTGCCAATTGGTTATGCAGCTACGGATGAGCGACCTTTGAAAAAACGAAAATCGCATGACGAGTTATTTGTTTATAAAAAATAGAAACTTTGAAACAGAAACTGACATATACGCTTGTTTTGTGCCTGCTAGTATTGGTGGGTTGTACGGCTTCGGATGGCGAGTGCCGTAAAGAGAAAGTGGTAGTTATGGGTGTATCCCTCTATAAAACGGTATTTGATGCTAAAAAAGAAGCGTTTGTATCTTCGCCGACTAAAGAAAAAATGACCATCAAAGGATTGAATAATGATTCCATATTGTATCAGGAACAATCACTGAGTACCTTTAATTTACCACTGCGAGCTTTGCAATCAACATCGGCTTTTGTCTTGCAACGGGGCATTTTAGAACCTGATACCATTGTTATTTCTCATGAGAATGTGAATCAATTTATTTCCTTGGAATGTGGCTGTTTTGTCTATCATACTATAAAAAGTACTGCTACAACTACACATCAAATTGATTCATTAGTAATTGAAAATACATATGTTCAAAATGTGCCGGAAAATCATTTACGTATTTATTATCGTGTAAATTAATGAGTCATTTGAAGCGACATATTATTTTAATCTTACTACTTTGCTCGGTGGCTGTTGTTTCGTTGGCACAAGGGAAAGTGGATCCAAAATCTCAAAAAGACTCGAAACTGACCTATAATGGATGGTCGGCGCATGCAGACATCGCTTCTCCTTTGATGGGATTAGCCGTGAATAAAGGTGTCTTAACTGGTGAGGCTGGGGTTGATGTGAATTTATCTAATCGATTTTTCCCGATTCTAGAGTTGGGTTATGGCGCTGTTAACGCTCAAGTGACAAATGGAGCGACTTATTCTGCCGCCGCACCATTTGCTCGTTTGGGAATGAATTTTAATTTGTTAAAGACCAAGGATAAAGAGGGAAACATGAAACCTCATCGTAATTATGCGTATCTTGGGATGCGATATGGAATGAGCTTAGTAAATTATCAATTAACAAATGTGCCTATAACTCGCGGGTATTGGAACGAAAATCAACTGTTGTCTTTGGACGGTAAGAATGCTTATGCAGGTTGGGGCGAATTGGTCGCTGGTGTGCGTGTTGATATGGCTAAAGGTTTTACCATGGGTTGGTCAGTACGTATGAAACTATTTTTACATACGTCGTTGGACGAAAAACAACTACTTTGGTATGTGCCTGGTTATGGAAACTCTTCGGGTAATACGTTTACCTTAAATTATACGTTAGGTTATACTTACTATACCCAAGCTGAACGTTCCAAATTTAAAAAATAATTGTTATTTATGCGAAAACAACTATCTGTGCTTATAACTATTGTAATGGTATTGTCGCTACAAGCGCAACCAAAACATCAGCTGCGGGCAGCATGGATAGCTACTGTTGGTCGTATCGATTGGCCTTCTTCATATACAGTTACAGCTCAGAAACAGGAGATGATTTCCATCTTAGATTCTTTAGCTGCACTGCATTTCAATACTGTGATTTTTCAAGTTCGTCCTACTTCCGATGCCTTCTATCAATCAGATATAGAACCTTGGTCTCGTTTTCTAACAGGTAAACAAGGTGTAGCTCCAGACCCTTTTTACGATCCTTTGGATTTTTTGATTCGCGAAGCCCATCGTCGCTGTATTGATGTGCATGTGTGGTTAAATCCTTATCGTGTGTTGAATAGTGACGATATTTCGCATCTTAATTCAAATCATCTTTTCTTTAAGAAGCCAGAGTTGTTTGTTAAGTATGGCGATAAATATTATTTTAATCCTGCGTTGGACGAGACTCGTGCCCATTTGAATCGTGTGGTCGCAGATATTGTTCGTCGTTATGATATTGATGCCATACATTTTGATGATTATTTTTATCCTTATCGTGTAAATGGTATGGATTTTCCTGATGAGGCTTCTTTTCGAGCAAATAGTCGTGGTTTTAGTGATAAAACGGATTGGAGACGTGATAATGTTAATTTGGTAATTTGTCAGTTGCAGCAGACTATCAAAAATATCAAACCTTGGGTGGAATTTGGGATTAGCCCATTTGGAATTTGGCGTAGTAATGATAAAGACCCTCGTGGTTCTAATACTAAAGGTAGTTTAAGTAATTATGATGATTTGTATGCAGATGTCCTATTGTGGTTGGAACGCGGTGATATAGATTATGTGATGCCACAACTATATTGGGAAATTGGTAGAAAAACAACTGATTATGCTCATTTGGTAGAGTGGTGGAGTAACAATTCACAAGGACGTAATTTGTATGTTGGGTTATATGCATCCAATTTAGGTAATTCATCAGCTTCATGGGCTTGGCGCAATGGTAATGAACTGATGCGTCAATTACGTTATACGGAAGCATTTCCTGCTGTACAAGGTGCTGCTTTTTATAGTGCTGTGGCTTTGATGGAAAATCGTCAAAATTTACGCGATAGTTTGCGTTCTTATTACAAATATCCAGCGTTAGTCCCATTTAATAAGC
>JAQVJY010000009.1 GCA_028694915.1 Paludibacteraceae bacterium
CAAATCAACTTCTAGCAGGCAAAAAAGGGATTATCTTTGGCGCCTTGAACTCAAAATCTATCGCTTGGAAAGTGGCTGAAAAAGCAGTTGCTGAAGGCGCTCAAATTGTGTTAACTAACGCTCCTATCGCTGTACGCATGGGCGAAATTCAAGAATTAAGTACCAAATTGAACGCACCAGTTATTGCTGCTGATGCTACTAGCATCGAAGATTTGGAAAATCTTTTTTCGGAAGCTCAAAAAATGCTTGGTGGCAAAATCGACTTCGTACTCCACTCTATCGGTATGTCGCCTAACGTACGTAAAGAACGTACATACGACGACCTTAACTACGATTTCTTAAGCAAAACACTTGATATTTCAGCTATTTCGTTCCACAAAATGTTGCAAGTAGCTAAAAAACAAGATGCTATCGCCGAAGGTGGTTCTGTATTAGCATTGACTTACATCGCCGCACAACGTACATTTGTTGGTTACAGCGATATGGCCGATGCTAAAGCGTTGTTGGAATCAATCACACGTAGCTTTGGTTGTATCTACGGACAAGAAAAAGGCGTTCGTATCAACACCATTTCTCAATCGCCTACTATGACTACTGCTGGTAGCGGCGTTGGTGGTTTCAATCTTTTCTACGACGTAGCCGAAAAAATGTCGCCACTTGGCAATGCCGATGCTGACGATTGCGCCGACTATTGCGTGGTTATGTTCTCTGATTACACCCGTAAAGTAACGATGCAAAACTTATTCAACGATGGCGGTTTCTCAAACACAGGTATGAGCCTTGGTGCGATGAACCAATACATGAAAAGTTTTGAAAAATAAGTGATACTAACGCCACCTAGGCGACCAATATCACCAAAAACAAAAAGCGAGCTAAACGATTGTTTAGCTCGCTTTTTTCGTA
The DNA here is from genome assembly GCA_028694915.1 of Paludibacteraceae bacterium. Lineage (GTDB taxonomy): Bacteria > Bacteroidota > Bacteroidia > Bacteroidales > Paludibacteraceae > W0P28-013. The sequence continues at coordinate 904 of JAQVJY010000009.1, forward strand.
TCAAAAAAAAGAGTAATTTTGTATCTTTGTAGGCTCACAAACAACTCGCTATCATGAAACGTTTCGCACAACTCGTTATTCTTTCGCTTTTCTACGTCGCCACTTGGGCACAACCCACACAAGTAGGCAAATATCCTCCTATGGTAGGAGAGCCTAAACGCGAAGATTTTCCGCAAGAAATAGACAAGCAACCGATAAATGCGACCTTCACATTTGCCATTCTGTCCGATTTACACCTCTCGGACACGGAGCCTACGAATACCGAAGATGTAGAACAAATTATTGCCGACATAAACGCCAACAAACAATTGGCTTTTGTGCTCGTCAATGGCGACCTCACCGACCGTGGCGACACCAAATCGCTCCAACTAGCCAAAAAGCTACTCGGCGAATTAAAAATTCCTTATTACGTCGTGCCAGGTAATCACGACACACGCATTTCAGAATCGGGTGCCAGCGACTTTACACGCCTCTTTGGCGACACACATTTTCGCCTGTTTTTCAATGGGTATCTGTTTCTGGGTATCAATTCTGGACCCATGCTCCAATTGGAAGATGGACACGTATCGCCACAAGAACTCCAATGGTTGTCGCATCAACTGAAACAAGCTGGACGCAAACAACCCGTGTATATTTTCACACATTATCCGCTTAAAAATGGCGATTGCGACAATTGGGACGCTGTAACCGATTTAGCACGTGGCTACAATTTACAAGGCATTTTTTCGGGGCACTATCACCGCAACGGCGTATTGAGTTACGACGGTATTCCAGGTATCGTAGTGCGCTCCACACAGCGCGGAACCGATTCTATAGGCGGATATACCATTTGCGCCATGAGCGATTCACTTTACATTGGTGAAAAACGCATCAATGCCAAACTACAAAGTTGGCAAGCGTTACCACTCGACAAAAAAGTGTACACAGAAGGCGATCGTAAAAACTTTCCACGCCCAAATTTTGACGTGAATAAAACCTACAAACAGGTAAAACCTATTTGGAAAAAACAACTCGGAATAGAGATTGACGGCGCACCAGCGTACAACGAACAATTCCTCTTTTTCGCCGATGCCAAAGGAACCATGCACGCCATGACCACAGACAAAGGTAAATTTGTATGGCAATTCAAAACACTCGGCGCCATTTATGGTCAACCAGCGTTAAGCGACCAAAAAATTGTATTTGGCAGCTGCGACCACAACATCTACTGCGTAAACAGTACCGACGGCAAATTACTATGGAAATTCGCCACAGCGCAAGCCGTGGTTGCTAGTCCAGTCATCGAGAATAACATCGTGTACATTGGTAGCAGCGACGGACAATTTAGAGCTATTGACCTGAATTCTGGTAAATTGCTTTGGGCATACAAAGACGTAAAAAATTATGTGCAAACGAAAGCCGTTATCAGCGGAGATAAACTCGTTTTTGCGGCGTGGGACGATCATCTCTATGCTTTGAATAAAGCAACGGGCGAACTACTCTGGAAATGGGAAAGCAATACACACAAATTCAAACACCGTCCAGCAGCCATAGCACCTGTGGTGGCAAACAACAAGATTTTTGTAACCAACAATGAACACACCATCACCGCTATCGATTTGGAAACAGGTAAAATGCTTTGGCAAACTGAACAACACGCCTTTATTCACGCCAACGGAGCATCGAACGATGGGAAAACCGTTTTTGCACGTTGCGCTAAAGATAGCGTATTAGCTATTGATGCCACCGCCAGCACTTACTCGGAACGTTGGATCACCGATGCCAACTATGGAAGTGATTTGCTCGCCAGCGTAATAACCGAACAGGACAATCAAGTAGTTTTTGCTACTAAAAATGGCTTAATTTGCTGCGTCAACGCACAAACAGGCAACCTCTTGTGGCAATATAAACTAAACAATACCAGTTTACACATCGTACCACTGAACGCTACCAATTGGTTAGTCACCACACGCGATGGGCTTGTAACCCGTTTAGGACTAAAATAAACGAACGGAATGAACCAAATGACAAAATAAAATGCGCTGCATTACGTATTATCTGTATATGAAATTGAAATTAACATACTTACTTATTTGCTGTTTATCAGGATTTTTACTATTATCGTGTAGCGTGTCGGCACGGTTAAAAAAAGCTGATAAATACTACGAACAAGGTGAATACTTCAGCGCTGGCGAGGCTTATCGTAAAGTGCAATCGGGCATTTCTGCGCAACAACAGCGCAAGCTAAAAGCGGAAGTCAATTTCAAAATGGGCGAATGCTACAGTGCCATCAACAATAACACGCGCGCTATCAAAGCCTACGCACAAGCTATCAAATACAAATATCCTGATTCGATTGTCTATTTACGCCAAGCGAAAGTAGAACAAGCGTTGGGTAAATACCAAGAAGCAGCGAAAGATTACAACTTATTTTTGAAATCACAACCCACTAATGCTGAGGCACTAGCAGGGCTAGAAGGCGCCGCCAAAGCGGCCGAATGGAAAAAGATTGTCACACGCTACGTGGTGAAACCTGCCACAGAATTTAATTCGAAGAAGAACTCCGACTTCGCACCTTCATTTATGGGAGCGGATGCCAGTTCAATTGTTTTCACTACAAATAGAGAGAATACAACCAATCGTAAAAACAGCAGCATCACAGGCGTGCCTAACAACGATTTATTCTCATCGCGCAAAAATGCAGCTGGCAAATGGGAAAAACCAGAACCACTCGAAGGTGAATTCAATACCGACGATGACGAAGGCGTTACCTCGCTGACGGCTGATGGCAAAACGCTCTATTTTACACGTTGCAGAGCCTCACAAAGCTCCGCTACAGGTGGCGAACTTTACACCTCCACGCGCTCTGGCGGTCAATGGACAGGGCCACAAAAAGTGGTTTTGTTTAAAGATAGTTCCATCACCGTGGCACATCCAGCCATTTCGCCCGACGGTTTGGTGCTCTATTTTGTATCCGATCACACCAACGGTTTTGGTGGTAAAGATATTTGGAAAGTCGAAAAAACAGAAGACGGTTGGAGCACACCTGAAAACTTAGGCGAGGTGATTAACACGCCAGGCAATGAACTTTTTCCTTACGTTCGACACGATGGCACGCTCTATTTTGCTTCCAACGGTCATGCTGGTTTTGGCGGATTAGACCTCTTCAAAGCGAAACAAGATTCCGTAGGCAAATGGCAAGTCACCAATATGATGACGCCGCTCAATTCAAACGGCGACGATTTCGGTATTACGTTCGATAAAGTTGGCGAACAAGGTTATTTTTCATCGAACCGCAACCAATCGAAAAACTACGATCGACTCTACTATTTTGAATTGCCCGAATTGGTGTACGCCATCGAAGGTAAAGTCACCGACGAAAAAGGCGAGCCAGTGTCCGATGCGATTGTAAAACTCATTGGCGATAATGGCGACAACGTAAAAATGCGCGCCAAAAAAGATGGCTCGTACCGCATCAAATTAAACAATAATGCCAATTACATCATGTTGGCATCAGCACGTGGCTACCTCAACAGTACGCACAAATTTTCGACGCAAGCACTAGTTGACAGCAAAACTTTTACGGAAAATTTCAAACTCCCAACTATTGGCAAACCGATTCCTATTGGCAATATTTTCTTCGAATTTGGTAAAAGCGAGTTAACCGCAGAATCGGAAAAATCATTGCAAGGATTGGTAAAAATGCTGACCGACAATCCAAATATTGCGATCGAAATTTCGGCACATACCGATATGGTTGGTTCCGAAGAAAGCAACCTCGAGTTATCGCAAAAACGAGCACAAGCGGTAGTTACGTTCCTCATCAAATCGGGCATCGACAAAGGCCGCTTGACCTCGAAAGGTTATGGCGAAAGTGTACCTGTGGTCGTAGATAAAGCGATGGCAAAAACCTATAAATTTATCAAAGAAGGTGAACTATTAGATGAAAAATTGGTAAATTTGCTCACGAAAGAACAACAAGACCTAGTGAACTCCATTAATCGTCGCACCGAATTTAAAGTGACGAAAACGACGTACAATCTCTATTAAATTGCTCAAAATAATCAACTCAATATGAAACAATACCTCGATTTATTACAACGTGTACTAGACGAAGGCGCTGCCAAAAGCGACCGTACAGGCACTGGAACCATTAGCGTATTTGGACATCAAATGCGATTCGATTTATCGGAAGGTTTTCCGATGTTAACCACCAAAAAGTTGCACCTCAAATCGATTGTTTACGAACTTTTGTGGTTCCTCAATGGCGATACAAATGTGAAATATTTGCAAGATCACGGCGTACGTATTTGGAACGAATGGGCTGATGCCAATGGCGATTTAGGTCATATCTACGGTTATCAATGGCGTTCGTGGCCCGATTACAACGGCGGACACATCGACCAAATAACAGACGTGGTAAACACCATCAAAAACAATCCTGATTCGCGTCGTATGATTGTGAGTGCTTGGAATGTAGCCGATTTGAACAATATGAATTTGCCACCATGTCATGCATTTTTCCAATTTTATGTAGCTAATGGCAAGTTAAGTTTACAACTTTACCAACGCAGTGCCGACATTTTCTTGGGCGTACCTTTCAATATTGCCTCTTACGCTCTATTGCTTAAAATGATGGCTCAAGTAACCGGTTTGGAGGCTGGTGAATTTGTTCACACACTAGGTGACGCACACATCTACACCAACCATTTGGAACAAGTAAAACTACAACTCTCACGCGAGCCTCGTACCCTGCCACAGTTAAAAATCAATCCAGATAAAAAGTCGATTTTCGATTTCGAATTTGAAGATTTTGAGGTTATCAACTACGATCCACATCCACATATTGCTGGCGCTGTAGCGGTATAACAAAACTCAAATACCAAACCCATTTTACATAGAAAAGGCTTTACACATGGTGTAAAGCCTTTTCTTATATTAGGTAAAATCGCTACTTCTTATTTCACAATTTTCAATAAGCCATTAGCTGATTTTATGATATAAACACCATCTGCAAAACGACTCATGTTCAAATCAGAGTTACCTTTCATTAACAACACGCCACACACACTGTATACGTTAAGTTCCTGTCCATCGATATTATGAATAATACCGTTGTTGGCATCATAATATACATTAGCAAGCTCAACCGATTTAATAGCGGTATTGGTACCAATATAGCGATACAATTGTACAGGCGCCAAAATAGTGTTCGCTGGATTTTTATAATAACGAAACAATAACGTACGACCAGCAGCTTCAGCATCAGTGTTATACATCAACTGAGAACCATCAGCACCATTAATTTTAGTATTAAGGTTATCTAACACGATTTGATTTAAAAGTGCTGCTTCGCTCGATTGCAAACCATTATCATTGCCGTACTGTGTTTCAGCTGCATTATAACCAATATATTTTCCACTTTTACCTTGTATGCTGTATCCAGTTTCAAATGTATTAACGGTAAAACTAAACGCATTAGTCGTAACATTAGCTTCAATAGCTTCGTCGGCAATAGAAACTGGTTGTGTATTTTGAGCCACATCAAATTCGGCAAGTGCACCATCCATGGCGACATTTAATTCTTCGCAAACAATTAAATACTGACCAGCCCAGCTTGTAGGTTCTTTCGTCACTTTTACATAATATTCACCTTCGGTTGGTTGACCGCTTACAATAATTTTACAGCTATCAGCTACGCCATTATAAGCATTAGCAACGATGTATGCAACGCCGGCCGATCTGGCAACAACATATCCACGTGCACTCACGGTAGCGATGCGGTCATTAGAAGAATACCAACTGACTTCTTTCAAAGACTCTTCCAATTCATCAGGCAAAACAGTTGCTGTAAGTGTTGTGTATTGATCTTTCTCGAAATTAAGTTCGTGCGTACTGACAATAACTTGTGTAGGCATCAATTTCCCTATGACATTTACAACACAAGAATCTTTCAAGCCCGATTGAGTAGTCGCAAATATTTTAGCCATACCAGGTGCCACGGAAACAACCTCGCCTGAGGCATCCACAGTAGCAACAGTCTCATCACTCGACTGCCAGATAATATCTTCTACAAATGCGCCTTCTGGTGCAAATTGTATTTCCAAGGTTTCTATATCAAAAACATTTCCAACAACATCGGCCACCAATTCTATGGTATCTACCGCTAGCGAGGCAACACAAATTGAAATTGCTTCAGCTTTTGGACGCACTTGTACAAAACAGGTATCGGTATAAGTACTATCCGATGAATAAGCCACAATACCAACCTCACCAGCACTTAAAGCAGTAACTACACCTTTGTCGGAAACCGAAGCAATAGCGCTATTGGTTGTTCCCCAAGTAATAGTTTCTACCGCATTCAGTGGTTGTAATTTTACAGACAACGAATCTTTAGCGTCCACAGCCAATGTTAATTCCTTTGGATTCACACTCAAGCCTTTGGATGGCAAAACCTTATCAACTGTCCATTTAAGTTTAATGTCCCAAATACGAAAGCCACCAGCATTACCAGCAATTAAATATCCTCGCGTAACCACTGGAGATGTAATTTTTAAGGTGACACTCGTCAACCCTGTTACTTCTTCAGCCAAAACAATATTAGAAGGAACAATATCTAGTGCAACACCACCTTGGAATTGTCCAGGAAAATTTTCTTTGATAAAGTAAACATAGCGTTCGAAAGCTACAGGCGTATTAATGGGACCATTATTATCACCAACAGTCAATACTATTTCCTCGATAGGGAAACCAACATCTGGCAACTCAATCCAAGAATAGGGATCGGACGAATATTTCTTAAGTTGCATATATTGCTCGGTAGTTTCAGCATTATGCGTATTTTTAATGAAGGAACCAGCGTACTCAAAGCCGCGACTATCAGTTAATCCCCAATTTTGATACGTTTGATTTTTACCAGGGCATGCTACAATGTCATCGTTTGAAAGAAATGTAGAATCTTTGTACGCATCAAATGCGAACAGCGACATGCTCACAAACAATAAACAAGAAAATAGAAGAAGTTTTTTCATAGTGATTTAGGTTTTAAAATATAATGACAAAGTTAATGTTTTTTTTCAAAAAAACATAATAAAAGTACTTTTTTGGAGACTAACATATATTTTATACCTTTGTAAAAAATAAAAAAATAGATTTATAATGAAAAAAATTACCCTTCTAGGCACGATGTTAATTATCTGCCTTAACTTATTAGCAGAGACTTACACACGAATTGGTCAGAGTCAAACAGATTGGTCTGGTGATTATATTGTAGTTTATGAAGCTAGCGCTACACAAGGTTATGTGTTTAATTTAGATGATGTATCGGGCAATTATCATGAAGTAACACTCTCCAACGGAAAAATTACCGCCAACGTAAGTAATTATCAAATTACGGTGGCCAAAGAAAGTTCGAATGCTTATAGTTTGCACACCTCGCAAGGATACATGGGCGGCGAAGCAGGTAAAAACAAAATTGTTTATTCCTCTGGTGCCACATCTTGTACGCTCGCATACAATGCTGGTGCCACACAGCTAACTGCGAACTCTGGCACACTCTCATTTTTGTACAACCCACAGGACCCACGTTTCCGTTTCTATTATGACACAAGTAAAAAATGGGATGGCAAAGAACGCATTCAGTTTTATAAATTAGGAGATTTCGACGTAGTGGATTCGTCAAACGATTTGGCAACAAAGTATGTGCAAGCCGACTTCTACGCACGTTATTCCGATTGGAACAACAACTTATTCTACTGCCAATTGCAACTAGCACAATCTGATTACGAAGAAGGTGTACCATACGTATGGCTAGGTATTCACACCAATAGTTTAACTTCGCTCGCAGGATCCTATTCTTCGAAAAGTCGCGACGACCAAGCTGGATACATTTTCACAAACAATTCTGCAGATACAGGTATCACATTTCCTAGCAGCGAAGGAGGCACAAACGGAAAAATCTCAGAGGCTACTTTAACACTTACCCCAACAAGTAAAGTAAACGATTCGCTGTACAATTTCCAAATAGAATTGCGACTAATCGATTCGAACAAAAAAGTTTGGACGTTGAACAAAGAACTGCCTATTCACGCTTATTTCATTGATCGTGTTCTAGGAAACGAAGAAGAAGACATGGATCCTGTTTGGCAAACACTCATCGAGAAATTAGGAACAAAACTAGACATTGTATCTGCTGACGAGCTCAATATTTATGCAGTAAATGGCACCATTTCAGGTGCAGAAAATATGCGCATCTACAATTTGACAGGACAAAACGTAACGTCAATGAATGGTCATTTACATGGTATTTACGTAGTGGTTTGTGGCAATAAAGCTGTAAAAATACACGTAAAATAAGTAAACCTTATTACAAAATAATGGCGGCTTTATATCACTATAAAGCCGCCATTATTGTTTATGTTTCGAAGTTATACATCGTAAAATTTACGCAGCAACCATTGAAAATGCCGACCACACATCAGCTTTGAAAGTAAAACCGATACCTTTTGCATCACGTCGGGTGTTACTACATAACGCAATTTTGGTCGGCGAACAACCACTATTTTGCCTATTTTCTTTGCCAAACAGAGTGGCTTACCACCATTTTGCTCGTCGTGTTCAATATGTTTAAGCACACGAGCAAACGAGTCTTTATAATCGGCATCGGCCACAGTAGCTTGCGAAATACAACGGCTACCTGTAAATCCCGTATTAAAATCACCGGGTTCTACCAATACCACGTTAATGCCAAATTGAGAAACCTCTAAACTCAACGCTTCGCTATAGCCTTCAATCGCAAATTTAGAAGCGCTATAAAAACCTTGATATGGAATGCCAAAAACACCACCGATAGAACTTAAATTAATAATCAAACCGCGACGTTGAGCACGCATAAATGGTAAAACAGCGGAACATACGTTCACCACACCACCAAAATTAGTACCCATCTGCATATCGATTTCTTCTGGTGTAGCGAGTTCTACGGCACCACCAATACCCATTCCTGCATTATTAATCAATACATCTATACGACCATGTTTGTCTATAACTTGCTGTACAGCAGTTGCTACTGACTTGCGATTGGTCACATCCATAATCAACATCGTGACATGTTCCAAAGTATGTTCTTTACGACTAGTGCCATACACCACATGACCTTGAGCAGCCAAATACGCTGCTGTGGATTTACCAAAACCAGATGAAGCACCTGTAATCAAAATAATTCTCTGTTCCATAAATAGCGTAATAAAAAACTAATTTCTATAGAATAAATTGTTCTTGTAATTCTGCAAATATACGTTTACGCACTTTGTGATAACGCACATGAAATAAAATAGCGGCTGTGCCTAATCCAAAGATAAACGCCGCCCAAATACCAACAGCGCCAAATCCACAAACAAACGCCAACACATAGCCGAGTGGTATATTGATGCAAATATACGCAATAAATGCATACAACATAATAATTTTTACATCGGTCAATCCGCGTAAAATACCTGCGCCAACGGCTTGCATTCCGTCAGCAAGTTGAAAAATACCAGCCATAACGAGTACTTGCGAACCAACAGATATTACTTCTGGATCAGTTGAAAATGCTTGTGCTATTTGAACTCGAAACACAATCAATAAGGTACCCATAATGGCATTAGCCAACAAACATAAATGCACAGAAGCCATCGCAGCCATTTTCAGCCCCTCAATATTCCGTGCTCCCAATTGATGACTTACCCGAATAGTGGTTGCCGACGAAATACCCATAACTACCATAAACGCCATGTGCGACATATTATTGGCGATTTGATGCCCCGCCAACGGAGCAGCACCTAACCACCCTATCATCACACCCGAGAAAGCGAATGCTGAAACTTCCAATAAAATATGTGCAGCAATGGGCAATCCCATGGCCAAAAGCTGTTTTAAACGTAACCAACTAAATAACGACCAACGAAAATCTTTACAGTAACTCCACCACTCAGGTTTTAAACGTAACCAAATCAAATACAGCACAGGCATAGAAGCACGCGCTATCAATGTAGAAACACCTGCACCAAGTACACCTAATTCAGGAAATCCATATTTGCCAAAAATAAGCAAATAATTAAAAAGTACATTGATAAGATTGGCAATAATGGTGATCCACATCGCCACTTTGGTATTGCCAAGCCCTTCCAAAAACTGTTTGATGGAAAAAAAATACATGTGAGGTATGAGACTCACCACCAACACTAAAAAATAGGGAATGGCCAATTCTACCACGGCATCAACCTGCCCCATATTATCCATAAAAAAAGAGGTCAGGTACAACAAACTACCAATAACTACAGCAGCAAGAGTGGCTAATACAAGGGAATTTTGAAACAACTCCACAATGGTCTGTTTTTCGCCACGCACATAGGCTTGGCCAATAATAGGTGTGGCACCTAAGAGAATGCCGATAGAAAACACATAACCAATAGCAAAAACGGCGGAAGCAAAGGACACTGCCGCTAATTCAACCGTACCTAAACGCCCCACCATAAAGGTATCGACTAATTGCACAACCGCACCACCCAACTGCGAAAACACAATAGGCAAAGCAATTTTCAAATTGCGTTTATAAAAAGGGATATATTCTTTTATAGTGTTCATTTTCCAATTCAATAACAAATTACAAACGCTCCGAAGTACGGCTCCGAAGCGTTTTAAGTATCAAAAATGAGAGAAAAACCAATTAGATTTTCTTCAAATTATGACCCATACGCTCTTTTTTTGTCTTCATATAGAAGGCATTATATTTGTTGGGTTCTACTTCTATGGGAATATTTTCTACAATTTCTAAACCATACGCTTCCAATCCAATTCGTTTGATTGGATTATTGGTCATCAAACGCATTTTAGAGACGCCTATTTCGCGTAAAATACTAGCACCAACGCCATAATCACGTTCATCCGCTTTAAATCCGAGATGTAAATTAGCATCTACTGTATCAAGTCCTTGTTCTTGTAGTTTATAAGCCGCCATCTTGGCCATTAATCCAATACCACGACCTTCTTGATTCATATACACAATCACCCCTTTTCCTTCTTTTTCTATTTCACGCATAGCTTTGTGCAACTGCTCACCGCACTCACAACGATTGGAACCAAAAATATCGCCAGTAGCACACGACGAATGCACACGTACCAAAATAGCTTCATCTGGTTCCCAAGTGCCTTTTATCAAAGCCACATGCTCCAATCCATTCGATTTTTGACGAAACGGAATCAAATGAAAATGACCATATTCGGTAGGCATATCTACTTCTACACCTTTTTCTACAATCGATTCTAACTGCAAACGATAAGCTATCAAATCACGAATAGTAATCATTTTGATGCCAAATTTTTCGGCAACTTCTTTCAATTCGGTCATACGAGCCATTGAGCCATCCTCATTCATAATTTCGATGAGGGCTGCCGCAGGATATAAACCTGCCAACCGTGCCAAATCAATAGCAGCTTCGGTATGTCCTGCACGGCGCAAAACGCCTTTACTTTTAGCGTACAACGGACTGATATGTCCAGGACGACCAAACGTAGATGCCGTAGATGTAGGATCGGCCAAAGCGCGAATAGTAGCGGCACGATCGGCGGCAGATACACCCGTGGTACAACCTTCTAACTTATCGACTGTTACGGTGAATGGTGTTCCTAAAATAGAGGTATTGGTAGATACTTGTTTATCTAAATCAAGTTCCGCACAACGCTCTTCGGTCAATGGGGCACATAATACACCACGACCATTAGTCACCATAAAATTCACCTTTTCAGCGGTTATTTTTTCGGCAGCAACAATGAAATCGCCTTCATTTTCGCGATCTTCATCATCCACAACAATCAAAAATTTGCCTGCGCGAAAGTCGTCAATAGCGGACTCTATCGCTTTCATATTTGTATTCATACTCTCTGTTTTTTAGTAAATAAAAGCTTCATGCGCGCCCAAAAGAGTTTGTATGCATCAGCATTGAACAAACCCGAGTCCGTAGCGGCTTTGTAGGTTAAGAAAATACCAATTGGGAGCAAAACAGCCGAACTCAACCACATACCTTCCCATACCTGCCACAATCCCTCACGCGCCATTTTTTGACCGGTTGTATCAATAATATAATAAATAATGAAAAATGCTACGGAAACCACCACAGGCATTCCCAGACCACCTTTTCGTACAATGGCACCCAACGGCGCGCCAATAAAGAAAAAAATCAAGCACGCAAACGACAACGTAAACTTACGATGCCACTCTACGTTATGACGTGTAAAATAATCATCAACTTCACTAATCACAGCTCGGTTGTACTGCACGTCATTTGAAACCATTTGTGAACGACTGACAGCTTGGTTCATAACACGCACCATTTCATCCTGCGACATCGTTAAAAACAAGGAATCGGCATCGAGCTGCACAGGCACATCGCCACGCTCTAACGCCTCTTCGGATGGCATATTTTCAGGATCGTAACTACGACCGAAATATTTTTGTGTAGTCATATCTTCTGCAAAATCATCGCGCAATGAATCACGCAATAGATTAGACGAATCGACATCATGGGTTAGTTTAACAATATCTTTACTAATATGCTGGTCTTGCATCACGGACTCATCCATACGACTAAAATTGGCGTCAAAATCAATTAACACCTCTTTTTTAGCAAATGTTTCGCGTCGGTATGGAATATTTCCACTTAAACCTGCTGTTTGTTGCCGATTAAGATTCTCAAAAGCCTCACCGCGGTACATGGTCAACTGAAGGTTCATTTTATCGGCGGTAAGTTTTACAAACGCCGAATCGGCGGTAGTAACCGACGCATTCTCAAACCCATTACTAAAATCGTAAATCATGATATTTTTGAGGGCTCCAGTCTCCTTATCACGGTCGCGCACATAAATATTCATGCCATTGATACCCGAATAAAACTCGCCCACAGGGATTTCCAATTCGGGCGATTTTTGACGGATAGAAAACATCAACGTCCACATGCGTTTCTGGGCAAAAGGGATTACATTATTGGAAAAGAAAAACGCACCCACACATAAAAAAGCAATAAATATCATCAACGAACGCATAATACGGAAAAGCGAAATACCAGCAGATTTCATGGCCAACAATTCCAAATTCTCACCCATGTTGCCAAACGTCATAATAGAAGCCAACAAAATGGCCAACGGCAACGCTAAAGGCACGGAACTCAAAGCTGCGTAAAAGAAAAATTCGAGCAGAACATCCATAGGTAAACCTTTGCCCACCAAATCGTTGACATGCAACCACAGAAACTGCATCACCACAATAAAGAGGCAAATAAAAAATGTGGCAAAAAACAACTGGATGAAATTTGCAAATAGGTATGAATCAATACGTTTAATCCGAAACATAGATATCATTTTGATTCACAAAGGTAACATAAATAAAGCAAACTGCGAACAGTTTGCTTTATATTTGATAAATATTAAGATTCCATTACATTCCCGTAACGCGACGTAATTTATCTATTTGTGTATTCCACAGCAGAATAGCATCTTCCACATCGCCTTCATCAGCAAAATCGGTAATCGTAAGCGACACATCGCCGGTGAGTTCCAACTCTTGAATAGCCAGTTCAAAAAACGTATCAACAGGTTCGTTCAACCAACGAAAACGTACCAAGACGCCATCTTTACAAGCTTGAAGTTGCGCTTGCTCCGAATGCCCTTTCCAAGTAAACACAAAATCGTCGCCGGTATTGCTTACTTTATCAGCGAACCACTCTTGCAAACCATCGGCAGTACTAATACATTTCCACAAAATGGCTTTTGAAACCTTTTCTAAAGGATATTCAACCGTATATTTTTCTTTTTTCATCATAACTCACTATTTTAATCTCACGACTAAATAGGCTTCATCTTCGCTCACGCTGAGCGCAGTAAGGATTAAACCAAACTTTCTTTATCAAAAGCCAAAGGCATCAAGTCGCGTACTTGTTTTAATTTATAAACATACTCTGTTCCATAGAGTAGCACTTCAATAGGACGACGGAAACGTTCTTCACTTTCCAACAACACCTGACGACATGAGCCGCACGGCGTAATAGGTTGAGCCAAAAATGCGCCTTCGGTTTGCGTTGCAATAGCCAAAGCCACTGGCGCCACATCGGGATATTGTGAATTGGCATAAAACATAGTAACACGTTCAGCGCACAAACCCGATGGGTAAGCGGCATTTTCTTGGTTACTACCTTGCAAAACAACATTATTGGCTAAGCGCAAAGCAGCACCTACCTGAAATTTGGAATAGGGGGCATACGAACGTTCTGTCGCAGCTTTAGCTTGGTTTACTAAAGCCTGATCCGATTCACTTAATTCGTCGAAGCGATATACTTCAATCTCTGTTTCAATCTTTTTTAATCGCATAATATAACTACAATCTTTGATAAAAAACGTTTTAAAGTTTGGCAAATATACAATATTTTAGGCACATCTAGCATATAAGCTAAAAAAAATGATACCTTTGCAGCCAAAAAAAAGACCTTTTTCACAAAAGGTCTTTTTACAATAATTTCTCAGTATTAGGTTTTAAGGTAAAAAAGATTTTGGTCTTGTCCTTCTTTACGATTGCAAAGTAACAACCTTTTTACCAATAGCAACAAATAAAAAAACATATTCTATAACATATTTTTATCAAATCGTAAGACATCACACCTAGCAACTAACGCAAGCGCCATTAGAGAGTAATTAAAAACGTATATAACAGCGTTTTAAAACGAATACGAAATCGTAATCAACAATTAAAAAACTATAATTTAACACTTTTCATCCTCATCAAAATCATGAAAAACTGCCAAATCATCAAAAAAATGATCTTTTTCATTTTTCTTTTTTCGCCATTTTTTAGCACTGCACAGAACTTTCAAGTACATTACGACTTAGGTGCTGGCCGTAAATACGTCACCACTACGTTCGAAACATTCAAAATGGACCCTATTGGCAATACCTTTGTATTTGTCGATTTTGACTTCAATTTTGCCGATAAAAACAATGCAAATTTCACCTATTATAATCCAGGCTTGGCTTACATGGAAATTGCGCGCTGCTTTACACTCTCTAAAAAAGTGCCTCTCAGCGCACAAATAGAGTACAATGGCGGTTTCTTTTTGAACGCTACAGGCAATGGGCTTGCGGTAAACAACTCTTTTTTAGGTGGATTGGATTATTTTATGCATAGCAAAGATTTTTCACGTACCTATAATATTAAAGTACTTTACAAATATATTATGGGCAAAGAACCTGCTTCGTTTCAAATTACAGGCGTGTGGGGCATGAATTTCTTCAAAAATCGGTTATCGTTTAACGGATTTGCCGATTTTTGGTACGAACGCAACACCAATTTCCTCAATGCACGTGCCGAATTACTCACCATACCAACACAAACCCAGTTTGTATTTATAACCGAACCACAACTTTGGTGGAACATCACGCCATACGCGGCTGTAGGTACTGAGCTGGAAATGAGCGTCAATTTTGGTTCGACCGATGGATTTAAGATTTGTCCTACCATTGGCGCGAAATATACGTTCTAAAAAAATCACTTTTTTTTCGCAAAAATTTTGTAGATATCAAAAAATCCATTACCTTTGCACCACTTTTCTAAGGGAAAGTTACCGGTGTGGTAGTTCAGTTGGTTAGAATACATGCCTGTCACGCATGGGGTCGCGGGTTCGAGTCCCGTCCGCACCGCAAAAAAAGACGCTAAATAACTTTAGCGTCTTTTTTTTATTTTTACGACACCCGATACAGCACCCAAAAAACATTTAAAGTCTACATTTTATACAAAAAAAGATGCGACTTAAAGTCGCATCTTAAAAATACTAAATTAATTAGCTGTATTACACTAATTACAAAGTTTATTTAGAAATGGAAGGTCATACGAAGTGAACCTGCAGGGCCAAAAATAGTATTTAAGTTATTGCTATCCATACCAAAAGTAGATCCACCTTCGTTCTGAACTGTTTCAGTAACCACGCCACCTGCTTCACGTACATCAATTGCTTTACCTACACTTGTAAATGCAACGCCCCAACCAAATTCACCACCAACCGAAATTTTAGGAAACACAAAGTATTCAACACCAGCAAAAGCACGTGCACCTAAACCAAACATAAAACCATTTTTACTCTTTTGAAGAGTTGAAGTTGGAGCTGCTGGGTCACCATACGTGAAACTAGTTGCACCACTACCAACGGCTAAACCAACTTCACCACCATAATAACCTTGTAAACGAGAAATACCACGACGAAATTCCACACCAGCAGTTAAACCCAAATCAAATGAAGAAGCTGTAGCCTTATCTTCAGTATAATTAGGCAAATCGGTCAATTCATTTTTCGTAGTAGTTGAGTTAATTCCTAAGCGTGCACCTAAACGGTATGCTTTGGTGTCAGTCACAAAATACTTTCCAATAATGGTTCTATTTCCTGAAAGGAAATTCATAGTTGGAGCTACATTTGTACCATTAGCACCTATTAAATTACCGGCAAAATCAAGAAATGGTGTAGCATCAACGCTCAAAGCCCAGTCTCCTGCTGTTGGAAGGATTGGTGTACCTTTTTTAGATGTTAATTCCTGTGCAGATGTTAACATCGTCAATAAACTTACCACTAGAAGCAAACTAATTTTTTTCATAATAATAAAATTTAATTAAACATTTAATGCCTACTCTATTCGATTTTCGGCGACCTCGTATATTGATAATTACTTGTATTTCAATACAAAAAACACTCTTTATTAGGAATATATAATTATAAATATGAGGCAAAGGTAGTAAATAATGTGAAAAAATAATAAAATTAATATTAAAAATATTAAAAAGGATAAGAAATTGGAGCTATTTTCATACGTTAAATGCTCACTAACAGATATTTGTACAATATAACCTAGACAAACTATTTAAATGTAAAAAGTTGATAAGTGTAAGGGAGTCTCAAAAATCAAAACCAACTACACCTTAAAATTACAGCAAAATGACACCTTGTATATTAGAAGAAAAAAATGTAACTTTGCGCCACTTTTAAGAGTTTTAAAAATATAAATGTAATTTTTTATGAATGTAGTTACAAAAACCATCACACTCGGTGATGGACGCACCATTACCATTGAAACAGGCAAATTAGCTAAACAAGCTGATGGTGCCGTAATGGTAACCATGGGCAAAACCATGTTGTTGGCCACTGTATGTAGTGCCAAAGATGCCGCTCCAGGCACCGACTTTATGCCACTTTCGGTGGATTATAAAGAAAAATTTGCTGCTAACGGACGTTTCCCAGGTGGCTTTACACGTCGCGAAGGCCGCGCTTCTGATTACGAAATTCTCGTATCACGTTTGGTTGACCGCGCTTTGCGCCCACTATTCCCAGACGATTATCACGCTGAAACATTTGTTAATGTCACACTCTACTCGGCCGATGGCGAAGATATGCCTGATGCTTTAGCTGGTTTGGCTGCTTCTGCTGCTATTGCTGTTTCAGACATTCCGTTTCACGGACCAATTTCCGAAGTTCGCGTAGCTCGCATCGATGGAAAATTTGTTATCAATCCTACGTTCGAAGCACTCGAAAAAGCTGATATGGACATTATGGTTGCTGCCACTTTGGACAACATCATGATGGTGGAAGGCGAAATGAAAGAAGTGTCAGAAATGGATTTATTGGAAGCTATGCGCGTAGCTCATGAAGCTATTAAAGTGCATTGCCAAGCCCAATTAGAATTAATGGAAGCTGCTGGTAAAACTGTAAAACGTACTTATTGCCACGAAGTAAATGATGAAGCACTTCGTCAAGATGTACACGAAAAAACATTTGCTAAAGCATACGCTTTGGCTACAGCTTGTAACACCGACAAACATGCACGCTCAGAAAACTTCGAAGCTGTATTGAAAGAATATAAAGCCACTTTTAGTGCTGAGGAATTAGCCGAAAAAGAAGGCATGATTAACCGTTACTACCACGACGTAGAAAAAGAAGCTATGCGTCGTAGTATTTTGGATGAAGGCAAACGTCTTGACGGTCGTAAAACTACTGAAATTCGTCCTATCTGGAGCGAAGTAGGTTACTTACCTGGCCCACACGGATCGGCTGTTTTTACACGTGGTGAAACTCAATCGTTAACTTCGGTTACTTTGGGAACAAAACGTGACGAAAAAATGGTAGATGAAGCCTTAATGCAAGGCAACGAACGTTTCTTATTGCATTACAATTTCCCTCCATTTTCTACAGGCGAAGCTCGCGCTTCACGCGGTATTGGTCGTCGCGAAATTGGTCACGGGAACTTGGCTTTCCGCGCTTTAAAACCAATGATTCCGACCGATTATCCTTACGTAGTACGCGTTGTTTCTGATATTTTGGAATCAAACGGTTCGTCGTCAATGGCTACCGTTTGTGCTGGAACTTTAGCTTTAATGGATGCTGGTGTACCTATCAAAAAACCAGTTTCAGGTATTGCTATGGGACTTATTTCAGAAAACAAAGGCAAAAACTTTGCCGTATTGTCTGATATTTTGGGCGACGAAGACCACCTTGGCGATATGGACTTTAAAGTAACCGGAACCAAAGATGGTATCACTGCTACACAAATGGACATCAAGGTTGATGGTTTGAGTTTTGAAATCCTCGAAAAAGCATTGATGCAAGCTCACGATGGTCGTATGCATATTTTGGGTAAAATACTTGAAACCATGCCAGAACCTCGTGCCGACTTGAAAGAACATGCACCACGCATTGTTACCATGATGATTCCAAAAGAATTGATTGGTGCTGTAATCGGGCCTGGTGGAAAAATCATTCAAGGTATTCAAGCTGAATCAGGAGCTACCGTTTCTATAGAAGAAGTAGATGGTGGTGGCCGTATCGAAATAGCTGGCACCAACAAAGCAGCTATCGACTGCGCGATGGACAAAATCAAAGGTATCGTATCGTTACCAGAAATTGGCGAAGTATATCCTTCAAAGGTAAAATCAATTATGGCCTACGGCGCATTTGTTGAATTTATGCCTGGTAAAGAAGGTTTATTGCACATTTCTGAAATCAATTGGCAACGTTTCGACACCATGGAACAAACAGGTTTGAAAGAAGGCGACAAAATCGATGTTAAACTTTTGGAAGTCGATCAAAAAACTGGTAAGTTCAAATTATCAGCTAAAGTTTTGAAAGAAAAACCAGAAGGTTATGCAGAACCAGAACGCCGTCCTCGCCCTGAACGTGGTGAAAGAGACGAACGTCGTCCTCGTCCTGATCGCGGAGAACGTCCTGAACGTAAAGATTTCCGTGACCCAGAAAATCGTAACGATCTCGTATAATAATTAAACTAAGGCTTAGCAAACTGTTGAGCCTTAGTTTTTATGCGCCCGTAGTTTAATGGATAAAATGGTGGATTCCGGTTCCTCTGATGGCAGTTCGATTCTGCCCGGGCGTACACAAAAAAAACGATTTGCAAATTGCAAATCGTTTTTTTATGGAAATAACAATAGTACTTTAAGATTTTACTACCGCTCCCAACGGACAACTTCTGGAACACTTACCACATTCGATACATAAATCGTTATCAATTACAGGTAAACCATAGCCTTGTTGCGAAATAGCTTGTACTGGACAGATATTTACCAATGGACAGCGATGATTTTGTGGACAAGTGTGAGCGTCAATTACTAGCATAGATGATTACTTATTTTATTTTACCAACAATACAGATTCGATAGCTTCTTTGAACGATGCTTTAGGCATGGCGCCTTGAGCCATTTGAGGTTGTCCTTCCATTGGCACAAATAAAATGCTAGGAATAGAGCGAATATTAAACGCCGCAGCTAGTTCTTGTTCAGCTTCTGTATCGATTTTGTAAATATAGATTTTACCATCGTACTCAGCTGCCAACTCTTCTAATACTGGTGCAATCATTTTACAAGGTCCACACCACGAAGCATAAAAGTCGATAATAGCAGGTTTGTCACCTAAATATTTCCACTCGGTAGGATTTGCTTCGTAATTCACTACCTTTTTCAAAAATTCTTCTTTTGTTAAATGAATTGTTCCCATAGTTTTTTGTTGTTTATTAGTTGTTTCTTGTTCCGTTTTTTTAGCCTGACCGTTACACGAAAAGGTAGTAAGAGCCACTGCAACCAAAATTACTGTTTTAAATTTCATAATATCATTATTTAGAGTTTTTTGTTGAGTTATCAGGTAATTCGCACGAACCACCACCGCAACAACACGAGGTACCTAAAAAAGCTTGTATCAAGAATAGTGCCGAAAATGTAAGCAACCAATACTCTCCATCAACCAATGCCCAAATACCAAGTGAAAGAGCCAAAATAACGCGAATAATACGCGCCGCATCCCATTTCTTAAATAAATTAGTTTTCATCCGTTTTCTTTTTTTTGAACATGCTTAACAATAAAGCCCCTAATACCGCACCATAAATGGTAGAAATGTAAGGTGACGAAGTAATAGGACAAGTGCCACTTTGGCAACCGACAAAATACCAATAAGCGAATCCGCCAACAGCACCCAATAAAGCACCTACTATATATAACCAATTTCGTTTAATCATATCGCTCATTATTTATTGTGACAAAAGTACTACTAATATGCTATTTATACAACAGATATTTTCTATCTTTGCATTGATAAAATCTATAAGCGTTATGACTTTACAACAAATCGAATACATTGTAGCCTTAAACCGCCACCGTCACTTTGTAAAAGCGGCCGAAGAATGCGGAGTCACTCAACCCACTTTGAGTGCCATGGTGCAAAAATTGGAAGACGAATTGGATGTCAAAATATTTGACCGTTCCAAACATCCGATAGAACCAACCGCCATTGGCGAAAAAATTATTCGTCAGGCAGAAACCACACTTAATGAGATGCGTCGTATTCAAGAAGTGGTAAATAATGAAACAAATTCTCTGATTGGCACTTTAAAAATTGGAATTATACCAACTATAGCACCCTATTTGGTACCCGATTTCATTTCACGTTTCAGAACCGATTATGGACTCATAACGCTCACCATTTCAGAAATGCGAACGACCAATATTCTAGAACAATTAAAAACGGGAAATCTAGATTTGGCGATTGTGTCTACTCCACTCGATCAGCCCGACATGTTGGAAATTCCACTTTATTACGAGAAATTTGTAGCCTACTTCTCGCCCACACAACGTTTGACAGAAATTCCACTAAACCCGAAAGATATGCCACTCGACGATTTATGGGTATTACAAGAAGGGCACTGTGCGCGTCGACAAATATTTAACTTTTGCAATGCCGAAAGCAGCAACCACATGTACGAAGCTGGCAGCATAGACACACTCGTAAAAATTGTTGATAAAAGCGGTGGTTACACGGTGATTCCAGAACTTCATCTCCAATTTTTAACCGAAACACAACTTAAAAATGTGAAAGAGATAACTTCACCACCAGCGGTGCGCGAAGTCTCTATTCTTATTCGTAAAGATTTTGTCAAAGAGCGCATGATTAATGCTGTAGCCGACACCGTAAAAAAAATAATTCCACCACAGATGCTCGACGAACGTTTGAAAAAATTCTCAATCCGTCTGAAATAAACCAATAAAGCCACCCATACAGGTGGCTTTATTATGAATAGACACTGGGAATTATTTTCCTAACTTACTTTCCACATCGTCTTTTGATAGTTTTTTGGTACAGAAGAACCAGTCGTAACAAGTGAGCTCACCCGACGCATTATCCATACGTTCTTTGGCTACACCACACGAACCAGCGGTTGGCACAATCACATCGTCGCCAGGACGCCAATCGGCAGGTAAGGCTACGCTGAAATTATCAGCGGTTTGCAACCCAATAATCACACGCTTCAATTCGTCGAAATTACGTCCTAAAGCGAGTGGATAATAAATAAGTGCACGAATTACGCCTTTAGGGTCGATAAAAAATACCGCTCTAACAGCTTTTGTTGAACTTTCACCAGGTTGTAACATGCCATACATGTTAGCCACATTCATAGTGATATCTTCAATCAACGGGAAAGTAACTTCCACATTCTTCATGCCTTTGTACTCAATCTTTTCTTTAATAGTACGCAGCCAAGCAATATGACTATAAAGTCCGTCGACCGATAAACCTACCAACTGCGTATTCAACGCTTCAAACTCTTTTTGCATAGAAGCAAAGGTCATAAACTCAGACGTACACACTGGGGTAAAGTCGGCCGGATGGCTAAACAAAATCACCCATTTCCCTTTGTAGTCAGCAGGGAAATTGATAGTACCTTGGGTTGTTACAGCTTGAAAAGCAGGAGCTAAATCGCCAATACGTGGCATTGCATTTACTTGATTTTCCATAGTTTTTATGTTTTAATTGATTAATAAATTAAATTTTATGATACAAAAGTACACTTCAATTATTATACAAACAACAGATATTGTCGATACTATTATTTATAGAATCTATAAACAAAAACTGGTCGACAAATAAAATTTGTCGACCAGTTCCTCTAATTCAAAACCTTTTAAGCAATTTCAATCAAGCGTTGCGCTTTTTTAATTTCCACTTCAGATAATTTTGGTACATCAATACTCAAAACACCATGTTGTACTTTTGCCGAAATTTTATCTTTATCGACATTGTCAGGCAAAATCATAGTTTGTTGGAATTTTGAATACGAAAATTCGCGACGTAAATAGCGTGTTTCTTTATTTTCGTCCTTCTTTTCCTCTTTTTTCTCTAATGTGATTACCAAATTATCATCTTCATCAACACGTACGTTAAAGTCCTCTTTCGATAAACCAGGAGCGGCTACTTCGACCGTATAAGCATGTTTAGTTTCCTTCACATTAATAGCGGGAGCTGTAGCATTAGCACGAGCCATAAATTCATTATCGAACATGTCGTTGAAAATCGATGGCAACCAATTTGGATTTCTTCTTACAAGTGTCATAATTGTTTCCTCCTATAATTAAATTATTAAATAAGTTATTGTAGTGGCGGTTCTAACAACCACCTTCGATAGCTTATGGAACAAACTAAATGCCACAAATGAAAGTAAACAAAAAAGCACCAGACGAATAAAATTATAAATCATTGAATAACAAGGCATTAATAAATAATACACGAAAATATCAAAACACAAAAAACAACTGTCATTATGGCATTTTTAAAACAAATAATACTGTCATTATGACAAAATAGGATAATAAATTTGGAAGCGTCATGTTTTTAGCATATCTTTGTGCTCTCTTTCAAAAGAAGACGCAAGATAACCATGTTGCCCAAAAGTCAAACAACTCAAACACTTCGTTTTCGTCGTTTTAGCCATAAGGCTTATGCGGCGTTCAACTCGTTACACCGTGTTGTGAATATTGGGTGTGTAGCTGGCCATATAACCGACTTGCAATTAGAAAAATCGCACACACACTATCAACTCACTGAACATATAGTTGCGAAAATACAGAATAGCAATGATTCAGATGGAGAAGAACCTGCATCATATCTTTTACAGGCTATTGAGGCAACTCTTATTACACTTACATTGAACCAATGTGACGCTGCTGCAGCGCGTCTTATTTGTCAATATTCATTTCTTAAGCTATCGATGTACCCATCATCGGTAGCTTTTTTATTTTTCACCAATTAACCAAATTAAAAGAAGTATGATTTTAAAGAAACAACTTTGGATGATGACCCTACTTTTGGTAGGCTTCACTTTACACGTGCAAGCTCAAATGGACACCACACAAATTCATCCACTCTCCGAAATAAATGTGATAGCCACACAGCCCAAAGTAGCGAGCGATGCTTTACGCATTATCAGCACAATTACGGCGAAAGAGATACAATCCTTGCCCGTGCAAAATATCAATGAGCTACTCGATTATTTGCCTGGCGTCGATATCCGCACACGCGGTTCAAACGGTGCACAAGCTGACATTTCGATGCGCGGCGGCACATTCGACCAAGTACTTATTTTACTCAATGGCGTCAACATTACCGACCCACGTACGGGTCATGCCAATCTCGATCTTCCAATCGATTTAAACATGGTGGACCGCATCGAAGTATTACAAGGTACTTCCATGAATTTATTTGGGTTATCGGCTTTTAGTGGTGCCATCAATATTATCACTAACAGTACCGACAAAAAACAGGTAAAAGCGAGCGTTTCGGGTGGCGATTTGGGATATTTTGCACCAAACGTAGGCATTCATTATGCTAAAAACAAGTGGAAAGTAATGGGAGCTGCAAGTTACAACCAAAGTACTGGTTACACCTATAATACCGATTATCAATACAGTAATCTATTTCTGCAAAGCAGTTATACTGATTCCGTATTAGGAAATTGGAATTTACAAGTAGGCGGACAGCTAAAAGCATTTGGTTCAAACTCGTTTTATTCGCTCAAATATCCCGACCAATATGAAGCCACCAAAACAGGTCTAGTGTCGTTACAATGGAACAAACGCATAGGCGCATTCAGCCTAGAAGCACAAGCCTACTACCGCACACACTACGACCGCTTTGAACTCTTCCGCGAAGGCGTTGCCACGTTCCCAGCGTGGTATAAATCACATAACTATCACATAACCGATGTGGCAGGCGGCTCTATGAAAGGCTCATGGTTCTCGCGCATCGGAAAAACATCCGCTGGCGTCGAATTACGCAACGAACACATTATCAGCAATGTATTAGGCGATGCTATCGACACTAAACCGGCCATTCCATTTGCACCTGACACACTGTATTTCAAGTTTGCCAGGAATCGGCTAAATCTGAATTATTTTGCAGAGCAAGCTATTTTCAGTGGCAATTGGTCCGCCTCAGTCGGATTCTCGGGCAATTATAACACCATGTTTCAAAACAATTTTGCTTTTGGAGCCAACTTGGGTTATACGTTTGCCAAAAACGGAAATCTGTATGCTAACGTCAATCGCTCGTTGCGTTTACCCACTTTTACCGATTTGTACTATAAAAGTGCTACACAAATTGCCAATCCCAATTTGAAACCAGAAGAAAGTCTCACCGCCGAACTAGGTATGCGTTGGGCTAATTACGGTTTCCGCACTAATCTAAGTGTTTATTATCGCATTGGCCAGAACTTGATTGACTGGGTAAAACGCGCAGACGAAGAAAAATGGCAAAGTGTGAATCACACACGAGTCGATGCCATGGGAGGTGAAGTAAACGTAGGTTATAGTTACGGCTATTGGCTCAAAAACATAGAAATCAGCTACGCCTATTGTCATTTAAATAAAGAAGCGGGCGAATTACTCTCAAAATATGCACTCGATTATTTGGAACACAAACTGGCGCTGCATCTAGAGCACGGTATTTATAAAGGATTTGGAGCAAGTTGGCAAGCTACTTACCAAAGCCGCAATGGAGCTTATTCCGACAAACAGGGAAACACACAAACCTACCAACCATTTTGGTTGCTTGATGGTCGTATCTTTTGGCAAACCGATAAACTCCATGTATTTTTGGAAAGTTCCAACTTACTCAACACCCATTATTATGATTATGGCGGCATCGAACAACCTGGTCGCTGGGTAAAAGCAGGAATCACGGTGAATCTTGATTTGAAGTAACAAAAAAAATCCTCCGATACAGTTTTTGTGTCGGAGGATTTTTTATAAATAACTAAAGGTTGTTATTTTTTCGACTCTTTAGTCGTTTTTTGGCCAGGCTTAGCAATAGCGTCACGCATATTGGTATCCGCTTCGATGTTTTTCATTTTATAGTAATCCATAATTCCTAAATTACCATTACGAAAAGCCTCTGCCATAGCTTGAGGTACTTGTGCTTCTGCTTCAATTACTTTGGCACGAGCTTCTTGTGCTTTAGCTTTCATCTCTTGTTCCAAAGCCACAGCCATTGCACGACGTTCTTCAGCACGTGCTTGAGCAATGTTTTTATCGGCCTCAGCTTGATCCATTTGCAAGTTAGCACCAATATTTTTACCAACATCTACGTCAGCAATATCAATAGACAAGATTTCAAATGCCGTACCAGCATCCAACCCTTTGCTCAAAACTAATTTTGAGATAGAATCTGGATTTTCAAGAACCATTTTGTGCGTAGCACTCGAACCAATACTCGATACAATACCTTCGCCAACACGAGCCAAAATAGTTTCTTCACCGGCACCACCAACCAACTGTTTGATGTTTGCACGAACGGTTACACGCGCACGAGCCAATAACTGAATACCATCTTTAGCTACCGACGAAACCACAGGGGTATCAATCACCTTAGGATTTACCGACATTTTCACCGCTTCGTCCACATCACGACCAGCTAAATCGATAGCTGTAGCCATTTGAAACGACAAGTCGATGTTTGCTTTGTTAGCCGATACCAACGCATGAACCACACGCACTACGTGACCGCCAGCCAAATAGTGAGCTTCCAAGTCGTCGCGACGAATGTCCTTCAAACCAGCTTTGTGCGCTTCAATCATGGCATTCACAATGATAAATGGCGGCACTTTACGAATACGCATCAAAAACAGTTGCACCAAAGAAATGTTCACACCCGACACTTTGGCCGACAGCCACAATAAAAATGGCACGTAATAAAAGAAAATGATAACCAATACAATAAGTACGGCTATACCAAGAATCGATAATACTGTCATAATAATTAATAATTAAGTGAATAATAAATATAAGTTCTACCAAGTTATTTTTCTGCCACAGCACGAACTAATACACCAAATGTGGATACTTCTACAATTTCAACTTCCACCGTTTGGTCAATGAAACCATCTTGCGATTTAGCCTCCACCACTTCAGTACCAAAACGCACTTTGCCGATAGGAGCCAAACGCGATACCGTTACACCCTTGTCGCCAACCGACAAAGCAATACCGTTCAAAGCATCTACCTTGCCTTCCAATTGGGTATTGAGCGACATTTTATCCAACGCTCTAGAACGAAGAAACGCCCAAATAGCAAGACCCATAGCCACCACTCCGCCACCAATAGTAATCATACCAGCAGTAGCGCCTAAGTGCGAAAATGCGTACCAAATGGAAGCTCCTACAAACAACACGCCAGCCACACCACCTACAGAAATACCTGGCAAGAAAAATATTTCGAGCAAGAAGAAAATAATGCCTAAAAGCATAAACACAATAACCAATGTAATATCCATAGCTTTAATGAGTTGTTAGTAGTTGTAAATTTTCCAAAGTGCGTATCTCTAATTCATAGCGTGGCAGTTGTTGTTCTATCAACAAACACGATTTTTCAAGCGTCACAATTTCGTTAGCCAATAATAAACGTTCCTCTTCTTCCTCGGTAACGCTCCACAATTCGCGTTTAGCTGCTAAGGTAAATTCTTTTTGCTGACCTTGTGCTTTCAAATCGCACCATGCTAAAAATTGTTCACGTGCCCGTTCACTCACAAATTGTTCTGCCGCATGGTACACGGTGGTATCATTCACCAAAAATAGCGTGGTTTGAAATTGCTGAGACACAGCCTCATGCATATCTGTATTTCGTAGAGCCACAGAAGCCTTACGATAAAGACGCATTCGAGCTGCATCACGCAACTCTTGAGGTGTTTTATGACGTAAAATTAAACGTTCGGCGTTCGGCACAAAGCGATAAATAATCACACTATCGGGATTTTGATAACGATCGGTCACAAACCATCCAACACCAGCCAACTCATCAAACGCCATCATGTAATCATTGTACGGCGAATTGAAAGGCATTCCCACATTTTGAGGCGGCAAATAATCAGCAGTTTCAGAATTAAACCGCGAGGTAAAAATATCATAGCCACCCAAACCATCATGTCCCTCGGAGCCAAAATAAATAGTAATACCATCGGCCGCCACAAACGGATAATTTTCATCCTTAGGCGTATTTAATACCGACGACAAAGCGATGGGTTCACCCCATTCATTCATCAAATTATATGATTGATACAAATCACTTTGCGTATCATTTTGTCGCAAGGCCAAATAGCGTCTATCGTTTCGTCCCGACTGAAAAGCTACCAAATAATTATTCGCTCTCAATCCCAACAAATCAGCCGAAAAAGCAAAAGAGCCCATCTCGCGAGCCATCTTTATCTGATTTATAAAATCGGCTTTATCGGCTTTTACACTATCAATCAATGCAATATCCTCTACGCGTTCCAGCATCGCAGCACCTAATTTTGCTTTAGCTGCGAGTTTTGCCACCTGTATTTTTTCGTCGGCTACGAATTTATCGGATGCCAACCAAGCATCATACGCTTGTGCCGCCTCTTGAAAACGATAATCGGCAAAATAGATATCACCTAAAAAACGATTTGCTTTGGCAAAACCAAATAGCGCTGCTTGCTCAAAATAGAGTGTGGCTTCGATTACTTGATCTTGTTCATACAAGCAACGTGCATACTTAAAATTAAGTGTGCCATCTTTTGGCGTTTTCTTCAACGCCTGAACATAAATCGAACCTGCCTCACGGTAATGTCCTTGATTAAAAAATGTTTCGGCATCCGACATCCGCTGAGCAGACACGCACACCACCATAAAAACAGCCAAAAAAGTCGCTAAAAATCGCATTCAAATAAGATTAAAATTCGTTATAAGTACAAATGCAGTGCCAAGGAGTCAAAAAAATACTATTTAGTGCATTTTAATTTGAGTTTGGCATGATAATTGCTTATTTTTAAGTACTTCATTTAATAATGAAAAATTGTTTTGGTTAAACATTTTGGTGGAATAGGCTGGCCGTGAGGTCGGCCTATTTTTATGTCCAAATCGAACCAAAACGTGTGTTATATATCAAAGTGCGCACCATCAGTAGCGCCTACCGTATTGGGGAAAATAGCTTTCGCCTCTTCTAAAAAAGGTGTTATCTGTCGATAACGTGCCGAATAATGTCCAATAATCAATTTACCAACTTCTGCGGCTTGTGCTAGTTGCGCGGCTTGTGCAGCCGTGCTATGTAACGTCTGTTTGGCACGAACCATATCTTCGCTTAAAAACGTCGTTTCGTGATACAAACAATTCACACCACGAATTAGTTCCACTATTTTTTCGGAATAAGCCGTATCGGAACAATACGCAAACCGACGAGGCGGTGTTGGCGGTGTAGACAAACGCTCATTCGGAACCAACTCTCCATCGGGAGTTACATAATCATCACCATTTTTAATTCCTTTGAGCAGACGTAACGGTATTTCGTATGCTTCAACCAGATCACGAACCAAATGACGTTCCATCGCTTTTTCTTCAAACAGAAATCCTACCGATGGAGCACGATGCTTCAAGGGAATGGTGGTCACTGTAACGCTGCGATCGTCGTAAATAACAGCACTTTGATACGGACTAAATGGATGAAATTTAACTTGAAATGGGAATTCGCCACAAAAATAGTCGATTTGCGGACGAAGCAACGCTTCTAAATCAGGCTGAGCATGTATTTCGATATCAGCCGTACGACCGAGCATACCGAGCGTGGAAATCAATCCAATCAAACCAAAACAATGGTCGCCATGCAAATGCGAAATAAAAATATGATTTAACCGATTGGCACGCACGCCAAATTGAATCATTCTATTTTGCGTACCCTCACCACAGTCTATCAAAAATTGTTTATTGCGCATCTCCAACAATTGAGCCGAGTGGTAACGTTCGGGTGTCGGTATGGCCGAACCAGAACCCAAAACAGTCAATTTCATCGGTTCCACGCTATCGAGTAGTTAAAACAATTATTTCTTCTGAACTAACACCCACGCATCATCAAACTGCGATTTGATTTGAGCAATTTTCTGTTTGGCAGTCACGTAGTCGTCGTAAGAAATCAAAATAACACGGAACATACCTTGCTCGTTGATAACAATAATGGGTGCATAATCACCTTTCATAAGCGATTGCAAGCCTTGCGCATTCGCACGATTTTGGAAACTACCAATCACCACATTATACGTTTTTAAAGCAGTAGCATCTTCGCCATCCACCACTTTAAACGATTCAGTACGAATTTTATCAGGCATTTCAGCTACTGACTGGGTTGTTTTTTGAGTATCCGCTTTCGGCTTCAAATCGGCTGTAGACTGAGTTTTCTTGGTATCTTCAGCAGGACGATAGGCACCCGCGGACTCTTTTACTTTACAACCACCCAACAACAATGTTAATGTTAACAGACTGATAACCAGTTTATAATTTTTCATAAGGCATTTTTTTTATTTATTTCCACAAAAGTACGCTATTTATTTCAAAAATACAATTATTTTTGTCATATCATCAAAAACGAATTATTATGAATTTACTCATTTCTTTTTTATTAACCATTCAAACTTCAGTAACTATGTTATTTACACTACCAGCCTTGCCTTACACGGCAGAAGCATTGGCTCCAACGATGAGTCAAGAAACGTTGAATTTCCATCACGGCAAACACCATTTGGCGTATGTAAACAACCTGAACAATTTGGTGAAGGGAACACGTTACGAAACGATGGATTTGGAAGCAATTGTACGCGAATCGGATGGCGCTATTTTTAATAACGCCGCCCAAGTTTGGAACCATACGTTCTTTTTTGAACAATTTAAAACCACTGGTTGCGAAGCCAAAGGCAACGTAAGAACAGCCATCGAAAAAAAATGGGGTTCTTTCGACGCATTTAAAACCGAATTTAATAACGCTGGTGCCACATTGTTCGGCTCAGGTTGGGTTTGGTTGGTAAAAGATGCCAACGGCAATCTCGAAATTGTAAAAGAAAGTAACGCTGGCAACCCATTGACCAAAGGCTTGAAACCACTACTCACATTCGACGTATGGGAACACGCTTATTATCTTGACTATCAAAACCGTAGAGCCGATTATTTGAATGCTTTATGGAACATTATTGATTGGAAAGTGATTGAAAGTCGCTGGTAAGCTCACTAAAAAGAACCGCACGCCATAAACAAGGTGTGCGGTTTTTTTATATCTTTGTGCGTTAAATTTCTAACATTGTTTGTTGTGCCACAAAACTACCCTTCTATTCTGTTGGAGCAAGCCGTAAACGAGCTCAGTAAGCTGCCCACTATCGGACGCAAAAGTGCGCTCCGATTAGCGTTGCATTTACTAAAACAGGATGATAGTGATGTAGAAGCATTAGCAGCAGCATTAGTGGAATTAAAAAAAGAGGTAAAACA
The DNA here is from genome assembly GCA_028694915.1 of Paludibacteraceae bacterium. GTDB lineage: Bacteria > Bacteroidota > Bacteroidia > Bacteroidales > Paludibacteraceae > W0P28-013. The sequence goes on from JAQVJY010000009.1 coordinate 32,036, forward strand.
CTGTAACGTGTGCCACAACATTTCGGATACTGACACGTGCCAAATATGTAGCAATCCCAGCCGAAATTCAGCTCTTATATGTGTCGTGGAAAATATTCAGGATGTGATGGCTATTGAGAATACGCAGCAATTCAACGGACTGTACCACGTTTTAGGCGGTATAATTTCGCCCATGAACGGCGTTGGTCCTGCCGATTTAGAAATTGCTTCGCTCGTGGAACGTGTAAAACAAGGCGACATTGACGAAATCATTTTTGCACTCAGTCCCAATATGGAAGGCGACACCACCGCTTTTTACCTATTTCGAAAATTAGCCGATTACGATTGTAAAATAACCACCATTGCGCGCGGTGTGGCTATTGGCGACGAACTAGAATATGCCGACGAAGTCACTTTAGGTCGTTCTATTCGTAACCGCATTTCGTTTTCGACTTATAATACGCCCACTTAAACTTATGAAACAATTAACTAAAAGTCTCTTTTTCTGGTATTATGCCGCTGCTATCAAAGCAGTAATCATGGCCGCCTTGGGTTATGCTTGCGTCACTCAAAATTGGTTTGTAATGGCTAAAGACGCTCCTGCCAGCGTCACCATTTATTCCATCATTATTTTATACGTAATTACAACCACACCAGCAGCGCTAAAGCTGTTCAGTGTGTATGTCAAAAAACTAGCGTTAGTAACTGATGAAACAGAAAAACTAGCCCGTTACAAAACCTATGCTAAATGGCGTATAACTGTGATAACTATTGGCTTGCTGGCTGCTATCTTTTTCTATTACACCTTGCAACAAGGTGCACTTTTGTGGGTAGCAGGTATTTCAGCTATCTCACTCTATTTTTGTAAACCAACCACCGAAAAAATAGAAAACGATTTGGCATCAACAACCGACACGCCAAACGAAGAACCAAAGGAAGACTAATACCATCAAAATCGAATACTAACCACTATTTTAAGTCAAGAAATTATGATTATAGCTGTAGATTTCGACGGAACTATTGTAGAACACGCTTATCCGAAAATTGGGAAACCAATTCCATTTGCTATCGATGTACTCAAACGCTTACAAAACGAGTGTCACCACCGTTTGATATTGTGGACTGTACGCGAAGGCGAATTATTGGACGAAGCGGTTGACTATTGCAAACAACAAGGTTTGGAGTTTTACGCTGTCAACTCCAACTATCCAGAAGAGGATCCAAATAACGTCCGTTCACGCAAACTGACGGCCGATTTGTTTATCGATGACCGTAATTTAGGCGGCATTCCCGATTGGGGTATCATTTATCGCATGATTAAATTCGGCGAAACACTGGAGGAAGCCCGCGCTGGCGAAAACACCACACCAAAAAAGAAAAAATTGTTCGGACTCATCCGCACTAAATAATAACCAAAACTCGTTAATATGATACAACGTATTCAAACTATCTATCTGTTAGTCGTTTCATTATTAGGCGTATTCGGCTGCTTTATGCCACTTATTGAGTTTACACACGGTCTGAATTTCGGCACACTCAACGCCATCGGTTTTATGCAAACATCACCAGGAAGCGAAGATATTATACTCGATAATTTATGGGGATTGATGCTCTTGTCGGCTATTATTCCATTAATTGCCTTTGTTACCATTTGGTTGTACAACAAACGCATGCTGCAAATTCGATTAACCATTCTCAATATCTTATTGATGATTGGTTATTACGCCGTGTTGGGCGTGGGCGTGTGGAGCATATTTGCTAAATACCATCCTGAAGATTTTCACCCACAAATAGCCATTGTATTTCCGCTTATTAATATCATTTTAAGCTGGTTGGCCATACGTGGTATTGGTAAAGACGAAGCCAAAGTGCGCGCTGCCGATCGCTTGCGCTAACGCGACTATTTAATCTAAAAAAAAGCAGCTCAGAAGAATTCTTCCGAGCTGCTTTTTTATGATTACCGAGTGCGCTACATCAATGCGAAACATTGAGCATCGTAGCAGTCATTTCAGCAAATTGTTGCACAAAACCATCGATTTTGCTACCAATCATCGTTTTAATCATAAACGGAATATCCGCTTCGAGTTTTACTTGTAATTGTGCTTGATTGTCAGCAGTTTCGGTCAACACCATATACAAATGAAAGTCGATAGGCGCATTATCGGCACCAAACTGAACGGTATGTTCGGGTTGACGTTCCACAATACGTAATGTCACACGTCCTACTGGATCGACCGTTACTGAGCACGAATCAACATCGCACGTCATATCTTTCACTTTATCTTGTGGCAAGCGATCTTTCACCGCTTCCAAATTACGTAAATCCGACAATTTTGCATAAGCGGCTGCTTGCGTACAGGTCAATGCCTGCAAGGGGCTTTCATAGCGTTCCATAATGTATAGTGCTTGTAAATTAATAGTCTTAATCGTTTAGTTCTTTGGTAACGGTTTGCAACGAGCCATCCACCTGTTGTAAGAGGTGAATAAGCGTTTGAATGTGCGAAAAGCTCTTATCGTGCGACGTTTCTATGGTCAATTGGGCTTGCTTGTAGCCAACTTCCCGCTGCGCCAACAATTCGCGCACATACAAAGCCAACGCTTCGTCGGTTTTACCTTTAAGCAGTGGGCGTTCCACTTTGGCATGACGCAAGCGATCGACCAACTCCTCGGGTTCAGCGTGTAAATAGACCGTGACTCCACGTGCATTCATATCGTCCATATTGTTGAGAAAACAGGCTGCTCCACCACCCGTAGAAATCACCACCTGTTCGTAGTCGCACACTTCGAGTAACGCGGCACGTTCCACCACGCGAAACTCCGCTTCGCCCCATTCTGTAAATAGTTGTGGGATAGTTTTACAGTAACGACTTTCGATAAATTTATCCAAGTCGATAAACTGCCAACCGATTTGCTCGGCCAACCGTTTGCCTGTAGCTGTTTTGCCACAGCCCATAAAACCAACTAAAAAGATGCGTTTCATACGTTTATTATAAACTCCCCCGCGCCACACAGCGACCACCAAAGAGACTACAAAAGTACAAAAAAAGTGCGACAAAAAGCCGTTGTAAATTAATTTCAGAAAAAGCGGAGAAATATTTGGCGGAAATAAAAAAATAAATTACCTTTGCACTCGCTAAAACGCCCAGATGGCGGAATTGGTAGACGCGCTGGTCTCAAACACCAGTGGATTCACTTCCATGCCGGTTCGATCCCGGCTCTGGGTACAAAAAAGTCCTAATTGATACAAATCAGTTAGGACTTTTTGTTTAAACAAAAATTACCACCACCTTTTCACAAAAAAATCCCCACTTAATTTACATTAAGCGGGGATTTCTATTTTATAAGGTCTTTGTGTCTTAAAACAAATTCGCCATTTTGAGTGCGGTTACCGCGCCTTCCACGCCTTTGTTACCCAAAATACCACCCGCACGGTCTAACGCTTGTTGCATGGTATTAGTGGTAAGTACGCTAAAAATAACGGGTGCATGACTTGTTTCGGACGCATTGAGTGCTGCCACACCTTGTGTTACACCTTGGCACACAAAATCGAAATGTGGTGTATCGCCTTGCACCACACAGCCAATAACAATCACCGCCGACATATCGTTATATTCGCGCAAAATGCGTTTGGCCGCAAACGTAAGTTCAAACGTGCCAGGCACATGTTTTACCATAATATGTTCAGGTGCCACACCGTTGGTTACCAACGCATCGAAAGCGCCTTCCAACAACGGATAAGTTACGTTTGGATTCCAATCAGCTACAACGATAGCGTAACGTTGGTTCTTTACTTGATCTTTTGACGGCATCGCCTCGGCATCGTAAGCCGATAAGTTGTGATAGATGGTTGCCATAAGGTATAGGAGTTAAAAAAGAGCTGTTACCGACGTATGTCTGAAACAGCTCTTTAGGATTTTTTTCGGTACTAATTATTTATCCAAAGCTTTAGCGCGTTCGATGTATTTATCGATATCGCCAGCTTCCATAGAACTAAAGTAAGTATCTTTAATTTCGGTGTACACGTCTACTGCTTTGTCGTATTCGCCTAACGCTTCGTAAGCTAAACCAGCTTTTTTCAAGCTACGAGGAGCTACTAAGTCGTTTTGAGTATCGGCTGCACGTAAAAACTCTTTGATAGCGCTTTTGTAATCGCCTAATTCCACGTAAGCATCGCCTCTCAAACAGATGGTTGTTGGTGTCATATTCACCGAGCGCGCATCAAATTTATCTAAATAGTCAATAGCCTCTTCGTATTCGCCCAATTGATAAGCACAAACGCCTGCATAAGCAGCAGCCAATTCGGCAGCATCGGTAAATTTATAATCATCTACAATGGTTTCGAATCCGTCGTTCATATCGTCACCACGAAGTGCCAAACGAAAAGAATCTCTTTCGAAATTATTCACGCAGAAAATCATTTTTTCTTGTGCTTCAGCTTCGCGAGGCACTAAGTAATAGGTGCGAAATGCCAATACAGCCAACACCAAAATAACCACTGCACCCACGCCGTAAAGCAACTCTTTACGATACGTTTCGATAAATGCTTCCGATTTGCTCAATGCTTCTTGCACATTTTGCATTTCTACATCTCCCTGATTTTTTTTCTTTTTGTCCGACATACTTGAAAAAGTTATAAAGTTAAAAGTTCAATAATTGCTAAGTTAACTTGTTGAACACCATATAAGGCTCGTTACAACAGATAAAACGCTCCATTCTTACGAAAAGTAGCTTGCAAAAATACTATTTTTTTTTGTAATTACATAGTATTTAGCCCCGAAGACACTATTTTTTTGTTTTTAATGACTACACTCAGCCTACCGCCCGTGAAATACAGAAAAAAATTATAACTTTGCATCACACAAAAAGGCGCATTATGGCACTAGAAATTGAACGTAAATTCCTGCTTTTATCAGACGAATACAAAGCGGCATCGACTAGCAAACGCATTATACAAGGTTACATTTGCAGCGACAAAAACCGTGTAGTACGTGTGCGTATTTACGGCGAAAAAGCCTATATCACCATCAAAAATGCCACCATTGGTTTTGCGCGGAATGAATTTGAATACGCCATACCTGTGGCCGACGCGCAAGTCATACTATCCGAAATTTGTGAAAAACCGATTATCGTAAAAGTCCGTCATCGCTACGATTACAAAGGTTTTTGCTGGGAAATAGATGAATTTCACGGCGAAAATGAAGGTTTGGTGATGGCCGAAATTGAACTTCCAACCGTCGATTGTGTATTCGAAAAGCCCCCATTTATTGGCGAAGAAGTAACCAATGATACCCGTTACTACAACGCTAGCTTAATCAGAAATCCTTATAAAAATTGGAAATAATGAAACGTTTTGTTCTTTTTTGCACCCTCGTAGTGAGTTTTACAGCCTGTAATAACAACACCAAATTCAGCGTAGAAGGCGAAATAGCCAACGCAGGCAAAGAAACCTTGTATTTGGAGCAGGTAAATGATGCTAAAATCACGTTATTGGACTCGACAGAACTTTCGAAAACAGGACACTATAAATTCAAAGCACGACAAACTGCTTATCCCGAATTTTACCGTTTACGTCTAGGCGACCAAACCATTTTGTTTGCTATCGATTCTACCGAACATATTATTATCAACGGTCAAAAAGAGCAATTTGCCACGAATTACACGGTAGAAAATTCGCCCAATTCAGAAGCTATTAAAACGTTGCGCAATTCAGGTTTCGACATTCAACGCTACATCAAAACTGCTAACGAACAAAAGAAATTGAACAAAGAAGAGGCCGTTGCCATGATTGAAGCACACAAGGTAAAAGCGCGCAAACTGATTTTAAACGATACACGTTCCACAGCAGCTTACTATGCCGTGAATCAAACCATCAACGGGTTTTATATTTTTTCGCCTTACAACAAAAACGACCGCAGTTATTGGTCGGCTGTAGCCACGGCATTTCAGGTTTTTCAACCTGAAAATCCACGCACAGCGGCATTGACTAATATTGTACTGACAGCGCTCAAAGAGACACGTCAAGCACAAGCCAACTACGACCACTTACTGACAGGTGAACAAGCTGGCATTATCGACATCACACTTCCAAATCGCGTAGGTGAAGCTACTTCCGTTTCGTCATTGAAAGGAAACGTAGTACTCATCGATTTTTCGGCTTATGAAACCGATTTTGCACCAACACACACGCTCTTTTTGCGTGAACTATACGCCGCTTACCACGCCAAAGGATTTGAGATTTATCAGGTTTCTGTGGACAATAACAAGCTTTTGTGGCTCGAACAAACCCGCGAAATTCCTTGGGTTTGCGTGCGCGATGAACGTGGCGCCAACTCCACTTATTTGCGTACCTACAACGTGCAACAAATTCCTGCGTGGTTTTTAGTTGGTCGCAACGGCGATATTGTAGCAGGCAAAGAGCTAAACGCAGGCAATTTGAATGCTTCTATCGAACAACAATTAAATAACTAATGAGCTTATCGGACGAGATAAAAGCCAAAGCGCTACAACTCGGATTCGATGCGTGTGGTATTGCTAAAGCGGAACTTCTCGCCGACGACGCACGTACGCTACAAACATGGCTCAACAAAGGCTATCAAGCTAACATGAGCTATTTAGAAAATCACTTCGACAAACGCACAAATCCAGAGTTGCTGGTACATGGCGCACAGTCGGTTGTGGTAGTATTGCTCAATTATTTCCCCGCTCAACTACAACCCGAAAGCGCGCCACAAATAGCCAAATACGCTTACGGCAAAGATTACCATTTTATCATCAAAGAAAAGCTAAAACAGTTGCAAGCCTTTATCGATGAACAGGCGCCAAACGAAAGTATGGTATTTTGCGATTCAGCGCCCGTTTTAGAACGACGCTGGGCACAACGCGCTGGATTGGGTTGGATTGGTAAAAGCGGTCTGTTAATACATCCCACATTAGGTTCTTATTGTTTGATTGGCGAACTCATTACCACACTTCCACTGGATTACGACACACCACAAAAAGAGCATTGCGGAACATGCACGGCTTGTATTAAAGCCTGCCCCACGGAGGCGTTATCAGCTTACGAGGTGAATGCAAATCGCTGCATTTCGTACCTCACCATAGAACATCGTGACACCATATCCGATGAATTTACATCGCGTATGGGCAACCGCCTATTTGGTTGCGACGCCTGCCTCGATGCGTGTCCGTGGAATAAAAAGGCGAAAGCACATCACACGGCTGAATTACAACCGAATGAACAACTTTTCACACTCGATTGGGAACATTTTTCGAGAAGCACATTCAAGCAACTTTTCAAACATTCAGCCTTAGAACGAGCTGGCTATCAAAAATTAAAAAAACGTTTAGAGGTCATTCTTCCGCACGATGACGCCCAATAAAAAAACTCCGCTATCTCATTGGATAACGGAGTTTTCGTTTATTCAGCTGCGCTGACAACACTACACTTTTATTTGTTCCATTAATTTTGCTTCGAGTTCAGCCGACAATTCTGGATTGTCCTCAAGCAATTTTTTTACACCATCGCGTCCTTGACCGAGCTTGGTTTCGCCATAACTAAACCACGAACCGCTTTTCTTGATAATGCCATTTTCCACACCCAAATCGACAATTTCACCAGAACGTGAAATACCTTCACCAAACATAATATCAAATTCAGCTTTGCGGAATGGAGGTGCAATTTTATTTTTAACCACTTTTACACGTGTTTGGTTACCAATAACATTTTCACCATCTTTTATTTGTCCAATACGACGAATATCTAAACGTACCGAAGCGTAAAATTTCAACGCATTACCACCAGTCGTAGTTTCAGGGCTACCAAACATTACGCCAATTTTATCGCGCAACTGATTGATAAAGATACAAGTAGTATTGGTTTTATTGATACTGGCCGTCAATTTACGCAATGCTTGCGACATCAAACGTGCTTGCAAGCCCATTTTTGAATCACCCATATCACCTTCCAATTCCGCTTTTGGTGTTAAAGCAGCCACGGAGTCAATCACCACAATATCCACAGCAGATGAACGAATTAATTGATCAGCTACTTCGAGAGCTTGCTCGCCACTATCTGGTTGTGAAATCAACAGATTTTCAATATCAACACCTAATTTTTCAGCATAAAAGCGGTCGAACGCATGCTCTGCATCAATGATAGCAGCAATGCCACCTGCTTTTTGAGCTTCTGCTATAGCATGAATCGCCAACGTGGTTTTACCACTCGATTCAGGTCCATAAATTTCGATAACACGACCACGAGGAAAACCACCTACGCCCAAAGCCATATTCAAACCAATGGAACCCGTGGATATAATATTAACCTCTTCCACGTGATTATCACCCATTTTCATAATGGTACCACGACCATGATCCTTTTCAATTTTATCCATCGCCAATTGAAGCGCTTTCAACTTTTCGGGCGACGGTTTTTTAATTTCTACTGACATAATATTGTTTTTTGTTTAATAATTTATAAGCTTTGTCGCTGCAAAAGTACGGCGCGTTTTTGACAACTTGTGTCAAAACTAATTTTTATTTCAAAATTTGTGCTGCGTGGTCGCTCGTACTTATCTCTTTTGGAGAAATGATGCGTTCCAAAACGCCTTCCTCATTAAAAATAAAGGTGGTACGCAACGTGCCCATATAAGCGCGACCATACATTTTTTTCTCAGCCCATACACCAAAGTGTTCCACCAAGGTTTTGTCGGTGTCAGCAATAAGCGTAAATGGTAAATCGTGTTTTGCAATGAATTTTTGATGCGATTTTTCGTCATCCACGCTCACACCGACGATTTCATAACCAGCTTTACGTAACTCGGCGTAATTATCGCGCAAATTACAAGCTTGTGCCGTGCAACCAGAGGTATTATCCTTAGGATAAAAATACAGCGCCACTTTTTTACCACGCAAAATGGTTGCCAAAACGGGCTCTCCTAATTGATTCACGCCCAACTTATCGGGCATCTTATCACCTATTTGTATAGCCATAATTATGATGTTTTAGTTTCACAAAGATAAAAATAAAAATCGGTATTGCAATCAACTCCTAAGTAATTTGGACGAATATTCGTATCACAAAAAGCGAAAAAGATTGTAGATTCTGAATAAAAAAATTACTTTTGCCACGGAATAGTAACATTCTTGTATAATAACCCTCTAATTCATTGAATACCATGTTAAGCATTCAAAAGAAAATGAGTAATGCATTTTTTGCGTTACTGAGCTTACCTGCAACAGCCATGGGCTTTGCACTTTCTGTTCAAATTTCAGCCTTAAGCTGGATTCTCTCAACAAAATATGGTTTAGATATTCACGAAATTGGTATTGTGTGGGCAGCTGGTCCTATAGCAGGTATTTTGGCACAACCCATTGTCGGAATTTTGAGTGATAAGATGTGGTTTATGGGCGGTCGCCGTCGTCCTTGGATTGTGATAGGTGGTACATTGGCCGCCTTGATGATGTTGGCGTTACCCAATTTAGAAATTATACAAAAACTATTTATTGGTGGCGACGATCCACAAGCAGGATTGCTCTCTATTGCCGTGATTGTGGCCTTGACTTTCGATTTAAGCATCAACGTGAGTTTTAACCCAACCCGTTCGCTTATTGCTGATTGCACTCCCAAAGAACAACGTGCCAAAGGTTATACTTGGATGCAAACGGTATCGGGTACGTTTGGGGTATTGGCCTATTTAATTGGTGGTACGCTAGGCAACGAAGCCTTAATTTATATTGGTATTGGCATTGCACTATTGGCAACCATTATTCCAGCCTTTCTGATTCAAGAACCACGTCAATTACAAACCACGGAAGAAGCTTCAACCAAAGCAAAAACGTCGTCACGCGACATTATAGAATCGCTCTTACCACTTTTTGGTTTGTTGGTTTATGGCGTGTACGTGATTGCTGAAAAATTATTTGGCTTCACAGTAACCTCTGGCGTTGAACTCTTTGGTTATTTTTTGAATAGTGTTGAATTCATCTGTTTATTATTGGTAGTAGTTAGCACCATCATGGTACTATTCAACTTATTAGGCAGCAACAAAAATTCGAATGAATTTCAGAAAGTATTACTGGCCCATTCGTTCACATGGATTGGGGTACAAACTATGTTTGTGTATGCCTTTTTCTATTTACAAAACGTTTTGAATTTAGGCGATTCAGCAGGAAGCGTCAACTCTATTGCATTTTTTATTTTAAGTTTAGTCAGTGCTATTCTACCCGTACTTGTGCTCAATGGCTTTGCTAAAAAAATAGGAATGGTTAAAACACATCTTATCTGTATTTTCATCATGGCAGCGGGTTATGCTGGCGTCTATTTCCTAGGCACAACTACGCTTATGTATTATGTAATGATTGCCATTGCTGGTATTGGTTGGGCATCAGTGGTATCTTTACCATTTGCCATTATGAGCGAAAAAGTAGACCAAACCAAAATGGGATTATACATGGGCATTTTCAATTTATCGGTGGTTTTACCACAGTTGGTAGCATCGTTCAAAATGGGTGAAGTGGTAAATGCAGCAGCCGACAAATCAGTTATCTTTGCTATTTGTGCGGTCTGTTTAACTATATCAGGTTTACTCTGGTTCAGTGTCAAAAATGACAAGTAAAAACGCTGATTCATGGATAATAAAAAAGCTTCACATAACCTGTGAAGCTTTTTTTATAGAAATAGACTCATCCAATGATCGAACACGCGTAAATTGTCGGGACCAAATTGGGCTAAGTTATCACGTATTTGTTCAATGGATAATTCTGTATTTAAACGACTCTTAGAAAAGAACTTGTCAGCAAAACAAATCAGCTGTTCTTCCATTGATACGGGCCGCATATCGCGATGTGGCAATGGCAATTGCTGCTTTTCGATATCAGCTAGCGAAAGACCAGTTCCTGTATGCCGTTCGCATACCAAAGCATGTTTATCCAATCCGTGTTGACGTAATAAATCGGCACCCAAATAACCATGTTCAATGTAGCGATGTGTACCATAACAGCCTAATGCCGGAGCATTGGTGAGAAAAATGCCAATATCGTGTAACATGGCCGCTTCCTCTACAAACTGACAATCGATAGTCAACTCTGGATGTTGATTCGCTAAAAACAACGCCTTGTCCGTTACTGCCCGACTATGCGACACCAAGAGCTCATACAACGCGCTATTAGGTGCATAATAAGTTTCAATAATAGCTAGCGGATTCATCAACGCAAAATAACTTTGAAGATTTGCGGTTCAATAGCTGTAGAACGTGGATCTAAAATACGTACCAAATAAAATCCTTGTGACATACGCAACTGGTCTGCACCAAATGTCACACTGTTATCATTCGGTAAACGACCACTATAAAATACGCGTCCTTGCAGGTCGCTAATGGTAATGTCCATTTTCGCTGCATTATAAATGGTAATCAAGCCATCCTGAATAATGGTTGGCATAACACACATTCTAGTTGGTTCAACTACAGAAATAACACTATCAGTAGTACCTTTGAGTTTCAAACCAACCACCACAGCATCGTGATCGGATGAACGATACATATTATCTTGGTAAGTCGTAGCATTTTGGTATTCAAACTTATAATGTTCGTCGGTATTAATATGAAAAACTGTTGCGCCAGTCACTTGAGCCATCATGGAGCTATTGGCTAAAGCGTGATCAAGCAAGCCAACTTCACCTTTGTAAGAATATGAATAGATAGTATCACCGTGATAGTGCTTTAGCAAATTGGTATATCCAGACAATTCAAAACGACGAATAGGATCTTCTTTGGAATACGCATTCATATCGCCCATAACCAATACATCGGGGTCAATAGTTGCAAAATTGCTACATTTCGACACGATAGAATTCACTTCGTCCACACGTGTGGCATTATACGAACTTTGTCCATCACCTGCATCTAAATCGCCTTCTGGCGTGGTGTCGTAAGTAGTGCCTTTCGCCTTCAAGTGATTAAGTGAGAATACAAATTTCTCGCTATTTGATTTTAATTGGAATGCTTGTATCGCCTTACGATACATCGTTCTTAAATTATTAAATTCAATAGAACCAACTGGACTAATTTTGTCTTTTCGATAAATAAATCCCACTTTGGTATAAGAACCACTTACCGAAGTACCATCAGTTACATAAGCATATAAATCGCTACCTGCGACTGTGTTAAGCGCATTACACATATAAGCAATCGCATCGTTACCTTGTTGAATTTCAACTAAGCCATACACGTCAGCATCAATAGCTTGCAACGCTTTTAATAATTTAGAATGTTGTCTGTCGGCTTCAACGGCATCAGCGGGTCCAGCAAAATCGCCATAATTACTACGTAAATAATACTCCATATTGAACGAACAAACTTTGACGTTATAATCGCCAATAGGTTCGTGTGTCGCTGCCCGAGGATTTCCATAAAAATTTGGACGCGAAGTTACTTCCAGCTGATAAGCCGATCCTGATTGTGTAAGCGTACCTTGCAAATTATCAACACGATAACCCATACGTAAAGTACCATTCTCATCAGCAAAAGGATAAGCTACAGAGGGAGAGCTAACCATCGTCAACTGATCAAGTTTATGTTCGGCTACTAGAGCAAAATATTCGTTACTACCTGGTAATTCCACCTCTACTCCACCATTCAAACGATGAGATGACAAAGTTATGCGCCCACTGCCCCAATAGTAATTATTGGTTACAAAAAGCGTTTGGTCAAATTCAAGTAGCATACCAACGTATTGGCTATAATCGCCAAAATCGGCAGGAAAAACCACTTTTGTAGGAGTTACTAATTGATTATCGGCCAACTTCTGTAACGACGAAACATTTATGAGCTTTAATTGCCCATCATTGGCAGAAACAGATGCCACTAATTCGATTTCAGAACCAACGGTGACAGTCGGATTTTCAAAAGCTACAAATACCGCATCGCACGTCAAACGATTACCGTCGCCCACTTTATCTTGTAGGTAAAATCCTTTAATAGCGTCACCTTCGCGTACAACGGCAGTAACCACGCCCGAAGTACGAATATCTGAAGATTGAACTTTATTTTGAGACGATGTAGAAGTAGTAAACGTTGGTAACTGATAAATTTTGCAATCTACCTGAGCCACCAATACGGCTACAGAAAAAAGAAAAGAAACTACTATAAAAAAACGTTGTTTCATAAGGTTAAGCATTAAGAAATCAATTCGTAAGGTTTTAAGTTGACAAAAGTAGCTGTATTTTGCGAGATTAACAACATGAACGTATGGAAAAAAGCAAAAAAGCAGCTATCTTTGCATATTCAAAAGGACTTTATGCATTCCAAGGTAAAAATAAACATAAAAAATAAACGCGCCTCTTTCGATTACGAATTGATTGAGCGTTTTACGGCGGGCATTGTACTGTATGGCACCGAAATAAAATCCATCCGCGAAGGGAAAGCGAGCTTAGTGGACACCTTTTGTTCGTTCACCAACGGCGAATTGTGGATTCGCAATATGCATATCGCACTATACCGTTTAGGCACTTTTTACAATCACGAAGCCATGCGCGAACGTAAACTCTTATTAACCAAAAGAGAACTTCGCAAACTGGAACGAGCCACTAAAGAAAGTGGTTTGACCATTGTTCCTACGTTTCTATTTATCAACGAAAAAGGGATGGCCAAAATCGAAATAGCGTTAGCTCGTGGTAAAAAGACCTATGACAAGCGCGAAACCTTACGCGAAAAAGATGATCGCCGCGAGATGGATCGTGTACGAAAACTCTAAACTTGTTCACCGTTTATTTCCCAAATTCAGTGAGATGATTCAACTACAACTATCACAAAAAAATCGCGAAATCATTTTTGTATTACTGCTCTTTGTTATTCCATTTCTTTCGCCTGGATTAGCTCTATTATTGGGTCTTATTGTGGCACTGACTATAGGAAATCCATTTATACAGCACAATAAAGTATTCACCAAAATTTTATTACAAGCCTCTGTGGTTGGTTTAGGATTTGGCATGAATATCGAACAAGCTATTTCGGCTGGCAAAACGGGCATCATTTTCACTATTTTCTCCATAGCCATTACGATGGCACTGGGATTACTCTTTGGCAAGCTGCTCAAAATCAACAAAGATACCACCCTATTAGTTTCTGGCGGAACCGCCATTTGTGGTGGAAGTGCCATTGGGGCTTTAGGACCTGTTATCAATGCCAAAGACAAAGACATGACTGTGGCACTCGGCACCATTTTTATGCTGAATGCTGCCGCCTTATTCCTTTTTCCACCCATTGGGCATTGGCTGAACATGACTGACACACAATTTGGCTATTGGTGCGCCATTGCTATTCACGACACAAGTTCTGTAGTAGGTGCCGCCGCCACACGCAGCGAATTGGCATTACAAATAGCCACCACGACCAAATTAATCCGAGCATTATGGATTATTCCATTGTCACTTATTGTGGCTTTCTTTTACAATCGTGGAACGGACCAGAAATCAAAAATCACCATTCCTTGGTTTATTTTTCTATACATTATAGCCATGTTAATAACCACCTATCTACCTGAAGGAAAAGAAGTTTATATTAAAGCTGTTAGCATTGCCAAAATGGGCATGATTTACACCCTCTTTTTAATTGGTACAGGTTTATCCAAAGACAATATCAAAGAAGTGGGATTTAGCCCTATAATATTAGGAATTATATTATGGCTCATCATTTCAGTTTTATCGGCTACCGTCATTTTATTTATATAAAAATACCAATAATTTGTTGGATTTTACCACAAGAGTTCTTACCTTTGCGTCCGATTTAAAAATGCCTTTTTAGCTCAGCTGGTAGAGCAACTCATTCGTAATGAGTAGGTCGGCGGTTCGAATCCGCCAAAAGGCTCTGATTTTCAATGTATTACACGGTCTGTTTGTGAGTGTTTTTTTAGTAAGAACCGCAAAAAGAACCACAGATGGCAAGTGTAAAAATTTCTCTATCTCTTAACAATGCTCGTAAATCAAATTTAAGGAGTGTTGTTCTTTATGTGTATCAGCATCGCGAAAAGGCTGGTATTACATTAAAAATTCCACCAGTACACCCCGAAAACTTTATTCAGTTGGACCAGGGCGCCGAAATTTCAGCCCGGGAAAAGAATTATCCAAATCGTACTTGGGCGAATCAGTATATGTGCTCCGAATGGCAGTTTGCTAATACGATCATTGGGGAGTTAACCGAGAGTGGTCGAATTTATGAATTATCGGCCACCGATTTAGCTCAAATAATAAAGGTGCGTTGCAGAAATAAAGCAATGGACAATGTTACATTTACAGAATTTGCCGAAAAAATAATCGAAGAACGCTTGTCTATCGGGAAGTACAATACGGCAAGAACCATTAGAGATTCCGTGAACGCTTTTACTCGTTTTTTAGGGAAAAATATATCATTTTCAGATATTACCTACTCCAATTTAGTCAAATTTGATGTCTACTGTCAACAGAACGGAAAATCAAAAAATGCCATAGCCTCTAATTTAAGATATATTAGAGCTGTTTACAAAAGAGCTGTTAAAGAGGATATAATTACGCCATTAGTGGACGTTTGGAGTAAGTACAGTATTAAGACCGAAAAAACGGCAAAAAGGGCTATAACGCCCGAACAAATTAGGCTAATAATTGAATATGTGCCACAAACCGAGACAGAGGAACTGGTAAAGGATATGTTTCTATTCTCGTTTTACAATGCAGGCATTAATTTTAAAGATATTGCCTACTTGAAACCTGGTAACATCATAAATGGTCGATTGGCATATAGTAGAGGTAAAACCGCCGACAAATTCAGTTATCAATTAAACGACAATTCTTTATCGATAATTGAAAAATATAAGCGCAAAGGATCTGCTTATGTATTCCCTATCATTTTGAACCCCGAGGCTCAACCTGCCGAAATTCAAAAAAATGTTCAAAATCGAAATTGTCAATTTAACAAGGTGCTGAAACGTATTGGGCAGTCCGTCGGGATTGGGAATTTATCTACCTATGTAGCGCGTCATACATACGCCACTATTGCAATGAATAAACACGTGCCTATTGCTATGATTTCACGCTTGCTGGGGCATGAGGATATTAAGACAACGCAAATTTATTTAGATACCCTCAATTGTCCAGAACTTGACACTTATAATGCCTTAATTACAGATATTTAAAACAACAAAAGCCATTAAATTAATGGCTTTTGTTAGTTTTTATGGATTTGAGATATTTCTCCTTTAATTCCATTTGTTTTTGAAAGATTTGGTCGGCTTTCCTTAAGTCGTCACTATATGATTTTGACAATCGATATTTTTTTCTGTGTAACGTTTTGTATTGAATGCTGTTTTTTAAAACGTTGTACTCATTTTCGACAAGGTCAAGCTCTTTCTTCAATTTTGATGAAATACCCGGATCCTTTTTTTCGGCTGCTATTTTCACCGGTTTAGGATAAGGTTTTGCTATTACCTTATTGGTGCCGTTTAGGATTTTGGTAACTTCAACACAAAACACATCCATTACTTTCACTAACGGTAAAAAATCTTTTTTCGAAAGATATATTGGTGCTAATGTATAATAACCCCAGCGTTTACATAAAAAGGTGTTGTTGATTTTGAGTTGCTGCAACTTATAGCAAATGTATTGCTCAAAGAACCGCGCCCAAATTTCGCTGCGACGATGCCAATAAACGTCGGCGTATTTCTTATCCGATGCCATTTTGTTGTAGCTTTCTGACGCCTTGATAACGTCAACAATTTTATTAACGTACCAACGGAATTGCCCACCTGTATTGTCGGTTAAAGTTTTAGCCGTGGAGCGACCGCCTGACAAGGCATTATAGTTTTTGTTTTGGTCGATAAAGCCACCTATATTATAATCGAGTGCGTGACCGTATTCGTGGGCCAGGGAACCAAAACCTTTTTCTTTGGTTAGGTTTATCATATTGGCTTCCGGTTCGTAGTGTGCCGCTGCCTTACTCATGCCGCGAGCGCCAAACGCAATGCCTATTTGGTTGTTTATGCCTAGGTTTTTGGTTTTGATAATGGCGGACAAATCGCGCAAAGAACTTTCGGCGGCTGTTACCCGGTCGTAACGATCGTTATTGTTAAGCCAGTTGCCAAATTCAAATCCTTTCAGTTGATAGGTAGCAATAATTTTCCCCAAGTTAACATTGTCGGGATTGGCACCAATAACCATCGCCGCAGCTCGTGGCTTTAACGATTTTCTTTCCCAGTACGTTTCAGCGCGACCACCATTACTAATGGATGCGTTTGTGTCGTTTAACTTTGCTTTCATTGGTAGTCTTTTTCTTTTTGTTAGGAATAGTTGGAACCTGGATGTGTTTTTCATCCTTATGCAGCTTCGCAATCGGAATTTTAAGTTTTAATGCCATAATGATAATTATTTGATTAATAAATTACCTGTTTCTCTTAAAAAAATAGCCAACAATCACAATCACGACAATTACGATTATAGCAATTGTTATATTTCTTCGGCTTTTTGATGGGGTTTGAGTTGTACTATCAGATTGAGATTTGGGCAAAGAAGCCCTTATTTTTTCAGCTTCAGATATGTATACAAAATCAGTATCATTTACATAGTAACCTTTTACCTCCACTTTCGTGAAATCTCCATAGATTATTTCAACTATCTTAATTTGAGCATCATCAATTTCCAAATCTTTTTCAAGTACGCCAACTTTATATTTGGGGTTATTGTTGCCGAAATTTAATAGTGAGCTTGCCCACGTCGACTTTTGAGATGGATCCGTACCGAATCTATAAATAGATTGTCCTTTGTAAAATTTTGTCATGTTAATTTGGTTATTATAAAAATACGTTATATCTTTGCTTTGCAATTGCGCAAGAAGCAACTTTGGTTATGCCCTAGACTTTTAACCCCTACTCTAATTGGTTGAAAGATGCATGATAAGAATACAAGTAGGATGTATTTAGAGATCGGGCAGCTCTATTGCTTATTTAGTGAGGTGTTATGGTTTTTTCCATAATACCTCACTTCTTTTTATGTTAGCATTACTGCGAATTTGGGCTGTTTTTACTTCCCAAGCCCCGCGCTTAATACTGTAATTCATATCTACTGCAACTACGGGATTTTTGTCACCGTTAAAAACTACGAGTAATAAAGATGTGCCCGACCCTTTATGTATTTGATTAAAATTATCGGTAATTGATTTTATATACAAAAAAGCCGTCAACCCTAGTTTTTTAAATTCCGGGTGTTCATTATTTATATGCTGTAAATAGTTTTGCATCACATAAATATCGGCACTTTTACGCCCTATCGCTTTAGCTATGGGCATACGTAATCGCCCTATTTTGATAGGCTCATTATTGGGCGTTGTATTTATTTTCTTTGCCATATCGTAATATTGGTTTGTTGTTTGGCGTGCGTTTTCCCCAGCGCTTCGTAATTGTTCAAGGCTAACCGAGTATGCAACCATCGAGTAAATGGTTAAAATGACTATAATTAAATACCTTTTCATGGCATTTATGCAAAAAACATCGCGGCTTCTTCAGCTCTACGAGTGACCAGTCCTGGAATCACTTTCTTTGAAACAGTTATCCATGTGGTTGTCCACCATTTGCGTATTTCAGCTTCGGGCTTACCGCTTTTTATCATTGCTAACAGGTTGCTCCGTTCAAATGCTCCAACACCGATATTGTACGCATAACTCACCAGGGCGTCAAATTGGTTTTGGCTTAATTTGAGATTCTGTTTATTGACAGAAGCCTCACATTTAGCCACGTCTTGCAAGAACCAGGCGTCCGCTTCTGCCCTAGTACAAGTCATCCCTTGTCGTACGCCCAATGTATGACCATACCCAATTGTCCAAATACCGTCCAATTTATTGTATGCTACGGATTCAAAGCCCTCTTTCAGTTTTATGAAAAATGCTCCTTTGGCAGATAATTTTTTGTTTCCCATAGTTTTTTTGTTTGGTAGATAGTAAAGAAAATACACAGCTAAAGCCACGGCTATGGCGGTGGCTGACGCTGCGATAATAATGTATATCTTATGCTCGCGTTTCATTAGCGTTTTACAACCATAAGAATTTTTTTGAACGTCGTGGATGCTTGCATCTCTTTTCTAACTTTAGCCTTGGCTTTAGCTTCTGTTGGGGCGGGTACACGCTTTGCAATCATTGTAACGCCTCTTTTGGTGGTGTAAATCACATCATAAAAATTGTCCAATTGAGCCATGTTATAAGAATTTTTTAAGAATAAATACTATCAGGCGTAATGCCATTTCTGCAATAAAAATACCGCCTAAATACATCAAAAACACTTTCCACGAGGGAATTGGTGTTGGTATCTTAATAGGTGGCGATGTGGTGTAAGTTGGTATAGTCTTTTTATGTTCAAAAGCTGCTGTGTCGGGTAATTGCTCGGCAATAAGCCTCAATTTTCCATTGTCGGCCACAATTGAGGCGCGCGCATGATAGGCAATAGCTGTGATGCCTGTCTTGATGTCGGCGTTCGACGAACCTAGCGAATCACGCTCGCGGCTCTTTTGTAGCATATCGTTTAAATCCTCTAGCGTGAAACCTGTTGAGGATTGCACGTAAGGGGTTATAATCGTATCGTGAATGACAATGATAGAATCCCGTTTAAGTTCGGGATGACGTGCCAAAAGAAGCGCTAACTGCCGTTGAGGCGTACACGATGCAAGGATAAGTACCAGGAAGAATATTATTTTTTTCATAGCGTTTTTTTATTGGTATCGTTCTCTGCTTTATCGACTAAACCTGCCAATCCACCACCAATAAGCTCCTTTAATTTAAAGGCAATTAAATAATAAACAAGTTTTATAAACTTTACTTTTGGATAGACTTTTACCAAATTACGAAGTCCATTTCTTAAGTAGTAATATATGGCAACCGCAATAAGAAATTGAACCGCATAGGCGCTTAAATCCTGCTTTTGCATCAAATCAATCAACCCCTTCATTAGGTAGGTTATGAATGTGATTAAGAACAGTTCCATAAGGCTATCTTTTAATTTATTTCCATTGAAATTTTGAAGAAATTTTGGTGGAATAATCCTAATGATTCTCACTCTTACCTCGTCGGCTCTAAATCCAGCAATTACGTTGAATAAAAATGACAGTATCAATGCAGCTAAAAAACTCAATGTACTATCAAAATAAGCTGCCACGGCAGATATAATGCCTATTAGCGAAGCTTGTAATACACTATACCATTTTTCCATAAATTATATATAAGTTTATCTATTTTTTTAAAAAAAAGGATGGCGGAAACGGCAACTAAATCTCTTGATTTAACCAATTTCGCCACGGCGAAGTCATTGCTAACCCCCTAATACCGCGGTCAGAAACCAAGCCTCCCACCATCCATATTGTTACAGCACAATCCTTTGAGGTGGATTGACCGTGTCTTCCGAATATTTTAAGTACATTTTAAAGTACACAGGCTTTTCGATTTTGTGTCCTTTGCGAGGAAAACCGTTATCGTCCATGTAAATCGTATCGGAAACAATTACCAGGGCAATTTTTTTGTAATAGTCTTTCTTGGGTAAATCTCTGTTTTTTTGTTTTAAAACACCTACAAAGTCACCTAAAGACTGTGTTTCATCGTTACGATATCTAAACGAATCTACAAACTCGTCAACCTGCATAACAGGTTGCCACACGCCCTCTGTCTCAGGCAGTGGAATAGTTATTATTTGACCACTATTTGCGCCTGTTGCATAGCCTTTGAGAAACCAACCACGTTTAATGGTGATTTCTATTTTCTTGTCAAATTCTTCCTCAACAGGAAGAATGGTAGTTTTTTTATGGTAGCGACGGCGCTTATGCAAAATAGCAATAGCCGGGTTTGTTAAGTGTGAAATATCACCCACGAAACGTGCGAAAAGAACAGCTTCGCCCTTGGCAATAGTGGTTTCATATATTGGTTGATCGTTATCACCAACGCCAATTTGTTTTGCGAGCACGTCCTTTTGACGGCGTATCTGAAGCTCCAGCGTTACACCAGGTGTCGATGATTCGAGGTGTAATATTGATTTATCACCAACTCGGGTTAAAGGATTTGTTGTTTGTGAACCTTGCATATTTCTAATAATTTATTGGGCGTAACGATATTGATATTGTGCTCTTTTTTTAGGAGAAAAACGATATTGCCGTGACCCTTCGGGGTGCATTTTGGTAATACATGTTTCTCCGTTTAATTCCGTAATTTGCAGACGAAGAATTAACCATATATCCTGCTCTTCTAACGGAGAAGTTCCTTTAGCGAGGGATTGGTCACAATAACATTCATACCTATATTCACCAACCCTTTCATAAACTATGTCTGGGCTAATGTTTGATAATACGGATGGATTTTGAAACCCTTTCATAGCATTAAAGCGTATTAAATTGACTTTCAGTTACTTTTTCTGTACCAAACTTCCATTTGACCACAGCTAGAGTTCTTGGCCCGAAACTCCCGTCTTCAGTTAGCTTTGTAATTACCACACCGCCGTAAGTTGGTACGTATGGGGGAATAGGGGCAGATTTCCATAGCGCAACATTCAGCTTTTCTTGCAAGGACTTAACCAAGTCACCACTGCTTCCCTGTTTCAAGGGGAAGTTTGATACATTGACAGTTTTTTCATCCGATTTGACAGACTTAGTTTCATCGTCGCTCTTTTCGTCTTCTTTCTTCTTATTACTCCATAAGAAAAGTAAGGCAACTGAACCGAGCGGAACTAAAATTACGATAGTAATAATTATTGCCATTTTTAGATTTGTTTTCATGCTATAATTCCAAATTTTGCCAATCGTTCAATAATACTATCTGCAACCTCAACGGCATCAGACAAGTTTGTCATAAAGAAATTCTCATCGTCTATCCATTTTGCCAAATTATCACCACCGCCATAATTGTCATCAAAATAGTTGGCGGTTGCGACAAAGACACGATCGGATGAAGCAAGATAGTCCGAGTACATTTTAATGTCTCGTTTCCACATGTTTAAACCCTTCATGTCTTCATAGAGTTTTCTCGCATGCGATTGAGCGGCTTCGCTTTCGGCAATTGTTAATGCTGCACCCCAATCTGTTTCTGCTGGGATTATACCTTTATCTCCATTTTCCTCATCTTTTTTACCAAGGTATTTCCCGATAAAAAAAGCAGCCGTCCCCATAACAATGAAGATAACCACTACAATAAGCATTATCTTAATTGTTTTACCCATACTACCAACGCCTGCGGCCGATAAAGCCATTTCTTGTATATCCATATCAAACCCTCCCCTTGGTTATAAATTTAACGGCGAAATAAATAATGACAGGAACCGTTAGGGCTGCTGCTAAAAACACAAAATCACTGGGAGAGAAAATAATATTTACGTTTGCTGAAAATAAACTCCCATTTTTATCAGCTTCAACTGCTGTTACATTGTAATCCATAGCTTATTTCACTTTAAATGGCAATAAGACCTTTTGACCTTTAATTAAATACTTACGGCTACCATTGTGGTCGTAAAAATCAGATTCAGAACAACCTTTACTAGCACATAGCGAGGGAACAAAGCACAAGTCGTCATCATCCACATCACTATCGGAGATAGTATATTCTTCAATTCTAAACAAACCGTCAGCCTTTGCAGAGGCTTTGGGTGCTAGCTTATTCTTATCATCCAACCCTTTGTCTTTGGTAAAATACCAGGCGGCTAATCCGCCCAGTATTAACAAGCAAATCAGAACAACAAGAATGGTTTTATTTCGTTTCATCATTTCAGAACAAGGATTAAAAAGAGTATAAATGCAATAAGAGCAAGCATCCAATTGGTGGGTGACATTGTAATGCTTTGATTAGCTATTGTCACGGTGTATTCCTCTTCGGCATTTTGAGCAACATATTTTTGTACAGGTTTTACAATTGGGGATTGTTGTTCTTCAACATTTACAACACCCACGGGCAAGAGGCTTTCAACTGCAACGGCATTTGTAACCTGAGCATTGCCATTAATTTGGCGCGATAGCATTTCTGCGTAAAATTCAATTTTTCCTTTATCGCCCGGCTCGTCGATACGATCGAGATAAGCATTAACATCTTTCCCCATTATACAAGTGTCCCCCATTTAGTTATTTTTTTACTAAAAACTCCTTTTGCCGAACGTTTTTCGTAGTTTTCTCTGAATGCGTAAGCAGTCGAGTTTCCTCCACGATACTTGGTAGCAGTACCAGAACCAATACATGCACTCATAGTGCCTCTGTAGTAACTTTTACCGCCGTAATTATCTGGCATACTTACACCGCCTTTTACCTCATACTGACGTTCCGCTTCTGCGGCATAAGCATCTGAATAATTTATAAGCTGGGTTAATACATCGGTATTAAAGGAATTGTTTTTGAATGCAGTTCCTCGGTCGTTAATGGTTGCAATAAAAGTATCAACCGTACGGCTTATTTTGTCCTGAGTATCTTTCCAAGCTTTTTCAGCCGACAATAATTCATTGTGAGCCTGCACAACATCTTTAATTGTAGGATACTTTTGTTTAACAAGCTCAACCGACAAACTACTGTATTTAACAAATTCAAGCACTGCATTTTCATACGCTTGAGCGTCCGCAAATCTAGCAGCCTGTATCGCTTTCTCGATATCTTCTACGTTGGAGAAGTTATTATCGGTAGTATCGCCGTCACCAGTCTCAGTGATGTACATTTTCAGTTTAGCATTATAAGCGTTTCTATCGTCTATAGCCTTTTGCAAGGTTTCTATAGAGGCATACGTTGGCGCTTCTTTTTCATACAGCCTAAAATATTCTTGACGAAGCGATGCCTTTTGATTTGCATCTTCTTTTGCTTGCTGCACCTCTGCCTTTTGCTCATCGGTCATATCGGCAGTCACTTTGAGATTCTCCGTATTGGTGAACATTGCAGACGAAAAAGCATCATCAGAATAACTTTTTTTTGTGCTATCGGCGCTATCAGCGGTAGCAGTTTTATTTTTCGTAAAATAGTAAATGGCGAAAATAATAACACCAATAATGGGGATGTAGATATAATTCTTCATAGTTAAGATTTTGATGTTAATACAATTTTACGGGGATGTTTAATAAGATTGCCTTTAGCCGTATTAGCGACTTGCACAACAGAAACAGAATCCTCTTTAGCAATATACGCATCAGCAATTTTATTGCTAGGTATTTCCGTAATAACTGGCGCTTCTTCGACAACTTCAACAGTTTGAGCCGTATCGGTATCGTCCTTAATAAAAGCAGACTCAACAGGCACATTTTCTTTCAGAGTGTTTTTTGAAGAAAACGAAGGCTCCTCAAACGTATCGTTAAGATTGTCATAATCACTTTCGGGAAACAACTCACTGATTGAATCGTTTGCAGCTTCGTTATTATCCACACTAGACACATCTTTGTCTGTATTGGTGGCTACATTTGTACTCGTCGGTTTTTTGCGACGAACCATTAAAATGATGGCGCCACCGACAAAAAATAGTACTAACAATATGATAACTTTCTTATTCATTTCCAATTTAGAATTAATAGTGCAATGGCTATTACTACCAAAATAACAATAACCATTTGTATTGGGTTGCTTTTCGGGCTTGGTTCACCCACCGCATTTGCGCTAAGTCCAAGTATTTCACGAGCCTTTAAACTGCCATTTTCTGCCGCAATTACAAGTGCTTTATTTCTTAGCTCATTCTCTCTACGTGGGTCTGAACGGGCTATCATACGAACACTTTGAACGGCATTAAATAGAGAATTTGGAGCTTTAAGAGCTAATTGCCTTAGCGCATATTCATCGGCGGCTACCTCATCGAAAGTTTGCTGGTAATAATGTCCTTTTTCATGCTCCAAAATAAACTGTTTAGCATATTCTGGGTAAAATTGAAAAGCTTCGTCATTAACAACAATCTGCCCTTTTTTTATATAGCACTTAGCGGGATTACCTGGGTTATCCAAAAACTTCCGCACATGAATAATCACAGGACTTTCCATTGTTAACTACTTTTCACCTTTAAAGTACACTAGACCGCCAATAACCATCACAATAGCAATTACAACTACAATAACAATAGTTACCGTTTTTGTTTTCTTTGCCTCCGCGTCAGCCTTTGCTTTTGCCTCTGCTTCCGCTTTTGCTTTTGCTTCAGCATCAACGCTTTCAGTCCCGCCCGAAGCCTTGTCACTAACTCCCTCAAAGAATGTTTTAAGAGCATCCGCACCTGTCGAAGCCCAGTCCGCCCAGCCTAAAGCGTTCGCAGATTCCTCCACTTCGTAAAGAAGCTTCATGATTGAGTTGTAAATTTCGGGGTTTACTTGTGATATCGTGTATAAGGTTTTGATGTCGGGAGTTTCTTGTTCAAAACCTGCCTGTCGAAAAAATGCGAGCACGCCATTTGAGCGTGCTTGCATTTTTTGATTCAGATCACGCAACACTTTATTTGCTACATTTTTGCGCATGATTCTTTTAGTTTTAGGTTATTTTACACCTTGACGTGCATACAAAACAGCTGCGTTTGTTTCTGCTTCAGAAGCTTTGTTTACAAGTGCTTTTGTGGTATCAAGAGATGCTCCACAATAGAACGTCAAAGTTACGCTTGAACCTGGTTGCACTTTGTACAATAAGGTTGTGTCGCATGACAACATCCAACCACGAACATCGTTAATTTTCACAATGTTAGGATAATTGTCTTTTTCTGTTTGGTAATCCACAGGCACGCGACGTTCTTCAACGGCAGTTTGCCAAGGAGTTTCACTACGCATAACAAGCGCTTCGTCCAATTGGTCGAGTTTATCAACCTTGATACGGAAACTTAAGATACGAGTTGGGTGATTGCGAATGTATTTCACAAATTCGTCAATAGAACGAGGAGTACCTTTTGCTGAAAGTTTCTTGGTTTCAGTATTGAGGATAGAACCCTCTTTCATGATACAGTCAACAGCTACACCGTCAGAACTTTTGATGTTAGCAGCTACATTTTCAGAAGCTGGGCACAAAGAAATAGAGGCAGCCTCCGTACCAGTATTGGTAAGGATAATTTGAAAGGTTTTGGCTGAATCTTCTTCGTCAATAAATGACTTACCTTTGCCAAAATCCAACATGTTGTCGCCAGCGCCAAAATAATTGCCACCCTCGGCTTTGCCAGCTAACGCTTCTTGCATGAGCGCATCGCTCACTGGAATAGATCCTACTTTTTTCATCTTTTTTTTAAATGATTAATGGTTAATTACTCTGCCACTTTTTCTGTGGATTTGTTTGTTGTTTCGTTTTTAGACGAAAAACTGTCTTTTAAGGCATACAAAATTGCGCCTAACAAGACTACTGACACGATGCCGAGAATAACGGCGGTTTTTGTTTTGTCCATACAATTGAGACTAAAATGATTTAATAACTATCTTTTTGATTTAACCTTTTTAACCCTTTTCACAGCTTGCTCGTCCTTTTTCAAAACCAGTTTAGATGCTTTTTTGATGGCATCTGGCCATTTAACATTATAAACAGTTACGGTTTTTTTACGAGAACCGCCATCGTCTCGTATGTCGCGAGCAACGGCGCAAATGGTTTTAAGCTGTGATTTTGTTAATTTTTTACCCATGCTTTTAAGAAAATAAGTTTTTTCGGTCATTAAGCGATTACAAAGGTACGACCCCAAAAAGGCAGAGGGTCGCTAAAAGTCACGATTGGGCACGATTTGGCAGACTTTGGCAGGAAAGGGAAGAGTTTGGCAGGAAAAGGCAGGGTCAGGGCACAAAAAAGCCCCACCAAATTGATTGGTGGGGCTTTATAGGTTTTATCACCCATTAGTTTCAAAACTAAGAAACTCCATTGCGCGCATTATTTCGTAAAATCCACTTATCATTTGGGTGATAAAACGTACAGCCACATTTATCACACCACCCCCCTCTATAATGGTCTTTTTGTGTATGTCCGCAATTGCATTTTACATTTGCGGGAACTTTCGTATTTTGTAATTGATTATCCATATTTAATTTGTTTTAGTAAATAATTTTAAAATAAAATTGGTTATTTTATCTATATTCTGACCATTTTACTGTGTTGAAAATGGCTTTATGGTTTACCCAGCGAGCGAAACGTTTTTGATAAACTTCTGCCTTATTAAAGGGCATAATAAAGGGTGAAACTCCCAATTCTCTCAGCTTCTCAACTCTATACAAATCCTCCTCTGGTGTTGAATTAAATCCGATTAACACGTAGCACATAATTTTATATGGTTTAATGTGTTTTGTCATTTCGGTAATTTGAGGTACTAAATCAATTTTGGGAAAATCCCATGCAATGTGGATTTGCTTATAGTGTTTCAATTTATTAAGATAATAGGCTTGTTCTTCGTCCATAATACGAACATCAACACCGTGCAGATTTACTTTTTGATTTTCTTTTAAAAGATAATCAATTGATGATTTCCATTCTGGATTAGCAAAAAAGTTATTATCTAGTACCTCAATATGCGTTCCGTTTGGATTGAGGTTCATGGGTTTAACTGGCGTGATATAGCCTTCTTTCTCCCGAACAACGCAAAACGAACAATTACGAATGCAACCACGACTAAAAAACTGAACCGAAAAATCGCAATCAGGATAAATCAAATAATCGGGATCGCAAACTTCTATTTCTAATGGCAAACGCTTTTGAATATCGTAACCAGTTCCACCTTTGTGAATTTCATTTGAAGTAATCAAAGGTTTATCAATTTCGGGTGTAAAGTTGAATAGTTTTGAAATATATAGTTTATCATAATAACCAAATTCAGCGTGTTCAACTTCATGTCCTAATTGCTTATAATAGTTTGATACTTTCATAAGTGCGATATTTGGAAATACCATCCCAGTTTTTTTATTCCGATGTCCGTCAACGTCAATTAATCCTATTTTCATAATTTATCTGTTTTAGTAAATAATTCTAAACCTATAAAATGTGTGTATGCTGGTGGAATTGCCTCTGCAAGTTCCTGTGTTGTCATCCAATCAATACCCATAGCGTAAGACCATTACTCTAAAACAGTGCCGGGGTGTTTAAATGGCTTATCATGTTTACTCATTCCTTTTTTTGAGCCATGCCCACACACTTGGGCATAATCTCCATTTCGGACAGTTCCAACCTTTTTGGGCAATTGAGGGATAATTGTTGCTGTGTAATTTATAGTTTCAAAAACACGAGTTCTCAAAACTTTCAAACCAAACATATCACCACGCAAAACCAAATTGGGTGTAATTGGGGCCGATGGAACATTTTCGATAATACCAGGAATTGAGGTTAAAAGCATTGCTTGTTTAATCTCCAAAAGACTATCCCTATAAATTTTCCCTTTGCCTCTAAATAAAGATGTTGAGGGTGTATATTTTTGACATGGCGGAGAAGCGTGAACATGTGTATAATTCCATGCACTTTCTTTAAAAAATTCGACGGCATCAGCCTGTATAAACATAAACGGATAGTTAGGTTGTGGCTCAATATCAACGCCTGTTATCTGAATTTCTAAACCCAGCTCCTTTGCGGCTAGATAATAACCCATTGAACAACCGCCCGCTTTACAATATAAATCTAATAGTTTTATCATAATTATTTCTTTAAAAATGCCATCCAAATAGTTTTACTTTGCCGACCACTAGTGTGACCAAATAGCGGTTTGTAAGGTATTAAATCAAGAATTTCAGAGGTTTTAATTTCACTTTCATTCCACTTAAAAATGAGCGTTCCGTTTTGCTTCAATACTCGCATACATTCATCAAAACCCTTTTTCAAATCAGTCTCCCAATTTTCTGTTAGAAAACCGTATTTTTTTGCCATCCAAGAGTTTGCGCCAAGACTTTTCATGTGTGGTGGGTCAAAAACGACCATGTAAAAAGTTTCATCCTCAAATGGTAAGCGGGTGAAATCGGCTACTAAATCGGGCTTTATTTCTATGACCCGAACGCCGTTTTTACTTGAACTATCATTGGCAGTGAGTGTTCCGTAACGTTTATCGACAAACAAAGTGTCGGGGTTTGTTTTGTCAAACCAAAACATTCGAGACCCACAACAAGCATCTAAAATCAGTTTATCTGTTTTCATTCTAAAACAATTACGTATTTTTCACACATGAATTTCACGGCACCGGGGCAAAGAATACTGTCGCTAGGCTTATAACCAAACTTGGTTAATTCTTCAAGGCTCTCTTTAAGCCAACGGCGAAACGTTTTCATACCAACACCTGCCGCACGGGCTAACTCGTACTTGTACATCGCTTTATAATTCGCCGCCATTTGCTATAATTTTATCAGTTTCTATTTTCACCCGGTTCTCATATTCCGCAAAGTCGAACTTATCGCCCTTTTCGGCTTTCATTTCAGCATATACTCTAGCTTTCATGTTATTGATTGCGTCTTCAATTGCTTTCTTTTGCAACTCCATTTCACGCCGTTTCTTTTCGGCCGCTTCGCGCCGTTGCACGTCCGTTTGTTGAGGAGCTGCACTGCGTTGTTCGTACAGGGTTACAAAATTACTTTCGTCTATAACCCAATCGAATAATGCCCTAAAATACTTGCCTGGTGAAACTGGTTTAGTTCCGTTCAATGTTGGTGTAATGTTCGCTAGCGCCATACAGTCGGTTATTTCGTCGGGCGTATAACCTGCCAGGAATAACGTTTTGAGCGCCGCCCCCCTTTTTGCGGTCAGTTTCTCTACGCTTGGTAAGTTTTTACAGTTGCAGTTCCAAAATTCAAGGATTTTTTGTTTTTGAATTTCAAAATTGGCTGCTGCTGCTTCGGGTGCACTACTATCTGCGTTAGCAGTAGTAGCAAGAACATGATCATTATCAGGAACAAGTACAGGAACATTAACAAGTACATTAGGGTTATCAAAATAACCGTTCGGTTTTTCGGTTTCTGTTTCGGTTTCTGAAATAACCATGTGGTTTTTTTCTAAACCGTTGGGTTTTTCGGTTTCTTCTTGTTCGTCTGAAATAACCGTTTGGTTTTTCGGTTCTTCTTGCTTTTTTGGTGGACGACCACCCAATGCCCCATTTACCTTGTTTTTACCCGCTTTTTCTTGGTATTTTTCATTCGCCCGGTCAACCTGTTGGCGAATTGGTATCCATGCCATTTTTAAAATGCCTGAAAATTCAGGTTCATTACCTGTTTTTGTATAATCAAACAATGCTTTGAACATTTTACCTGCTTGTTCATCGGTTAACTCTCCGATTATCTCGGCAAACTGCGTATATAAAATAAAACTGTCTTTCATAGTTAGCTTATTCTTATTATTTCGTTATAATACCTATTTTTAGAAGCTTTTACAATATTGAATTTATTGTGCAATTCGGGAAATGGGTATTTATTTCTAATAGTGCTCGTAATCTCTTCATTTGTTTTGAAGAGAATTATAAAATCTGATAATCTTATCAGGTCAGGTGGTACTTGCATGAGCGCATGAAATACAAAAAAACAGTCGATATTCTTTTGTTTACTGTCGGCAGGTACTCGTAAAAACCATTTTTCAAGCCTTGAACCGCAATAACGTGTGGCATCTTCAAAAATAACAACTGTGTTATAGCAAAATTTTACGATAGCCGATACAATTGGTTCTGTGTTCGATGGGTCGATTATAATTCTTTTAACACCTCTTCGCCATCGGGCTAATTGATTAATTTTCACCTCTTCAATTCCCTCCCACGTTTCAGATAAAAAAGCATCAACAATTAGTATTTTTTGATCTGGATTTTTTTTAAGATATTCAGACACAACTCCCTTAACGTTTAAAGCCTCGTCACCCTTTAAAAACGTGGTTTTCCCAGTGCCTCGACCACCAACAACTACTGTTACTGTATTTGTACGCATGTTAGTCCCAATAAACATCAATTAAACGATTAATGACAATTTGTGTAAAACACACTGTTAATGCTAATCCAGGAGGAATATCCATGCCTGATTTTTTTACCATTAATCGCATAGGCTTATGTAATTTCCCCCTCTCTTCTTCTGATAAGGGCACATCCATTCGCTTGGTGTTGAACTCTTGAAACATAGCCCGATATTTTCGCTTTAGCCTTAAGGTATCCTCTACTTTATCAGGATAATTTTTTACAATCTCTTCATCTTCCAAGCCTGAAACCTCACTCGCTAGCTTAAATTGATTGGGTGTTTCAAAGTATTTCTTTACCAATTTTTTTCTATGTAACAGCATGAAAATTGGCGTTTGAACACCATCAATCATATCTATGGCTGTTTCGGCAACCTCGTCTGCATCAAAAATTTCTGATACGGTTACATTATCGATAGGTTCAGCATCATTATCCGATTTTTCAGGGATAAAATCCCCACCATTGTCCACCTCTGGGATAAAATCTTCTTCCGTGGGCTCTAGTAGAAAGGGATTATTGATTATTTTGGTATCTTCTTGTAGATTTTTGAAAAACTCACTCATATTATTATAAATTAAGTTGTTTTACCGTATTTCTCGGCTAATGGTAACAATTCTTTTAAAAACCCAAATTTTGTTTCAATTTCTTTGGGGTTAAATACTAGGTCGGTTGATAAGCTTGATAAAGCTTTTATCGCACGTTTTTTAATCTCCTTTTCTGGTGGAAGTGGAAACAATCCAACCAGGTCTAATATTTTTTTAATGCTGTTAATTAGAACGGTTCTTTCAGCATCAGCGTCAGCCAATTGTTGGCGAAGCATGGTTATTTCTTCTGATTCTTTCATTTGAATATGGATTTAGCTTTTTCAATAAATGAACTGGTAAACCTCGGTATTTTGTAATCGCCATTCCCACGGACTTGATAGACCATAAAAAAGCGATTAACCAATAAATCTTTTACAGAACAACCATCCCTTAATGCTGCTTTTTCAAGCAAATACCGCTCTAATGGTTGAACATTGTCTAATAATAATTGATTAGGGCTTAATTCTTTGTTTATTGGCACAATTTTTTCCACCTCTTTGGGCTGGATGCTATTTTGCTCCTCTAAAACCCTATTTTTTTCTATTAATAGCCCGTTTTCCGTTCCAAAGCGACGATTTTCATCTTTAAGGTCGGCATTCACTCTTTCGGCTTCCAATATTGCCTCATTCTTGGCATTAATGAAATCAATAATTGCTTGCGGTTCGATTGTATAGGTGTTACAAATACTTTCTACAATTTCGCGATATTGCTCGTTATCGGAGCTGCTTTTATTCTCCCCTGCATTTTCGTACAGGTCGAGCAAGGTTATTAACGCGTCCTCGGTTCTTCCGTTGGGGAATAGTTTTTTTGCTCGGTCGGCCACTTCTTGTGACACGTTGAACCCGATTGTTGTTTTTGCCATGTTAATGTTGTTATTAATGAGAATTATTAAAGAATTATTGAAGAATATTTAAAGATTAATCAACAATAATCAATTGTTTGTTAGTGGCATTTTTGCGCCTTTTGTTAATGTCGATTAATCGCTAGTCGTTAATGATTAATACTTAAATAATGATTTATTAATGAAAGATTAATGATTAATCAATTGTTGTTATCTGCCTGTTTATGGGCAAAATCGGTTACATACTCGTGAAGCATTTCCACCGGTGTATGATAACTGAACACACGCAAACCTCTATTATCGGCTACAAAACACTCTATTTGCGCGCCGTCACTATCAGTCCAGCCATTGATTAAGTAAATGGCATCGCACGTTAATAGTATCTCAATATCTTTAACCAGGTGCTCGTTATACGAGGCACTTTGTGGCAAGCCGTTGTTGTGAGGGTTTACCGGTTCAAAACCGAGCAAGTCGAGTGCTTGGCAAGCTGTTTCAAATGCTGGGCGGTTATAATCCGCTTTGCCAGTCATCGGCCCCGATATGTAAATTTTAGGCTTTTTCATGGTTACTCAGTTTGTAAAGCTCTATTGAAGCCTCAATTGCAGTTTTAAAGTTTTCATCATCGTCGAAAAATCCAGCAATCAAAAGAGCTATATCCAAACCTACCCCCGCCATATTAAGGCTTTGTTTTTCATCGTTATCTGTTAACAATAAACAGCAAGCGCGCCCGGTAGGATTGGTTTCGCGTTCTTTTTTGTAGATTTCTGTAATTGCTTCTATGTGCAATGTAACTTGGTCTTTTTCTTCTTGTGTCATAATGTTTGGTATTATTTGATTAATAACTGTAAATTTTTGATTTGCTGCCGGGCTGTGGTAGTGCCAACTTTGGCATTGTAGAAGTTTCGTACTTGAACCTCTGTTTTGTTCTTGGTTTCTTTGACGTGGTCTACCCACCAGTCGCCGAGCCGTGAGTTGTTTATCTCAATTAGCTTTTTGAGGCGTTTAATCTCGCTCGCTATAAATTCAGCGTTTGGGGCACTTTCGAGGTAAAAAATGAGCGTGTCGTATTTTTCACGCACTTTCTTACTCGTTTTGGAGGTTTCGCAGTTTTTCCTCGCGCTCTGCTTTTAGGTCTCTAATTGATATTAATTCCATGAGATTTTGATATTTGATTAAGTGCTGATAAGGTAATTTTTAATCCTAGTGTTAGGAGTTTGTCATACAACCAAGTAACGGGATATAGAGCCATAGCAATAATGAAAAATATTATTGCGGGAACGACTTTTAGAAAAGCTATAAAAATTGTTTTCATAAAGTTTGATTTTAGGATTGATAATCGTCTTTCTCGACCATCGAAGCGATAACTTTATCTTTGGCGTTGATTATCTCTTTCTTTTCGCGTATGATAGCATTGGCAATAATTACAGCCAACACAAGCATTAAATTGACGATCACTAAAATGACAATGATTAGTACTTCCATGATTGCAGTGTTTTAAAGTTCGTCAATATCAATATCTTTCTTCCCGGTTCGATAAAGCGTATGAATAAGGCTCAGGGGATTTTTACGAGCCAGTTTTTCAAGTGCTTTCTTTTTGGCTGCCGTTTTATTTTCGGCTGTCACGTCTATTTCGATAACTTCGAACGAAATAGAAACTCTGTACTTCTTGTTGTGTTTAATTCTTGGTTTTTTCATAATCAATATTTTTCCATCTTTTTAAAGGCATTCTTACGATTTACTTCTAGTATTTGGTTAATACTACTACGCGAGTACAT
Source organism: Paludibacteraceae bacterium (assembly GCA_028694915.1). GTDB lineage: Bacteria > Bacteroidota > Bacteroidia > Bacteroidales > Paludibacteraceae > W0P28-013. Next base: position 66,051 of record JAQVJY010000009.1, read on the forward strand.
ATAAACGCGCTCAGACGTCTGCGTATAGGTAATTTTGCCCGTATAACGCCAGTCTGTTACCGTGCCGGTACTTACTCCTAAAAGTAGTGCCGCTTCTTTCAAGCTCACCCATTCGGGGTTTGCCATTTGCCGTGCCATATCAACCAATACATCGCCAAGAATTATTCTAATGTCTTCGCGTGAGGTTAATAGCATTACTTGTTGTTGGTTTGCAGGTTTCATTTGTTGTTTGATTTGATTTTCAATGTACTACAGGTTGTTGTCTGTTTTTGTCTTTTGTTGATTAATTAATGTATATAGGTTTGCCAAAAATCACATTTAAAGCCTCTCGTTTTTTGCGTGAGGGAACATTAATTCCTTTAATCCAATTACGATAACATTCATTTGTTATTTTCAGTTCTTCAATGATTACCAACCGCTTAATTTTCGCATCAAAGGCTGACAATTCGCTCATCGCATTTTTTAGAATGTCTTTTTTTTCCATATTATCCTTGTTATAACCAATAATTTGTTAAATTTGCAAAGAATTAACAGCGGCAAAGATATAACAATGTTATGTATAATGCAACAATGTTATGTAAATTGTAATCATATTTTTATAATTTATATTTTGTCTAAATAATAAAATAATGGAAACAACAGTTAAACAAAGGCTTATAGAATTTTTAACCTATAAAAAAATAGGTCAAAAAAAATTCGCGGAAACGTGTGGGCTTTCGTCTGGCTATGTAAATGCAATAAGAAAATCAATCCAGCCTGACAAGATAAACAGAATTGCTATGCAATTCCCAGATTTAAATACGGGTTGGCTTCTAACTGGAAATGGCGAAATGCTTAATGTGGATACGGAGAAAGTGGCACACAATAATGATGCGACCTGTTTGCAATGTGCCATAAAAGACGCGGAAATAGCGCGTTTAAAAGATAAAATTATTGAATTGCAGGAACGCCTTTTAAATGGCGTAGAGCCTAAAAAAGCACGGAATGCAGGGTAATAAAACTAATTAAAAAATAAATTATGGAGACCAGCAACCATACAAAAAAAACGGGGCGAAACCGAAAAGCCATACGAGTAGGAAATAATAATAAATAAGATGAGAAAACTTAAATCATTATTAATTCTTTTTGCGATTACTTTAACGATTTCAATGACAATGAATTCTTGTATGGTAACTAAAACTAGTGTTGGACAATATACTGAAACTAGAGGAGATGATTACACGTATGCTAGAGGAAAACAAATGTGGTTATTTTGGGGTATAATTCCGTTAGGAAGAACTAATGTAAATACGCCCGCAGATGGAAATTGTCAAGTTATAACCAAATACACTTTTGGTGATTTTTTAATAACTGGACTTACTGGAGGAATTCTTACAAGTTACAGTATAAAAGTTAAAGCGAAAAAATAATCAATTTTTAAGAACCTTAAAAATAACCGCAGCACCCCACAAAGGTGTATTTATAAGCAAACGGACAAAATGTATATTATTAATTATTAGGGCTTAAATGGTAGTATCTGCTTATTTGGTAGTTTTCGTAATGAGTAGGTCGGCGGTTCGAATCCGCCAAAAGGCTCTGATTTTCAAATAAAAAAGCTTCATCCTAGGATGAAGCTTTTTTATTTACCATGGTTAAAATAGAACTGGATAACCAAGGACGAACCATCTCATTCTTCAAAATTTATAGAAATTATAACTCGACATACTATATTGTAAAGTATTTTCAATATATTTGCTAAACATTTTAGGTCATTCTTTTGAGTCATTACAGAATGACGTATTTATCTAGAGATGACAGCATATAGTTAACAACCCACAAACACTACAAATTATGAGTAAAGGTCAAGACGTTAAAAAAGCGGTAAAAAAAGAGGCTACCAAAACCCCAAAAGAAAAGAAAGAACTCAAGAGATTGAAAAAAGCGGGTAAAAACTAAGCATCTTATACTGCGCAAAGTGCATGGAGTCCTAAGCACCTTAATGGTCGCTTAGGCTCTATTTTATTAATTCAATTTACAAATAAATACACCAACAGATGAATTTTGAAGAACTACTCAATTACCGACGTTCGGTACGACGTTATAGCGCTACACCTATCGATTCAGAAAAGGTAAAACAGTGTTTGATGCAAGCGACTCTGGCGCCCAATAGTTCGAATATGCAACTTTGGGAATTTTATCATGTCACCGATCCTGATAAATTGAAACAACTCACGGCCGCCTGTTTAAATCAACAAGCAGCAGCCACAGCACAACAAATAGTCGTTTTTGTAACTCGGCAGGATTTATACCGTAAAAGAGCCGCAAAAATGAGTGAGTTGGAAACGTTAAACGTACAGCAAAACAGTCCCAAAGAAAAGCAAGAGAAAAGGATGAAACGGTGGAAGTTGTATTATGGCACAGTTATGCCTTTTTTATATTCCCGTTTTCTAGGAATTTTCGGGTTCTTTCGCAAAATTATGGTTATAATAATCGGATTATTCCGCCCTATCACCTACCAAGTATCCGAAAACGATATGAGAGTGGTAGTTCATAAAACGTGTGCCTTGGCTGCTCAAACCTTTATGTTGGCGATGGCCAACCAAGGGTATGACACTTGTCCTTTGGAAGGTTTTGACAGCACAAAAGTCAAACGCATTTTAAAATTACCGCTAGGAGCAGAAATTAATATGGTTATTCCCTGCGGCATAAGAGATGAAGGTGGCATTTGGGGCAATCGTATGAGAATTCCGTTCGAAGAAATTTACCATCCTGTTTAGTCTACACACGCCAACGTTTAGTATTTTATTAAAAGAAATAGGCATGAATAAGAAAAGCCGAAATGGGGATTTCCATTTCGGCTTTTCTTATATAGGTTAATTACACAATTAATGCACACGTGCAGTTTGTGAAATATCAAGGCGCAAGAATATAAACAATAAGAAGGTAAATGACCACAGTGAAGAACCTCCATAACTAAAAAATGGTAATGGAATACCAATAACTGGGGCTAAACCAATAACCATACCAATATTAATAGCAATATGGAAAAAGAATATACCAACAACCGAATAGCCATAAATACGGGCAAATGGTTCGCGTTGTCGTTCTGCCATCCTAATTAATCTAAATAAGAAAAACATATAAAGCATTAAAAGGGTAACAGAACCTATAAAGCCAAACTCTTCACCAACAGTACAAAATATAAAGTCGGTATCTTGTTCTGGTACATATTTCAATTTCGTTTGAGTGCCATTCAAAAAACCTTTACCAAAGAAACCTCCAGAACCAATAGCAATTTTAGCTTGATTCACATTGTAGCCAACACCACGAGGATCATTCTCCATACCCAAAACCACTTTGATACGCATTTGTTGATGAGGTTCCAATATGCGTTCAAAAATATATTCCGCCGAATAACAATAGCCTGTAAAACCTATTAAAAAAAGGGCTATAAGCCAATAATGGCGCAATCGAAAACGAATGGCATTAACACACAGATAAATAACAGAGGCGCCTATAGAAAATAACGACACATAAAGGAAATTGACAGGAATCCATCCTGTAAGATGAATTAACGTAGCCAAAGTAAACACAGAAAGATATCCCAACGAAAGATATTTAGGTGTTTCTCGATCGCTTTTATAGAAAAATAAAAAGAGGAGCACCACGAGCAGCATCAAGATAAAGGCTATAACTAATCCCATGGACGCAGCCTCCACGCCAGCAAAAGGCACATCACTAAATCGAATCACTATAATAAACAAAACCACACAACAGAAACCAATAAGTGGAATCAAACCGGGCATACCTTCACGATACAAAACAAGTAAAAAAGCCGCATAAACTAAAGCAGAACCAGTCTCTTTTTGCATAATAATAATGAGCGCTGGCAAAGCAATAATTAAACCTGTGAGTAAATAATTCTTAAAACTATTTAGTTTAAAACCATAACGACTCATGGCTTTAGCCAAAGCTAAAGCAGTTACAAATTTCGAAAATTCAGCAGGCTGGATACTTAAAGGACCCAATATTAACCACGAACGAGAGCCCTTAATATCAGGTGCAACTACTGCTGTAACTATCAGCAGTAAAATCATCATAACATAGAAGAGCGTGGAAAAAGACTGAAAAAAACGCGAATCAATCAATAGAATAATTCCAGCCAAACCAATGGCACAAATAATCCAAACAAACTGTTTACCAGAGCGGTATGAAAAGTCAAAAATGGACGTTTGATCGTAATCGAAGCTAGCGCCATAGACGTTAAGCCACCCAAGGAACACCAAAGCCAAGTACAAAAATACAATTGGCCAATCGATGGAAGATTTTATGCTAATATTTCTTGACATCTGGATCTGTAACTGAGGTTTTTAATCGATTGACTAACTCTATACGTTTAACTTCACCCGTTAAATACTGTTCTATTAATACACTCGCTATAGGGTTTGCCCATGTAGCACCAAAACCTGACGTTTCAATCACTACAGCAATAGCTATTTTAGGATTATCTTTTGGCGCAAAGCCGACAAATAAGGAGTGTGGACGACCATGACTATTATCAACCGTACCTGTTTTTCCACACATCGAAATGCTATCAAGTTTATACCATTTACCAGTCCCAAATTCACAAACGCGCCACATACCTTGTTTGACAACTGGGAAATATTTCTTGTCAATCAAAGAGGTATGCTTATGTTTCAACATGGAATCACATTTGTGTAAATGTGGTGTAATGTAATATCCCTCATTGGCAATTACAGCTACTGAGTTTGCCAATTGCAAGGGAGTTACTTGAACTTCACCTTGCCCGATAGCATTGGAGCGAATAGTAATAGCTCGCCAACCACGTGCCCCATACCACGTATCGTAGGTTTTGATAGATGGAATACTGCCATTTACTTGATCTGGGATATCGGAATCTTTGAATTTAGGACCAAGACCAAAACTCATCATATCGTTACGCCAACGCTCATAATTAGCTTTAAAATTAGCATTACGATCGCCATAACCTCCTTTTTCTAATGTCTCCCGATATGCATGCCAGAAATACGGGTTACAACTTTGTTCGATGGCACTTTCAAGATTAACAGGAGACCCATGATGGTGCGTACATCGAATAGGGCTAGAGGCAGGGCCACTACAACCAAATAGGGTTTCTGGGGTAATACCACCCTCTTTTTGGCAAACCAAAGCTTGTAATGTTTTAAAGGTTGAGCCAGGTGAGTAAGTTCCCTGTGTGGCACGATTTAATAATGGTTTTGTAGGGTCTTTCAAAAGCAACGAATAATTACGAGACCGTTCACGCCCAACTAAGATACCTGGATTCCAAGTTGGATTTGAGGCCATAGCCAATATTTCGCCAGTGCTTGGCTCAATAGCTACAACACTACCCTTTTTACCTTGCAATAACTCCTCTGCTAAAATTTGCAACTTGACATCCAATGTCACGGTTAAATTATC
>JAQVJY010000045.1 GCA_028694915.1 Paludibacteraceae bacterium
AAAAAAACTCACTAACTTTGGGTGTTCCAAGTTTTTAACCCCTTATAATATTAACCTAAAAAGACAAAGCATTATGAAAAAAATCTTTACTACAGTAGTGACAATTATTATTGCAACGACAATTTGGGCGGCAGAAGGTGGAACCTTAACCGTAGCACCAGATCCTATTGACCCTACTCAAGATGCCGTTTTTTCTTATGATGGCACAGGTACTAATTTTACAAATTGGACACCAAAATGTTTTGTACACGCATGGCTAGATCCAAAAGATGGAGAAACATTTAGTACTGGAAGCTATTCAACTGCATGGGAATCATGCAATGGTGACGCAGAGTACGATGCTTTAGATGCCAAAGTAAAAATGACACACGACGGCGTAGAAAAAAGCGGAAAATATTCAATTACTATTAACATTCAATCATTTTTTAATGTGGCTTCGGAGGATTTAAGCAAAATTAAAAATATCGGAGTTATTGTAAGAGCTCAATATGAGGGTGAAAACAATAAAACGGTTAATCTTTTGAAAGATGTATCTTATAGTGCAACTCCTACTATAATTGTTGCCGCAGAAAACGCAAATGCGATTTATTGCAATAACGGATCTATTTTTGCCGAAGGTGAATTTAGAATATACAACATTGCTGGTCAAGACGTCACCAAATTAAACGGTTCTTTGCAAGGCGTTTATATTGTAAAAGCACTTGATGGCATGCACAAAGTCATGGTCAAATAACGACTTACAAATAAACTTGAAGAAAACGGGAGTGCAGTTAAACGCATTCCCGTTTTTTATGGCAAAATAGTTTTGTCACCTAAAAAAAAAATTGTACCTTTGCAGCCGCTAAAAGCGATTAATTAACTTATTCATTAACAAAAAGTTTTATCAGTATGATGAATCACTATGAAACTGCTTTCATTTTAACTCCCGTTTTATCTGATGTTCAGATGAAGGAAGCAGTAGAAAAATTCAAAAATCTTCTGATCGAGAAAGGTGCAGAGATCGAGAATGAAGAATGCTGGGGTTTGAAAAAATTGGCTTACCCTATCCAAAAAAAATCAACAGGTTTTTATGCTTTGCTTCAATTTAAAGCAGAACCAAGTGTAGTAGCACAATTGGAATTACAATTCCGTCGTGACGAACGCGTTATCCGTTTCTTGACTTTCCGTCTTGACAAATACGCGCTTGAATATGCTACCAAACGTATTAACAAATCTAATCAAGGGGAGAAATAAGACATGGCAAACAATGCAGACATCCGTTATTTGACTCCTGTTGCAGTTGACAACAAGAAGAAAAAATATTGCCGTTTCAAAAAAAGCGGTATTAGATACATTGACTACAAAGATCCTGAATTTTTGAAAAAATTCTTGAACGAACAAGGAAAAATTCTTCCTCGTCGTCTTACCGGTACTTCGTTGAAATTTCAACGTAAAGTTGCCCAAGCAGTTAAAAGAGCACGTCACTTGGCTTTGCTCCCTTACGTAACCGATATGATGAAATAATTTTAAGGAGGAACAAACTATGCAAGTTATTTTAAAAGAAGATGTAATCAACTTAGGCTACAAAGATGACGTGGTAACTGTGAAAGACGGTTACGGACGTAACTTTTTGATTCCTACTGGCAAAGCAGTTATTGCAAGCGAATCGGCTCGTAAAGTATTGGCTGAAAACTTGAAACAACGCGCTCATAAATTGGCTAAAATCAAAACTGATGCTGAAGAATTAGCAGCTAAACTTAATGGTTTAACATTGACCATGGGTGCTAAAACGAGTGCAACTGGCACTATCTTCGGTTCTGTAAACAACATTCAAGTTGCTGAAGAATTAGCTAAGAAAGGTTTCGAAATTGATCGTAAAACGATTGTAATCAAAGACAGCATTAAAGAAGTAGGTACTTACAAAGCGATTGTAAAATTACACCGCGAAGTGAGTGCAGAACTTACTTTAGAAGTTGTTTCTGAATAATCAAAATACAATTCATTAAAAAAAAGGTCGAACATTCAATTGTTCGACCTTTTTTTATGCTACAATCTGCTTTTATCGTGCACTTAACACACATACAATTTTCTTTTGTATGCGACTCCCACCTGGATGTATAGCCTCTACAAAAAGAACATAAACACCCACATTACACAATGTGCCTTTATCAGAAAGTCCATTCCAAGTAATAACTCCATCCGTTCCAACCAATTCACCATTGAGCAATTGTCGTTGATGCACGCCATTAGCATTAAATACGTCCGCATAAACCGTAAAACCATCTTGCGTCAACTGATAATTGAGATGTAACAAATCCTGCATTCCATCATTATCGGGCGTAAAAGTATCGTATTCTAGCCAAAATTCAGAATCTGTTGTAGTGCTAGTAGGTACACTATACTGTGAATTTTGAGAGCCAGGAGTTCCATAACCCGATTCAAACGAAGCCGACTGCCAATTGTCTGGCACTTGTGTTGGCCTAAATGGATTCACACGTTCTAACGAAACACCTTCGGGATTTACTACAAACGGATGATGCATTTTGGCAGAATAAGAGAACTCATCCACAACAGTACCATCTTGTAGTATCAACACCACAGAACCTTCATCATCGTTCATCGAAGGAATCGCCACTTGGGCAGAATGAACTAACGGAGCACACGAAAATTGCTTACAAACAACCGTAGGATCGGATGTCAACACCCAATAATCACCAGGAAAACAAAGTGCTTGACGAGTGGTAATAGATACTGGGACATCAAAATAATCGCCTTTACGTTTGGTAACCAATAAGGAAGACAAATCCAACACCTTATCTGAGATATTTAAGATTTCAATATAATCAACACCATCACCTTTTGGATTAAAAAGCACCTCATTAATAACCACATCGCCCGCCATCGGCTGCTGAGGCAACGAAACACGTAACGACATAGAATCCAAAGACAAACCATCAACACACTTTAAATTCGAAATATGTAATACAGCCTTTTCATTTGCTGCAAGTGAATCATTCAAGATAAGTGACACTGCAGTAGCATACGGTTGGTTAACCACCAATGAGCGAACCGAAGAAGGCGCGAGTTGATAATTAATCATATTCAGTAATGTAGTATCGGCCATAGACTTGGAGAATTGCAATAATAATGTATCTGGAGCCAACACAGCAAGGTATTGCAATTGCGGTTCACGTTGATCAGATAAATTGGACGACACAGAATTCGGCGCAGAAGGAGTTCCGCCTGCATTATTTTGCGAAGGCATCCAATTCTCTTTAAAATTATCTAAATAATCAACATTTATACGCTCTAACGACCAACCACCAGCTTTTTTAAATGCGTCATCACCATACCACGCATCCGAAAAATCGGTCCACGCCACCACTTTTTGCTCATCAGAAAGTAATGTAATAAGGGAGCCTGAATTGGGAATTGCCGAAAAAGATGAAACTGGAATAACTGGTCCATAAGCCAGAAAATCAGTTACTTTACTACTCGCACACAATAGCACAAAAGTATGTGGCAATAGTTCTCCCTCCATAATCGTTCCGCACTTATCGCCAAGGCACAACGACCAACCTGCCAAATCTATCATTTTGTCTGTGCGATTATAAATTTCCACAAATTCTGTATTGGGTAAATGAATAACAGGATCCGGGTCAGCCATAATTTCAGTAAACACAACATCATGCTTAGATACATTTTGAATAGGTTTGATGTAAGGTTGACCGACAGCAGAAATACTATCACAAGCAAAATTAGTTTTGTTTGATGAAGAATAATTAAAAAACAACCCCGAATAAGCTGCTTTTAATAACGTTTTATCGCGACACGTGCCTTCAGATACGAATTGATTATCGGTCGTAAGCTCCGACCATAGCTGCCATTCGCCGTCTGCACTCCGTTCAACTTTTAAATGCACGGAATAACCAGCAACTGCAGGAAGCCTATTATCATTCCCATCAATTAATTTGGTGATTGTTAAACCATTTTGTCGATAGAGAGAAATCTCTTTTGTTGTTCCGCCCAACATCACAAAATAACCATTGAGTGATGATGATAAATCTAACGTGTCGGAAACCAAATAAAAGCGCACATAATTCGCCGAAGTTAGTACCAATTTGAGCGATAGTGTACACTCCCACGTGGCCGACATGATAGCTTGAGAATGAGTCGACAAATACGCCTTATTAGAACCCGTTATAGCGCCATTATCATTCAGTTGTAATTGCCCTGAATTATTCACTACAAACTTTGCGTCACTGCCTTGCCATAGAGGGTTTTGCGTGAAATCTCCATCCGAAAAATTATCGGAAAATTGTGCCTGCATCGTCGTAGAAAATAACACCAGAAAAAACAGTAAAAATCTTTTCATCTTCGTTGTAATTAATGAACAAAAAATTGTATTTTTGCTGACCGAATTTACTTCGTAAATATATTTATTTTTTTCAAAACTAACAAACTAAACTCTTTATCTATGAAAGTAGCCATTGTTGGCGTTAGCGGCGCCGTTGGTCAAGAATTTCTTAAAGTTTTGGCTGAACGACAGTTCCCCATTGACGAACTTTTACTATTTGGTTC
>JAQVJY010000023.1 GCA_028694915.1 Paludibacteraceae bacterium
GGCCATGGCCGATATGGATCGACTCAATGCGTGGGATTACGATATTCGCATCAAACAAATTCTAGGCAAACTCAATATTCACAACCTAGAACAACGCGTTGACCAATTGAGTGGTGGACAACAAAAACGGCTCGCTTTGGCCAATGTGCTCATCACCGAACCTGATTTATTACTACTTGATGAACCAACCAACCACTTGGATTTAGAAATGGTGGAATGGCTCGAAGATTTTTTGAACCACTCCAAAATGACACTATTGATGGTGACACACGATCGTTACTTTTTGGATCATGTGTGCAATACCATTTTAGAAATAGACCAAGAAACGCTGTTTCAATATCGTGGCAATTACAGCTACTATTTAGAGAAAAGAGAGGCGCGCATCGACAATTTCAATGCAGAAACTACACGTACACAAAATCTCTACCGCAAAGAGCTCGACTGGATGCGCCGACAACCACAGGCTCGCGCCACTAAAGCACAAAGCCGCATCGACGCGTTTTACGAGATAGAACAACGGGCGAAACAACGCATTGCCGAAAAACAAGTATCACTCGGCGTAAAAGCAGCCTATTTGGGCAGTAAAATATTCGAAGCACAATACGTCTCCAAAGCCTTTGGCGACTATAAAATTCTCGACAACTTCTACTACAACTTTTCGCGGTACGAAAAATTGGGTATTGTAGGGAAAAATGGCACTGGAAAATCCACATTCCTCAGAATGTTGCTGGGTGAAGTGGCGCCCGACAGTGGCAGCTTCGACATTGGTGATACGGTTCAATTTGCCTATTACAGCCAATCAGGACTACAATTTGACGACCGCATGAAAGTAATTGATGCAGTACGCGATATTGCCGAAGAAATCGATTTAGGAGGCGGAAAAAAAATGAATGCATCACAATTTCTCACTCACTTTCTGTTTCCGCCCGAAAAACAGCACGATTTTATTGCCAAATTAAGCGGTGGCGAAAAACGGCGTTTGTATCTCTGCACGGTACTCATCAAAAATCCTAATTTTTTGATTTTAGATGAACCTACCAATGATTTAGATATAGCCACTTTAAATGTCTTAGAAGATTATTTAATTAGCTTCAAAGGCTGTGTTATTGTGGTGAGTCACGACCGTTTCTTTATGGACAAAGTGGTGGACCATTTATTGGTATTCCAAGGCGATTGTAAGATAAAAGATTTCCCAGGGAATTATACCGATTATCGCGAATGGAACGCGCTGAAAGAAGCGGAAGAAACAGAATTAAAAAATAAAGCTGCCAGCTCTAAAAAAAGTGCCACTCCTGCAGAAAAACCGACGACAACAGACACCAAACAACGCAAGCTCACCTTCAACGAAAAACGTGAACTAGAAACATTAGAAACGGATATTCAGAGTTTGGAACAAGAACAACAAAGGCTTGAGGCACAACTATCGTCAGGATCACTCTCGACGGAAGAAATAATGACTCAATCTAAACGTTTTTCGGAAGTTTCAGCTTTACTAGATGAAAAAACCATGCGCTGGCTCGAATTAAGCGAGTTGGCTAATTAAGCAGACGTAGCGTTACGACGTTTCTGTAGTTTACGGTAAATATACACGCCGTACATAGACACAAACAGCAACAATACATGTTCGCTGCCAATAGGGTCATCTACTACCCCACCGGGATTTCCGCCTGGGCCACGCATCATCACTGAGGATTCAGGTTCAGAAATTTCATTAGTAGCCAATTCATTATAAAAAGCACCTAGTTCGGCAAATAAAGCCGACGAATTTTGGAACTGAATAGTTGCTCCACCACCCATATATGACGACACCCTATATTCAGAGCGAAAATTCTCTGTCGTTCTATTTTGATACATCATATCATACTCTGACACTAATCCACCTACAATAACAAGAGGTTTCAACACTTCTGCCTGCTTCCTATGTAAATCAACATAGGCAGGCCCTTCATTTGAGAAAGGCTCTGCCATAGTGATATTTTGGGCAATTAGCCCAAAATGGATAAAGGTCAACACGTTCAGAAGGACGTATGCCATTATTTTTTTCTTCATCTTCAATCTTTTTTCATAAAAACCTAATGTTACTGAATTTAGGTCAGACGTGCGACCAAACACGTTTATCTGACCAATACTTTTTTGTTCGCTACACCTCTATCGGTAACGATTTCGAATAAGTAAACACCCGTAGGGAGATTCACTGCTTTGATATTTGTCCACAAATTTTGTTCTTGTTCTACCATTTGTCCGGCCATATTAAACACCGTTAATTTCTCAATTGTGGCGGACGTATATACTAATACTGAACCTGCTTCTTTATTATAAATAGTTACATCATCAGTAACTGAATTTGATGTTTCTACGTCTGTTGAAATATACATAACACGTACATAATAACGCATCTCGTCAGCCAAAGGTGCTTCTAAATCGAATGACGCGCCTTCATTTATTTGAGTCGAATTGCCTGTATAAGCATCATACAAATAAAGCGTTTCATTAAAACTGTTTACACCGTTAAATTGAAGCGAAATGTGTTTTGCTTTTGACTTATCAACCACACGGAACGCCAACGGAATCATATCAATATCTGAAACGGCATTAATACTCAATGCCATATTATCAGCCACGCTATAAATAGCAGCTGGCGTCATGGTTACATCCAGCATTAACAACTCGGCATCTTCACCCATCACATAAGCCCTAGAGGCCTCATTATTTTGAGCGATGATAGCACGACTCTTCACCCCATTTCTTACAGCATCGATACGCAATATTCCGCCTTCTATAACTTGGTCATCAGACACTGATTTGCGTTTCATACGTGCTGGACTTTGTTGTGCGGAGGCTATTCCATTCAAATCAATAATATTAGCCATATTGGCTCTAAAATTGAGTGTCAACGATTGTACATCATCGGTTGTTTGAACCAAGAACGAACGCATCGGAGGAATATAATCAAGCACAGTCGACGACGTTGTCAAGCCATTCAATGGTGTCATTGGTATGGTTTGATTTTCTGAATCGTACAACCAGAAAGTTCCTGATAAATTAGGATTGGCAGCAAAGAATAATGCCAAATCCAAATTAGCCATCAATGGATTGCCGACCAAGAATATACGACCTGGAGTCGCATTAGTAATGGTTACTTTCATGGTTTCGCCATCTGCTTCAGTTGGTTCAAAACCTAACTTACCATAATCTGCTGGACGCGTAACGTTCACCAAGTAACGATCGCCACTTAATGGCTGATCTTTGGTGCTACTAAAATAACGGTACGAAGTTTCGGTTTTAGGGAAACGTACGACTACAGAATCCATTAAACTTGCGTTGGGTCGGTACTCACCCCACAAAGCAAAACCTGTTCCTGGCAAATAAGGATTGCCCAAATAATTCACTGGGTCAGTCCATGCAGTAGAAGTAACGGTTACGACTGTATTAGTGGTAACATCATAGGTTTCTTTATTATATACTGAGTGCCAGAAGGGATAATGTGCGACACGATTATCTACCGTTTGCAAATCCTGAAAAGGTTGAGTTGTATCGCCAGTTTTAGGTATATACATATCTCCCGAAACAACCCCTTTCATAGGGGCAGCCATCAACTCCCAATGATTAGTACCCATTTTCATATCAACCCAAGCCTTCGTGTAATTTAATTTATGTTGATTGAGCAACATACCACCAGGACGGAAATAAATGTTTTCACAATTCCATTTTTCATAATTCAAATCGTACGTGATATATGCTTGAGAACCTATTTCGGTTGTATGGGCATCTGGCGAAGTTGGTAATGCTGGCGAACTTGACGCATTTTCAATAATAACATTGGTATGCGACAATGGAACAAAACCTTGTCCAACACCATCGAACGAAGCCCAGTTTGCATCATTATTCCAAGCACGATTATCGGTGAGTGGTTTCCAAACTACCACATCAGGCACTACATTAACCTTAAAATAGGCCGCTTTTACAGCACACTCATTTCCAGAAAGTCCTTGTAATGGCGCATAAAACTCATAGGTATAACCACCTTTCAACGAAAATCCTACAGTATTACCCGCTTTAGGAGTCAGAGCTATAGACTCACCCACATTTGGTTGGGTATTAGATGGAACCAAATTAAATACCACGCCTGAATTATAGGCTGGGTCAGTTGATGCATACAATTTTACTTCCGAAATAACAACGGCACCATCTTTTGTACGGATTGGAACATTAAAGCTATTATTGGCATCATATACCGATAAACGAACGATAGATGGAGCACCAACTAACGCTTCGGGCAGTTCGGCAGGACCAAACGTTAACGAAGCGGTAGCCATTAAGGTTACACGTACTGGTTCGTTACACACCACCAAACTTCCACTACCTTCCAAAAGAACACCAGTACCTGAAATTGGCCACACTACAAAAATGGCAGGTTTACCATCCGATGGAATACCAACAGAGACTTTGCGTTTATATAAATCGAATTTAGCACTTTCTGCCGTTAATAAATCTTTGTAGGCTTGCGTATAAACGCCAGTCACTGGCTGACTAAATGTTGTAGCAGTTGGATACACTAAACGGAAAGCCCAAATAGCTTGCGTTAAATTATCTAATACCAATGGATCACCATAATAGTAATCAGAATAACAATAACCCTGAACCACACTCATCGTTTCACTGTTGGAATCAAACACACGAATGGAAACTTCATAGGTTTCACCAGAACACAACGAACTCACTACGCGTCCACGTTGTACATCATTATTCAAAGTCAATTGTGAACGTGGCTGCACCACAAATGAACTCACATTACCACAGTCCGTATCAAAAATAGGAGCGCCATCTACCAACACAGATTTATATTCGTACCCTAATTGGAAAGCCGCACTTCTATTGATAATATAAAGAATAGGTCGCAATTCAGATACACCTGTTTCAGGATTAACAGCAGACTCATTCACAAAGAAGAAGTCCACAACCTTACCTTCATTAGAAGCGGTTCCTAAATAAGCTTGCAAACTTTCATATACGTAACTTGAACCATATTTAGTTGCCAGTTGGGCAATTGTCAAGCCATGATTTAACGTAATATGACCATAACCACTGGTTGTTTCATTCAAATAATTTAAATTCAAAACCTTACCCTGCTCATCTTGCCATTGATAATAAAAGGTAGCCTCATCATTCTCAACACTCCAAGCATATAATGGATTATCATAATCAGCACGTAAAACAGCGACAATTTCATCTTCTTTAGCACCACAAGCCATAATAGCTTGGAAAGAGGTGGTCAGCGGTTTGCTCACATAAATACGTATATCATCGATAGCAAAGTCGTTACCAGAAGAAGAGGCGCCATTATTCACAATACGCAAACGATATTCATCGTATTGTTCTTCATTCAATTGCAAATCAAAGAAGACTTGAGTCCATGCTCCTGCCACTTTCATAACACCAGTAGTAAACATAGAAATGTCTTCTTCCTGACCATTACGAATACCAGAAACTACAAAGTTAAGATTGGCGCGATTGCCCGAAGTTGCCAAATCGGCTACCCAAGCAGAGAAATAAATAGTGGTACCTGGACACAAATTTCCATTAATTTTCAAGTCAGCCACTTTACCAGGTTTCTCACTAGCATCCACATAAAAGAAATATCCATTATCTTTACCTCCACGGTTATCAATGCCCGTATAAAGCCAACCGGTCATATCAGAACCGGTGGTAGTACGCATTAAATTATATTCGCCCCAATCGGTAGTAGCAGCACCATAACGAATAGCACTACGGTAGTCGAAACCGTAAGTAACCTCGTTCCAAGGTAACGGATTTGGATAATAATTACCAGTGCCGCCATCGGTGTAATCGAACGTACGTTTCTCAACCAACGTATAGCGTTTATCCAAATCGGCATTGTTAATAATCGCCGTTCCTAACGTTTCCCTTACTGGTCCAACCTTGGCAACATCTTTATAAACAACTGTAAATTTAGCGATATTCAAAGAATTGGCACTCAACGTATAAACTATAGTTTGGGGCGTGTTCACCAATGGTGGTTGAATCAACCGATTATCAATAACCGTTGGATTATTAAGGTTAGTAGAACCTATTTTCCATTGTGGAGACGATACTGGATTGGGATTATTTTCGTTTACAAAGTAGTTATTACCCGTTCCTGTATATTTATATTTTGGCCCGATAGAAATGGTTGCTCCTGTAGGTGCCACAATGGTATATTCTTCCAAGAAGTTATCATCCTCGCAATAGGCCATTTTTTTTGCCATTTCCTTGGCATCACGAATATCATAAATTACACGATACGAAAGCGTTGGTTCGGTAAACGTAGTTCCTGCCACATAATCACTATTACGTGATACATCCACAGCAATACGTGTATTAACTGGCGTGTAAGGCATAGTATAAGACGTCGTACCAGGATTTCCACCATGAATCATAAAATCACCATAACCACCCAATTGCGATTGTAAGTAATTGTGAGTCGTGGTGTGAGTCAAAGCACTGCCAGCATCTAAATCGGTATCGTAGTTATACCAACGATAATACTGATCTTGATAACCACCACCAGTAGGCACTGGCAACTCTAGCACACGAGAAGTTCCTGCTTTGACATATACAACTTCTTCTAACGTATGAACACCTTGCATACCGTTGGCTTGCAACGAACGATTAGAGGCTCCTTTTTGATGAATCAAACCTGCAACTTGAACACATTGTGCAGTAGCAGTATAGGTTACACCATCAATAATACCAGTAGCAGTCAAAGTGGCGGTTAACAACATCGCACTCGTATTGTTCGATGTTGTATAAATATTCAATCCACTTCTACCTTCACCTGATTTAGCAAATGCCGAATTTCCAGACAAGGTATACGTTAAATTAGTAATCGTAGGCCAGGTATCAACCGACTCTGATTGCGATAAAATAACCGTATCGGTGCCATTCAAATAAGCCGTATAAGTAGTCACATACGTTTTTGCATTCAATGTAAAATAAGCATACGAATTAGCTGCTTGTGAAAACTCATACGAAGTTGGCGTAAACGTCATTTCCGAACGTTTCCGAGTATATTGAAAAGAACTTGCCGCTTGTCGAATTGTGGCTTGAGCGGTATGAACCGTACCATCTGGAAAAGTAATTGTTCCCGTCAATAAACCATTCCGATAGTAGTATGAGCTATTTGCTTGAGCAGTAACAGTAGCAGCTCTATCGTACGAATGAGCATTCAAAACAAAACCTGCATCGCCAGAAAGTACATAGCTAACAGGGGTAGTAATATCCGATGTTACCACATTTGGTGTGCCTATTACATTACTAGTAGCGTTGTTTTTATCAGTATAAGTAGTTACTGCAGAAGTGGTAATGGTAGAAGTAGGCGTAAAATCTTGCCCACAATACCATTTATCACACTCTTTACTGGTGGGAGACAACGAAAACGAACGATTGGTAGTGGTAGTAACGGTAGCACTCGAAAAATAATTAACTGTGAGTGCCGTAGCCTGATTAGAATTAGTGGTAGCGGTCCAACTACCCGAAGAACAACGCACATAATACGCCGTAGAAGAAATACTTTTCAATCGCGTGGTATTAAACACCGTCCAAGTATCAGCTGGTGAGTAGATACCTAGCTTCCCAGCGGAAAACCACGCCAATGCCCAACCTGTTTTAACATTGTAAAGTTGAAAATTAGTGGCTGAAGTCATGGACACACGCCACAAACAAGCCTCCGATAACGCTGTAACACTATTGGTTACATACGATCCCGAAGTGGTAGCATCAGATGATAAATAATAAGTTCCAGATTTAATGGTGACAATATCACCATTTGCAAATGTAAATGCACTGGCAGAGATAGACACAAACCAAAATAAAGAGGCAAGACCAACCCCTAAAAACCTAAAATTTTTCATAATTACTATACTTTAGCCCATCACAACTTCACTTAATCATGAGCCTTTTTACTATTTTACCTAAAAAACCAACTGAATATCCAAATTGCCAACAAAGAGGGCAAAAAAATCACTTAAGAAAAAAACTGCGAATAAATAATTGCAACCAATGTTATAACCCAGAAAAGAATTAAAACTGTGACAGACAAAGTATCAAAATCTACATTTTGAGGTTGTTTCGTTGTTTCCATAATAATGAGTTTTTTATTGTTTTACTTAAAAACCTAAAGAAATATCTAAATCCCCCACAAACAGGAGAAAAATCACTTCAATAAAAACACGTAAACTCTCACATTTTTAAATCGTTGCAAAATTACTTAATTAAACCTTACGCAGTATTTAAAAAACTATAATTCATCAAAAAGTTTACAAATGATAAAAAAACCGCTAAAAAAATATGCTAAAAAACACATTTTTACACGCTACAAATTTCGGTACAATACAACAATAGTTGTTCCAAGTTTTACAAAATTATATGCCGAGTTTTACAAAATAATTTGTCGATTTGTGCAAAACGTACCAAACTAAGTGTGCAAAATAACAAAAACGTTCCATTTTTACAATTTGCATTCAATCATTATCAAAAAAAATCATTCTTGATAGATAAATTTTATTCTTAATTAATATACTTTTGTATTCTCATTTTATACTACAACTTATATGGACGTAAAAATAGACTCTTCGTGGAAATCAAGATTAGCCAATGAGTTCAATGCACCCTATTTTGGACAATTAACATCCTTTGTACGTAACGCCTACACTCATCATCAAATATTTCCGCCTGCCAAATTAATATTCAACGCCTTTGATCTATGTCCATTCGACAAAGTTAAAGTGGTCATTATCGGTCAAGACCCTTATCATGGACTTGGTCAAGCACACGGGCTGAGTTTCTCTGTAAATGAGGATATTCCATTACCACCTTCGCTTAAAAATATCTACCAAGAAATTCGCTCCGACTTAGGCATTCAACCTTTATCGCATGGCAACCTAGAACGCTGGGCTAAACAAGGCGTACTATTACTAAACGCCACACTCACGGTACAAGCTAATCTCGCTGGTTCACATCAAAAAAAGGGCTGGGAAACATTTACCGATAGCGCTATAAAAGCAGTGGCAAATGAAAAAGAACACGTGGTATTCTTACTGTGGGGCAACTACGCTCAGCAAAAAGCACAATACATCGATAATACTAAACACTTAGTGCTAACAGCCGTTCATCCTTCTCCACTATCAGCACACCGAGGATTTTTTGGATGTAAACATTTTTCACAAACCAACCAATACCTTACAGAACATGGCTTAGAACCAATCAATTGGGAATAAAAGAAAGGCGGAAGCTCCAAATGGAGCTTCCGCCTTTCTTTATATAATTTACTCAGTAAAATTACTTGTTATAACCTTTCAAAATACCACGCGACGAATTACGCACAAATAGAACCACTTCATCACGCTCAGGCGTTGCAGGGAAAGTCGTTTCAATTTTATCAACGGCTTGCGACACATTCATCTCCGATTGGAATATCATGCGATAAATATCCTGAATATTTTGAATTTGCGCATCGGTATAACCACGGCGACGCAAACCAATAGAATTGATTCCCGCATACGAAATAGGCTCACGAGCAGCCGTTACAAACGGTGGAATATCTTTATTCACCTTAGAACCACCTTGCAACATCACGTGTTTACCAATATGCGTAAATTGATGCACTAACGAACCGCCACCTAAAATGGCATGATCATCAATCACCACTTCACCAGCCAACTGTGTAGCGTTAGACATAATAATATGGTTACCCAAATGACAATCGTGTGCTACGTGGCAATAAGCCATAATCAAACAATTGTCACCTATAACGGTCTTCCCTTTCGATGCTGTGCCACGATGTACGGTGACGCATTCACGAATGGTTGTGTTATTACCAATAATAGTATAGGTGGCTTCACCAGCGAATTTTAAGTCCTGTGGAACCGCACCAATTACTGCTCCTGGAAAAACAACACAGTTTTCACCAATATGGGTATTTTCATAAATAGTAACATTAGGTCCAATGCGTGTACCTGCACCAATTTCGACATTTTTTTCGATGGTTACAAATGGTTCAATCACCACATTAGGAGCAATTTTAGCATCAGGATGAATGTAAGCTAAGGGTTGTGTCATAGTTAATTGTTGAATAATTATTTATTTTTAGCTATTTGAGCTGTCATTTCCGCTTCAGTAGCTATCTTGCCTTGTACAAAAGCATAACCTTTTATATTCGCAATACCACGGCGTACATCAGTCAAGAAAACAACTTTCATAACTAACGTATCGCCAGGAACTACTTTTTGACGGAATTTGACATTATCAATTTTCAAGAAATAGGTTGAGTAATTTTTCGGATCATCTACTTGGCTAAGCACCAACAAACCTGCACATTGAGCCATGGCTTCAATAATAAGCACACCTGGCATAACTGGTTCGTTAGGGAAATGCCCCAAAAAGTGCATTTCGTTCATGGTTACATTTTTTATACCAACAATGTAATCAGAACCCATTTCTACCACTTTGTCGACCAATAAAAATGGATAACGGTGTGGCAACAACTCTTTTATTTGATTGATATCAAGTAATGCGGTAGAATCTGTATTATAAACTGGAGGTAAAATTTCTTGACGTTTGATCTCTTTACGCATCAATTTAGCCAAAGCAGTATTAACGCTGTGGCCAGGATGCATAGCAATGACTTTACCTTTAATAGGTTTTCCAATCAATGCTAAGTCACCAATAACATCAAGTAGTTTATGTCGTGCTGGTTCATTGTTGAACACCAATTCTGTATTCATATAACCCAAAGAATCCACTTCAGGACAAGGTTGGTTCATCAATTCTGACAAGCGCTGTAATTCCGATTTGGCTGTCGGACGGTCATAAATAACAATCGCATTAGTCAAATCGCCACCTTTAATTAGATTCATTTTCAACAGAGGTTCCAATTCGCGAACAAATACGAATGTACGAGCAGGAGCAACTTCCGTTTTAAAATCGGCCATATTTTCCAATACCGCAAACTGATTTCCAAGAACGGGAGAATCATAACCTATTAATGTTTGTACCGAGAATGTTTCATCTGGCAACAACATAATAGACGATGATTTATCAGGTGTTTCGTATATAATTTTTTTAGTAACAACAAAATAGTCTTTATCTTTTGATTGCTCTTCGATACCTACTTTTTCAATTTGTTCTACATAAAATTTAGAACTACCATCAAGAATTGGGAACTCTGGTGCATTCACTTCTAAAATACAGTTATCAATACCCAAAGCATACAAAGCTGCCAAGGCATGTTCTACGGTGCTTACTTGAACTTCACCCAATTTAAGAACTGTTCCACGAGTTGTTTCCGAAACATATTCTGCTAGAGCAGGAATTTCTGGTACGTTAGGCAAATCGACGCGTTTAATGACATAACCCGTATTCTCAGGAGCAGGATTCACCGTAAGCGTAATTTGCAAACCTGTGTGTAATCCCTTGCCAGAAAGCGTAAATGATGATTTAAGTGTCGTTTGTTTTGACATAGTTAATTTGTTTTGGTTTATTTGGTTTTCAGTGCCTCGATTTGACGCTCCAAATCATAGATTTTACGTTGCAAATCGGGCAATTGTTTTTGAATAACGGATAAACGGCGGAACGTAGCCACTGGCATTGCTGGATAACCTTGCCAAATTTGTCCCGCTTCTTTAATATGACTGGACACACCAGTTTGTGCGCCAAAAATAGACCCATCAGCAATATTGAGGTGACCAGCTACGCCCACTTGACCAGCCAACACGCAGCGTTTACCAATTTTAGTAGAACCTGCTACGCCTGTTTGCGCTGCCAAAGCGGTATCTTCGCCAATTTCTACATTGTGGGCAATCTGAATCAAATTATCAATTTTTACACCGCGATGAATTAACGTAGAGCCCATGGTAGCACAATCAATCGTCGTATTAGCTCCAACTTCCACATCATCCTCTAATTTCACATTACCAATTTGTGGAATTTTGTGATAATGACCTTGTTCGTCTGGCGCAAAACCAAATCCATCGGCACCTAGCACGGCACCTGCATGAATCACACAGCGTTTACCTATTTCACAATTTTCGTAAACGGACACATGGGCATATACAACAGAATCGTCGCCAACAACCACAGAATCATCCAAAAAAACGTGGGGATAAATTTTGACATTGTTACCAATTTTGACATTATTCCCTACAAATGCATAAGCACCAATGTACACATTTTCGCCAACAGTGGCCGATTCAGAAACAACAGCAGTAGCATGAACACCTGTTTTTTTAGGCTTCATCGAATCCACCAAAGTCAATAGTTTAGCTAACGATTGATAAGCGCTTTCGACTTTAATCAAAGTAGCCGAAATAGGTTGCTCTGGTACAAACGTACGATCGACCAATACAATATCGGCCTGCGTAGTATAAATAAAATGGGTGTATTTAGGATTGGAAAGAAAAGTGAGCGTTCCTGGACGTCCCTCTTCTATCTTAGAAAGTTCACTGACTACAATATCTTTATTTCCAACAACTTCTCCTTGAAGGAAGTCGGCAATTTGCTGTGCTGTAAAAGTCATTACTTAATTTTAATTATTCGTTCAGTTTAATTGGAAACACCGTTAAAATAACGGGTCTATGTTCCATAGACGCACTTCCATATTAAAACGTTGCATCCATTTATAAAAATAATGGAAATTTACATAAAAAATATTTCTCCACCTGGCGACTCAACATGGCAGCATCCAAAATATCAGACACTTGAGTCACATCTTTCACTTGACCATCATTCAATAAAATAAGAATTTGAGCATCGGAAAAATCGTAAGTGTTCGTGGCTATAGTACGCGCTTCAAAAAAATAGGATGCCTCGTGCTCTGAAATGCCAAAATGATTGCTATAAGCCGCCAACAAATCAGCCTGTTCAGAATCCGATAGAGGTTCACAGGTGGTTGTTTTAAATAATTTACGATTGATAAAATGTCGACTCAGCGTAGACAATACCACATCGCTATGATCAGACCATACTTTGATAGCCGACAAAATATCCGAATCGTCTAACTGAACAAAATGCATTAACGTTTGTGGATAGTTGTCAAACGTATCGGTAGTCACTGATTGCGTCAAAAAATAAGCCAATGCAGGTGTAGCAAAAAGCGTTTCACCAGCTAAGCTCAATTCTTTGGCCCTACCTAAAATTTTAATCAACATACGCTCTGCTGCGACCGCCGTTTTGTGAAAATACACTTGCCAATACATAAAACGTCGCGCAATCAAAAAATTCTCAATCGAGTGAATACCTTTCGCTTCTATGACCAACTGATCATTGTACACATCCAACATCTTAATCAACCGAGCCGAGCCAATAACGCCTTCGGTTACGCCTGTAAAAAAACTATCGCGACGAAGATAATCCATACGATCCATATCCAATTGACTACTAATCAATTGATGTAGGAAATGCTTCGGATATTGATCTTGAAAAATACGAATAGCCAATGTCAGTTTACCATCCATTTCACTATTCATTTGTTGCATCAAACGCAACGAAATTTCCTCGTGCGAAATACCACTTACCAAGGTATTTTCGAGCACATGCGAAAAGGGTCCATGTCCAATATCGTGTAACAAAATAGCTACTAATACGCCATCAGCCTCTTCGGGCGTAATTTCCTGTCCGTTTTGACGCAATTGTTTAATGGCTTCGTGAGTCAAATACATAGCGCCTAACGAATGTTGAAACCGCGTGTGCTGTGCCCCAGGATAAACAAACGAGGCTAAACCCAACTGTTTGATACGCTGCAAACGTTGAAAAATAGGATGCTGAATGATATCGTACAAAAAATCATTCGGCACGTTGATAAATCCAAAAACTGGATCGTTTATTATTTTGCGTTTGTTATGAGCACTCATAGTTATTTAACACACTGGAGCCACACCAAATCAAGTGTAACAATCTTATTTTTAATAATTTGCAAAAGAACAAGAACAAACTTGTACCCATTCTAAAAGAGTGCAAAGGTACATCTTTTTTTTATAACTCACAGAACATGAGCTAACGATGTGCCCACTTCATCACAACAAGTTAAAAATAATAGAATTATCTACCATAACGATACGCTCCTATTTTTTATTGTGATAAATTTTTAATCTGTTAAATATCAAATATTTAAAACAAAAACCAACTTGTGACGTTTTTAAAACAAATGAGCGGTCAAAAAAAAACGGGGTAAAATCTGTGTAAAAATAAGTAGCCATATCAAAAAAAAGGCTATATTTGCACGCTAATTTTAGAATCAAACTATAATTTTATTAAATACTAAATTTTTACAACATGCAAAACAAAGGATTTGTAAGATTTTTCGCAATTTCGTTGGCTTTAGTATGCCTTTTCTACCTATCATTTACCTTTGTCACCAACTATTGGGACAAACAAGCAAAAGAAATAGCACAAGGCGATAGTCAGAAATATTACGAATATCTTGAAGAAATTTCGGGCGAAGAAAAATGGTTAGGGTACACCCTTAAAGAATGCCACGAAAAAGAAATTAATCTTGGACTTGACTTAAAAGGTGGTATGAACGTCACTTTAGAAGTTTCTGTGCCAGATATTCTTCGTGCACTTTCGGGCCACAACACGTCTGAAATTTTTAACCAAGCACTCGCTAACGCAAAAGTTCGTCAAGCAACTTCTGGAACAGCTTTCTTAACTCTTTTCCAAGAAGAATTTGAAAAGCTAGATCCTAATGCCAAACTGTCAACCATTTTCAGTACTTACGAACTCAAAGAACGCGTTAAAATCAACTCTTCAAATGCCGAAGTAATGTCGGTTTTAGAAGAAGAAGTAAACAGTGCAATCGACAATTCTTTCAATGTATTACGTTCTCGTATCGACCGTTTTGGTGTTGTTCAACCAAATATCCAACGTTTAGATGTACAAGGCCGTATTTTAGTAGAACTACCAGGTATTAAAGAACCAGAACGTGTACGTAAACTATTACAAGGTTCTGCCAATCTTGAATTCTGGGAAACTTACGATGCTGCCGAGTTAACTGGCGTTTTATCTCAAGCTAATGACATTATTCGTGATTTGAACAAAGCTAAAAAAACGGATACAACTGCTGTAGCTAAAGCTGAAATTAAAAAAGAAGTAACAGCTAAACCTACAAATGAGCTCGATTCATTAGCTGCGTCATTGAAAAAAGATACAACAACGAGCACTCAAGCAAACGACGAACGTTTAGCTGAATTCAAAAAAAACAATCCATTATTTGGAGTGTTAAATATTTATCAAGGTCGTCGTGGTCCTGCTATAGGTGCTGTTCTTGCTGCGGATACTGCCGAAGTAAATGCTATGTTAAACATGAAACAGGTAAAAGAAATTTTACCTCGTGACTTATCGCTCAAATGGACCGTAAAACCACTAGACGAAAAAGCTAAACAATTAGCATTTGAGTTGATTGCCATCAAAGTATCGAACCGCGATGGACGCGCTCCACTAGAAGGTGACGTTGTAACAGATGCTAACACCGATTTTGATCAGTTTACAAATGCTGCCATGGTAAACATGAAAATGAATGCCGAAGGCGCAAAAACATGGGCACGCTTAACTAAAGAAAATATTGGTAAATCAATCGCCATTGTATTGGACGGTTATGTATACTCTTACCCAACTGTAAATACAGAAATTACTGGTGGAAGTTCACAAATTTCAGGAAACTTTACAACTGACGAAGCGAAAGACTTAGCTAACGTCTTGAAATCTGGTAAAATGCCTGCGCCTGCACGCATCATCCAAGAAGACGTTGTGGGTCCATCACTTGGGCAAGAAGCTATTCAAAGTGGTTTAATTTCGTTTGTGATTGCTTTTGCCTTAGTATTGCTTTATATGATTTTCTATTACGGTGTCATTCCAGGGTTAATTGCCGATGCCACTTTATTATTGAACGTCTTTTTCTTATTCGGTGTACTAGCATCCTTCCAAGCGGTATTAACCTTACCTGGTATTGCCGGTATTGTATTAACCATGGGTATGGCGGTGGATGCGAACGTACTTATATACGAGCGTATTCGAGAAGAATTGAAAGCAGGTAAAAATTTAGCCAAAGCTATTTCAGAAGGTTATAGTAATGCCTTATCAGCGATTATCGATGGTAACATGACCACGTTAATTACAGGTATTATCTTAGTCTATTTCGGAACAGGTCCTATTCAAGGGTTTGCTACAACATTGATTATCGGTATTATCACCTCTGTATTTACAGCTGTATTTATCAGCCGCTTAATCTTTGAACGCATTGCAAAACGCGAAAAAGAGATGAATTTACCATTTACCACACGTATTACACGTAACTGGTTCCAAAACACCAATATCGATTTCGTAAAATTACGTAAAGTAGGTTACGTTATATCGAGTATTTTAGTTATTACGGCGATCGTCTCATTATCATTCCGTGGTATGAAACAAGGTATTGACTTCTCAGGTGGACGTAACTACGTAGTTCGTTTTGAACAACCCGTAAACGCAGATAACGTGCGTGAAACATTAGCAACTACTTTTGGCGAAGCTCAAACAAGTGTGATCACGATGGGTAGTGAAAATCAAATACGCATCTCAACCAACTATGCTGTAGCGGAAAACAATGATTCTATAGATAACCAAATAGAAACCATGTTATTTAATGGTTTAAAACCTTATTTAAACGACCAAATAACACGTCAAATGTTTGTAGAACGTTACACAATAAACAATGGTGTTTATGCCGTTTCTGCAGACGAAGCTAATGAAGTGAATTACGGTATACAAAGTTCACAGAAAGTAGGTCCTTCTATTGCCGATGACATTAAGACATCTGCAGTTTGGGCTATTCTGTTATCTTTGGTGGCTATTGGGCTTTATATTTTGATTCGTTTCCGAAATTGGGCGTTCTCTGCTGGTGCCATTGTGTCATTAGCGCACGATGTGCTCATCATCTTGGGAGCTTATTCGCTTTTCTATAGTATAATGCCTTTCTCATTAGAAATAGACCAAGCATTTATTGCGGCTATTTTAACTGTAATTGGCTACTCTATTAACGATACAGTGGTTATTTTCGACCGTATTCGCGAAAACATACATTTGTATCCAAAACGTAATCTAGCAAAACAAATTAACCTCTCTTTAAATTCCACATTGAGTCGTACATTTAGTACTTCGTTCAGTACATTAATTGTATTAATGGCGATTTTCCTATTTGGCGGTGAAACTATCCGTGGATTTGTATTTGCCTTATTGTTAGGTATTGTGGTAGGTACTTACTCTTCAGTATTTATTGCATCACCTGTTATGTACGAGTTACGTAAAAAGAAACTCAAAAAAGAAGAACTAGCTGAAAAATAATGGTTTTATTATCATAATCAAAAAAACCTCACCAAGCAATGGTGAGGTTTTTTTATGTGATGCCTCTATAACTAAGCATTTAAGAGAAGTAGTAGTATATAATTTAAAATTAATTGGTGATTTATTTGGAAGTTCAAAAAAGATGATTTATCTTTGCCTCTACTTTGTAGTTTCTATTTTAATTATGAAGTATACAAAAATTCGACAAAATTTTATCTTATTTATTAATTATTTAATCCTTATCGTATTATGAAAAAAATTACTTTCTTGGTAGCTGCTTTATGCGCTACAATGTTTGCAAGTGCTACAGAACTTGTTGTAAATGGTGGTATGGAAACAGGAACTGCTGGATCTTTACCTGATTCTTGGGCAGATGGTGGCAAAGCAGGTTTTGTTATTGATGCAACTACTGTAAAAGCTGGAGCAAATTCAGCTAAATGTACAACAACCAATGCTCGTCTAGAACAAACAATTGACGTTACTGTAGGTAAAAGTTACACTTTATCATTTTGGTATGATGATTACGCTGCTGCTAACGTAAATGGTTTAAAAAACTACAGTTTAATTGATGCTACGAATTCTAGCAGTTATGTTGAAGGAGGAACTCCTGCTAAATTAGATGCTGCAACAGAATGGACTCAATACTCAAAAACATTTACAGCTACTGCTGCCCAAATGAAAATTAGTATCCGTTGTTACGAAGTTGCTTACGTAGATGAAGTATCTTTGGTATGCAACGATTGTGACCCTGTAGTTGGCATTAACGAAGTTACTTCTAAATTGTCAGTCTATGCTAACAATGGTACTATCTATGGTGCCGAAAACGGTCGTATCTACACTATCTTAGGTATGGATGTTACAGAACAAAACGGTAACTTGAAAGGTATCTATGTTGTGAAAGTAGGCAACAAAACTCAAAAAATTGCTGTGAAATAAGTTTATTCACACCAATGATTAAAAAGAGCGTTTCGAAATTCGAAACGCTCTTTTTTTATCTCTAGTTCTAAATAAATCGGGCATTTTATTGTCAATCACTAGGATCATTATATCTTTGCAGCATCTAACCAAATGTGCACGTCATGAAAAAGACACTCGTTTTAGTAATTGTTACTCTATTTGCTAGTACCATGTTAAGTGCACAGGCACGAGCGCTTGGTGGGCGTAGTTTTTATATTGGCGAAGCGGTCTCTTACCAGCATCAATTAACCGAAAAAACGATGCTCGAAGCAGAACTTGGTTTATCGCTCTCATCGGTAGGTGTAGAGGCCGTAGTTACACACGATTGGCTATTCCCCATCACTTCGTGGCAAAAACGTGGAACGTGGAATTGGTATGCTGGCGTAGGTCTTGGAGCAGGAGCGTACTTATTTTCAAATACCACCATTGGAGTCGCAGGACGAATTGGCATGGAATATAATTTTTGGTTTCCGATGCAGATTTCCATCGACTATCGCCCACTGATTGGGCCTGCATGGAATGGCGTAACTGTAAGTTTCAATGGGGAAGGGTTAGTAAGAAGTGCTGTAGGGTTATCTCTCCGTTATCTATTCCAGCAACAAAACGCCACCACAAAAGCAGTTAACTTAAATGAATAAATTAACTCAATTTTATAGCTTCTTATAGTTGGAACTTAAAGAAATTTAACTACCTTTGTGCTATTAGTTCATTTTTTAATATTCACTAAATTTTAGAAACCATGAAAAAATTACTCGTTTTAGTAGCTTTAATAGCTATGTCGGCAGTTGCCGTTAACGCGCAAAAACGTGCTATTGGTGCTCGTTTAGGTAATGGTCTTGAATTCTCGTACCAACACAACATGGGTGAGAAGAATATGTTAGAAATAGATGCTGGCTTACCTGCGTTTGTTGGGATAGAAGCTGCGGCTACTTACGACTGGATTTTCCCTATCAGCAGCTGGAAAGAAGCTGGTAGCTGGAATTGGTATGCTGGCGTTGGTGCTGGTGCTGGTTGGTATTGGTGGGGATGGGCTTATGCAGGTATTGCTGGTCGTCTCGGAATAGAATACAACTTTGACTTCCCTTTGAATTTATCGTTAGATTGGCGTCCACTTATCGGTCCAGAATTCGGAGCTGGACATATTGGCTTTAATAGCTACGGATTATATCAAGGTGGTATAGCTCTTGGCGTTCGCTATCGTTTCTAAAACGTCATTTATCAATTCATAAAGCTGGTTTTGTAAAATAGAACCAGCTTTTTTTTGTGCAAACACCTCATTACTCGCTAAAACCGCTATTTTGATAATACATATTTTATTGTACCTTTGTAAGTCACAAAATCAGTAATAATGTCAACTCACATGATGATAGAAAAAACCGCCTTACTTGGTAAAACATTAACAGAGCTACAAGCTATTGTGCAAGAGCTCCACATGCCGACTTTTACCGCCAAACAAATAGCAAACTGGCTGTACGTAAAACGCGTAACTTCTATCGACGCGATGAGCAATATTTCAGCGAAAAATCGC
>JAQVJY010000046.1 GCA_028694915.1 Paludibacteraceae bacterium
AGATTATGTAAAAAAGCTCTCAAAACATCATGTGAGTATCAGTATGACAGAAAATGGAGATCCTCGGGAAAACGCCATTGCAGAGCGAATGAATGGGATACTGAAGGATGAGTGGCTCAATATGATGCTTTTGACGTCATTAGAAGATGCGAAAAGGCAACTTAAACGCATAATCATGATATATAACTGCTACAGGCCTCATGCCAGCTTGGATATGAGAACTCCAAGGGAAGCGGCTAAGCATACAGGGGAAATTAGAAAACGCTGGAAAACTTATTATAAACAAAAAAAGTAAGTTTCCCGGTTGAATGAAAAATAATTAATAAAACTGTAAACAAAAATCAGGACGACACAGCACATCCTGCTCTCCCTGTACACGTATGCATCTCTCCGATATGGAGAATCCTATACTTTCCTACACTTTCCTACACTTTCCTACGCTTTCCTATACCCCCGAAACCCGCTCCCCATCAAACTTTCCTACACTTTCCTACACTTTCCTACACTTCCTACACTCCGCACCCACTACATTTCGTTGCTCTCTCCTTGTATAGAAAGGTGCCCCACGAATACACAACTGCCTCCCTCCCCTTATGGTAGCCGATTCTGGCGTTAGTCGTACTTGATAACTCTCACAAAAGTTATTAGGATATTTTGTTTTCTAAAATTAAATCTCGATGATATAAAATATCGGGTTCATTCACCAAAAATAGGTCCAACTGTTTATTATTCAAGAATCCCACTAATTTATTTCTATATGCAGAGTAAGTCTGAGGATTTTCAATCTCTTGTTTTCGCTTTTTGCTTAGATTCAAAAATTCAGTTTCTTTATCTATACCCAGAAATTTTCTATTCAAAAGGTTTGCAGCTATTCCTGTGGTGCTGCTGCCGGTAAAAGGATCTAGAATCCATGCGTTTTTTTGCGTTGAAGCTAAAATGATCCGGACTAACAGGGCCAAAGGTTTTTGGGTAGGATGTTTTCCACACGATTTTTCCCAACGAGCAATAGCCGGCAAATTCCACACATCTTTCATTTGGGTTCCTCCATTAATTTCTTTCATTAACTCGTAGTTGAAATAATGAGAACCTTTTTTATTTTTTCTTGCCCACAAAATAAATTCAGTAGAGTGGGTAAAATATTTGCAACTTAAATTTGGCGGGGGATTCGTTTTTGCCCAAGTAATACAGTTCAAAATTTTATAATCCAATTCGGTAAGCATTTGAGCCACCGAGAAAATATTATGAAATGTACCACTAATCCAAATAGTGCCTTTTTCTGTGAGTTTATCACGACATGCTTTCAGCCATTTGTAATTAAACTCATTATCTTTCTCAAAGCCATTGGATTTGTCCCATACTCCTTTATTAACACTTACCATTTTGCCACTTTGCACCGTTATCCCATTATTTGATAAAAAATACGGAGGATCTGCAAAAATCATATCGAATTTGAAATCAAATTGCGATAGTAATTCAATGCAATTTCCTTGCAAAAGAGTAAATGCTTTATCTTTCGATTTAAAAAAAGGGATAATTGCCATAATTACTTTTTAGCATAATATTGTTTTACACCATCAAGGTAACCTTGCTCATATGCAGCATGTGGGCTTTTGTGTCTGCCTTTTCCCCCTTGATCTATAGGCAATTTTTTCATTATTGCTTGAATGCCTGAATGATTTGCAAGAAAAATCATATTTATGTTAATTTAATTAAAATAACACTACTCCCTCTTCTTTAATTTTTTGTATAAAAGAATTTAGATTAGCAAGATTATAAACACTTGGAATGATCGAGAATGCTTCTTCTAATTTGTTTTTGGCAGAAAGCCAACCTTTTCCGTCAGTTATCCACACAAATTCATAATTTGGGTATTTATTGATTTTTACAGCTATATCGGAATAAGACCGTGCAACTTCGTTTAATTTAGATCCACCGCTATTATAATAATTCGTTTCAATTAAATACGTCTTTTTTTTGGTTTTAATTACAAAATCAAATTGTTTTAGATCTTCTCCCAAACTTTCAATTTCAGGGAATTCGGAACTATATATATCACGCTTATAAAAAATGTCCGCATCGTCGAACAATTTAGCCACAGTCTGCTCCATAACTGTTCCTCCTCTATTTTTACGTGCATTCGTATCTAAACCCACTTCAACTCCAAAAACGTAGTCCACAAGATTGGATATTTTCTTGGAACGAAAAATGTCTGATAACCCTGTATGATCAATGTATTCGCAGACCCCCTCATACGAAGCAAAATAATCGGTTAATAATTTAGGATTTAGATTTTTATCGAGAACTTTTTTATTACTTGAATCGCGAACAGCAAGCAATATTCCTAGAACATCAAACGTTTTAGGATTTTCCACATAAAGCTCTTTTATGGCTAAATGTAAATTTTCTTTTCCAATTAAATAATTGAGTTGATTGAGCTTTATTGCAATTTTATTTACATTTCTTTCAACTTTTTCGAAATCAGTGAGGGTGTTCAACAGTGTATTTGTTTCTTTCAACTGTGAGATAAATATTTTAAACTGATCCGACATGTTTGTGTTGTTTTATGGGAATATTGGTTATTAATAACTCCGTTAATTTACCACGTTTATCCGCTTTAGCATTTACCATACGCGTGGCATAAACTTGTTTGATATTGAAGTTTGCATATAATTTATCAAAAAAATCATCATCCGGATTTTTACCTTTGAGATCGGAATTGCTTAATATAAAATGATGGCCAAGAACTTCGAGCGTAGTACAAAATCGTGCTAGACGAATTTGCTCACTATCGTCAAAATTTTCTTTTGTGTATGAATTGAAACTTGATGTCCGACTTAAAGGTTTATATGGAGGGTCCAAATAAAAGAAACAATGAGGGTCGGCATATTGTAAAGTTTGTTCAAAGTCAAGAGTTAAAATTTCAGCCCTTTGGAGTATCTCACTATCAGCCAAAATGGTTTCTTCATCGCAAATTTTCGGGTTTTTATAACGTCCAAAAGGTACATTGAACAATCCTTTACTATTCACACGATAAAGACCGTTAAAACACGTCTTGTTGAGGAAAATGA
The DNA here is from genome assembly GCA_028694915.1 of Paludibacteraceae bacterium. Taxonomy (GTDB): domain Bacteria; phylum Bacteroidota; class Bacteroidia; order Bacteroidales; family Paludibacteraceae; genus W0P28-013. Next base: position 3,069 of record JAQVJY010000046.1, read on the forward strand.
ACAAAGCCGAATTTTCGATATCATCCAATTGTTTCGCATTAAAACGTTTACGCATGGTTAAGTAATATTCTTTACGTTTCTCTTCATTCAATGGCAAATATTTATTCTGTATGTCTCGCAACAGAAGTATTAATTTTTGGGGATCATTTTTTATTGTACGGTAAGTTGTGGTTAAATCCGGATTGATATCGTTAATAATAGCACGATTGATGTTCGGATAATTTTGCATTATCCAGAAAAAAACGGCACCACCGCCAACAAAGGGTTCAATGTATGTTATTTTACTCTTTGAAAAATTCTTCGGCAATATTTGCTCAATTGCCGAAATTAATTGCGATTTTCCTCCAACCCATTTAACAAAAGGTTTTGCTTTATTTTGCATATATTTTTTTCTTTTATTAAATAACAAATTTTTCTTGATATTCTTTATCTAAACAAAAGTACATGAAAATCGCGGTATTTCCAAGCGAGCGAAAATAAAAATCAAGGCCGCAATAACTTTTACCGCTGCCAAAACCGTAGTCGTGGTTTTGATTGACTTCTTTAATCTGATAATAACGTTTAAACATATTCGGGAGTTTATCATCGGGAATTTGTTTGCCGTTGTTGCTCATTGTTATGTAGAGCATATTTCCGTTAGTTGTGCCACTGTAATCAAATCCATTGATGAGCTCGCCTCCGGTTATTACTTTGGCTGTTAGAGTGATACGACCATGCTCCGGTGTATGTTTTAAAGCGTTTGGAAATAGATTCCCGAGTATTTTCTCCAATTATTGTCAAAGCCCTCCGGTTTAGTCTCGTACCAATAAATAGGGCGGTTACCATAAGCTACACTACGAAAAACGAACTGTAAATCATTTTGTGGATAGTTAAACACGTAATGCACTTGATAAAGATCAGAATCTGGGCCGTTTGCTTTACGATAAACCATGATAATCGGCATTCGATTAATTGTTTTTGTCAACAACTTAACGCTCTTCCTTCGCTTCATGCTTGATCCTAAGCAGGAACAAGTGCACCGGTTTTCGTGGGGGTGGGGTAGGGCTTTTCTGCATATTTGACGTATATGAAGCGGGATTCAAGTGCGTTGAGGGTGTGGAAATTTGAGCAAGGTTGGCACACCCTTGGTGCGAGAATGGGTAGGTATAGGGGGATGGGAGATTTCGTCGGGTGATTGGGTAGTGAAGTGCGGCTGTAAGCGCAAGGAGAGCCAAGAGGGCCGGCGGTGCAAAATGTAGGAAGTGCAGGAAGTGTATGGGTGCAACGTGTAAGAAGTGTAGGAAGTGTAGGAAAGTGTAGGAAAGTTTGATGGGGAGCGGGTTTCGGGGGTATAGGAAAGCGTAGGAAAGTGTAGGAAAGTGTAGGA
>JAQVJY010000010.1 GCA_028694915.1 Paludibacteraceae bacterium
TTGAATATCGTAAACAACGTAATATGACCCTAAATTTGGCTAGTAATCAGTTATTGGAAGCCACCAATGATGAGTGGATTGTCGGTGTGGGTTATATCTTGAAAGATTTTGATGTGGTTTTAAAATTAAAACAGAACAAAACTAAAAAAGTTAAGAATGATTTAACCACGCGTGTTGATTTGGCGTTTAAAGATATAAAATCGATTATTCGTAAACTGGAAACCGACGATGTACAACCAACTACAGGAACCAAAACTATAACCATAAAACTAACGGCTGATTATGTGTTCAGTTCTAAGCTTAATTTCCGTTTGTTCTACGATTATCAAATGAGCAATCCGTTGATTTCTACATCGTATCCAATTTCTACGGCCAATGTTGGTTTTAGCATCAAGTTTATGTTAACACGTTAAACATTTAAATGTGTATACCTTGTTTGTTTAATGTCTAGTTGATTTTTTTGAAATTCTCAAAAATTGACTACCTTTACATACTTAAAACTTCTGGTCATGAAACGTTATCTATTCGCCATTTTTTGTCTATTTGCGCTGCTTTCGAGCTGTGAGATTATAGATGTGCCAGTAGATAAACCTCAAAATCCAGACAATCCACAAGATACCACAGCTATCGTGAGTCCTTCAGATCCTGCAGCACCGCGCAGTTCCGATTATTTGTACGATATGTCCGTGGTGAGTGATATTAAATTATCCGTATCTCAGGAGGATTGGAATACATTTCTGACTAATTTTGATTTAAATCCAGATAATAATACATATATCCCAGCCACTTTTTTATTTAAAAAAGGTGCAGACTCATTTCAGTTGGATAGTGTAGGTGTGCGTTTGCGTGGTAATACGAGTCGTCGTCGTCCCGAAGGCATGACAGGTGAATTACATCAGTCGCAAAATGCTGATTGGCATCATGTCCACTTTCAAGTAAAATTTGATGAATATCGTGATAAATTAAAGTTTTGCAATAGTGATCGTGTAATTTTAAAGTGGTTTAAAGATGATGCGATGTACTGCCGTGAAGTCTATTCGTACGATTTATTTCGTCGTTTTGGAGTTTGGACTGCACCTCGTGTTAGTTATACACGTGTTTCTATTTATGTACAAGGCGATTCAAAACCAGCTTATTTTGGCGTTTATGCTTTGATTGAAGGTGTGAGCGATGCCTTTTTGGCTAACCGAAAAGCGGCTGGTAAATTAATTTCTAAAAATGGCAATCTATGGAAAGCATCGTGGGGAGCTACGCTGAGTCCCAATTCTATGTCCGACGACAAAATGGGTGTGAGCGTCACTTCTTTAAATCCAAGTGAGAGTGTCAATTATGTATACGACTTAAAAACAAATAAAAAAACTGGTTTGAATGCCGCCCGTACGCAACTAAAAGAATTTGTGAATACCATGAATGGTTTATCGAGCGGAAGTTCGGCATTGAAAACTTTTTTAGAAACCCGTATGGATGTGGACCAATTTTTGCGTGCTTATGCCGTGAATGTCATGGTAGGAATGTGGGACGATTATTGGCATGGGCAAAATAATTATTACTTTTATTTTGACGAAAATAATAAGTTTTATTTCATACCATTCGATTACGATAATACCTTGGGTACGTCGCTCGGTATGAATGCTGGTACGCAAAATATGTTGACGTGGGGTAGTCTCGATAATGATCGTGTATTGATGCGTAAAGTGATGTCGATTACTGAATATAAGGAACGCTATAAAAATTATATTAAGGAATTAGCCTCGGCAGACAATGATTATTTTTACACCGATAAAAGTATGGCACGTATTCAGCGGTGGCATTCTATGATTTCTCCTTATTTAGCTAACGATACGGGCGAAGATATGATGCTCAATGATGTGCCAGCTGGTTGGGGCAATTGTTCTTTTTATCGTTTGCTCACAGGTAATGATCAAGGCGGTAATAGTGGAGAGGCTAATTGGTTTAAGACTAAAATAAAAAGTATCAATTTTTAAAAACAAACGAAATAAAATAATTTTAAATAATAGACTTATGGAACAAAATGAATTTCGCAAATATGCTACCAAGCATTTGAATATGAATGGTTTGTCGTTAGATAAATACATGTCGGAAGTGACCATGAATGGAGGTTATATTTCACCATCTATTTTGGAAGAACGTCAATTAAATGTGACTCAAATGGATGTGTTCTCGCGTTTGATGATGGATCGTATCATTTTCTTGGGCTCCGAAATTAATGATTACGTGGCTAATGTCATTCAAGCGCAATTACTATTTTTAGATACTGCCGATCCCGGTAAAGATATTTCTATCTATTTGAATAGTCCTGGTGGTTCGGTACATGCAGGTCTTGGTATTTATGACACTATGCAATATATCGGAAGTAAAGTTGGAACTATTTGTACCGGTATGGCTGCTTCTATGGCTGCTGTGTTATTGGTAGCTGGCGAAAAAGGAAAACGTTCGGCGTTGAAGCATTCGCGTGTGATGATTCATCAACCAATGGGCGGTATGCAAGGTCAAGCTGCTGATATGGAGATTAATTATAAACAAATCATGCTATTGAAAAATGAATTGTATCAAATCATAGCTGATCATTCGGGAAATCCATTTGAGAAGATAGAAAAAGATTCTGATCGCGATTATTGGATGACCTCGCAAGAAGCATTGGAATACGGTATGATTGATAATATTTTGGTTCGCAATAAATAATACGTAAAAATTTCATGGCGAAACAAACAAAGAACGAACGTCATTGCAGCTTTTGTGGACGTGGCGAACATGAAGTACAGTTATTACTGACAGGATTGGATGGTAATATCTGTGAGCAGTGCGTCGAGATGGCTGATAATGTTATTAAAACAGAATTAGGTACTAAAAGCGACTTCACCTTAAATGGCGAACAGCTACCTAAACCAATCGAAATAAAGAATTTTCTGGACCAATATGTCATTGGGCAAAACGAGGCCAAGAAATTTTTGTCGGTAGCAGTTTATAATCACTACAAACGTATTACACAGCCAAAATCGGCCGAAGATGTTGAGATTGAAAAATCGAACATTATTCTGGTTGGCACTACAGGTACAGGCAAAACATTATTGGCACGTACCATTGCTAAAAAATTGCACGTACCATTTACCATTGTGGATGCCACTGTGCTGACAGAAGCTGGTTATGTGGGCGAAGATATTGAGAGTATTTTGACTCGCTTATTACAGGTGGCCGATTACGATGTTAAATCGGCAGAACGAGGTATTGTGTTTATTGACGAAATAGACAAAATTGCTCGTAAAGGCGATAATCCAAGCATTACGCGCGATGTGAGTGGCGAAGGTGTGCAGCAAGGTTTACTTAAATTGTTGGAAGGTTCTGTGGTAAATGTGCCACCACAAGGTGGACGTAAACATCCCGACCAAAAAATGATTGCCGTAAACACACAAAATATTTTGTTTATTTGTGGCGGTGCATTCGATGGTATTGAGAAAAAAATTGCCCAACGATTGAATACGCACGTTGTTGGTTTTGGTTCTGTGAGCGAACAAAACATTGTGGATAGAAACAATATGTTGCAGTATATAGCTCCACAAGATTTAAAATCATTTGGGTTAATTCCAGAAATAATAGGTCGTTTACCAATCTTAACTCACCTTAATCCACTCGATAGTGAGGCGTTGCGTTTGATATTGACAGAACCTAAAAACTCCATTGTGAAACAATATACCAAATTGTTTGCTATGGATGACGTGGTTTTAAAATTCGATGATGAAGTGCTCGATTATATCGTCGAAAAAGCGGTAGAATTTAAGCTGGGTGCTCGTGGTTTGCGTTCCATTGCTGAAACCATTATGATGGATGCCATGTATGAAATTCCTTCGTCAGGAGTCAAAGAGCTACATATTACTCTTGATTATGCTAAGGAAAAATTAAGTCACTCACAAATTAAGATAGCTTGATAGCTATTTATTAAATTATAGTATTAATATTTATTTGACAGACATGATTCAAATTTTATTTCTTGTATTAGGATTTGTTGCTCTTATTTTTGGTGCCGATAAATTAGTGGATGGTGCCTCTGTTATTGCTCGCCGTTTAAAGGTTTCCGATTTGATTATCGGTTTGACCATTGTCGCTTTTGGAACATCATTTCCTGAATTAGTGGTTAATATTTCCGCAGCTTTAAAAGGAAGTAATGATATTGCTTTGGGTAATGTTGTTGGCAGTAATCTTTTTAATATTTTGGCTATTTTAGGTATTTCTTCTCTTATTTTTCCTTTGGTGGTGAAGCATTCTACCACTTGGATTGAAATTCCATTAGCACTGTTAGCGGCTCTAGTACTTTTTGTTCTGGCCAATGATAATTTAATAGATCATGCTGGTATTTCAACTATTACCCGTGGTGATGGTATTATTTTATTGTTGTTCTTTGCTATTTTTATGGGGTATATTATTCAATCAGCCTTAAAAAATAGACATCTGAATGAACCTACCGAGCAACCGACAATGAAAATGGGTATAGCTATTATGTGGGTGCTTGTTGGTTTAGGTCTTTTGATGATAGGTGGTGAAACGATTGTACGTGCTGCCATTAAGATTGCTCAACAATTTGGGGTTTCGGAACGTGTTATCGGATTGACAATCGTATCTATTGGAACTTCGTTGCCAGAATTAGCTACGTCGGTTGTGGCCGCTCGCAAAAAGAATACGGATATTGCCATCGCTAATATTGTAGGTTCTAACATATTCAATGTGTTTTTTATTCTCGGTACAACGGCTTGTATCATGCCAGTGAGTGTTTCACCTGAATCTTATTACGATTTACTACTAAACATTGTAGCAAGTGCTTTGTTGTTTGTGTTTGTCTTTACAGGACGTGGCCGCAAATTGGATCGTTGGGAAGGTATTATCTTTTTAGTGATGTATGTGGCGTACACGCTGTGGTTGATTTTGTAATAAGCTTTTTTATAGGTCAAAAAAGGCAGCTGAAAACTAATTTTTCAGTTGCCTTTTACCTTATTTATTAATTCTAAAATCCGAACTATCAAAGCATCGCTAATTGTAGCTACTATGATAATTCCTTTTATAGATAACTTGCCATGTTTACGTTTTATCAGAACACATTTTAAGTTTCTATTTCGCAAATATAAAACAAATTATTAGTATTTCATAATTATTTTTGAATTTATTTTACAAAAAAGATAAATTTTTAATTGATTTAAAACAAATCAAGCTAAATAATTGTTTGATAAAATAGATTCAACGCAATGTATCATTTGTGCAGAAATTTGTAATATTGTTGCGGAGTCATAAATTGCACTTGTTTCTGTTTAAACAGATCAATCATATCCTGAAAATCTGAAAAATCCTTTTCATCCCATAAATTGGGATGAATTTGTACTACCACATATCCATTAGAGTTCATGGAAGATATGTGTTTTTTGATTTTATTAAGCGGGATGTCGCTCACAGATAGAAACTGAATGTTGAGTCGAATGCGGAATGAATTGTATTTACTTGGTTTTTTAGTGACTTCAACCCATTTTTCTTTCTCATATATTTCTGTTTTTTGCGCTGTCATCAGAATGTCGATATCAGGAGATTTGGTAAGAGCTTGATAGGTTTCGGCTGATGTTTTGTTGAATGGTGTGCTAAATGTAACACAGTGTATCCCTAAAGAATCGGTAAAAAATTGTTGTGATTTTTGCAGGTGTTTAATTTGATATCTGACAGAGGTTCCCCAAAATTCGGTCTTGTTGAGTTCTGCAAAATGATCATAACCATGATTCCAAAATTCAATAATAGGCTCTCCGTTAATTTGTTGATGATTTGCTATTTCTTTTATTTCTTGAATGGAATTGTGGCTTGTGACCTGAGAAGTTATAATCCCGATACTGGCACAAATATTATTTTTTTCAACCATGTGAATGAATCGTTCCCAATTTGGAGTCATATTACCTAAGTCGTCCGCTTTGATAATGACAACCATATTAGGTGTTGATTTATAGATAAACGATTCGCATGAAGGGAGCATGATTAAAAGCCCACATAGCAATACAGATATGAGTAGCCGCACTAATTTATACATAAAATGATCACTTGACGGATTTATATCTAGGTTTTTGAGACCGTTTGAGTTCACAAAAGTATATTAAATTATTAGTATTTTACGCCTATTTTGCCTTTGTTTTTATAAATCGTAGCGGTAAACAAGTATAACTAAAAGCAAATGACCGATAAAGTCTTTTTTTATTGTGGTACATTATTTTTATTACTACTTTTGCACACTTTATTTTCTGCACAAATAATATGCAACTAATTACAACAAAAAAAGCCTTGTTTGAGGTGGTATCTCATGCCAAATCAACAGGTAAAACGATAGGTTTTGTGCCTACTATGGGTGCTTTACATAATGGTCATTTGACACTTGTAAAGCGTTGTGTGAGCGAAAACGACTTATGTTTTGTGAGTGTTTTTGTCAATCCTACACAATTTAATGATAAAAACGATTTAGCTAATTATCCTCGCACTTTGGAAGCCGATGCTCAATTATTAGCTTCTGTAGGTTGTCAATTTGTATTTGCTCCTAACGCTGATGAAATGTATGATGCCGAAGAGATGCAAAAACCATTTGAATTCGATTTTGGTGGACTTGATGAGGTGATGGAAGGTCGGTTTCGCCCAGGACATTTCAATGGTGTAGTGCAAGTAGTTAGTAAGTTATTTCAGTTGGTACAACCAACACGTGCTTATTTTGGTGAAAAAGATTTCCAACAGCTCGCTATCATTCGTCGCATGGTGACCATCATGAATTTCCCTGTTGAAATTGTTGGCTGTCCTATTGTACGCGAAGAGAGTGGTTTGGCCTTGAGTAGTAGAAATGCGTTGTTAACCCCAGAACAACGTCAATTAGCGGTTCATATATCTCAAGTTTTGAAAGAAAGTTGCTTGTTTGCGTTGGAAACTCCTGTACACGAATTACATGATGCGCTAGTAGCAGCTGTCAATGCGCGTGAAGGATTGGAAGTAGAATATTTCGAAATTGTAGATGGTAAAACCTTGCAACCGATTGAAAAATGGGAAGAAACCAATGATATTGTAGGTTGTATCACGGTATATTGTGGCAAAATCCGATTAATAGATAATATTCGCTATAAATAAAACCAAAACATAAATTGCTCATGTATTTAAACATTTTAAAATCAAAAATTCATCGTGTCACTGTCACGGAGTCGTGCCTCGATTATATCGGTAGCATAACTATTGACGAGGATTTGATGGATGCGGCCAATTTGATTGCCAACGAAAAAGTTCAAATTGTAGATAATAATAATGGAAATCGTTTTGAAACCTATGTGATTAAAGGCGAGCGTGGTTCGGGTGTTATTTGCTTGAATGGCGCTGCGGCTCATTTGGTGTCGGTGGGCGATGTAGTTATTATTATGGCTTATACGTGGCTCGAAGCCGAAGAAGCTCGCGTATTTAAACCTGCTGTTATTTTCCCTGATACTAAAACTAACAGATTGATTTAATCGTTGTTATATTATAAAAATAGCGTCTCATAACTTGTGTTGTGAGGCGCTATTGTTTTGTTTGAGTGAATGACTAAATCACAATTTCTTGAATGGTGTTAATCAATTCTTTTTGATAGGGTGCTTCCACACGCACGTAATTTTCGGTAAAACCATGCATCGTGTCGCCCGCTTTGGCCGACTCCCAAAGAACCCACGCCGTACGTCCTTTTTGGCTATCGTAAAATGCTTGCGTTTTACGTTCTGAAAGTTGGTGCAACACATCATTGCGTTTTTTGCGTTCTGCGTGCGGTACATTATAATCAATGTCGAGGGCTTTGGTGCCAGCACGTTCAGAGTAGGTGAAAACGTGTAATTGTGATACAGGTAAACTATCTAAAAAGGAACGTGTTTCTTCAAAATATTCAGGTGTTTCGCCTCGTACACCAACCATTACATCTACACCAATGAATGCGTGTGGTATTAATAATTTGATTTTATGTATTTTATCGGCAAATAGTTCGCGTGTATAGCGACGTTTCATTAATTTCAACACTTCGTTACTGCCCGATTGTAACGGAATATGGAAGTGCGGCATAATGTGTTTTGAGGTCGACACGTAATCTATTATTTCATCAGTCAAGAGATTTGGCTCAATACTCGAAATGCGGTAACGAACGCCTTCTAACTGATCTAACGCTTTTAGTAAATCAAAGAACGTTTCTGAGGTATTATGCCCAAACTCGCCAATGTTGACGCCCGTTAGTACAATCTCTTTAGCGCCTTCATCAATGGCTCGTTGGGCTACGGCCACAGTTTCTGCCACCGAAGCGTTTCTGCTACGTCCACGTGCAAATGGAATAGTACAGTAGGTGCAATAATAATCGCAACCATCTTGTACTTTTAAGAAATGACGTGTTCGATCGTCGGCTGAACAGATAGGTGTAAATTGGCGTATGTCCGCAGTCTTTACCGTATGTGATTCGCCTTTTTGTTTTTTTTCTAATTGTGTGATAAAATCGGGTAGGGCACTTTTTTCGTTCGTTCCCAATACCAAATCGACGCCAGGCATTTGTGTGATTTCATCGGGTTTCAATTGCGCATAACAGCCAGTCACGACTATCAAGGCATTGGGATGTCGATGTATGAGTTTGTTAATGGCTTGTCGGCATTTTTTGTCCGCCGTATCGGTTACAGAGCAGGTATTAATAATGCAAATATCCGCATTTTCGCCCATCTTTGCGCGTTGAAAACCGGCTTCGAGCAGTGAACGACCAATGGCCGATGTTTCTGCAAAATTGAGTTTACAACCTAACGTCTGAAAAGCTACTTTTTTGCCGTTGAATTGGGAAGTATCAATCATAATATAAAGTGAACAATTGCTCTTTAATTTGCTAATAAATAAGATATTAGATTGTATTTTAAAGACTCTTTTGTTTCTGTTTTTAGTGATTACAAAAGTAATGAAAAATATCACGTGGTACAATGTAAAGAAACTTATACTTGATACTTGGAACAAATTGAACCATTCTCTTTGATGAATTTAATTTCAAAATTTCTTGTATCTGCCGAATTAATAATAAACATTTATCCAAAATTCTGAAAAATAATTTGAATAAATAAAATAAAAAAGGAGGTATAATTATGGGAAATGAAGAAGATATTAAAGATGAATTCCCTGATGTTACGAAAACAATCTTTAAGATTACGGAGGATTATGACTGCGAGGATGTCAATTATAATGATGCAATACAAGTATTTTATGCGAATAACTCGGGAAATGGATATTGTTGTTTCTTTAATAAACAAGGAATTTTAATACCAAATTCTACTTTACCCGGACATGTAAAACAACCAGATGGCTCCTTGGCATGCGAATTAATAGTTATAGATTCAGATAAACAAACAAAAATAAGATATGATCAGCTTAATAACAAATTGATCAAAGAATAATTATGCCAATAGAAGAGAGACAAAATGAATATAACGTACTTATGTACTTATTTCACAATCCAGGGTCAGTTAGTATTTGTCCTGATCTAAATAGTGATTCCTTAGCTAGTGATATAAAGGTTATTTGTGATAATCTATTTAATCAAGATTGTATTCGTTATATAGATGAGTATAACGTAGAAATAACACAACATGGGAAAGAAGACTTTATAAAAAGAAGTCCGGATTTAATGCATTGAGGTTTATACGACACAAAACAAGGAGATTAAAAATAGTAAGTAAAAAACGCATTGATTTGATTCAATGCGTTTTCTTGAGTTTATATCAGTTGGCTTACTTTCTAAACGGAGGTTTTACGACGATTGCTTTTAGTTCTTTGTTGCGTATAGATACCGCAATTTCGGTGCCTATTTTGGCGTATGGTGTTTGTACGTAACCCAATCCAATGCCAATTTTACGTGTTGGCGACATGGTTCCAGATGTTACGCGGCCAATAACAGTGCCTTTTCCATCGGTAAGTTCGTAGTCGGCACGTGGAATGCCGCGGTCTATCAATTCAAAACCTATCAATTTGCGAGAAACGCCTTCGGCGCGTTGTCTGACGTATAAATCACCATCTATTAACGGTTTACCTTCGGCAAGTTTGGTAATCCATCCCAATCCTGCTTCGATAGGTGATGTCGTATCGTCAATTTCGTGTCCGTAGAGCGAAAAGCCCATTTCCAAACGAAGTGTGTCGCGTGCGCCAAGTCCAATTGGTTTAATGTCGTATGGTTTTCCTGCCTCAAAAATGGCGTGCCAGAGTTGTTCGCCAAATTGTGGATAGAAGTAGAGTTCAAAACCGCCAGCTCCCGTGTAGCCAGTATTTGAAATAATTACATCGTCAACGCCAGCTAATGTACCTGTCGTAAAGGCATAATAAGGTATTTCGTTTAAGTTGACGGACGTTAATTGTTGCAATAATTCCGCAGCTTTAGGTCCTTGAATAGCGAGTTGTGCCATTCTGTCCGACGCATTTTCGAGTATGGCGCCTTCTGCATTATTGGCATTTACCCATTCCCAGTCTTTATCAATATTGGCAGCATTTACTACCAGTAGATATTTTTCGGTTTCGTAGTGGTATACAATTAAATCGTCCACAATGCCACCTTTACCATTTGGAAAACAGTTGTATTGCGCTTTGCCAATAGGAATAGCCGTGATATCGTTGCTACACACTTTTTGTAAAAATGGAAGAGCCTGTGGCCCTTTGACCCAAAATTCGCCCATGTGCGACACATCAAACACACCAACACTGTTTACCACAGTCATGTGCTCGTCTATAATGCCAGTGTTGTATTCAATAGGCATATTGTAACCCGCAAATTCGTGCATTTTAGCACCTAAAGCGATGTGAATATCTGTAAATGGAGTTGTTTTCATAGTTTTTTATTACAACGGAAATGCTGTTTATTTTACCATTTTTACAATATTGAGAATAACCTCTGTTGCTTTTTCCATCGATTGAATAGGTACAAATTCGTAACGACCGTGGAAATTATGTCCGCCAGCAAAAATGTTAGGGCAGGGAAGTCCTTTAAACGACAATTGTGCGCCATCTGTGCCACCACGAATTGGTTTTACTTGAGGTTTTACGCCTGCAGCTTCCATAGCAGCAAACGCCAAGTCGATAATATGCATCACTGGTTCAATTTTTTCGCGCATGTTGTAGTATTGATCTTTCAATTCAACACTCGCTGTACCAGCACCAAATTCGGCATTTATTTTATTTACTAAATGTTGAATTTCAGCTTTGCGGCTTTCAAAGCGAGCACGGTCATGATCGCGAATGATATAAGTAAGTGTAGAACTTTCCACATCGCCTTGCATGCCAACTAAATGATAAAAACCTTCGTAGTTTTCGGTATGTTCTGGTGTTTCGTGGCGTGGTAGCATAGTGGCAAATTGGTGTGCTACACGCATGGAATTCAGCATTTTATGTTTGGCATAACCCGGGTGCACATTTCGTCCTTTGAATGTTATTTTAGCTGAAGCCGCGTTGAAATTTTCATATTCTAATTCGCCAATTTCGCCTCCGTCCATGGTATAAGCCCAGTCGGCGCCAAATTTTTCAACATCGAAATGGTGAGGACCTTGACCTATTTCTTCATCAGGTGTAAACGCCACACGCACTTTGCCATGTTTTATTTCAGGATGTTTTACTAAATAATCCATAGCAGTCATGATTTCAGCGATACCGGCTTTATCGTCCGCCCCTAGCAATGTGCGTCCGTTGGTCACAATTAAATCTTGTCCTACATACAGTTTGAGTTCTGGAAATTGTTCAGTCGATAAAACAATAGCATCTTCAGCATTCAGTAAAATATCGTTGCCGTTGTATTTTTCTACAATGCGTGGTTGCACATGTTTCCCAGTCATATCAGGAGCGGTATCCAAATGCGCTATAAATCCTAAAGTTGGTATTTTTTCATCGGAATTGGCTGGTAATGTAGCCATTACGTAACCGTTTTTATCCACTTCAGCGTCTTTTAGCCCAATTGATTTGAGTTCTTCCACTAAGTAATTTGCAAAAATCATTTGTCCAGGAGTACTCGGCGTAAGTCCTGTTGTGTCGTCAGAGGTGGTGGCGAACGTTACGTATTTTAAAAAGCGTTCAGTAAGCGTCATGCTAATGTTTATTTTAAGGTTGTTATTGTGCTTGCAAAGTTACTTTTTTTGCTTTGATAAAACAATTATAAATGGTCAAAAAAATGTACTCTTAGCGGTTACATAAATTTTTAAAATGACAATATTCACACAGTTTGGTATCTGTACATTGTGTGAATGGTTTTTCAGAATTAAAAATATCTGATAAACAATTTGTTAAACCTGTTTCAAAAGAGGCTTTAAATACATTGTAATCTGTCACAATTTCCTGCTCACTTTTCGATGGACTGTATTTAATTTGGTAATTTTCAAGGTCTCGTAAACTATAAATACTTGGTTTTAGCTGTTTCGCTGTCTTGCAGTTTAGCTGGTACAGCATGGCGTAGAAAAATGTTTGTAGCACGGCTTTAGGTCTTTTGTCATTCGTGCTATTAAATAAATCGTCGATATTCTGAAATTCAGTGCTCGCTTTGCCTGTTTTGTAATCTACAATGTGTGTTACGTTTTGCTGTTCGTCTACGCGGTCAATAATTCCTTTTAGATTTACCGATAGTCCATTTTCTAATGTAAGTGCAGTTGTTAGCGATAATTCAGTCTCCAGATATAGAAAAGGTGCCCGTATACGTTGGTCAAATTGCAGCGTTTGTATGACGTATGCTTTTATAATATTGGCAATCAGTAAATTTTCGCCCAATAGCGGCATGTTTGTTTTATTTTTGTAAAACGTTTTATTGAATGCCGCGTGGATGTAATTATCTAACGAAATAGCTCCTTGAATAAGTTCTTTGATAATCTCCTTAGTGACTATTTGTCCTTTGTAAGGCTTGTATACCGACTCCATGACGGCGTGAAAGAGTGTACCAAATGTGTTCGATTCTATGGTTTCACTCACAGCATCAGGCGGAGTTAAGGCTTCTATTTTAGAAAAATAAAAGCGAAGTGGACAATCAATGTAATTATTGATGTCGCTTGCAGCAATGGCTTTCCCTGAATCAGCTTGTGTGAAAAGAGCTAGTCGTTCTAGAATTCGCTCATCTTTGACAACGACAATAGGCTCTGTTTTTTTTGACGACACACTATAACTAACTGCTTTATGAACAATCGGTAGTTGGTATAGATATTCCAATTGGGCTGCGTAACGGCTCAATTCTTCGTGTTGCCCATCGGTGCGGGAATCGTAGAGTAGAAATACACGTTTTGCGCGGTAAATCATGCGGTAAAAATTGTATGCAAAAATAGCATCGTGATATTCGTAAGTTGGCAGTCCAAATGCACGACGTAAACTATATGGGATGACCGATGGATTGTTATTTTTTCGTGGAAAAACACCTTCGTTAAAGGAGGTGATAATCAAATTATCGAAATCTAACGCACGGGTTTCCAAAGTACCCATAAGTTGTAATCCTTGCAGTGGCTCGCCTTTAAAAGCAATGGTGATATTGCTTGTGAGTTGTTTCAATAATTTGAAAAATGTATCGGTTGAAAGGCTTACATGTGTCTGTTTCAGATTGTCCTCCAAACGATTAATAGCTGCTTGATAATGAGCAAAATATTCCGCATCTAATTGTCTATTGGCATCACTGTAAGTGTGTTCCGAAAGCAATTGTGTAATGGTTGAAAAATAGGCGATGAATTCGCTTGTTTCGGTAATAGGCGCAAACAAGGCATCGAACAATTTATTCTTATTTAATTCATCATGGCTGATTAAAAACAAATTGTCTTTGTGAATTTTTACCGTCATTTGTTCCACGTCATTTGCTGCATAATCCACAATGTAAGGATGGTTGAGAATTGCTAACACATGTTTGTAATAAAAGTGTGGTTTTCCATCTATCAAACGACCATTTTTTTGCAAAGCCGCCAAGTGATCCATGAGTGCTGCTATAGGTGTGAGCGACAAAGGATAACCCATAGTTATATTAATCGTGTCGATACTTTCGGGAATGGCATGTAACATGGGAATTAGCAACTGTTCATCGGGCAAAACAATGGCCGTTTTGAGTCCAACTGATTCCTGTTGTTTGCTTTGCAACTGCTCTAAAATAGTGTACACTTGCTTGGTTTGACCTACATCTGAAGGTATGGCTATCAGTTCCACGTGACGCTCCAAATTGGTGTTTGGTTCGTCAAGCTCGAATTCGGAATGAAATTTGGCTTCGTTTTCTGGTATAAATTGATTTGCCACATTGCCTGCTGTTCTAATTTCAGGCGATTGATAATCAAAATAATAATCGCCAATGCCCAATTGCTGGTATTTTTTGAAAATTTGTTCTTCGGTGGCTGTGAGGGCATTAAAACCAACAAAAATAACTCGTTTGTAGGTTACTGCTAAAGGCGCTTTACTTTCGGCTACGTCTCTAAAAATCATGCCGTCGTAGGCAATGCCTTGTGATCGTAAATCATCTCTGAATGTGTTGTATAGCTTAAATAAACCGCTCCACATTTCCACAAATTGTGTTTCCAAATTGCGCCCATGTTCTTTTAAGAAATAACCCCAAAATTGCTTAATAATTGCTTTTTGTTCATCACTCATCCAACTTAAATCGCCCTCAATATCTTTGATGTCGCTGATGTTCTGAAATAGCTGTTTGGCATCTATGAGGTATTTATCTATTTCATTGAAATCGGATAATAGCATATCGCCTAAAAATAGGAATGTATCGAAGGTTTCTTCTTCACTTACTACTTTCTTAAAGCTATTGTATAAGATGAACAATAGGGTGATTTTATCAGCTTGAAGTAAAGTGGAATCTTTCAGAAATAGATCGTTAATGGCTACAATGTCGGGAGCAAATAGGGGCTTGTTAGCCACTTTGGCCAACGCCTTACGAAAAAATAAGCCTGCACGGCGATTAGGGAAGACAAAGGCGAATTCACTCAGTTCCTCTCCGTAGGTGTTGTAATATCGCTCGGCTAGTTGTTCCAGAAAAGGTGTCATCATCTGTTTCGTTGTTGTATTTTTGAAGGCACTAAATTACAAAAAAATGTGTAATGATGGTCTTTAATTTTAAATAAAAATCATATCAACGTGAGTTTCATTTGCTTTTTGTGGAAATAACAAATAACCTTGCAGCGTTTTAGCTTTGTATTGCATCATCTCAATTGTAAACACCATTTTAATTTTCATACGCTATGAATAAAATCAAGTACCGTTTTGTGTCGATGTTGCTCGTGGTATTTACCAGTGCAATATTTGTATCGTGTTTGAACGAGTCAGAACCTGTTGAACCATACACCATTGCCGTGTGGACAGCGCAACGTGCTCAGGACCAACAGTTGTATTTTATGGCCGATGATGATTCTACTACGTTTGTGCCTAGTTATACATTGTCTTATCCCGACTCTTTATTGGGAAAACGCTGTTACGTGGAATTTAATTTACGTACCCAGAAAAAAGAGGGTTACACGTATGTGGTGGATGTGCGTTATATTCAATCGGTACCAACTTGGAGTCTGTTTGATATTCATACAGCCAATCAAAGTGATAGTTTAGGTAATGATCCCACAAATATAATGGTGGCTTGGGTGAGTGGCAATTACCTTAATATGATGTATCAATATTATGGCACAGGCACTATTAAACATAGTTTTACCTTAGCACGTAACTATTTGAGTACAGAAACAGTACCTGATTCAGTGATTAATTTAGAATTTAGACACAATAGGAAGTTGGATCAGGCAGGACAACGCTACGATCACGTAGCATCATTTGATATCAGTTCTTTAGCTGTCGATAAAACTACTGATTTTTACATTAATATCAAGTATTATCATCCTAATGGTTACTACAATTCATTTAAAATTAAAGTGCCTATTGCTAACATAAAGCAACCTGTACCATTTTATATCGGTCGTCCGTTTCACTTGTCAGAGTGGGACGTAGCTAACTAATTAAAAGTATTGTATTAAAAGAGAGATTGTTTGTTGAAAACTTCTCTCTTTTTTTTTGACGGTATATTGAAATAATTCTTACATTTGCATAATTTCTTAGAAAATTGGTGGAAAACCAAAACAATTTAACTTATTAAAATTATGGAAGTAACACGTCTTATTGACTTGCTGCCATACTATTTGGAGCATCATCCAAATCAAGATGCAGCATTGGCAGCCAAACGTAATGGCGAATGGATTAAAATCAGTATTCAGCAATACGTTGAAACAGTTAACAATTTGTCGTATGGTTTTATGGAGCTTGGTATAGTTCCGGGTGACAAGGTTGCTATTATCAGTTCTAATCGCCCAGAATGGAATATGCTCGATATGGCTGTGATGCAGTGTGGCGCTATTAGTGTACCAATTTATCCTACCATTAGTCAATCCGACTACAAGTATATTTTAAATCATGCCGAAATTAAATTAATCTTTATCGAAGGTAAAGAACTGCGTACAAAGATCGAACCAGTTTTACCTGAAGTGAAGTCAATCAAGCATGTATATACATTTATGGATCAAGGTGTTTATCCTTATTTCGACCAATTGGTTGAGTTAGGCAAAGCACATCCACAGCCAGAAGCATTGAAAAAAATTATGGATGGCATTGACAAAATGGATATGGCCACCATTATTTACACGTCAGGTACTACTGGAAATCCTAAAGGGGTGATGTTAAGTCATAATAATGTGGTTCAAAATTTCTACAATGTGCGTAATACGCCTGCACCTTGGAATAAAACCGCTTTAAGTTTCTTGCCGTTGTGCCATGCCTACGAGCGTATGATGGTCTATTTGTATCAGTATTTGGGTATTTCGGTGTATTATGCCGAAAGTTTGGCTACCATTGCCGACAATATCAAAGAGATAAACCCAACGTTTATGACGTGCGTACCTCGTTTGCTCGAAAAAATATATGATAAATTGTATATGTCGGGTAAAAAATTGCCACTTCCACAACGTTTAATTTACTATTGGGCATTTAATTTGGCTACGCGTTATAAGATTGAAAATATGTCATCTTGGTATCGTGTGCGTCATAAATTGGCTGATAAATTGATTTATTCAAAATGGCGTACTGCACTTGGTGGTAATTTTGATATCGTTGTGTCTGGTGGTTCTGCAATTCAACCTCACATGTCGGCTTTCTTCTCGGCTATGGGTATGCCCGTGTTCGAGGGTTATGGCTTGAGTGAGTCGTCACCTATTATTGCGGTTATGGATCGTTTGCCTGGTGGTCGTCGTTTTGGTTCAGTTGGTCATGCGTTACCTGGCACAGAATTGAAAATTGGTCCGAATGATGAAATTTTATCACGTGGTCACAATGTGATGATGGGATATTACAAAGATCCTGAACTTACCGCTAAAGTGATAGATGCTGATGGTTGGTTGCATACAGGAGATACTGGTCGCATCGAAAATGGGGCTTTAATTATTACGGGTCGGTTGAAAAATATTTTTAAAACCTCATTTGGAAAATATATCAATCCGCAAGTGATTGAGGCTAAATTCTGCGAGTCAGGTTTTATCGAAAACATGGTTGTTTTTGGTGAGAATAAAAAATTTGCAGCGGCTTTAATTGTACCCGATTTTATCTTTTTGAAAGCTTGGTGTAAGAAACATAAAATCAAGTTCACAACACCGGAAGAGATGATAAAAAACAAAGAAATTATTGCACGTTATCACAAAGAGGTTAAAAAACTGAATACCAATTTTGGTGACTGGGAACATATTAAGCGCTTTGAACTCATTGCTGACGAGTGGACGCAAAATAATGTGCTAACTCCTACGTTAAAAGTAAAACGCAACGTTGTCGAAAAAATGTATGCTGAAACAATCGAAAAATTGTTTGCGTAACCATTTGAATATATAAAGAGGCGTGCTTTTGCCTAAGGCGTGCCTCTTTTTTACTATAACAAATTATGAAAAAACTGATTTTAGTCTGCTTTTGTTTCTTTGCTCTTGGGGTAAATGCACAATTTTCTGTGTCGTCTGATAATGCTTATTTACATAAGACCGATGTAGCCAATTTGGATGCACTGTTTATGTTTAATGGCATTTCTGCATTAACGGAAATTACTTACACGGGGACTGAAACCGTACTCGAGTGGCAAACATTTGATGGTCAGTTTTACAGCAATTCAAAAACTATTTCGCCCGAAGACGCCACAGGTTATGTTTTGAAAATCAATAATGTAGCCACTTATTCCATTTGGGTCATTGACTACAAAAAATATCCTATTTCTATTGCGTCGTTAACCGTGGTAGAGGCTGACGATAAATGTGAGAATATTAAATTAATTCCTACTTATACGGCACCTGATTTGATTTATCAAGATAAAAATAAGGTAAGCCAGACATTACCGCGCGTATTTACTTTGCGTTATCAAAATGTAGCGTTTGCTAATGACGCTTGGGAAGAACCAATGGCGAAAAGTTTTACAAAAACGCCTCCATTTACGGAGTTTGTAGTAAATGCCCCTTTTTGCGACACCAAGTACAGTCTCGAAGCCGATACTTATGCCACAGAAATGAATATTGCCCCGCAAATGGTAGAAACTGCTTTGTATAAAGCCATTGCGATAGAAGCGCATGTAAAAGGAACTGTCTCGGAACGTACCGCCAAGAACGAATTGGAACGTTCTGGCGCTGATATTTCAGGCTCGGGCCCATTGGTGGTCGATTTTGAAAGTCGAGTGAATCCAATTTCTACTAATTTTTACGAATGGTTCATTTATAATCTCAAGTCGCCCAATAGTTATATTCGTTATACCGATCGTGATTTTCGTTATACATTCACGGAATCAGGTTCGTACCGTGTAAAATTAGTGGCGGCTTCGTCCTCGTGTGAATATGTCGATTCTTTGGACATCAAAGTGTTGGAATCGTCTTTAGATGTTCCTAATATTTTCACACCTAATGGCGATGGAATTAATGATGAGTTTCGTGTGGTGTTTAAATCTTTGAAATCGTACAACTGCCAAGTCTTTAATCGTTGGGGACGAAAAGTATTTTCCACCGATGATCCAGGAAAAGGCTGGGACGGTCGTATAAATGGACAAATGGCAGCTCCTGGAGCTTATTATTACGTGATTCAAGCTACTGGCACTGATTTGGATAACGAAGGTAATCCTATTAAATATAAGTTAAGTGGTGATATCAATTTGTTGCGTGGGAAATAATCAGAGTTGATATTCGTGTATATAAAAATAGCCGCATTATATGCGGCTATTTTTGTGTTTTCTCTTTATTGAAAGAAACTAAAATGTACATTTCCGTAGTTTCGATGTTCTATAAAATGAGGATGTGTTTCGAATGAATTTTTACTTCCATGTTCAAGCACAAAAATGCCTCCGTCTTTTAACCGCTTTTGTTTAAAAATAGCATCTGGAAGTTCTGTGATATTTGGTAATTGGTAGGGTGGGTCGGCAAAAATAAAATCAAACGATTCGTGGTTGGTGGTTAGAAAACGAAAAACGTCAGAACGATAGACTCGTAAATTGTCCACCTTCAAACTGTCCATCGTTTTTTTTATAAATCCAATGTGTTGTTCGCTCATTTCTACGGCACTTACATGTATACAGCCACGCGATACGCATTCCAAGCTGATGCTACCAGTACCCGAAAAAAGATCAAGTGCTGTAGTTCCTTCGAAATCTATATAGTTGGTCAGTACATTGAATAGACCTTCTTTAGCAAAATCGGTGGTTGGACGCGCTGTGATGCTCGTAGGAGGTGTGAGCCTACGTCCTTTAAATTTACCGCTAATAATTCTCATAAGTTTTTATATTTCAACAATAAATCCATTCGAGTAAATACCCGAATGGATTTAATATTAATGGTAGTGTGTTAGGTATTATTCCCAGTTTCCTGCATTGTTGTTTGGCTCGTCTACAGAACCAACTTTCAATCCAGTATATTTTTCAAGTTTAGTTTGTTGATCTTTCAAGTTTACTAATTCTTGACGATCAAGATCACTCAAATAGGTGTCGTAAGGCGCACGTGCTTCGAATAGAGGAATCACAATACCTGAACTAGCATTAGTGAACATTTTTGTTTGCATTTCGAATTTTTGACCATTTGAAAAAGGAATAACACATAAATCTTTCACTTTATCAAGTGTTAAGATGTCAGAAAATAAACTTTCGTAAACACTTACATATGAAGTGTCACGGCGAAAATTTTCCAAACCATTTGCCGCGATTTCTTTTTTATTACCAGATTTTACAATTTGCAATGCTTTCTTTTCTGTAAGACCCGCAAGTAGTTGTTCGTCTGTGAGTGTTCCTTCTTTTAGTACCAATGGCATTTTTCCATTCAGGATGAAATCAACCAAGGTATCAGTGCTTGCCGTGTAACGTCCATTTTGATTTTTAAATTCGATTTGAGCTTTGCGGATGTTTACTAAATTGTTGATGATGGCTTTTTCGCGTAGTGCTCGCTCTTCATCAAAATGAATTGGTGTTAAGATACTCATGATAGTGAGATATCCCAATACGATGATGGAAAGGATTAACGAAATTCTAACAGCATGTTTCATATTCTTTAATTTTAGATGATTATTTTTTGTTGATAATGGGTTGCAAATGTAATAAAAAAAGCGAATAGTCGTGTTATTTATCTATAAAATTAGTTTTTTTGATGGTTTATCGTGTTAAATTAACACACCGGCACCTGCTCGTACAATAATGGGCTCATCGCCGGTACAATCGACTATGGTAGAGGCTATCACACCACCAAAACCGCCATCAATGATTAAATCGACCGATTTTCCATATTTTTCTTCTAATAATTCAGGATCCGTTTCATATTCGGTGATGTCACAGTCATCTTTTACAGAGGCTGTAAGTATCGGGTTGCCAAGTTCTTGCACTAATGCTCTGATTATATTATTATCTGGTACACGTATACCTATGGTTTTACGGTTTTTGAATAATTTTGGTAAATTACTACTTCCATTTAGAATAAAGGTGAATGCTCCTGGCAGATTGTGTTTCAGTAATTTAAAGGTGGTGTTGTCCACTTTGGCGTATTCACTAATATTGCTTAAGTCGTAACAGATAAGTGATAGATTGGCTTTTTGAGGATCTAACCCTTTGAATTTACACACTTTTTCTACAGCACGTGGTTGAAAAATGTCGCATCCTATGGCATAAACCGTGTCGGTAGGGTAAATTACTACACCACCATTACGTAGAATTTCGGCTACGCGTGTAATCGCTTTAGGATTTGGATTGTCGGAATAAAGTTTAAGCATGAATACGCTGAATGACCGTAGTCTGTCTATTTAATTTATTGAAATTGTTGTAAGAAACGCACATCATTTTCTGAGAATAAGCGTAAGTCTTTTACCTGAAATTTTAAGTTGGTAATACGTTCTACACCCATACCAAAGGCGTAACCAGAATAGATGGTCGAATCAATTCCGCATGCTTCGAGCACATTAGGGTCCACCATACCACAACCTAGAATTTCAACCCAACCTGTATGTTTGCAGAAATTACAACCTTTACCACCACACAGATTACATGAAATATCCATTTCTGCACTTGGTTCCGTGAATGGGAAATAGGATGGACGCAAACGAATTTCGGTATTTTCGCCGAACATTTCTTTGGCAAAATAGAGTAGAGCTTGTTTTAAATCAGCAAACGACACATTTTTATCAATGTAAAGTCCTTCTACTTGATGAAAGAAGCAGTGTGCACGATACGAAATAGCTTCATTTCTGTATACGCGACCAGGGCACAACACACGAATGGGTGGTTTTTGCGTCGTCATAATACGTGTTTGTACGCTCGATGTGTGTGTACGTAGCAATACATCAGGGTCTTTTTCGATGAAAAATGTATCTTGCATATCACGCGCAGGGTGTTCTGGTGGAAAATTAAGTGCACCAAATACATGCCAATCATCCTCAATTTCAGGACCTTCGGCAACAGTAAACCCAATTCGTGAAAAAATATCAATAATTTCGCCTTTAACTAGTGACAATGGATGACGTGTGCCCAATGGAAGTGTGTCTGCACTACGTGTTAAATCCATCTTTTCGGATGCACCTTTTGTTGCTTCAAGCGCTGTTTTTAAGTCATTCAATTTGGCTTGTGCAGCATCACGTAGTTGATTTAAAAGCTGACCAATTTCACGTTTTTCCTCGTTAGGGACTGTACGAAAATCGTTGAAAAGTTCCGAAATTTCTCCTTTTTTACTGAGGTATTGGATACGTAAAGCTTCTAATTCCTCATGCGTTTTGGCAGAGAAAGCGTTGACAGCGTCTGTTAATTGAGCAATTTTTGATTTCATATTGTTAGTTACAAGTGTTCCTTGAAAGGGTATAATTGGTTTAAAAACAAGCCGTTTAATATGCTTGTTGAGTCTACTTTCGTTCAAAGATAAGCAAACGCACAAAGATACTATTTTTTTGTTTAAAATCCCAAGCATTTTACCACATGAATTTGATACAAAACGCTCTTTGTCAATAGTTGTAACTCGTGTTCATTATCATCGATGTTTTTTTTCTATTCCCGCTCTATTCTTACAAGAAAATATTTATCTTTGTAGATTGAAATAATAGGTATTTTTGAATATGACAACGCCTCTAGAACAGATAGAACAACTTAGGAATGAGCTAAATGCGCATAATTATAGCTATTATGTGTTGAATGCTCCTACCATCAGCGATTTTGAGTTTGATGCCAAGTTGCGCCAATTACAAAAGTTGGAAGCGGATTATCCCGACTATTTTGATCCAAATTCGCCTTCACAACGTGTGGGGAGCGATTTGAACGAAGCGTTTGTACAGGTGGCGCACAGCTATCCGATGTTATCGTTGGCAAACACCTATTCAGCTGGCGAAGTGACCGAATTTTATGAACGTGTACGCAAAGCGCTCAACGATGATTTTGAAGTGGTGTGCGAGTTAAAATATGATGGAACTTCCATATCGCTAACTTACGAAAATGGCTCTTTAGTACGAGCTGTAACCCGTGGCGATGGTGTTCAAGGTGATGATGTAACGGCAAATGTGCGAACTATTCAAACTATTCCGCTTAAATTACAGGGCGATTATCCCCCAAAATTTGAGATTCGTGGCGAAATTCTGATGCCTTGGGACGTGTTTGAGGCGTTAAATCGTGAACGTGAAGCACAAGAAGAATCACTGTTTGCAAATCCGCGTAATGCCGCTAGTGGAACACTGAAATTACAAAATTCAGCAGAAGTGGCACGCCGTAAATTAGATGCATATTTGTACTATCTGTTGGGCGATAAGTTGCCCATGGAAACGCATTACGATAATATCAAGAAAGCCGCTGAATGGGGATTTAAGGTCTCTCCGGCTATGAAAAAATGTACATCACTTGAGGATGTCTTGGCTTACATTGACTATTGGGATAAGGAACGGAAAAATTTACCAGTAGCTACCGATGGCATGGTACTCAAGGTAAATAATTTGTTGCAACAGAAGAATTTAGGTTATACGGCTAAGTCGCCACGTTGGGCTATCGCGTATAAATTTCAAGCGGAAAAAGCTTGCACTCGACTCAATTCGGTGAGTTATCAAGTGGGACGTACGGGAGCTATTACGCCTGTAGCCAATTTAGATCCTGTTCAACTGTCGGGAACGGTAGTAAAACGCGCTTCGTTACACAATGCCGATATTATTGCAGGGCTCGATTTGCACATTGGCGACATGGTTTTTGTAGAAAAAGGTGGCGAAATTATTCCGAAAATAACGGCGGTTGATACTGATGCACGTGTTTTAATTGGCGATAAAGTGCAGTTTATTAAAACGTGTCCTGAATGTGGTTCCGCTTTGGTACGAGATGATGGCGAAGCCGCTCATTATTGTCCTAATGAAGATGGCTGTTCGCCTCAGATAAAAGGCAAAATAGAGCATTTTGTCAGTCGCAAAGCGATGAATATTGATGGGCTTGGAACCGAAACGATTGCCTTGCTTTATGAAAAAAAATTGTTGCATAATGTGGCTGATATTTACGATTTGAAAGTGCCCGATTTGGCTCGTTTGGAACGATTAGGTACTAAATCGGCACACAATATAAAAGAGGCTATCGACGTTTCTAAACAAGTACCATTTGCTCGTGTTTTGTTTGCTTTAGGTATTCGTTATGTGGGTGAAACTGTGGCCAAGAAATTGGCTAGTGCCTTTCATTCTATTGAGGCATTAGAAGTAGCAACTGTGCAGGAATTGGTTGCTGTAGATGAGATTGGCGAGCGTATTGCTCAAAGTGTGAAAGCGTATTTCGAAAAGCCAGAACACCAAGAGTTGATTGCGCGTTTGAAGCAAGCTGGGCTTACGTTTGAAATGGAAGAAACAAATTTGCCTTTATCGGATACGTTAAGTGGTTTATCTATTGTGATTAGTGGTACTTTTCTGCATCATTCGCGTGACGAATATAAGTTGCTGATAGAACAGCATGGTGGTAAAAATGTGGGCTCTGTATCTGCCAAAACCGATTATATTTTGGCAGGCGACAATATGGGACCAACCAAACTCGAAAAAGCGCAAAAATTAGGTGTCAAAATTATCAATGAAGATGATTTTTTAAATTTAATTAGTCATCTCAGAAATTAAATAAAAATTTTGAAATTAAGAATATATGTTTAATCAATTACGTCGTAAGGTTTTTGTCTATCATGTGAATCAATTCAATAAGCGAGTTGAACGTACAAAGAAATATGTCGATTATGCACATGCCAGGTCAGTGTTGGTTTTGTATGAGAGTGAACCATCTGAAAATCGTAATTTCATTTCAGAAGTGATTCGCACGCTTACGTCCGATGGGAAACGTGTGTCTGTATATGGGTTTGTTCCTAAAAAGATGGCCATATCTTCGTCGATGAATAATTTTAATATGTTGGATATTAAAAGTTTGGACTTCTTTTACCAACCTAAAAGTTCTTTGTTACAACTATTGGAAGAAGATCAGTTTGATTTGGTGATTGACCTGACCATTCATTTTTGTCAACCTTTACAATATCTGTTGTTACATGCCAATGCACCTTGTAAAGTGGGTGGTTCAGTCGGTGAATTTGGTTTGATTGATTTAGCCGTAAAAATGCCTGAGCCTGAGGCTTTGCTGGAAGACGATAAACCAGATATTTCAGTTCAATTATTGTATGAAAAAGAGAAGGAACTTTGGCGTGAAATTTTGTACTATTTAAAATCTATTGGAGCTGCTAATTAATTACAAACTTACTGTTTATGTTAACAAATAAATTGATGGGCATGGGTATTGCCCTGATTACCCCGTTTAAAAAAGATGGTTCTGTTGATTTTGATGCGTTAGAACGTTTAGTGGAGTATCAAATTGAGAATGGCACCGACTACTTGGTGATTTTAGGAACAACCGCCGAAACGCCAACGTTAACTGAAGAAGAAAAAGATGAAATTGCCCGTGTGGTGATTGCCAAAACTAATAAACGTTTGCCTATTGTTATGGGCATTGGCGGTAATAATACGCGCACGGTGGTTGAGAAAATCAAGTCTACTGATTTATCGCAAGTGGATGCCGTTTTGTCGGTAGTGCCATATTACAACAAGCCCTCTCAAGAAGGTATTTATCAGCATTATAAAGCCATTGCTCAGGCTACAAGTACGCCTATTGTGTTGTACAATGTGCCAGGTAGAACGGGCGTGAATATGAAGGCTGAAACTATTTTGCGTTTAGCCAATGAATTTCCCAATATTGTTGGGATAAAAGAAGCGTCAGGTAATTTTGCTCAAATAGATGAAATTATCAAAAATAAACCAAATCATTTTATGGTGATATCTGGTGACGATGGCATTACATTTCCGCTTATCACTTTGGGTGCTGTAGGTGTTATTTCGGTTATCGGAAACGCATTCCCACGTGAATTCAGTCGTATGGTACGTTTGGCTATGCGTGGCGATTTGGCAGGTGCTCGTGAAATTCATTACCGTTTTACCGAATTGATGGAATTGCTTTTTGTCGATGGAAATCCTGCTGGTGTAAAAAGTATGTTATCGATGATGGGTTTTATCGAGAATGAATTACGTTTACCGTTAGTTCCAACAACTTTAAAAACGACCGAACGGATGCGCCAAATTTTGGATCAAATCAGACTATTGGAAAAATAGTATTTCAGTAGTTTTTACTTAAACTCAATTTATGCGTAGATACCTCCTCATTGTATTGTTTTGTATTCAAGCACTTTTGGCGATGGGGCAATTGAATACTGACCGCGTGTTGGCCATTGGGCGCAATGCGTTGTATTTTGAGGATTACGTACTGTCTATTCAATATTTCAATCAAATTATCAAGGTCAAGCCATACCTTGTAGAACCCTATTTTTACCGTGCTATTGCCAAAATTCAACTCGAAGATTATGCTGGAGCTGAGGACGACTGCAATGAGGTGATTGTGAGAAATCCTTTTATGCCTCAAGCATTTTATGCGCGTGGTTTTGTGCGTATGCGTTTAGGTAAAGTAGAAGCGGCAAAAGAGGATTTTTCTAAAGCATTAGAA
The DNA here is from genome assembly GCA_028694915.1 of Paludibacteraceae bacterium. Classification (GTDB taxonomy): domain Bacteria; phylum Bacteroidota; class Bacteroidia; order Bacteroidales; family Paludibacteraceae; genus W0P28-013. Next base: position 26,534 of record JAQVJY010000010.1, read on the forward strand.
TTTAGTCCAGAAAATGCGACGTATGTTCTTAATCGTGTGGAAGCCTATTTGCGATCCGAAAAATACGATGAGGCGTTGGCTGATGTGGATGTTTTATTGCGTAAAAACAAAAATGCGACCGATTTAATGTACGAACGTGGGCGCATTTTACTACTCAAAAAGGATACGACACAAGCGTTGCAAGTTTTTGACAATTTAGTGGTAAACGATAGTTTAAATCCCGATGCTTGGGGCGCTCGCGCATTGGTAAAACTTCAACTTAACGATAATGGTGGCGCGTTGACCGACTACAATAAAGCAATTCGGTTAGGTGCGCGTAATGCTGGCTATCATATCAATAGAGGTATTTTAAATTATCAGGTCAAAAATTATCGTGGTGCTTTGGCTGATTATGATCAGGCTATTACCTTAGATCCTACCAATGAAATGGCCTTGTTCAATAGATCGCTTTTGCGTGCTGAAGTGGGCGATTTAAACAATGCGGTGGCCGATTTGACAGCGTTACTTAATCGCAATCCCGATTATCCGAATGCCGTTTATCAACGGGCTTTGTTATTCACGGAATTGTACGATTGGAAAGCCGCAGAAATGGATTTTTCCACTATTATCGCTAAATATCCAACGTTTGCTCCTGCTTACTATGGTCGCTCACGCGTTTATGAAAAAATGGGCAAAAAAAGAGCCGCGTTTGACGATTACGACCAAGCAGAGAAGTTACTGGCCGCCGCTAAAAATAAACAACTCGATAACGTTCAAAAGCAATTGGTCATAAAGCCTACCGTGGCGCAGGATGAGTCGTTTGTGAAAGCTAAATCACGTCTATTCAATGGTACGTCGGTGGCGACCAATTCTACTACAGAATCCATCAGAGGTTCTATACAGAATGAAGATAGAACGGTGGTTAACGAGAAGAATTTTGTATTATCGTACTATCAAAAAGAAGATTTGGTGCGTAAAGGCGAACGTTATAGTCCTTTGGTAGCGGCATTGAACGATACGCGCTTATTGCCCGCTAAAGTGAAATTGGTTAGTCACGAAATGCCTCTGACTTCACAATTAATAAATTATCACTTTAAGTCAATTGATGAATTTTCCAAACGTTTGGAAGTGTATAAAACCAATGCTGACTTATACCTCGCTCGTGGCATTGATTACGCTTTAGTGCAGGATTTTTCGAGCGCAATAGCTGATTTTACCAGAGCTATTTACTATCATGCAGAGAACCCGTTAGCCTATTTTTCACGGGCAAATATTCGTTTCAAAGAACTTGAATTTAAGGTCAGCGAAAACTCGAGTTTGGATGGTACATTGGAACAACGGAAGGATTTAGAAAAAACGTATGCTCATGATTTCGAAATGATTATGCGCGATTATGATATGGCTATCAATTTGGCTCCCGATTTTGCATTTGCTTGGTTCAATCGTGCCAATGTGTTATCTGTTCAGAAAGATTTTAAGGCGGCTATTCAAAATTATTCTAAAGCAATTGCTATTGATGATGAGTTTGCAGAAGCCTATTTTAATCGTGGTTTAACCTATATTTTCATCGGTGACACTGAAAAAGGAATGGCCGATTTAAGTAAAGCGGGCGAATTGGGCATGTATCAAGCCTATAATTATTTGAAACGCATGCGCGATTGATTTTTTTTATTTTGGTAAACTAAGAAATATATGAAAAAAATAATAAATACATCGAATGCACCGAAAGCTGTTGGACCGTATAGTCAAGCTGTAGAGGCTAATGGAACGCTCTATATATCAGGTCAATTGCCTGTTGATCCACTGACAGGCGCTATGCCAGAAGGCATTGGGGCTCAAACGCGACAATGCTTGCAAAATGTAATTGCTATTTTGGAGGCTGCCAATTATTCATTGTCGGATGTTGTCAAATCTGTCGTTTTATTGACTGACATGGCCGATTTTCAGGCGATGAATGAGGTTTATGCAACCTATTATGCCAAAAATCAGCCAGCGCGTGTTTGTTATCAAGTGGCTAAGTTGCCTTTGGGTGCATTGGTAGAAATTGAAACTATAGCGGTTCAGTAAATAGAATACTTTTTTGCTAAATATCAAGTAATTATGGTTAAATTTTATGTTGTTTGTCAAACGAGTTTTGGTCAGGATTTGTTTCTGTCCGTCGGAGAAACTATTGTGCCGATGCGCTATGTGGTGAATGGCTTATGGCATTGCGAATTGGACATGGCGTTTAAATCGCCCACCGTGTATCGTTATTTTGTCCAAAATCCTGATAAATCGGTGACTGAAGAATCGCCTGTAGAGCGTTTATTGCCCGCTTTTGTTGGTAATTTAACCGTTCACGATACGTTTCAAGCCAAGAATATTTCCTATGTATTTCGCACCACACCGTTTGTTGAAAGTCTCTGTTTTCACAAGGCTAAAAGATTACCTAAATTATCCAAATTAGATTCGTTATTGCTTGTAAATGCGCCAGTTGTAGAGTCGCATCAAGGTGTGGCGGTAGTTGGTTCTCACCCGTTATTAGGCGAGTGGAATGCATCGCAATTGGTAGAAATGCAATACACCGACAATGCCAATTGGTTTGTAGTTTTGAAATCGGATGAAACACTACAAGGCGCTGAATATAAATTTGTTGTTTACGATTTGAATACGCGTGCCATTGTGCGCTGGGAAGAGGGCGAAAATCGCCGATTGCCCGAAATGGCTGTTTCTACCATGTTGACGCAAGTGTTTCGACAAACATTCCAATGGAAAGGTGCTGGCGTAGCTATTCCAGTGTTTTCATTGCGTAGTGAAAACGATTGGGGCGTTGGTGAATTTTACGATTTAAAAGAGATGGTCGATTGGGCAGAACAGACTGGACAAAAGTTGATTCAAATCTTGCCAATTAACGATACGACAAACACAAAAACAGACGCTGATTCCTATCCTTATAGTACCAATTCTGTCTACGCATTACATCCCATGTATCTTAATATGAAAGGGTTGGGTGTTCTTAAAGATAAAAAACAGTTCACCAAGTTTGAACAAGAAGGACAACTTTTAAATGCTAAGTCGTTTGTGGATTACGCTGCTGTCAATCACTTGAAATGGAACTATTTAATGGCTATTTTTGCGCAGGAATCGTCCACGGTATTTGCTACTCAAGCCTATCAAGATTTCTTTAAAGCCAATGAATCGTGGTTGGTTTCTTATGCTGTTTTTAGTGCTTTGCGCGACGAATTTGGAACGTCCGATTTTCGTCAGTGGCCCCGTTTTTCCACCTATGATGAAAAAGCGGTGAAAGCCTTTGCTGATAAGCAATTCGATGCTATTTCTATTTATTATTTTGTACAATATCATTTGGCACGACAACTCTCTGAAGTGCGTGATTATGCACATGCTAAAGGCGTTGTGTTTAAAGGCGATTTACCCATTGGCATCAGTCCCAATAGTGTGGATGCGTGGATGTATCCACGTTTATTTCATTTGGATAAACAGGCTGGTGCACCGCCCGATGATTTTTCGGTGACTGGGCAAAATTGGGGTTTCCCAACTTATAATTGGGAAGAAATGGCCAAAGATGGTTTTAGCTGGTGGAAAAATCGTTTTCAAAATATGGCTCATTATTTTGATGCGTACCGTATCGATCATATTCTAGGATTCTTCCGTATTTGGGAAATTCCAAAGTCTTCTGTGTGGGGATTGTTAGGTTATTTTAATCCTGCTTTGCCTTTATCGGTGGCTGAAATAGAGGCTTATGGTATTCGTTTTGATGCCGATAGATTACTCACACCTTATATCACAGAAGCCTTATTGACCCAACTTTTTGGGGAACAAAAAGAGTCTCTAATCTCACACTTTTTGGATATTAAAAGTGCCGGTGTTTATCAATTTAAACCACTGTTTGATACGCAGCAAAAGGTACAACACTATTTTGATACACATGGTGTAACTTCAGAAGAAAAGTCGTTATTGAATGGGTTATTGGAGTTGCATACAGAAGTGCTTTTTGTGGAAGATATCTATCACAAAAATTCCTATCATCCACGTATTACCATTCAAAAGTCGCACGTGTTTAAATCACTCGATGATGCCTTTAAAAATAAGCTAAATCGTTTGTACGAAGATTATTACTATTACCGTCATACCGAATTTTGGAAAAAGCAAGCGATGGCAAAACTTCCTGAATTACTACGTACTACGAATATGTTAGTTTGTGGCGAAGATTTGGGGATGGTACCAGCTTGTGTGCCCGCAGTGATGGATGCATTACAAATTTTAAGTTTAGAGATTCAACGCATGCCTAATAATCCTGCCACGGAATTTGTTCTGCCCTCTGAAACGCCTTATTTGTCGGTTTGTAGCACAGGAACGCACGATACGTCGCCTTTGCGAAGTTGGTGGCTCGAAAATCCAGAATCGATTCAACGTTACTATACTAGTGTCTTGCGTAACAAAGGCGTAGCTCCAACCGAGTGCAGTACCGATTTGGCGGAACAAATTATAAGTCAGCAGCTCCAAGCCAATGGTATGTGGGTGATATTACCGTTGCAAGATTATTTAGCTATGGATGGCACGTTACGTTTGGCAAATCCGTTAGCTGAACGCATCAATGATCCTAGCAATCCGCATCATTTTTGGAGTTACCGTATGCATCTCACCCTTAATGAGTTGAATCAAGCGTCCGACTTTAATCATAAATTGTACAAACAGATAATGGCGTATCGCCATTGATGACCGATTGTCGACATAAATCGTTTATTTTCTTACTATGAATGTTATTAAAAAACAGTTGAAATTCTTACTTGTTGGTGTTTGTTTATACGCGTCTCTGGGAGTGAATGCACAAACGCTCAATGATTATCAAACACGTTTGATGCATCTGTTTCAGGCTATTAAAACAGCGGATACGGATTCGGTACGTCTGCAATATAACGATTCTGTAAAAGCTTTGTTTTCCAAAACATTAGAAATGAAAGAGTCGTTTACTTTTCCGTTCGACAGTTTGACTTACGTGGGTAAAATTACGTCTGATGATAATAACTTGCGCCTATATACGTGGAATGTAGTTACCGATAGTGGTTTAGTGTTCAATGGCTTTTTGCAGAAACTGTCGGGTGAAGTGGTAACACTCCAACAGCCTAAAGCCGCTTATAAACCAACTACGAAAGAGGTTGTTGCGTCGAATAATTGGTATGGGGCGCTGTATTATAGAGCCGTGGCGTATAAGTATAAAAAGGAAACGGTATATATGCTTGTAGGTTGGAGTCAATGCGATGAGCGTACGCAGTATAAAGTGTTAGATGTGCTTTCGTTCGACGAATTTGGTGTGGCTCGGTTTGGTATGCCTATTTTGTTTGATGAAGAAAAGCAATCGCTTACGCGTGCCGTTTTTGAATACGATGCTCATGTTGTAATGTTCCTTGATTATGAGCCGTCTCGCAAGCGGTTTGTATTCGACCATTTGTCGCCAATGAAATACTTCGAAGATGAGATAGTAACACTGGGTCCCGACATGTCGGTGGACAGCTATGTGCGAAAATCGAAAGGCTGGTTTTTAAAAGAAGACCTTCGCATGAGAAATCGGTAAATCGGTCAATTGTTAAATCCCTCATAAACTCGGAAAAACCTTACATTTTTGTATTGTTTTTTCGAGTTTTTTTACGTATTTTTGCTGTTTCATATAATATTTTAAACATATTTAATTATAATCAGTCATGAAAGTAGCATTAATAACAGGTATTACTGGCCAAGACGGATCCTATTTAGCTGAGCTTTTATTAGAAAAAGGTTATGAAGTACATGGAGTACTCCGCCGCTCTTCTTCTTTTAATACTGGAAGAATAGAACATCTATATCTTACGGAGTGGGTGAGAGATATGAAGAAAAAAAGAGCTATCAATCTTCATTATGGCGATATGACTGATTCAAGCTCCTTAATTCGTATTATTCAAGAGGTTAAACCTGATGAAATATATAATTTAGCCGCCCAAAGTCATGTAAAAGTGAGTTTTGATGTACCAGAATATACCGCTGAGTGCGATGCCGTAGGTACTTTACGTTTATTGGAGGCCGTGCGTATTCTTAATTTAGAGAAGCAATGTAAAATTTATCAAGCTTCCACTTCTGAATTGTTTGGTTTAGTTCAGGAAATACCTCAAAAAGAAACTACCCCATTTTATCCTCGATCTCCTTATGGCGTTGCTAAACAGTATGGTTTTTGGATTACAAAAAATTACCGTGAATCGTATGGTATGTTTGCTGTTAATGGTATTTTGTTCAATCACGAGAGCGAACGTCGTGGTGAGACGTTTGTGACCCGAAAAATAACGTTAGCAGCGGCACGTATTGCTCAAGGAATGCAAGACAAATTGTATATTGGTAATTTAGATTCTTTACGAGATTGGGGATATGCTAAGGATTATGTGCAATGTATGTGGATGATTCTTCAACATTCAACTCCAGAAGATTTTGTTATTGCCACTGGAGAAATGCATACAGTACGTGAATTTTGTACGTTAGCATTTGCTGAGGCTGGTATTGAGTTGAATTGGGAGGGTACTGGTGTTGATGAAAAAGGGGTAGATGTAAAAACAGGAAACATATTGGTAGAGGTTGATCCTAAATATTTTCGTCCTGCTGAAGTGGAGCTTTTATTAGGTGATCCTACCAAAGCAAAAACATTACTAGGCTGGAATCCAACGCAAACCCCATTTGATGAATTAGTAAAAATTATGGTTCGCCATGATATGGAATATGTAAGAAAACGCTGATGAAAAAGGAAAGTAAAATATATATAGCTGGCCATCAAGGTCTTGTTGGCTCTGCCATCTGGCGTGATTTGCAAACGAAAGGGTATTCTAATTTAATTGGGCGTACACATAAAGAGCTTGACTTGTTGGATGGTGCTGATGTGAGGGCTTTTTTTGATGCTGAGCAGCCTGAATATGTTGTATTAGCCGCTGCATTTGTTGGTGGTATCATGGCTAATAGTATTTATCGTGCTGACTTTATTTATAAAAATTTACAGATACAACAAAATGTGATAGGTGAGAGCTACCTTCATGGTGTTAAAAAACTCTTGTTTTTAGGTAGTACGTGTATTTATCCGCGTGAAGCACCACAGCCTATGACCGAAGATGTTTTGTTGACTTCTGCCTTGGAATATACGAATGAGCCCTATGCTATTGCTAAAATTGCGGGTTTAAAGATGTGTGAAAGTTTCAATTTGCAATATGGCACGAACTTTATTGCAGTGATGCCAACTAATTTGTATGGTCCCAACGATAATTTTAATTTAGAAACTAGTCACGTACTGCCAGCGATCATTCGTAAAGTGCATTTGGCAAAGTGTTTGATGCAAAATGATTGGTGTTCCATTCGTGCTGATTTTGATAGATATCCAGTGGAAGGAATTACAGGAAAATCCTCAGAGTCACTCATCTGTGAGAAGCTCTCTAAGTATGGAATCCGAAAAGTGGCATCAGGAGCTGCTGAGGTGGAAATTTGGGGCACAGGTAAACCTTTACGCGAGTTTTTGTGGAGTGAAGATATGGCAGCTGCTTGTGTCTATCTGATGGAGCAGGTCAATTTTGAAGATGTCCGTAAACTATCGGTACAAGCAGGTTCCAATGAGGTGCGCAACTGTCATATAAATATTGGTACAGGTAAGGAGCTTTCTATTGCTGAATTGGTGACTCTGGTAGCTGATAAAGTTGGTTATGTCGGTGGTGTTGTGTATAATGACTCAAAACCTGATGGAACCTTGCGTAAATTGACTGACCCGAGTAAACTGCACGCATTGGGGTGGAAGCATACCGTAGAAATAGCAGAAGGAGTACAAAAACTTTATGCGTGGTATAAAGATTACTAGCGACACAGTTTAATATTCCCTTTTTTAAGTTTAATGTTTGTAATTTTCTTGCTTTATTTAGCTAAGCTTGAGCCAAGATGGAGCTATGATCGAGGCGTAATTTTTTATTGCTTTGGGCTATCGTTTGCTCTCTAATTGTTTTTTATCCTATTAAACTATACTTATGACTTTTACTCCAGAATCAGATTTTAATGCCTTTGCCTATTTTGGTAGTCATCATGATCAGTATGAACCTGATACGGTTCTTTTAATTGAGAGTTTATTAAGCGCCACTATTCGCTATGATTTGAGAACCGATGCCCCCTATATGGGGCGATTGTGTCGTTATTATTTAGATTCAGCTTATTCGATTAATCTCTTTATCACTTATGTTCAGAGTGATTGGGATTTGTTTAGTCCTGACAGACTGGCTGAGTGTACTGTTACCGATTCTCCTGGTTCAACGGATTTGTATCCCAATTTTGATTCATTTATGCATTTGATTGGCCGCGATGCCACGTTTGTATGTATGTACGCTGCTCTGCAAAATTTCCGTGCGAATGGTATTTTGGATTTTGAATCTATGTATGCTAATCCACCGATTCAAGCGATAGTTGAACGCCGTGAAAATATACATGTTTCGTTGAAAACGTTGGCCACTCTAAATTTTGAAGAGCAATTTATTCTAACCTGTGTTCCTATTCGCCAAGATTTTAATGAAACGCACGCTCTTATGTTATCCGCGTTATCGCTGTTTCAATGGGCTATTCGTACGCCAAAAAGTTATTTATATGTGATCCAAAAGTGTGAGAACGAACTTTTTTATTCCGAACTTAGTCAACGGATTTTACTGTTAAAATATCTGTTCAATTTGGTACATTACCGTGCGCCTCATCAGATGAAAGAACGTGATCGCGCAGCTTTGGAACTTCGTATACACGATTATTATAACATTTTTACCGACGATACAATATGGGACTTGCAGGATGTGTACCAAATACCCCATGAAGAGGCTGTAGGTGCTGATTTAGAAGCGGATAGTGATGTGGATACGCCGTTATGTGCATCTGCTATTACCCTGAATTCAGAAACTTGTAAGTTGGATTTTATACGGGTATTATATGTATTGTACGAACTTGATTTTTTTGTCAAAGAGTCTGGTAAAAAGGTGACCAAAAAGGAGCTTTTTGCGTTTTTGGCTACTTGGTTGGATAAAGAGACGTTGACGCGTTATGATAAGGATATGACCAATAGTTGGAAGTCGGATATGAGTGCTCATGTCGCTATTTTTGATACCATGCGTTTGAAAATGGTTGAATTAGCGACTAAAAAAGGGGCACCCAATTATAAACAAGTTGACTAAATAGGTCTCATGGGCTTGGGTATATCTTTCAAAATGCTAGGGTTATGGGTTTTTAAGCTAGGGTAGAGACGATTAACCTTGTGGGTTTTTTACTTATTTGAATAGGGTTTTCCATTCGTTGGTAAATCCTATTTTTTGTTGATAATAAAGCACTTACCTTTGTACTGTCAGTTTCGCAGATGGTGTTGTGTGATTGACATTTTTATTATTAACAGTCGCTTAGCGACCTAATTTATTTTAAGTATGAAACAAATTCTACTTAATGTCCTTGCCAAGACTCAAAACCTGGCGAACGCCCTTATGAAAGGATGCGGAGTGTATCATTTTAGTGCTAAAGGAGGTGTACTATGAAGGTGATTGACAATTTGATTACTGAAGGGCTTTCTGGTAAAGTGGAGCAATCGAAGTATTGTTTTAGACGCCACTATGGTAGTACATTTTTGACACTGAAGTCGATACCTAGTGGTGAGGAAACTCCTCAGCAACGGCTGGTAAAGAGTTGGTTTACGGAGGCTCAGCGGTTAGCAAACGTGGACATGGGCGATACTACTAAACGCCTTGAGTGGGAGCAGAAGTTGCACAAAACGAAGTACAAAACGCCTAAAGGTAGAGCTTTTGCTTATTATTTTAAGCAGTTGAAAGCTGGTGTTATTTCTGTACCAGAGATTACAGAAGAGCCATAGAGTTGTATTGAGTGGTTGAATGGATGGGAGTTGCCTCTGTGAATGCATTGGTAATTCCCATTTTTACTTTTAATGAGTCCATGCTCTGTGGATGCGTTGGCAACCTATATTGAAGGGGATGGCAGGTGTCTATTGTTAGCGTTATGCTTAATCCTCCTTGTTCAGGGCTTTTAGTGTACGAAAATAATAGATTTTTGTATTGTTTTTTCGAGTTTATTTACGTATTTTTGCTGTTTAATAGGAATTATTTTGTTAGGCGTTGATAATCAGTATCAAAATATGTTAATCTACACAATATTCGTAGATGTTAAATGGTATTTGGTCGATTATAATCCTAATAAACGGTAAAAAAAAATAAACATAAATCGAACGGTTTATAACTAATTATGTGTGTATGGACGAAAAATACTCTACCCTAATTGAACCCAAAACATCGCTTCTGTCTGTCGATTTTAAAGAAATTTGGCGTTATCGCGATTTGTTTTCGATGTTTGTGAAACGTGATATCATCACGCAATACAAACAAACCATATTAGGGCCAGCTTGGTTCTTTATTCAACCATTGCTTACCATGGTGATGTACATGATTGTGTTTGGTGGCATTGCCGGTATTAGTACCGATGGGCTGCCACAAGCACTTTTTTATTTAGCTGGCATCTTGTGTTGGCAGTATTTTGCCGACTGCTTGAATAAAACGTCTAGCACATTTACCACGAATCAAAATATTTTTGGTAAAGTTTATTTTCCCCGTTTGATTGTGCCTTTAGCCACCGTTTCTTCCAATTTGGTACGGCTTTTTATTCAGCTATTCTTGTTTGTGGTAGTTTATGTTTACTATTTGGTAGCTGGTGTTGATGTCGCTCCCAATTGGTATGTGCTGTTATTTCCTGTTTTGGTACTTATGTTGGCAGGTTTGGCATTAGGCTTTGGTATTATTATTTCGTCGATGACCACCAAATATCGTGATTTGACTATTCTATTCACCTTTGTGGTGCAATTGTGGATGTATGCTACGCCTATTATTTATCCATTGAGCACGATTACCAATGCGACTGTTCGTACGGTTATGCTTTTAAATCCAATTACTTCCATTGTTGAAACATTCAAATATGGCGCATTGGGCATTGGCTCATTTAGCTGGGGTGCTTTAGGGTATAGTTTTGGGTTTATGGTTGTATTGTTGGCCGTTGGTATTGTGGTGTTCAACAAAGTACAACGTAGTTTCATGGATACCGTTTAATTTTCTGCTCGAGGCAGAAAATTAAAAGTTTGTAAAGTCGTAAAGTGTAAAGTTTATAAAGTGTAAGCATATGAAAATAGATAGGTTTGAAGATATCATTGCATGGCAAAAATCCAAAGAATTAACCAAATTAATATACAGTAAATTTGTAGAAAGCAAAGATTTTTCGTTTAGAGATCAAATTCAGCGGGCATCTGTATCAATAATGAATAATATAGCTGAAGGCTTTGAAAGGAAATCGAATAATGAATTTAAATATTTTCTTTATATATCCAAAGGATCGTGTGGTGAAGTGCGGTCAATGTTAGTGCTAGCCTATGAATTACATAAAATTAGTCAGACCGATTTAGAAGAGATGAGTTCACTCTCAGAAGAGATTTCTAAAATGCTTTCTGGCTTTATAAAGACTCTGTAATTAACTTAGAAAGTACATTATAGACTTACTTTCAATTTTTTTTTACTTTACCGACTTTTAACTTTTTAACTTTTAACTCAATGACCGCAATAGAATTTAACAATATTAGTAAACAATATCGCTTAGGATTAGTTTCAACGCGTACATTAAGCCACGACTTGAACCGTTGGTGGGCTATGAATATTCGTGGTAAAGAAGATCCTTATTTGAAGATTGGTGACACCAATGACCGCAGTACTAAAGGGGAGAGCGATTACGTGTGGGCTTTACGCGATATAGATTTTAAGGTAGAACAAGGCGATGTACTTGGTATTATTGGCAAAAATGGTGCTGGGAAATCAACTTTGCTTAAAATTTTATCGAAAGTTACCACGCCGACGACAGGAACTATTAAGGCGCGGGGTCGTATAGCTTCATTGCTCGAAGTTGGAACAGGATTTCATCCTGAAATGACGGGGCGTGAAAATATCTACATGAACGGGGCTATTATGGGTATGACAAAAGCCGAGATCTCTCGTAAATTAGATGAAATTGTAGATTTTTCTGGTTGCGAACGTTATTTAGATACGCCCGTAAAACGTTATTCGAGTGGTATGACCGTACGCCTTGGATTTGCCATTGCGGCTCATCTAGATCCTGAAATCTTGGTGGTAGACGAAGTGTTGGCTGTTGGTGATGCTGAGTTTCAAAAGAAAGCTATTGGCAAAATGCAGGACGTAAGTCGTGGAGAAGGGCGGACGGTGTTATTTGTTAGTCATAATATGGCGAGTATGCAACAATTGTGTAAAACAGGTATCTTGCTGAATAATGGTCAAATAGAAAAAACAGGTAATATTGGCGAGGTGATTTCTTTTTATCAACATCAAGCTGTGTTATTACAGAAGGATTCAATTATTGAGCGTAGAGATCGTAAGGGAAATGGTAAGTTGTTGTTGAGTGGGGTTGTGATTCGAAATCAAGAAGGCACTCCTATTGACAAAATTATATCAGGTAATTCATTTATCATTTCCATACATTTGTTAAATCGTGATTGGACCGAATTTGATCAAGTTGCAGAAATGACCGTAGCTATTAATGACGAGTATGGTGATAGAAGTCTGGTAATGAATAATGTGTTTAAAGATTATACCATAACATTTGATGAGAATACAAGCAAATATCGCGTGGATTTCTTGATAGAGAAATGTCCGCTTAATGTGGGCGAGTATGGTATGGCATTTTATCTATCTGATAAATTTGGGAATGTGATTGATTGGATAGATAATATTCATACACTAGAAGTAGAAGCTGGTGATTTTTATAATACAGGTAAAGTTCATAGAAAAGGATTAGGTCATTTTTTAGTCGATTATGATGTACATGTTGTTCGATAAACTAAAAAGAGGATATTTCTATTATTTCAGAAATATGTTTGTGTCATCAACGTCTAGATGGCATTTCGAAGCCACGTCCAAGTTAACTAAGAATAAAATTAAATTGTCATCTGAATCCTCTTTGGAGGTGGGCGAAGGTGCCTCTGTAGTTAATTGTCATATTGAATTATATGATTCCGCATTGAGTATTGCTAAAGGTGCCCAATTAAATAATGCTCATATTAAAGTAGAACATGGACGAATGTCTATAGGAGAGGATTCTTCCATAAAGGAATATCATGTAGATGTATTGCGTGGAATGGTGACTATAGGTAATACTTGTATTTTTGAAAAAGGGTATAATGCTTTAAGGCCTTACATCTACGTGAATGAAGGCAGCCTATCTTTTCAAAATAATAATGCAATAAAGGCCAATTTTTGGATTCGTTTTGGCGGAATTGCTACTATTGGTACTTATAATTGTATTAACGAATTGACCGAAATTCGTTGTGATGAACACGTCGAGATTGGGAGTTTTAATTTAATTTCGTACGAGTGTAATATTTGGGATACTAACACACATACTATTTATGATTTGGATGAAGTTAAACAGAGACTGCTTAGTAATTTTTCTGCCATTGGTGGAGAAAATGCAAAGCCTCTAACAAGACCAATTATTATTGGTAGTAATGTGTGGATTGGTAAACGTGCTTCCATTTTAAAAGGTTCACAGTTGTTTGATTCTTCAATAGTTGGGTTGGGTGCTATTGTTTCAGGACAAACTGTTTTATCACACCAAATTATTGTAGCTGCACCTCCTAGAATAATCACAGTTTCTAATGACTAAACAATATAAATCTATAAAGGGATATGTTTATTAGGCGGAAATTATTGATTCTAGTATTTAATCTTTTGGATAGGTTACCTGTTCGTGTTATAAAGCTAATCGCCAAAATTTTAACTCCCTATTCGAGAGAGAAAGAGGAAGTTATTTATCATATATCCTCTTTAGCCACATCGAAAAGTTTTTTTCGATATTCTTACTCTAGTACGGATGATTCAAAAAGTTTAGGTAAACAATTACAAATTATATGTGTCATTGATGAGAAAAATTTTTGGGGGTTGACGGATAGATTAAGGGGGTGTATTTCGATATTTCGTTATTGTCAACTAAATAATTACGACTTTAAAATATATTTTAAACATCCGTTTGATTTAGAATGGTTTTTACTCCCCAATAAGTATGATTGGCGTATTGATGAAATGGATATCTCGTATGATAAAAAGTTTACTTATTCATTTTGGTTGGGAGAATTAAATGGTTCATTTAAAAATTTAGATAGTTGCCAGAAGGAGTCTTTAGATTGGATCTGTCAAAAAAAACACTTACGTCAGTTACATTTATATACCAATACCCAATTTCTAATACAGAATTATAGCGAAGATTTTAATTCTCTTTTTACAAAGAGTCCTTACTTAGAGTCGCACTTAAGCAAACATAAAGAATTATTACAAAATAAATACATTTCAATAAGTTTTCGTTTTATTAATTTATTGGGCGACTCGGAAGAAAATGTCATGGGGTTTCATGTCTTGACGGAGTTGGATAGAACGGAGTTAATAGGTAGGTGTATTGCAGAAGTGGAGCAGATAAAATTAAGAAATCCTAATATAAATCGGTTTCTAATTACATCAGATAGTAACTGTTTTTTGGAAAGATGTAGCAACCTTGCCAGTGTGTATATTGTGCAGAATAAACATTATCACATGGGATATACGGATATGAGAAATAAGGAACATCACTTAAAACCTTTTTTAGATTTGTATATGATTGCGGGAGCGCAGATTGTGTATCAGGTAAAATTGCATGGTATGTATAAAAGTGGATTTCCAGAGAAAGCTGCTCTTATATATAATCGCCCATATGTGTTGATTGAAAAATAATAGCATTCATTTATACATGACTAAAGAAAATATTATTCTATCTATTATTGTAATTTCTCATAATCAAAAAAGTGAGTTAAAGCGTTGTGTGGAAAGTATATTGGCCCAAAATATTTCTGTTACGTTTGAACTTATTATTAGTGATGATCGTTCTATGGATGGCACATTTGAATTGGCAAAGGAGTATGAACGACAATATCCTAATTTAATTAGAGCGTCTCAATGTAACTCGGATGAATGTAATCCGGCTAACAATTCCCAGCGTAGTGGTTGGAATCGATGTAATGGCTACAAGTTGGCAACAGGAAAATACATAGCCCATGTAGATGCTGACGATTATTTTAGAGCGGGGAGTCGTGTATATGAGAAACAGGTTTTGTCGCTGGAAAAAAATCAGGAATGCTCTATGGCATTAAGTAGTGTGTGGTGGCTTGATGAAGGTTATGTAGAAGAAAAGGGTAAACCTTGGAATCGCACACATCCATACAAAGATGGAGACGTTTTTTCGGTTAGTGATTTTATACATCATAATATGTTTATCATAAATCAGGCTTTTATTCAAAGACGAAATCCTGATGTTAATCCTGTTAAATTGTATGGCAAAAGATATGTTGATGCTGTAATTACCTATCATCATTTGCAATTTGGGAAAATTGTTTATGTGGAAGCATGTGATTACGTCTATGTCCAACATAAATCTTCTGTAGCGGGGCAAATGGTTGCAGCAAATCATGATATGGATGTGCTATGGTGTATGGGAATATATATATCATCATTTATGCCAAATTATTGGAATATATTCATTAACAATAAGATCGATTATTGGTCAATCAGAAGAGTGATTGATTTGGCTTTAGCTGAATATAAATTAAGTGAAAATAATCAGAAATCTATTCAAGATATAAACATTTTTATTTATCAGTGTTTTTGTAAAAAGATTAATATCTTCGGTAAATTCCGTCTTATAATGGCAAAACAAATGATGAAATTTATGGAACGATATAAATTGTCTGACCATAAAAAACTTGCATACATCTTAATGAGATTAATATTTTGATTACATGAAAAATAAAAAAATAACCGTTACATCGCCTTTATTGCCTGATTTAGAAGAATTTATTCCTTGTTTAAAACAAATTTGGGATAGTAAATGGATTACCAATAATGGCGACTTTCATCAACAGTTGGAACAGGCTTTGTGTGAGTACTTGGGTATAGACTATATCAGTGTATTTACCAATGGTACGTTGCCTTTGATTACTGCTTTTCAAGCGCTCAATATACGCCAAGGCGAGGTTATTACCACGCCTTATAGCTTTGTGGCAACGACGCATGCTATTTGGTGGAATGGCTTAACGCCCGTTTTTGTGGATGTGGATCCTATTACAGGCAACATTGATCCTGACAAAATAGAAACCGCCATTACCGAAAATACCGTAGCCATTATGCCAGTTCACGTCTATGGAAATCCATGCGATACCGCAAAAATTGATGCGCTTGCCAAGAACTATAATTTGAAGGTGATTTATGATGCAGCCCATGCATTTGGGGTGAAGGTAAAAGCCCCCTCTAACTCCCCCGCAGGGGGAGGACGGGCTTTATATAAAACGGCGAATCCTATGACGTATGAATGGTTGAAAAAACATTCAAAAGAGATGCGCAAAAACCAAACGCAAGCCGAAGATGTTTTATGGTCGCTGCTGCGTGGAGAAAATGCCGGGGCTTCTTTTAGACGACAACATGTAATAATGGATTATATTGTTGATTTTGTTTGCGTTGACAAAGGGCTTGTGTTGGAGGTAGATGGTGGTTATCACACTAATTCAGAACAAAAAGAAGCTGACGAACTACGTGATCAGATGCTTAAAAAACAGGATTATACCGTGTTACGTTTTACCAACGAACAAGTGATAGGTGATCCTGACACTATCTTAAAACAGATACAAAACACGCTCCAATCACTCCCCAAAAGGGTGAGTAAGGATGAGGCTTGGTCTTCTATCTTAAATGCTGGTGATATGAGCACATTGAGTTTCCATGCTACAAAAGTGTTTAACACCATTGAAGGAGGAGCCTTGATTTGTCACAGTGCCGAAATGAAACAACAAATTGATTATCTCAAGAATTTCGGTTTTGAAGATGAGGTAACCGTCATGGCGCCTGGTATTAACTCCAAGATGGACGAGATTAGAGCTGCGTATGGCTTATTAAATTTACGACAAGTAGATAGAGCTATCGCTCATCGTAAACAGGTAGCCCAAAACTATCGAGCAGGTCTGAAAAATATAAAAGGAATTACTTGTATGCACGAAATAGAAGGTGTTTTGCATAATTATAGTTATTTTCCTATATTTGTAAATGAACGTGAATACGGTATGAGTCGCGATGCGCTTTACGAAAAAATGAAAGCTGCTAACGTATTAGGACGGAGGTATTTTTATCCACTCATTAGTACATTTTCGCCTTATTCGTCTTTGCCATCGTCTAATATAGCTAATTTGCCCATCGCCAATAATCTGGCAAATGCCGTTATTTGTTTGCCAATGCATGCCGAATTAACCGATGAAGATGTGAAGCGGGTGATTGAAGCAATCTCTAGGTGAAGAAGAGGTTAAAGGTTAAAGGTTAAGGGTGAATGGATGAGCAAGTGAATGGTTAAGAAGAGGTTAAAGGTGAAGAGTTAATGGTTAATGGGGAACAAGTGAATGTTAAGAAGAGGTTAAAGGTGAAGAGTTAGTGGTTAATGGGGAACAAGTGAATGTTAAGAAAAGGTTAAAGGTTAAAAGTTAAGGGTTAATGGGGAACAAGTGAAGGGTGAAACTTCAGGTTAAAGGTGAAGAGTTAATGGTTAATGGGGAACAGGTTAAGAGGAAATTATATGGCAGAAGCATATTCCTATAGAAAGTTGGATGTTTATATCAATGCTAAAGTGTTGGTAAAAACGGTCTATAACCATTTAAGAAAGTTTCCGAAAGAGGAAAATTATGCTTTATGCGACCAGTTACGTCGTTCTGTTATTTCAGTACCGTCTAACATTGCGGAAGGGATGGGACGTTTTTCATCCAAGGAACAAATTCATTTTTTAGAAATAGCTTATGGTTCATTGATGGAAGTACAATGTCAACTTGATATTGCGTGTGATTTGGGATATATTACAATAGAAGAATTTGAAAGTATAAATATAGATATAATCAAGATAGCAAAACAATTATCAGGGTTACGTTCATTCAGAATACGCGCCCTTAACCTTTAACCTGTTTTAATTAACCCTTAACCCGTCTTAATAATTATGAAACTTGCCATCATGCAGCCCTATTTTATGCCCTATATTGGTTATTTCCAGACAATGGCAGCTGTTGATACGTATGTCGTTTATGATGATGTGCAGTATATTAAAGGCGGTTGGGTTAGTCGTAATAATATCATTATTGGTGGTGAGAAAAAGATGTTTACCATCATACTTAAAGGTGCAAGTCCTAATAAGTTGTTCAACGAGGTAGAGATTGGCGATGATTTTAAGAAATTTGAACGTATGTTGCAAAGTGCTTATGCTAAAGCGCCTTATTTTCATGAAATAATGCCACTATTGCATACTATTTTTACTTATGATGAAAAATCGTTAGGGAAATTCTTGCTACACAGTTATCAAGTTTTGTTGGATTATTTGGAAATACCAACACAGTTAGTATTATCATCAGATTTGGTAAAAGATAGTACCTTGCGCGGTCAAGATAAAGTATTGAATATTTGTAAAAATATCCACGCCACAGAGTATTATAATGCTATTGGAGGACAAGAATTATACGATAAAAAAGTATTCGCAGAACACGGAATAAAACTTAGTTTTGTACAAACAGAACAGGTTGCTTATCTACAGTTTGCGCCTGAGTTTATACCAAATTTGTCTATCATTGATGTATTGATGCACAATGGAAAAGAAGGAACAAAGCAATTATTAAATGCCTATACGTTGATATAAAAATAGCGTTGAATGTGGAATGTTGAAAAAAAAGGTGAAATGTTATGGGTTAATTAAAACAGGTTATGGGTGAAGGGTTATGGGTTAGAGGTTAACCGCATAGTGATGGTCTATTGCTTACTAAACATCCTATTCGTCATTCTTGACTTATTAATTAACCACTCAACACTCAATATTTTTCTCCATTAACCCGTAACTATTAACCATTAACCCAATTAAACACTAAACATTAATATATGACACCATTGCTCAGCATAGTAACTATAACCTACAACCACGAGCCGTTTATTGCTAAAACGATAGAAGGTGTGTTGATGCAGCAAGTCAATTTCCCCATAGAATTGATTATTGCTGAAGATTGTAGTACCGATGGTACTCGTGCCATTTGTCAGCAATATGCGGAGGAATATCCAGACTTAATTCGTTTGATAACGTCAGATTCAAACGTGGGTGCAATCGCTAACGAGCGACGTGCCATGCTGGCTGCTCGTGGCAAATATATTGCGTTTTGCGAAGGCGACGATTATTGGACGGATCCTCTAAAATTGCAAAAACAAGTTGATTTTTTAGAGGCGCATCCCGATTATAGTGTTACATTTCATCGGTACAAAATTCATCATGTGGAGTCTGATCAGTGGTCGCCTGACGATCTTGGCTATCTTTTTGATGGAAATCATCTTGAAGGTGTGGATGTTAACACCTATATGTTTTTGCATCGCTGGATTACGCAATATCTCACTATCGTTTACCGAAAGGATGCTTTTGACTTATCCATTGCGGATAAATATACATATTATCGTGACTCACATCTTATATATCATTTATTGGAAGCGGGGAAAGGTTATATTTTTTCGTTTGTTGGGGGGGTATATAACAGAACAGGCAATGGAGTGTATGCAACTTTGTCGCAGTACAAGATGCAAAAAATACAAATAGCTGTTTTTGAGGAATTGTGGAAACAAAACAATGACAATCGTGTGCGTGAGATGTATGTTTTTAACGTGAAGTATCTTCTTAATTCCTTTAAGCTAGACAATACCAATAGAAAGGAATTATTGAATTATGCCTTTTCATTGTTTTTAATAGATAAAAATATTAAGAATTTAATTAAGTATATTGTCAAAGTGCTAAAATAATCAATATGAATATAGTATATAAAATTGAGTTGTTATTACTTAAGAGTTTAAGGCGCTTATACAGACTAATGCACAAACATAATCAGTATAATCACACTACCATTGCCGACGATCAAGTGTCTAATTATATCAAAGAACTTTTGCTAAATGATAAACCATGTATGGTTGCAAGATTTGGTAGTACTGAATTTGAAGCTTTACTATGTGCTCATATGGGACATATTTCAATTCTTAAAAAGTATAAATTATTCATACTAGGGTATATTGAACAACGTAGGAGAAGTCTTGAATTAGAAGAAAAAGCAATGAGTACCTTATTCTTTTTTTCCGGTTTTTTTCCTAATGATTCTCAGTATTTGGAACCATTTTATCGTCGCATGATTTTAGATATGAAATATCTTGATGTTCTTGGAGTTTGGTTGAAAGAAGATTTTTTTGCTTCTGTATTAAAACAAGCAAATTTTGTAAAATTGGAGACGCTCGAACCATACGATTATGAACATCCATGGTCCAAAGCCTTGGAAGGTAAAAAGGTATTGGTGATACACCCATTTGAGAAAACTATACAGATGCAGTATAAAAAGCGTGAACTACTTTTTGCCAACAAAGATGTATTACCTGCCTTTGAGTTAATTACACTCAAAGCTGTGCAAACCATAGCTGGAGAACAAGCAGAATTTGAAACTTGGTTTGATGCCCTTGCCTATATGGAGCGTCAGATTGATGCTATTGATTTTGATGTTGCCATTATTGGTTGTGGAGCATATGGTTTTCCACTTGCGGCGTATTGTAAAAAAATAGGAAAGAAGGCCATTCACTTAGGAGGTGCAACTCAGATATTATTTGGTATAAAAGGTAAACGGTGGGAAGAGCTACCAGAGGTGGCCGCATTAATGAATGAACATTGGGTGCGTCCACTGCCAGAAGAAACGCCACCACAAAATAAGAAAGTAGAAGGTGGCTGTTATTGGTAATGTGAAAAAAATTGTAACATAATGAAAAAACTAGTACTAAAGTATGTACGCAAAACGTATCGAAAAGTAAGTCGCTATTTCTTGCGTAAACGACTTAAAAATCAGAATTTCACTATTTTGGCACCTACTTGTATTGCGGGTGTTATTTATCACGAATTAGGATTGCCATTTGCATCGCCTACTATTAATTTATGGATGCACGATAAGGATTTTTATAAGTTTGTGAATAATCTAAAAGCTTATTTAGCGCATGACTTGGTATTTGTACAAGGCATTGATGACACACCAACCGCTTATTTGGATGATATTTTGATTCATTTTAATCATTACCATTCAGATGAGGAGGCACGAGAAAAATGGAATTCTCGTAAGGCGCGCATGAACTACAATAATTTATTTATTATTGGTGGTGACAACCCTGATGGTGGAGTAGTTACCGATGAGGAGATTGCTTCGCTCGGTAATGTCGCCTGTGTAAATAAGTTAGTATTCACCATTCGCGATTTACCCCAGTTGGATTATACCATGAAATTACCAAAAGATCCTGAAAAAGAGTGTATCAATGTGTATATGTTTGATAAAACATCCGTTTTAAACAGATACAGATGGGAAAAGACATTCGATTATGTTAGTTGGCTCAATAAAGGATTATAACACTAAACAACTATGCCAAAGATTTCAATTATAACGGTAAACAAGGATAATGCCGTAGGTTTAAAAAAAACCATTGATAGTATTGTAAATCAAACATATACGGATTATGAGTGGATTGTTATTGATGCGGCGTCTAAAGACGGAAGTGTTGATTTAATCAAACAATACGCACCTCATATTTCTTATTGGGTGTCAGAGCCCGATGGTGGCATTTATGCAGGGATGAATAAAGGTATCATGAAGGCTACTGGCGAATACGTATATTTTTTAAATAGCGGAGATTCATTTGTTAACAATGAGGTATTACAAAGCATTGTCGACCTGTCATTACTGGGCGATGTCGTATTAGGGAAAATTAATATTTGTAGTGATGAAAAAGGCATTATAAAAAAGGATTATAGTATTCCATTTCCAGATTTAACGCTGTTTTCGTTATATTTATATGGTGTACCGCATCAAGCGAGTTTAATAAAAAGACAACTTTTTGATGAATGTGGATTATACGATTACACCTGTAAAATAAATGCCGATTGGAAATTTTTTGCAGAGGTTTTAATACTCAGAAACAAAACGCTTCAACATATACCTATTACTATTGCAAATTATGATGCCACAGGCATTAGTTCTGTAAACAAACAACAGCTGCTACATGATAGACAAGAGGTGTTTAACGATCTTATTCCAGAACGCATAGGCAAGGATTACAACAAAGTATTTCCACATTATTACGAAGTATATCGCCTAGAATGGTTACTGAAACATCCGTTATTATATAAATTATACCGTATCATAACATCCCTAGAAATGAGAATTTTCAAATGAAAAATACTCGCTCATATAATTTAGATGTATTACGAATAATAGCTGCCTTCATGGTGGTTATGATTCATGTGTCAGGTTATTTTTTGATAAAAACAGACCTCACTCTGTTCGATACGTATTTTGTATCCGTATTTAGTAGCTTGGTAAGAAGTGCTGTTCCTTTGTTCTTTATGATCAGTGGGGTGGTGTTTTTAAATCCTACCAAAGATTTTACGGTTAAATACTTGATCAATAAAATTGTGCGTTTGTTGATTATTTATGTTGTCTGGAATTTATTGTATGCACTCATTGATACTTGGAATCATTTCACATTTTATGAGTTTGTAAAGCGTATTTGGAAAGGTCATTTTCATATGTGGTTTTTTGAATATATGATAGGTGTATATATTTTAATACCTGTATTAAAAGGTTTAGTGGCTTATAAAAATGGTAAATTTGTGCTATATTATGTCATTGTTTTTTTTATTTGGGGAATATTGAAAAGCACATGTAATGCTATACCTTTTTATCAGCAAGAGATTGCTCTTTTGACATCAAAAATTCATGTTGAATTAGTTGATTTTTGTGGCTATTTTGTGCTGGGTTATTACTTGAGTACGATTAAAGTATCAGCACGTACAATAAAACCTATCTATTTATCTATTTATCTATCGATGGTTGCTCTGCAGTACTTGTTTATTGTGATTTTTAAAATTAATTTCATAGGTGTTGATGCTTTTTCGATTTTTGTAGCACTAGAAGCACTAGCATTATTTATGCTCTTATATCATGGCAGGTTGCATGTTAAACCTAATAAAACTTTACTTTTAGTGTCAAAAGCTACTTTAGGAGTCTATTTAATTCATCCATTTTTTTTAGAAAATTTGCCATTGGGTTTTCTTGAAACAGTTCCTATCGTATTTGCATTACCCGTGTTGTTTGTTATTATTTCTATAATATCATTTTTGTTTAGTCTTATTATGAACAAAATACCTTATGTAAATAAATGGTTAGTATGATGAAGGAAAAAATAGATATATCAGTAGTGATACCCTTGTATAACAAAGCCGCTGCTATTACATCCACTATACAGAGTGTATTAGCACAAAGTTATCCTTATTTTGAGATTGTAATTATAGACGATGGATCCACTGATAATAGCGTACAGAACGTCAAATTAATTGATGACAGGCGAATAAGATTGATTTCGAAACAAAATGGCGGTGTTTCGTCTGCTCGTAATGAGGGTATACGACAAGCACAATATGATTATATTGCATTTTTGGATGCCGACGATTTATGGAAACCTACCTACCTAGAAGAAATTGTTAAATTGATTACCGATTTTCCAGAAGCCAGTTTGTGGGGCACAGGTTACGAGTTTCTAATCAATAATACATCCAGTAGAGCCGAAAAATCATTGCCTGATAATTTTAGAGGGATTATTCAAAATCCTTGGTCATCGGTAGCACATTCCTATTGTACCACAACAAGTTGTTGTCGCCGTCAATCTCTATTAACGATTGGAATGTTTGACGAACGCATATCTTATGGCGAAGATATAGATGTGTGGTGGCGATTAATGTTGCATTATCCTGCTGCTTATTATAACAAAAGTTTAGCTATTTACCGCTTCGATGAAGATAATCGGTTGATGAATAAGCAAATTTCGTTAGAAAAGTTGTATATTTGCTATTTTGAAAAATATGCTGAATATAGGAAAGAAAACGTTGCTTTTAGACGCTTTATTGACCAGGAATGTATGTGGTGGTTATATCCGTATTATAAACAATCGCCTCAAGATAAAGACGTTCAACGTATTTTAAAACAAATTAATTTGGACGAATATAAATGGACATTCAAATTAAGATTTAGTTATCCCCTTTTATACGCTCTCTATATGTGGTTAAAAAATGTTTTACATCAATCAAAATAACTATTAATTTAAAGAATCATAATATGAAAAAGAAAATTTACATAGCTGGTTGCGGTGGTATGTTAGGCGAGGCTTTTTATACTCAATTTAAAGATGATTATGAGATAAAATGTACTGATAAAGATGTGAATGTTGATTGGCTTTCGTTTCTTGATTTTAGAGATTTTGAGGCATACAAGAAGGATGTAATAGACTTTAAGCCAGATTACTTATTTCATTTAGGTGCATATACGGATTTGGAGTGGTGCGAAATGAATTCAGATGAGTCTTATCTCACGAATACTTTATGCGTCGAAAATGCTGTATATATTGCCAACGAGTTGGACATCCCTCTTTTATATATTAGTACAGCTGGAATTTTTGATGGTAAAAAAGAATTATATGATGATTGGGACTTGCCTAATCCACTAGGCGTTTATGCTCGTTCAAAATATATGGGCGAGCGTTTTGTATGTGAGAATGCTAAACGTTTTTTGGTATGTCGTGCAGGTTGGATGATGGGTGCGGGTCCGCAAAAAGATAAAAAGTTTATTCAAAAATTGATGAAACAATTAAAAGATGGTAAAAAAGAACTTTTTATTGTAAATGACAAGGATGGAACTCCTACTTATACACATGATTTTGCCAAAACCGTAAAAAATCTCATTCAACACGAGTATTGGGGATTATACAATTGTGTTTGTGGAGGTCAAACCAGCCGTTTGGAGGTCGCTCAAGAATTGCTCAAGTTAGTAGGGAAAGAAAGCGAAGTCAAAATTAATATCGTATCTTCAGATTATTTCGCCAAAGAGTATTTTGCTGATAGACCAGCTTCGGAACGCTTATGGACAAGAAAATTGAATTTACGGGGCGTTAGTGCAATGCGCGATTGGAAATTATCTTTAAAAGAATATCTTGAAACTTATTACAATAATTATCTGTAATGTTACTTAGTATTATAACAACTTTATATAAGTCAGAACCATATCTTAGAAAATGTTTGGATTCATTGCTTAATCAGGATTTACCTAATACTGATTACGAACTGGTGCTTGTTGATGATGGTAGCCCAGATAATTGTGTGAGTATTATTAAGGAAGAATATCAAACAAAATATCCGAATATTGTTTTGATAAGAAGGTCTAATGGCGGATTACCCGAAGCACGCAATACCGGTTTAGAAAATGCAAATGGCAAATATGTTACATTTGTAGATCCTGATGATTATGTCGAAACGAATGTTTATGGTAAATTAATCAATAAAATCCAAAATGAGAATTTGGATATGTTGAGATATAATTATACAATGGTTGAAGAAGAAACATATCGCCTGTTGCCAAAATATAAGGAAAGTCTGAAAACTGTTGATTATACTGATAGCATTGTAACCGGCGAGGCTTTTTTAGGTGAACGTTTGGGCTTTGCATGTTATGTATGGCAATTTATTTCTAAAAAGACTTTATTTACTGATAATAATATACGTTTTCGGGAAAAAGTATTTGATGATGCAGATGTGCTTCCACGGTTAATAATTCATGCAAATCGCGTTACTTCAGTAGATACAAATGTATACTATTACACACAACGTAAAGGCTCTTTGTTTAATGCCATAACTCCTCAAAGTGCAGAAAAGAAAATTAATGGTTGGATGTTTTTAAGTACTGTATATAATGAATTATATACAAACATAAAACTTCAATCAACTAAACGATGGTTTAGTGCTATGATGACAACAGCATATTTAGGAATATTTCAAACATCTGCACAATATGTTCCAAATAAACAATGGAACTATATAGAGTTATTTAAGCAGAATAATAGAATACCCATGTCACTATATGGTAGAATTTGGACCAAACGCATACATATAATTGGAGTTGTACTGATGCCTAAATTATATACATGGTTTTATAAAAAGATATACTAATTGCATAACTATTTTATGTAATAACATAGAACAATAAAAAAACTACTGCTTGTATTTGGAACCCGTCCTGAAGCCATAAAAATGGCTCCTTTAGTATTGGAATTCAAGAAATATCCACAGCAATTCGAAACAATTGTTTGTGTTACAGGACAGCATAGAGAAATGTTAGATCAGGTGTTAAATCTGTTTGATATTAAGCCTGATTAAATTTGAATAAATGAAACTAAACACACATAAAAGTAGTGTATTTATTAGGTTTACACTAAAATAAATATTTTTAGCAAAATTTTGAACAGATAATTGAATTTATTAGTAGTATCTATTCCTATTTTTACTATTTTTGTAAACTAATTTGAATATTTTATGAATGCACTCTCAGAAATAGGAGCGGTTCCAGTTGATTTTTCGCTACTGAAGGCGATGTATCCTAATCACAAATCTATACATAATAAAATCAGTGAGTTAGAAAATGCAGGAAAACTTATTCGCTTGAAAAAAGGTTTGTATGTGGTTGCTCCCCAAGAGAGTGGTATGGTGTTATCGTCAGAGTTGATAGCCAATCATTTATATGGCCCATCTTATGTTTCCAAAGAGTCTGCTTTACGTTATTATGGCTTAATTCCAGAACATGTTTATACGCTGTATTCAATGACCACAAAACATGCTAGAAGTTTTACAAATGCATTAGGCACATTTGATTATACACACTGTTCGAACGATTATTTTACCATAGGTATTCGGCAAGAATCGAAAGAAGGTTTGTTTTTTTTAATGGCAACTCCAGAGAAAGCTTTGTGCGACTTAATTATAAACACACCCAACCTAAATCTCCGTTATCAAAAGGAAATCAGAACCTATTTAGAAGAGGATATACGGTTTGACATGCAGGCATTTTTTAAGATGGATGTGGAAATTTTAAAACAATGTCTGTTGTATGGTAAAAAAAAGCCTATCATTACCAATTTAATTCACCTCATCAGAAAATCATGAATCCAATGTTTGAACAAATGGTTTCGTCCTATCAAATGGTGACCGATAAGGATAGACGAAATGCCATGTATGAAGTTATGCAAAAAATAACGTTAGCTGGACTGTATCGAGGCGGTTTTTTCGATAAAGCTGCGTTTTATGGCGGAACTTGTTTACGGATTTTTCATAACATGGAGCGATTTTCAGAAGATATGGATTTTTCTCTTTTGGTGGCCGATGAGTCGTTTAAAATTGAACACTATTTTCCCGCTATTATCGAAGAGTTTCATTTGGTAGGCCGAGAGGTGGAGATTACTAAAAAAGATAAAACACGGTTCGGCAAAGTTGATTCAGCCTTCCTAAAGGATGATACAGATGTGTATGATGTGGTATTTAAGACTGAGAAAAGCCTGAAAATAAAAATAGAGGTGGATACCCAACCTCCGTTGCAATTTCAAACCGAACATAAATTGTTATTGCGTCCCTATTCGTTTATGACACGCTGTTTTACACTGCCTAATTTATATGCGGGGGAAATGCACGCATTAGTTTTTAGAACCTGGAAAAATCGTGTAAAAGGCCGTGATTGGTATGACTTTGAATGGTACGTTCGCCATGAAGTTCCCTTAAATTTTACTCATCTACAAGAACGTATTAGGGTTTTAAATGGCTTGGAGATGGATGAAAACCAATTTTTACAACTCCTTAAGGAACGGTTAGCTTCCACGGATATCAAACAGGTGAAACAGGATGTGGCACCTTTTGTAAAAAACCCTAAGGCATTGGAAATTTGGACCAATAACTATTTTTTGCAGTTGGCTGACCTGATTAAATTTGAATAAATAAAACTAAACACACATGAAAGTAGCATATTTATTAAGTTATTGTTATCTTTGTTCTTTAACGTTAATCATCATCAATTGAAGTCTATATTTATTGATAGGGAATAAGTTAATGAAATTGGTATTTATGAATGGTTATCCATATATATTATGAAAAAATTACTTTTGGTTTTTGGTACACGTCCTGAAGCTATTAAAATGGCACCTCTGGTTTTGGAATTTAAAAAACATCCCAAAGAGTTTGAGACGGTCGTGTGTGTCACGGGGCAACATCGTGAAATGTTGGATCAAGTATTACAACTGTTTCAGATAGTGCCTGATTATGATTTGAATATCATGAAGCCTAATCAGGATTTATATGATATAACGTCACGTATTTTATTGGGTATGCGTGATGTCTTACGAGAAGTAGCACCTGATATTGTATTTGTTCATGGTGATACAACAACGTCAACAACGGTTGCTTTAGCTGCCTTTTATCAACAGATACCAGTGGCTCATATAGAAGCAGGCTTACGTACAGGCAATATTTATAGTCCCTGGCCAGAAGAAATGAATCGATTAATAACTAGTAAAATAGCTACCTATCATTTCGCTCCAACACCCTTATCAAAAAACAACTTATTAAAGGAAAATACAGATGAAAATGCTATTATCGTAACTGGCAATACGGTGATTGACGCGTTACAATGGGTGACACAAAAGATTACAACGGATGAAACGCTTTCTACAACAATACAATACGAGTTGCTTAAATTGGGTTATGATGTAACACGATTGACATCAGATAGAAAACTAGTTCTTATTACGGGGCATCGTCGAGAAAATTTTGGAGATGGTTTCTTACATATTTGTCATGCCATTAAAGAATTAGCCGAACGTTATCCCCATATTGATTTTGTGTATCCTATGCATTTGAATCCTAATGTGCGCAAACCAGTTTTAGATGTATTAGGTGAAAATACATCTAATGTATTTTTAATTGAACCTTTGCAGTATTTACCATTTGTTTTCTTAATGAATCACTCTTATCTCATACTTACTGATAGTGGTGGTGTTCAAGAAGAAGCGCCTGGACTCGGGAAGCCTGTATTGGTGATGCGTAATACCACAGAACGTCCCGAAGCTGTTGATGCAGGGACTGTGAAATTAGTAGGCACCGATAAAGAACGGATTAAGCAGCATGTTATTCAGTTGGTAGAAGATGCTGCGTTATATAATGAAATGTCACAAGCTCAGAATCCGTATGGAGATGGTTTGGCTTCATCTCGCATTGTAACTTTTTTTAAAACTCTAATAGATAAATAAGTATGATTCCTAAAATAATACATTATTGTTGGTTTGGTAGAGGTAAAATGCCAGAATTAGCTCACAAGTGCATAGAGTCATGGAAAAAACAGTTACCAGAATACGACTATAAATTATGGAATGAAGATAATTTCGATATTAATTCTGTACCCTATGTAAAAGAAGCGTATGAAGCTCGTAAATTTGCTTTTGTTACTGATTATGTACGTTTGTATGCGCTTTATCATGTTGGCGGTGTGTATATGGATACGGATGTAGAGGTGTTAAAACCGTTAGATCGTTTTTTGGAACTTCCTGCTTTTTCTGGGTTCGAAAGTGATAAAGAAATTCCTACAGGCATCATGGCTAGTGAGCAACATGGCGAGTGGGCTAAGGAAATGCTTGACTATTACGGAAAAGATCGTCATTTTTTATTGCCCGATGGTAGTTTGGATATGACTACCAATGTACAAATTATAGGTGGCTTAATGCAAGCCAACGGATTTATAATGGAAAATGGTTATCAAACCTATAAAAATGGTATTATGCACCTGTTTCCAAAGGATTATTTTTGTCCTAAGGGACGAACAGGCATCATTACTTTAACCGAAAATAGTTATTGTATTCATCATTTTAATGGGTCGTGGAATACACCTGCCCAAAAACGTAAAAGATGGTTTTTTCAACACCTTTTAGGACCCCGATTAACCACCTTTTTAGTAAAATGTAAGCGGAAGTTAATAGGTAAAGAACGGAATAATTTGTAATGTTAAGCTATTTCCCAAAATATATTGCCAATAAAGCAGTAACCTTTTATTTGGTTGCGCTTGTTTTGGTGTCATTATTTTTCTTTAATAATGCCATGTCTCTCGTATGGATGGTATTTGGTTTGGTGGAGGTTGTAGGCTTTTTCTATGTGAGTAATCGATTAACGCGTACTTGGATTAATTATTCACCTCGGTTATTTGAAAAAAAGGTTTTTTGGACAGCTTTGATTATTCGTGTTGTGTATGTGTTGTTTTCTTATCTATTTTACAATCTGATGACAGGAGAACCATTTGAATATGGTGCTGCTGATTCCAAAGGATACCACGAGGCAGCTTCTTGGATTAAGAATTTACTATTACAAGGCCAAATAGAAGGTTATTTTATAGCCATGCGTGGCGCTTATTCCGATATGGGTTATCCGTTAAGTTTGGGTATTCAATATCTGCTAACTGGTGGTAGTATTTTAGTAGCTCGGTTGGTGAAAGCAGCCCTCAGTGCCTATATGTGTTTGTTAATATATCGTTTAGCTAAACGTAATTTTGGGGAGTATGTGGGGCGTATGGCTGCCGTATTTGCCCTAGTTATGCCACATTTTATTTATTATTGTGGGTTGCACTTAAAAGAAACCGAGATGATTTTTTTATCTGTCTGGTTTTTGGAACGTATTGATTTTGTAATACGCACGAAACACCTCTCGTTAAAACTATTGATATTGCCCGTGTTTCTGTTAGTTTCTTTATTCTTTTTTCGTACGGTATTGGGAGTTACGGCTATTTTTGCTGTGGGTACGGCGGTCTTATTTTCTGAAGCAAATGTGTTGAATAGGCATAAACGTATGGTCTTATTATTGTGGGGGGCTTCCGCTGTGTTAGTGTTTTTAGGGGGCAGTATTTCTACAGAAATAGAAGAAGTATGGCAAAAAAGTGGATCAGAAGAACAATCGAAAAATATGGAGTGGCGTTCACAACGCGAAGGTGGTAATCAGTTTGCTAAATATGCGGGTGCTACGGTGTTTGCTCCGTTGATTTTTACCATACCATTCCCCACCATGGTACATGTTGATTATCAAGAAAACCAAATGATGGTGAATGGTAATAATTATGTCAAAAATATTTTGTCGTTTTTTGTTATCTTGGCATTTTACCTGATTATAAAACGTAAATTGTGGCGTAAACACACATTATTGATAACCTATATTTTGACTTATTTGGGAATTCTGGCATTTAGTTCATTTGCACAGTCCGAACGTTTTCATTTACCAGTTTTACCTATTGCTTTAATTTTTGCCGCCTATGGTATTTCAGAGGTGACGAAGCAACATAAAAAACTGTTTGATTATTGGACCCTATTTATGTTGATTGCCATCATTGGCTGGAGTTGGTTTAAATTAGCAGGAAGAGGATTAATTTAATACGTATTAATTATGAATATACTCGTTACAGGAGCCGATGGTTTTATTGGTTCACATTTAACAGAAATGTTGTTGAAAGAAGGGCATCAAGTAAAAGCACTTTCATACTATAACTCCTTTAATTATTGGGGGTGGTTAGAACACTTAAATTATCCAAATTTAGAGGTTCTATCAGGCGATGTACGTGACCCTCATTTTTGCAAACATATCACACAGGGAGTAGACGTTATTTATCACTTAGCCGCCTTGATAGCCATACCATATTCTTATGTGGCTCCAGATAGTTATATAGATACAAATGTTAAAGGCACACTTAATATTTGTCAAGCAGCCAAAGAAAATGGCGTTAAACGTGTATTGGTTACCTCTACATCTGAAGTGTATGGTACGGCACAATATGTCCCGATTGACGAATATCATCCCAAACAACCTCAATCACCTTATTCCGCTTCTAAAATAGGTGCAGATGCTATAGCTATGAGTTTTTACAATGCTTTCGAGTTGCCTGTTACCATTGTGCGCCCTTTTAATACTTATGGCCCTCGACAATCAGCAAGAGCTATCATTCCGACAATAATAACTCAGATTGCTAATGGCGCACACGAGATTAAAATAGGCGACTTAACGCCCACGCGTGATTTTAATTATGTGAAAGATACTTGCCGAGGTTTTATAGCATTATCACAATGTGATACTGCTATTGGCGAAGAGGTGAATATATGTAGTAATTATGAAATTTCAATGCGTGATACATTAGCTTTAATAGCAAAATTGATGCATTCAGATGTGAAATTTGTGGAAGATATTCAACGTTTACGTCCACAGAAATCGGAGGTTTTTCGATTGTGGGGTGATAACGCTAAAATTAAATCTTTGACTGGTTTTGAACCTCACTATTCTATCGAACAAGGATTGCAAGAAACCATCGAATGGTTTCTGAATAAAGACAATTTAGCCAAATACAAATCAACCATTTATAATGTTTAATTATGGAAAAGCGTGCTGTTTTATTGGCAGGAGGTAAGGGGACTCGTCTAAAACCATATACACTCAATATGCCCAAGCCATTGGTCCCAATAGGGGATATGCCAATTATTGAAATCATTATTAAACAATTGGCTTTTCATGGATTTACGCGGTTGACCATTACTGTTAATCATCTAGCCGATATGATTAAAACTTTTTGTGGTGATGGTTCTAAATGGGGTATTGAAATCGATTATTCATTGGAGACAAAGCCTTTAAGCACTATGGGACCACTCAAATTAATAAAAGACTTACCCGAAAATTTTTTAGTCATGAATGGTGACGTACTGACAAATCTTAATTATGGTCACTTTTTTGATTCACATGTGGAAGCTGGTAATATATTTACTATTTCCGCTTATGAAAGAGACCATAAGGTAGATTATGGAGTTTTGGAAACAAATCAAAATCAACAATTGGTGGCCTTTAAGGAAAAACCTATTTTGCATTACAAAGTGAGTATGGGTGTATATATGGTGAATAAACAATGCTTAGATTTAATTCCAGCCGATACCTTTTATGGTTTTGACCATTTAATGTTAGATTTGATTGATCATCAAACACCTCCAACAGTTTCTGTCTTTAATGGCTATTGGTTAGATATTGGTCGTCCAGAAGATTACGAGCAAGCTTGTAATGATTATGAGTCAGGTAGTGTAATGTTATAAATCTGATACTATACAAACTGGTTAAATTATGAAAATTGCAATTACGGGTAGTGATGGTTTTGTTGGGTCACATTTGATCTCATTATTAAAGCATCATACCGAAGTAGAGATAGTGTGTCTTGATTTATCTAATGGCATTGATGTTTGTGATTGGGATCAAATCAAACATTTACAAGTTGATTTGGTTATTCATTTGGCCAATAAATCGTATGTGCCAGATTCTTATCAGGACCCCACTTCATTTTATAAGGTTAATGTGATGGGGACCTTAAATATGTTGGAATTGGCTAGAATGAATCAAGCACGGTTCATCTATTTTAGTTCTTACGTTTATGGACATCCGCAGTATTTACCTATTGACGAACAGCATCCTGTTGCAGCGTTTAATCCCTATGCAACGACAAAAGTAATGTGTGAAGAGATGTGTAGGGGATATGCCCGCGATTTTAAAGTACCTGTGGCTATTTTTCGTCCTTTCAATATATATGGTAAAGGTCAAAATTTATTGTTTCTGTTACCTTTGATGGCAAATCAAATTAAAGAGGACGCAAAGATTCAAATACGAGATGATAGACCTAAACGTGATTATATACATATTAGCGATGTGGTACGGGCAGTTGAATTTATGAGTTTTTGTGAATGGCCCTCATTGTTTGAAATTTACAATTTGGGAACAGGAATAAGTTATTCAGTTAAAGAGGTGGCTCAGATGCTCATTCAATATAGTGGTAACTCAATAGAGTACTTGGCTAGCGGTGAGCAACGTCCTAATGAGGTGTTAGATACCATAGCGAATATTAATAAATTAGAAAACTTAGGCTGGAAACCTGAAGTATCTATTGAAGAAGGATTAAAAGATTTGTTGCGATGAAAGTATTAGTAGTGTGCCGATTATATAACCAACAGGTTATTCCGTTTATCTCTGAACAAGTCAATGCCATTCAAGAGTTAGGCGTAGACGTGGAATGGGTTTATGTCCGTCGAGGTGGTTTGTTGGGTTATTTTCATTTATGGAAAGATATTCGTAAAACGTTAACTCGTTTTGAACCAGAAGTTATTCATGCACATTATGGTTTGTGTGGACTTATTGCCAATTTACAAAGAAAAATTCCAGTAGTAACAACCTTTCCTGGATCCGATATCAACAATAGATGGGTTCGTTCGATTTCGGTTATTGCTATGCGTTTGTCTAAATATAATATTTTTATGTGTACAAGGCAGTTCAATCTGGTAAAGCGTTTTGCCAGTAGCAACTCTATCATTATGCCTTATGGTATTGCACTTAATAAATTTACGTTAACTGATAAGCAAGAGGCTCGCAGGTGTCTTGGGTACAAAGAGGATGAAAAATTAGTTTTATTCTCAAGTCGTTTTGAGCGGTTAGTGAAAAACCCTCAATTAGCTTTCGATGCTTTAACTCATTTACCAGAAGTACAATTATTAGAGTTGACAGGTAAATATTCTAAAGAAGATATGGTGTTGTTAATGCATGCAGTTGATGCCGCGTTGATGACCTCACATACCGAAGGTTCTCCACAATTTGTAAAAGAAGTGATGGCTTGCGGATGTCCATTGGTAAGCGTGGATGTGGGTGATGTAAAAGAGATAACAGCCGGTGTGGATGGTTGTTATCTCGTAAGTCGCGACCCGAAACAAATAGCCGAAAAATTACAATTGGCCATCGATTTTAAGGAGCGTACCCAAGGACGTCAACGTATCGTTGAGTTGGGACTAGAAAACCAAAAGGTAGCTGAAAAAATTGTAGCCATTTATACAAATGTAGTCAAATCATGAAGCGTGTAATTTTAACGAGTCAAAGTAATTATTCCTCACAGTGGAACGCTTTTGTGCTGAACCACCCACATGGACAAGTTTTTCATCTGCCTGCCATGGTGGAGGTATATGAAAACACTCCTTTGTACAAACCGTTTGCGTGTGCTGTTGTTGGAGATGATGACGAATTCTTAGGTGTTTTGGTTGCTTGTGTTCAGCGTGAATTTAAAGGTTTTTTAGGGCCATTTACGTCACGTTCTATACTCATGGGGTGTCCATTGGTCAAAGATAATGATGCCACTATTGGTATGCAATTGTTAACTTTTTACGAACAGCATATCGCTAAAGAGGTTATTTATTCACAAGTTCGTAATTTATATGATATGAGTTGGTTGCGCACCAGTTTTGAACAACTCAATTATAAGTATGAAGAACATCTGGATATTTTGCATGATTTAACAAAGTCGGAGGATTTTATTCGACAGGGAATTAGTAAAAATAAACGTGGGAATATTTCCAAATCTCTGCACAAGGGTGTTGTATTCGAGGAAGCCTTTGATTATGAGTCTTTCAATATAGCAGTTAAGCAAATTTTAGAAACCTATAAACGTATTGGTTTACCAGCCCCTTCGCGCCATTTTTTCGATAATTCTTTTAATATACTAATGCCTCTGGGATTACTTAAATTATTTGTAGCCAAAGAGGACGAACATATTATAGGTTCCCGTATGGAGTTGTCGACTGGTAAACATTTGTACGATTGGTATGCAGGGGCTGACGAGAATTATAAAAATCGCTACCCTAATGATTTTATTCCTTATCATCTTCTTTTTTGGGCTAAAGATAATGAATATGATTTGTTCGATTTCGGTGGTGCAGGTAAACCTAATGTACCCTATGGTGTGCGTGATCATAAATTGAAATTTGGAGGAGAATTAGTTAATTATGGTCGTTACGAAAAAGTACATAAACCACTGTTAATGCTTATTGGTAGACTTGGGTTTTATATTTTAAAAACACTTAAACGATGAAACCAATTATACCACGACTCAATTACCAATGGACTTGGAGTGACTTTATACAGTCAGTTATAGCTCTTTTTAGTTCTACAATCACAGAAAAGGTTCTGTTGAATTTATTAAATACAGATAAATTGTTTTACACCAATCATGCACGTACAGCTTTGCGTATTGCTTTGTCGTCGTTAGGTTTGCCTAAAGGTTCACGTGTAGGGGTTTTTATATACAATTGCCACACGGTGCCTGGTGCTGTTATTAAAGCTGGTTATGAGCCTGTTTTTATTGATGTAACTGACGATTTCACCATTGATACTGTTGATTTGGCAGCCAAGGTTTCAAAATTAGATGCACTTATTGTGACCCATCTTTTCGGATTACCCACTGATGTGCAATCAATCAAAACTAGGTATCCTAAATTACCCATTATTGAAGACTGCGCACATGCTTTTTACACTTTTTATCAAGGGAAAATCTTAGGTTCAGTAGGTGATATGGCGACTTATTCAACAGGTAAAGCTAAGTTTCCTTCTGTGGCGAGTGGTGGATATTTAATGGTGAATAACAAATACTATGAACAAGCAGTACAATTAGCCTATCAAGCACTACCAAAAGCTAGTTTTTTGTCAGAATTGAAGTCGGTATGTATGAGTCTAGTGATGGCACTTTTGCACAAACCTTGGCTGTATGGTTTTTTTACTTTACCTATTTTAAAGGCCAAAACACCAGTTGATCGCGATGAGCAAGAATCAACAATGCTTCGTACAACCAAACGTGTTTATTTATGTAATAAAATTAGCCATATTGATTACCTTGTGTCAAAACAAAAGACCAACGCTTCTATTATTTTGAGTGGTATAAACAATCACAATAGTCTCACAATATCTAAAAATGTAGTATCTTCGCAAACAAACTCGTTTATGATTCCTTGTCGTGTCGGAAATCCACAAGCATATGTTAACTTTGCCGTTAGTAAAGGGGTGGAGTTTGGGCGTCACTTTTCGAATGCTATTATGTGGGCTACTAAGTTTGGTTACACATTGGGTAGCTGTCCTAATGGTGAAAAGTTAGTGCGTGAAGTATTGGTGATACCCTGTAGTTATAATTTATCCAAAGACCAAGTGCAAAAGATTGAGCATGTATTAAGAGATTATTTATTATGAAATTATTACTAAAAATCTATAAATGGGTTTACGGCTCATTTCCATATAATAAGATAAGAATTGCAGCATTGCGCTTATCGGGTGTAAAAGTTGGTGAACATGTTTATTTAGGAGAATCCTTGTTAGTCATAACTGACACAAAAACGCCAGATATTAAATTAGAATTAGGGAGTAGAGTTTCAGTTGCTCCCCGTGTTACTATACTTTTATCTTCAGGGCCTAATTATTCTGAATTACAAGCGTTTTTACCCTTGTATGGTAAATCAGTATTACTAAAAGACGATTGTTGGATTGGCACAGGAGCCATTATTTATCCTGGCGTGACAGTGGGTAAATGTGCCGTTGTTAGCGCGGGAGCTGTTGTTACTAAAGATGTACCTGATTATACTATCGTAGGGGGTGTTCCTGCGAAAATTATAAAGAAAATCGACTAATATTAATAATATAACAAGTTAAAAATATGATCATATCTATTTTTGGTTTAGGGTATGTAGGGTGTGTTGGAATGGGGTGTATGGCACAGTCGGGACACACTGTAATTGGGGTAGATGTCGCTCCAGAAAAAGTCGAACGAATAAATAGTGGTAAAGCTACCATTGTGGAGAAAGATATTGATGAACTTATTGCAAATGCACATGCATTAAAACTTATTAGAGCCACTCATGATTACAAAGAGGCAGTTTTGCATAGTGACATATCATTTCTTTGTGTTGGAACTCCTTCTACTGATAAAGGTCATTTAAATTTAGATTATATTTATCAAACGGCTAAAGAGATAGGCGAAGCTCTAGAAGAAAAATCAACGTTTCATGTTGTCGTTATTCGATCTACTGTTTTACCAGGTACAAACGATAAATTGAGTGCTATTATTGAAAAATTCTCAGGTAAAGTAAGAGATATTGATTTTGCGGTTGTTTCAAATCCTGAATTTTTGCGTGAAGGCACTGCTGTTGCCGATTATATGAATCCTCCACTTACTGTTTTAGGTAGCTCTTGTTCTAAAGCTATCCATATTATGCAAGAGTTGTATAAAAATACCAATTCCCCCATTGAAGTGGTAGCAGTAGAAGTGGCTGAATTGATTAAATATGTTAATAATTCTTATCATGCTCTTAAAGTAGTTTTTGCAAATGAAGTTGGTTCTGTTTGTAAGCAATTAGGAGTTGACTCACATGAGGTTATGCGTATTTTTTGTATGGATAAACAACTGAATATTTCACCATATTATTTTAAGCCAGGATTTGCTTATGGTGGAAGTTGCTTGCCCAAGGATTTGAAAGCTTTAAATACGTTAGCTCATGATTTATATATGGAAACACCTGTTTTAAATGCGATTGACGATAGTAATGTTAAGCATTTAAATCGAGTTGTTCAGATGATTGAACACACTCAAAAACGGAAAATTGGTGTTTTAGGATTGAGTTTTAAGGCTGGAACTGATGATATGCGCAATAGCCCCATAGTTAGTATTATTGAAAATCTCTCGGGCAAAGGATGCGAGGTAAGAATTTATGATAAAAATGTAGCACTATCCCGTTTAATAGGGAAAAACAAGAGTGTCATTACAGAAAAATTACCTCATTTAAATTCTATGTTACAGGACTCCTTGCATAGTGTGCTAGCTTGGGCTGAAGTGTTGGTTGTTGCAAATAAAGAAGATGAATTTAAGACTTTAGTGTTAAGCGACAATCAAATAGTGATTGATTTAGTCCGTATCCCAGAGTTAGAGAAACAAAAAAATTACAAAGGGCTTTGTTGGTAATATATAAATAAAATGTGTCCAGTATGAATATTTGGTTTGATATAACACATGTTCCCCCATTAAATTTTTTTAAAGCTTTAATTATAAAGCTCGCTAAAGAATCTCATACGGTATATGTTACAGTTTTAGATCGAGGGAAGCTTCCAAAAATTGTACAAAACGAATTAGGAAATCGCGAAAATATCATAGTAACAATAATTGGTCAGCATCGCATGAACAAATGGTCTGTTCTTTGGGATGCTAATATTTTGAGACTAGGTCAGTTATTTTTATGGAGCAAAGGGAAAAAAATTAATGTTTCGATTTCTACAGGATTGTTAAACTGTATAATATCTAGATTTAAAGGGATTAAATCGTATACATTTATAGACGATCCTCAGGCCGTAACCTATAAAGCCATATCCTTATTTAGTACAAAAAATCATTGTTGTTTATATAAAATACCAACTAATTATCACTTATCCAAACGTGATGTAATTTTACCTACTTTGAAAGAATGGGCCTATTTAGCACCTAGCGTTTTCACACCAAATATGTCTGTTTTGGCGGACTATGCTATTATGCCACATCGTTATCTATTTGTAAGAGAAGTGAGTGTTGGTACTTCTAATTATGCATCGCAAGAAGCAGATAGTGTATTACAAATTGCCAAGCTTATTCCTAGTGATATGCCCGTATTGCTTTCGTTAGAAAAAAAAGACAAATACAAAGAATACCCACAAAATTGGATTTTGTTGCAAGAACCACTTCAAGATGTTCATTCTCTGATCTATTATAGTGCAGGTCTTATTTCATCGGGGGATAGCATGGCACGCGAAGCTTCTTTATTGGGTGTACCATCCTATTATTTAGGTATTAGGTATTCGATGCCTGCCAATGCTGTTGCAGCAGAAGTGGGGCGTTTAGACAATCAACAAACAATGAGTATAGAAAAGTGGATAGAAAAAACGTTATCTTCGCAAGAGAAAAAAACATTGTTACAAGAAGAAGTCCGAGCGTCGATAAACGGAAAATTTATAGATATTAATCAGTATATGTACGATTTGGTTACTCAAGCGAATAAAAAATGAGAGATTTTACGCTTCAAACTTATTCTCGTCTCTTGCTGGCTTTACAAAAAGCGGGCTATCAGTTTTACACGCTTGAACATTATTACCAACAGAGCGCAAACGGATTTGGACAGACTCGGTTTGTGTTATTACGCCACGATGTCGATTTGCATGCTGAACGTTCATTGGCTACAGCACGTATTGAGGCTGAATTAGGCATTCGTGCTAGTTATTATTTTAGAGTGGTGCCACAAAGTAATCAACCTGCTATTATTAAAGCTATTGCCGATTTGGGTCACGAAATTGGTTATCATTACGAAGATATGGCTATTTGTGGAGGTGATGTAGTAAAAGCAAAACAGCATTTTGAGACGCAATTGGCCTATTTCCGCAACTATTATCCCGTAAAAACTATCTGTATGCATGGTGCGCCACAGAGCCAATTTGATGGAAAAGAACTCTGGAAAACATGCGATTACCGTACTTACGGCATTATTGGTGAACCGTATTTTGATATTGACTATAGTCAAGTATTTTATTTGACCGATACCGGGCGTCGTTGGGATGGCTTTCATGTGAGCGTACGCGATAAAATTCCGGTTTATCAAGATGAATGGTGTCAAAAAGAATTAGTATTTCATACGACTGACGATATTATTCAGGCTGTGAACAATGCTAAATTACCAGAAAAGGTGTTAATTACCACTCACCCTCAACGTTGGACTGATAATCGTGGGGCTTGGGTGAAAGAATATGTTGCACAAACCATTAAAAATCAAGTGAAACGCACATTAATTGTGCTCAGAGGGATAGCTCACCGTAGGTGAGCGTAAGGGAGCGTATCTCCCTTGTCAAAAATGGTGGAAGTTGCGAAAGCGGTTCATACGAACAAAGCGAGTATTTCGCGTTACCATGATTTATTGGTTTTGATTTATAAAAACACACAAAAAAACGTGTATATGCACTATAACCGATTACTATATAAACTACGTAGAGCTATTTACAAACCAATTCTCAAATTGGTTATACTTGACCTATTCTTTTTTCTAGTTTCAATAGGAGCCTTCTTTGTGACAAAAGGATATGCTGTTGAGTTCTTTGTTTTTCGGTATAGTATCCCATTGGCTTTTGTTACTACGGTTTGGCTTTTAGTTGGTTATACATTCAAAAAATATAGAGGATTACATCATAATCGTTATCGTGACTCTGCCTTTCAGGTGTTTGCCACCACATTGTTGACTTTGGTTGTTGTGCATCCATGTATCTCTTTGGGATGGATTCATTTATCTGTTTTACAATCTTTGGTGTTGATTTGGACTGTTTTATTCC
>JAQVJY010000047.1 GCA_028694915.1 Paludibacteraceae bacterium
GAAGCTGCATCGCTGGTAGGTATGGACAAGCTGATGTGGGGTTCGGATTATCCGCGTACGATCACGGCCATTACCTATCGCATGTCTTACGATTTTATTTTAAAGTCCGATCTTCTCGACGAAGAGGAAAAACGAAAATTTCTCCGATCAAATGCCGAAAATTTCTATGGCTTCACCAATCTTGTTTCCTTGCCTTATATTAAAAATATGTCTGAATGAAATTTAAAAACCTTCATATAACAAAAAAATGAAATTATGGCCGAATATAAAAGATATTGCAAAACACTCGAACTTAAAGATGATCCGGTGCTGATTGAAGAGTATAAAAAGTATAATTACCCCTAATCTTAGACAACAAGTATCTTTAAAAAAATTGTCTTAAATTTGTTGTTGTGGTGCGATATGAGGTCGATTAAATAACCATTCGGCATGTGAGACTGGAACCTATTATTCCGTTAATAGTGTGACTTAAAGGAACATGTGACGGAAGTGACCTCGTGGTGTGGAGCTTCCTTGATAAAGTTCCTTTGAATAACGGAAGAGCGAACCGTGAGGGGATACCCCTGCCGCTAACATCAGGCGGCTAAGGAGCAAGTCTCTGTGTATGGGCAACGTATGTAAACCACTGCACTGTCGTTACAAATAAAAGGCCAAAGATGTTGACAGGCTTCACCGAAATGGTTGGCAACTGGATAACCTTTCTCATGCCTTAATTCCGCAAGGAAAATTTAATTTAAAGGAGCAAAACGTTAATAAAAAACAAATTACCAAACGCTTTGCCAAATGTAAGATTTCACCTATTCTTTATGAGAGAAAAACAAAAAACAAAGTAAATCTTACAGAAGATGAAATTACAAAAAGTTTCCCAATCCATGAGTTCATTTGCAGGAATTTCTTTCGTTCACGAAGAATTCAACAAATGCGGTTTATTGCAACTCATAGACGAACAACTCGGGAAAAGGAATGCTTCGGGATACGGTCACGGAGAACTGTTCAGGACGTGGTTTGAGATATTCTTTTGCGGAGGAGAAGTGGCAGAAGACGTTCAAGAACATTTGCGATCGACATTGGAAAGCATGATGAAACAGATAAGCCGAATAAGCGAATGGGAAAAAGTAGAGATCAACTGCAAGACATACAAATCAGCATCCATTCTCTTTAAGTGGTTTTTTGAAGAACGCAATTATCGATTGGTGGTTATGTGGGAAGAATCGGATGAAAAGCAAATATTTCCATATGGACGGAAGCCGTAAGTGGGTATTTACGGAGACAGTGGAAAAGAACAGATGCAAGAAAACTTATACCTTAAGGAAACTTACAGATATCCTCATTACACGACATTTGAAAATTAAAATGGATTAATCCGTTTGATCGGGAAAGGCCCCCGATTTTAAGGAGAGCATGATGCAATTCGATTGAAAACATTTTTGTGACTGCAGGGGAATGCGTATTTTTATTGCGTAAACCTTTCGTTTTATGGCACGAACCGGAATTTTCGGATAGTTGTCAACAGCCGAATTGGGGATCCCCCGAGACAGGTTTCGGAGGCATTCCTTCGCTCCTTGTTCGCTCTTCCTTCGCTCTTCCTTCGCTCTTTGTTCGCTTCAAGGCAGGAAGAGCAGCTCCGGATTCCGCAGGTTGATGATGCGTGAAACCCGCATGCTCACTGCATAAACTGCCCGATTGTCGTGCATACTTGGTGCAAGGCTGATGCAAGCATGGAGCGAGGAAGGTGCAGCCTTGGTACGGACTTGGTGCGGAGAAGGTGCGATTCGTTTTGCGCTTGCGAGTGTCTTTTCCTGAAATAAATTCAGAGTAAATGTAAACAAAGATCAGAACGATACAGTGAATAATGTCATCGAGAAGTAAACAAAAGATGAGGAAGAATGGCTGTAAATGCAGTAGGGAATAGCCGAAAACCACCTCAGTCAGCATAGAAAAACCACAAGGCGAAGAACAAGCAACTGCTTAGGGTAAGCGGTAAAGCGAGTTTAGACTGCAAATGCAAGTCGAGGCAATACTGAGCATAAGAAACCGCTTACAAATCACTACAGGAAACATGGGTTACCTTTGTTGACGTTCCATATAAAATTTGCAATGAGAGATGTATATGATTAGGTCCAAAAAGTTTTTAACTTTGTTTTGTCATAAAAAAGATGATACATTTGTTGGGCCTATAAATGCGATACACATTGGATGATGCGGTTGGAAGAGGTTTTTAAAATATAAAACGATGAAATACAGCAAGAACAAAGCGCTTACTATCCTAACAATGGGAATGGCTGCGGTTTCGTGCACCTCGCAATCGGCGAAACAAGCGTCCGAATGTCCCGATATTTTGCTCATTCCCGGCGATATAAGCTGATTCATTTTTATTACGATATCGATGAATGGGAACTGTACGATCTGGAGAAAGATCCCCACGAGATGCATAATGTTTACAACGATCCCGCTTATGCCGAAGTACGAGAGATGATGCATGATCGGCTGACAGCGTTGCGCCAAAAATACGGCGATTCCGACGAAAACGATCAACGTTTTCTTAAAGAATACCTCGAAGCCATAAAAAGATAGAAAATTTTTTTCGTTATGATTAGATCTAAATTTTTATTTGCCGGGTTGGGATTGATATCCCTTCCCGTGCTACATGTTGAAGCCCGACAAAAGCCCAATGTCGTGTTTATTCTGGCCGACGATCTGGGTTATGGCGATCTCAGTTGTTTCGGACAAGAAAAGTTTCAAACGCCGAATATCGACCGGTTGGCGTTGAACGGAATGCGGTATATGAGCTGTACAATATCGCTTCCGATCCTTCCGAAGTGCATAACGTGATTTCTTTGTATCCGGAGAAAGCGGAAGAGCTGAAAAAGATCATGCAGGAAGCTCACGCACCGGACCCCAATTGGCCGTTGTTCAATTGATTTTGTTTACAGGGAGCCCGATCGATGCAATGTTTTTGCAATTATGCGGTAGCGATAAACAAAAAGATCAAAATGGCGTTCTACCCTTTTAGAGACGGGCGTAAAAACTTCTTTTATAAAAAGCGGATATGAAAAATAAATATCTTTTTCTCTTCTTTTTCATCGCGTTG
This sequence comes from Paludibacteraceae bacterium, assembly GCA_028694915.1. GTDB lineage: Bacteria > Bacteroidota > Bacteroidia > Bacteroidales > Paludibacteraceae > W0P28-013. Next base: position 3,092 of record JAQVJY010000047.1, read on the forward strand.
TTTTTGGGATGCCGTTCGGAAACAAAAGAGGGGAAAATGTTGTCGGTTACTATTGAGCCACAGCGGTATTTTTTGGAGAACATTGTTGGGGACAGCTATAAAATCAACACGATTGTTCCTGCAGGCGTAAGCCCCGAAATCTATGAACCCACCCCGGCAATGATGATGAATCTGGGCAAAAGCGCCATTTATTTTAAAGTCGGTTTTTTGGGGTTCGAAAATGCCTGGGCTGAAAATTTGGCAAAAAACAATCCCGATGTAAAGATTGTAAATTGTTCGGAAGGAATCGATTTGATTTATGGTGAACATTATCATCATACATCAGACAAGCCCGACAAAGGAGAGGGGCATGCATTGTTGCCCGATCCGCATGTATGGACTTCGCCAAAAACAGCCCGCATTTTTTCTGAAAACATGTACAAGGCATTGGTGGAGTACGATTCCTTGCGGGAAGAATTTTACCGGCAAAATTTTTTGGCGTTGGTTCAGCAGATCGATCGTACAGACAGCATAATTACCCGGTTATTGATGGATATCCCTTCGCGGAGTTTTATTATCTATCACCCTGCTTTGAGCTATTTGGCACGCGATTATGCACTCAAGCAGTACAGCATCGAGTTTGAAGGAAAAAATCCTTCGCCTGCTCAGATGAAAGCGTTAATCGATACGGCTCGAAAGGAGGGTATTGAAGTTGTTTTTGTGCAACAGGGTTTTGATACGAAAAATGCTGCGGCAATAGCAAATGAAATCGGAGCCAAGGTATACCGCATTAATCCTTTGGCATATGAGTGGGATAAAGAAATGATACGCATTGCACGGATTTTGGCAGGAAAAGAAGAATGAATAAACTCGTTGAGATACGGAATCTTTTTGTTGGGTATGAAAATAACCCCAATGTACTCAAGGATATCAACCTTACGGTTTACGACGATGATTTTTTGGGAATCATCGGCCCGAACGGCGGCGGAAAGACAACGCTGGTGAAGGCAATTTTGGGATTGATTAAACCAACAAAAGGGACTATCACTTTCTTTGAGAACGGTGAAAAGGTAAACTCACTTAATATAGGTTACCTGCCTCAGGTAAATCAGATCGATAAAAAATTCCCCATCACGGTTGCCGATGTTATTTTATCGGGATTAACCCTTAAAG
>JAQVJY010000048.1 GCA_028694915.1 Paludibacteraceae bacterium
GTGATGTAACCATCGCCCTCTTGCGGACGAAAATCGGGATTATAACGCAAATTTAATAATTCAAAACCGTCGGCTGACAGTTGATTATTGCGCACCTCGTTGAGTAGTCGAATAAATTGTTGATTGGTTTGCCGAAAAATATGATCAAGCTCTATATAAACAGGCGTTTGTTGGGAAATAACTTGACTATGGAAAAAATAGGGACTGGCGTAAAACTGCGACAACAAAGCCCATTCGTCGCCTACTGCCACTGGCGACAGTTGGTACATATCACCAATAAATATGACTTGCACACCGCCAAATGGTTCTTGGTAACGATAGCGATAATGACGCAAAATGGCATCCATGGCATCAAGCACGTCAGCACGCACCATGCTAATTTCGTCGATGACGAGCAGTTCTAACTCTTGGAATATTTTACGTCGAACAGACGTAACATGCTGTTTAGCAATTAGGTTAGCACGACCTTCGTTGGTAGGCACAAATGGTGTAAACGGCAACTGAAAAAACGAGTGAATAGTAACACCGCCTGCATTGATAGCCGCTACGCCCGTAGGAGCCACCACCGCCATTTGTTTGTGCGTTTGTTCACGCATACGACGCAGAAACGTGGTTTTCCCCGTACCCGCTTTGCCAGTAAGAAAAACCGAACGCCCCGTGAACTGCACAAACTCTTCCGCTATATCGTAAACAGACATATCCCACGTTTTAAATTAATAACCTACGCACAAAGATACATATTTACATGCAATTCTAGAACGTGTTTCACTATGTTATTTCCTTTCTTTTTCAAAAGTAATAAGCACTAAAAAAAGGGAAACAATTTGTTTCCCTTTTTTTATAACGACTAAACACGTACATTCTATTTTTGTCGTGGAAACAACAAAATAGGTGTACCTGTAAATTCCCAATGTTCACGAATTTTATTTTCCAAGAAACGCAAATAAGGCGCCTTGATATATTGGGGCAAGTTGGCAAAGAATACAAATGTGGGCACTTGTGTACCAGGTAATTGTGCCACATATTTAATTTTAATGTATTTACCTTTGAAAGCTGGTGGAGGATAATTCTCAATCAATGGTAAGAACAACTCATTTAATTTAGCGGTTGGCACTTTACGATTTTTGTTTTCGTACACCTGCATAGCCGTTTCAATCACTTTGAAAATACGTTGTTTGGTGACGGCCGAGGTGAATATAATTGGAAAATCTTTGAATGGAGCCAAACGTTCACGAATCGCCTCTTCGTAAGTTTTAATATCTTTGGCCTCTTTATTTTCAATTAAATCCCATTTATTTACGCAGACTACCAAGCCCTTACGGTTCTTTTGAATCAATGAGAAGATATTCAAATCCTGACTTTCGATACCACGTGTACCGTCAATCATCAAAATACAAACATCGGCATTTTCAATTGCTTTGATAGCTCTAATCACCGAATAATATTCAGTATCTTCGTTCACTTTGGCTTTTTTACGAATACCAGCGGTATCCACCAAATAGAACGAATGACCAAATTTATCGTATTTTGTATAAATAGAATCGCGTGTAGTACCAGCAATATCGGTTACGATATGACGTTCTTCGCCAATAAAGGCATTTACAAGCGATGATTTACCCGCATTAGGACGACCAACCACTGCAAAACGTGGCAATTCTTCCAACACTTCTTTTACATCTGGCTTAAAGTGTTTCAATAATTCGTCGAGTAATTCGCCACTACCAAGTCCATTGATAGCCGACAAAATATACGGTTCGCCTAATCCTAACGCATAAAATTCGGCCGCTTGAAATTGTAATTCAAACGTATCCACCTTATTGGCCACCAACATCACTTTTTTCTTACTACGGCGTAAAATGTCGGCCACATGCATATCCAAATCGGTAATGCCATTGACCACATCAACCACAAACATAATAATGTCGGCTTCTTCGATAGCAATGGCTACTTGGCGATTGATTTCTTCCTCAAAAATATCGTCGGAATTGACTACCCAACCGCCGGTATCAACTACCGAAAAGTCACGTCCATTCCACTCACATAAGCCATACTGACGATCGCGCGTAGTTCCAGCTTCTTCATTCACAATAGCCCGACGCGATTTGGTCAAGCGATTAAACAAGGTCGATTTCCCTACATTAGGGCGACCAACAATGGCTACTAAATTTCCCATTTTTTCTTTCTTATTAGTGTTTATACTGAGACGCCTACCACTTTCCCAAGCAATTCCGTGACTCGCAATCTAAACGAGCGGACAAGGCATCGATTAACAACTTGTTTTAGTCGTTTTTATGCTCCAATTGGTAGCCAAAGTTGCGCAATTTACGTTCGCGATTACGCCAATCTTTTTCTACTTTTACAAAAAGTTGCAAAAAAACTTTTTTATCAAAAAAGGCTTCTATGTCTTTACGGGCTTGCGTGCCAACCGTACGAAGAGCTGCGCCTTGTTTTCCTATGAGTATGCCCTTCTGCGAATCGCGTTCGCAAAAAATGACCGCACTGATACGTAATAAATTTCCTTCTTCTTTAAACTCCTCCACTGCAACCTCTACAGAATAAGGAATTTCCTTATCGTAGTTCATCAAAATTTTCTCACGAATGATTTCGGTTACAAAAAAACGTTCCGATTTATCAGTCAACGCATCTTTATCAAAAAATGGAGGTGACTCGGGCAATAAGTCTTTAATATGATTGAACAGTGTTTCGATATTGAATTTTTCCAATGCCGATATCGGGAAAATTTCAGCTTTAGGCAATTCCTTGTGCCAGAAATCGACTAACGCTTCTAATTTTTCTTGATCTATTAAATCTATTTTGTTGACAATGAGGATAATTTTGGTTGTATCCTGCATCTTTTGCACTTTTTCGAGGAAAAATGCATTTTTTTCGGCAGAATCAATCACGTCGGTCACATACAAGAGAATGTCGGCATCCGCAAGAGCCGAATTGGAAAATCCCAACATCGATTCTTGTAATTTGTAATTAGGTTTCAACACACCTGGTGTATCGGAATAGACGATTTGAAAATCTTCGCCATTAACAATACCCATAATACGATGACGCGTAGTTTGCGCTTTGGACGTGATAATAGAAATGCGCTCGCCCACTAACGCGTTCATTAAGGTAGATTTCCCTACATTGGGATTTCCAACAATATTGACAAAACCTGCTCTATGCATACCAATCATGAATAAGTGGAATCGGAAGAATCGTGGAATCGATTTGCCCGTCACAAATTCGGCAACAAAGGTACAAAAAATCTGCGAGTTGTGCACTATCTGGTTTTTAAAACACTGATAGACATTTTTATAGATTATTGTAGAATGAGTTCGATTTTTTAATTACTTTTGTACAAAAGTTTATCACTCACTTTTATAACGCAACAACATCATGGATATAGAAGATATTTTAGTCAACGGGCAGGTTTTTGGGAGCACAGGTGGCTCATCGAAAAAAAGCACTAGCAAATGGCCCAAGAAGAAACTGTCGGGCGCACAGCAAATGCGAGCTGATTACAAAAAACGTATTGCTGCTAAAGCGGTATCGCGTGCCAAAGGAAAAGGCAATAGTAAACCAACAACGTAAAAAAAAGAGCTGCAAACCATCGTTTGCAGCTCTTTTTTTGAACAGTCGCCAATGAACTTTATTTTTTAGGTGCTTTGGCTTTAGGTTCCACTTTGGGAGCCACCTTTTCAGCTTTGGCTTTTGCGGCTTGTTTCACTGTTTTTTCTTTACAAGCATTCAGTTTTGTCTCTAAATCAGCAATTTCTTGCTCTTGATTGTAAATAGTTTGCAACAAGGCATTCAACTCTTCATTTTCGATACTCGTTGGATATTGTGCTTTTACGCGTTCCATAAAAT
>JAQVJY010000049.1 GCA_028694915.1 Paludibacteraceae bacterium
ATAAAAGAAAATTGCAAGGGAATAACATTGATGAATCATTTTAACATCCACCCCAATCCAAAAACCAATGACACTTGTCGGTTGATAGCAATTTCATTTCGATTCTTTTATTTCACGTAAAAACTTTCTTTCAATAAATCTTCATCTCGTGATGAAGAGCCGACCATCACGATAAATTCGCCTTTCTCCACGACCGGTTTCAAGTCTTTATCAAATAACATAAGCTTGTCGGGGGTAATCGTAAAATGTACATTTTTCGTTTCGCCGGCTTTCAATGCAACACGGGTAAAATCTTTCAACTCTTTTACCGGTCGGGTTGTGGAACTGAACTTATCGCGAAGGTAAAGTTGTACAATTTCCACGCCATCCATTTTGCCGGTATTGGTAACATCCACGTTCACTTCGATATTTTCGTCTTTTGAAATTTCTAAACCGGAAAGTCGCAAATTTTCGTATTTGTAGGTGGTGTACGACAATCCGTATCCGAAAGAATACAAAGGTTCGCTAGAAGTTACTACATACGGATGAAAATATTGCGAAGGCTTATGATTATATATCATTTGTATCTGACCGACACTGCGAGGAATAGTTACCGGAAGTTTTGCAGAAGGATTAACTTTCCCATAAAGAATTTCAGCTATAGCCTGCCCTCCATACATACCCGGTTCCCATGCCTGAACAAGAGCATCAACTTTTTCGACCGCTTTTTCTACACCCAACGGACGACCGGTGATCAAAATCAATATCGTTGGTTTTCCCGATGCGGCAACTTTTTCGATAAGTTCGTTCTGCAAACCCACCAAGTCTATATCCGAACGGTCGGTATCCTCACCACAGGTTCGTTCTGTCCAACGGAAACGCATCATATATTCTCCTGCAACCACGATGTTCAAATCGACACACTTTGCTTTTTCGGCTGCTTCGTTCACTTTTTCAGGCAACATATTTCGCGGATCCCATCCTTGATCCACAAATTCAAAACGTGTATTTGGCGATATCATTTTCAATCCTTCCAAAACGGTAATCACATTTTCATCTTTTTGAATGGCACTCCAGTCGCCGAGAATATTCATATCATTGGCATTAATACCGGTAACCAAAACGTTTTTATATTTTTCCGACAAAGGAAGAATACCATCGTTTTTCAGTAAGATAATACTGTTGCGGGCGGCATCGAGAGCCGTTTGCCGATGCTCGGGATTTAAACGGATTTTCATCGTAAATTCTTCGTCGGCAAAAGGATGCTCGAAAAGTCCCAAGCGAAACTTTATCGCCAGAATTTTTCGTACCGATTCGTCAATTCGCGATTCGGGAATCCGTCCTTCTTTTACTAGTTCCGAAACTAGTTCGTTCCAGTGAATGCCATGCATGTGCATATCTATTCCCGCCATGATGGATTGATAAAATGCTTCTTTCAGATTTTCGGCTGTTGCATGTAAATCATACAAATGTTCAATATCCATCCAATCACTCACGATGAAACCTTTGAATCCCCATTCTTTTCTCAACACATCGGTCATCAACCACTGGTTGCTGTGACAGGGAATACCGTTGAGTTCATTGTGCGACATCATCAAAGACATTGCTCCGGCATCTACACCTGATTTAAATGGAGGAAAAAATACTTCACGCAACGTGCGTTCCGAAAAGTCGGCCGGTGCGCCATTAGTACCGTTAACCGATTCACTTCCTGCAACAAAATGTTTGATGCAGGCCAAAACATCGTTTTTTCCGTTTAATTCGCCCTGATAACCCTTAACAGTTTGAATACCCATCTGGCTGACCAAATACGGATCTTCGCCGAAAGTTTCGCCGACGCGTCCCCAACGTGGATCTCGTGCTACTTCTACATTCGGATTAAAAGTCCAATGCATGTTCATTGCCCGCATTTCTTCTGCCGTTTGCCGAGCAATTTTGTAAGCCATATCCGTATCGAAGGAAGAAGCCAATCCGATATTTGTTGGATATACTGTATTATCAGGGGCATTGGCATTGCCATGAATAGCATCGATACCGAAAATGATAGGAATTTTCAACCTACTTTGCATAGCCAGCGATTGAAGATAATTGGCTTCCTCAATAGTTAGAACGTGCAGAAAAGAGCCTACCAGACCGTTTTTTGTGAGATTTTCCAAATCAGCTATAGAAAATCCGGGATAAAAAGCGTTCGCCGTATTGTTTTTTAGTTGTTCTTCGGTAAGACTTGTTTCAGCAGCTTTAATGTGCTCTATGCCGACAAACTGGTTCATTTGTCCGATTTTTTCTTCGATCGTCATCCGCGACAACAAATCGTTTACGCGTTCTTCCACTGATGCTTTTGGATTTAAATACACGGGCACATTTTTTTGAGCCACGATGTTCGTACAAATTATCAATGAAACAATGATAAAATTCAATATTAATCTATTCATTTTTTCGTATTTTATTTTTTAAAATTATCTGTTCTGAAGGGAACCACAGGCAATTCTCGGGTATTATAAAGATTGCCGATCTGGAAATTTCTAAAGCAATATCTTACCGCTACGGGGTTCGGAATATTTTCATTCGAAACAATCAATATTCTGTTATTCAAATCGACCTCAACCTTAGCCGGATGAAAGATCCGATCGTCTCCGGCAACCTCAAAACCATTTATGCCCACCGTTCTGCTGAAACCGTTCTCGGCATAGTTGAAAGAAAGGTAAACTTTCCCGTCTTTTATTTCCATCGATTTATACTCTGGTCCGTGACTAGCTACACCTGAATGACCATAAGTTTGCGAAAGCGCCATAAAAGCCAATCTTTTCCCTACATCGATTTTGTTTCGTGGATGAATATTTGTTTTTTCATATTCTTCTACCAAATCGTTGGTAGAAATCATACCACTGTTTGGAATTAAAAATTGTGCTTTGAATTGGGCTTCACGCAACAGCGCTCCCGAAGTGCCATACTCGCCATCACCATAAATCCAGGGAGCAATTTCAACATAATAAAACGGCAAATTGCCCAATCCCCAATTCTTTCGCCAAAGATTAACCATGTTGGCAAGTCGCTCAGCATACACATCGTGATAGCCAACATTCGATTCTCCTTGATACCAGATAAAACCTTTTATGGTATAGTGAATCAAAGGATGTATCATCGCATTATACATAAGCATAGGACGCGACATTGGATGAAGATCGTTGATAGCTTTTTCGCTCAAATCGACATCGGGATAGGTTTCTAAAATTTCACGGCTTGTCCAGCTTTCCACACGAGAGCCTCCCCAACTCGATACGATAATTCCAACGGGAACATGTAACGCCCGATAAAGCGTTTGCGCAAAATAATATGCCGTGGCACTGAAACCCGGCGCATTTTCAGGGGTACATTCTTGCCACTTGCCCTTAACGGTTTCCTGGGGTTCCATCGCTGCAGTTTTGGGGATGGTAACGAAACGGATTCCCTCATTTTGTCCTGCCATCGCAATGGTTTCGTTGGCTTTGAAAATCGGATTGTTCCAAAAACCGTTCAATGGCATCTCCATATTGCTCTGCCCGGAAGCAAGCCATACTTCTCCTATCAGAACGTTGTTTAACACAACTTTTTCGCCATCGGAAATCGAAATGGAATAAGGAATAAAACTTGCTGCAGGTGTAGCAACAAATGCTATCCAGTTTCCTTTTGAGTCAACCCCGACTTTAGTAATTTCGGCAGTCCATGAAGGACGAATTTCGACTGTTTTGCCGAGATCAGATTTTCCCCAGAGCTTAACTTTTGTATTCTGTTGCAGAACCATATTGTCGCTCAATATTTCCGG
>JAQVJY010000024.1 GCA_028694915.1 Paludibacteraceae bacterium
GCATAAATCGGCATCTCCGTCTTGGGCGAATAATCCGATGCCGCAATCTTTCCGCTTTCGGCTTCCACCAAGCAGGCCTTCACCGAAGAACTGCCTATATCGTATCCCAATAAATACATACTTATGATTTTATGATTTTATGATTTTTATTTTCAATATATCCCTGTCTCGATTTCATTGCGTACGACCGCCATCATGCCGTCGATTTGTGCCAAGGCAAACATTCTCCCTAAAAAAGAATAACCCGGATTATATTCCTTTCCCACATCGTGGAGCATAAGTTTTCCATGGTCCACTCGCATGGGAACAGCGGGATTTTCTTTTTCGAAAATCCGAATGACTTCTATCAAATTGGCCCTTCCTCCAAGGTGGGATGCCTCCACAAAATCGCCGTTTTCCAAGACTTCCGTACTACGCAAATGTACAAAAAAAGAATTCTTCACAAAGGCTTTTGCCAGTTCAACCACATTATTTTGAATGCCTGCACTCAAGGATCCGGCACAGAAGGCGAAAGCATTGGAAGGACTTTCCACGGCTTCCAAAACCCGGCGGATGTCATGCTCGTCACTGACGATTCTCGGCAAACCGAATACGGGAAATGGCGGATCATCGGGATGAATGCACATTCGTACCCCGTATTTTTCTGCCACGGGAATCACCGCTTGCAGGAAATACTTCAAATTTTCGCGAAGCTTTGTTTCGTCAACGTTTTCATACAAATCCAGCAGTTTTCTGAAAGCTTCAACCGGATCCTCATCGCCGTTAACGATACTTCGGTTGATAAATCCCTGGGTTTTTACTATAATGGTATCGATAAGTTCTTTTTTCTCTTCTTCGGTAATTGTCCCGTCCAAAGCATTCACCTTAGTCAACTCCTCAGGAGTATAATCCTTTTCCGCATCTTTCCTTTTCAGAATTTTACAATCGAAATAGGCATAACGAATTTTATCGAAATACAACGTTTGTGTGCCATCGTCCAGCTTTTTATGCAAATCTGTACGTACCCAATCGATCACGGGCATAAAATTATAACAAACCGTAGTGACTCCAGCCTGCCCAAGATGCATCAAATTCCGTTGGAAATTTTCGATCCACTTATCCCTGTCTTTTCCTCCATATTTGATGGATTCAACGACAGGCAAACTTTCAACCACTGCCCAATGCAAGCCATAAGATGCGATATACCGTTTAACCTCCCGAATCATGTCCGTCGGCCATACTTGCCCATTGGGTATATCATGTAGCGCAGTAACGATACCTTCCACACCAATCTGCCTGAGCATGTCCAACGTAATCGGATCTTTCTTACCAAACCATCTCCAACACTTTTTCATTGTCATGAAGAATGAAAATATCAATCGTTTATGTAAAATCTTTCGCCATTAACCTCCACACTCGTTTGAACGACCGCACCCGAAGCAAGCGATTTTTCGTCAGGCTGTTTCCCTCCGACCGAAATAGAAACTCTCCCGGCCTCCACCAGCGGAATGTTATCCTCGTTTCGGGCTGCAAACTGATGAGGTTGCAGCACAAAGTCGACTGTCCGGGTTTCACCTGCCTTTAAATGAATACGCTTAAATCCCTGCAACGAACGAATGGGTGTCTTCAGTTTGCTCTCCGGCAAGGAAACATAAAGCTGAACCACTTCATCACCATCTTTATCTCCCGTGTTGGTCACCTCTACCGAAACGGAAATGTTCTCACCCGCTTGAATCGATGACGGAACATTCTTGAAAGTGTACTTGAACGTCGTATAACTCAATCCATAACCAAATTCATACAAAGGATCGCCTTCAAAATAACGATACGTTTTGCCTTTCATGTCATAATCCTCGAAAGGCGGAAGTTGATCGACGCCCTTGTAAAATGTCACGGGCAATCGCCCTGACGGATTGTAATCGCCAAAAATCACGTCGGCTACGGCCGTTCCACCCGCCTGTCCAGGATACCAAGCCTCAAGAATGGCGGGAATGTTTTCGTTCTCCCAATTCACTGCCAACGCACTGCCGTTGAGCAAAACCAAAACGGTCGGCTTACCGAGTTTCACGATTTCCTGCATCAATTCGGTTTGAACCGGCGGTAATTTGATGTCGGTGCGGTCGCCCTTGTAAAAACCGTCGATTGCAATGTTCATTTCCTCTCCTTCGAGCGACGGACTTAATCCCATACACAGCACAACCACATCGGAAGCCTTTGCCAGATCGACGGCTTCCTGTTTGAGATTCTTGCCGGGTACTTCCCACAAAATACACACATGCGGATATTCCGTATCGTTTTGAATATATTCCACTTCGATCGTATAAGGTTTGCCTTTTTCGAGGGAGACCCGTTCGTATCCTTTTTTGGCGTGATGCCCGCTTTTCCCGGAAGCTACTATTTTTCCGTCCAGCGTGAGTTTAAAACCGCTGAAAGCTTCTCCCCCCAAGGCATATTCTCCACTTGCCGGTGGTACAAGAACACCTTTCCAACGTACGGAAAACCGTTCGTATGGCATATCGGCAAAAGGAGCGGCAGTCCACCATTCGAAATCGATATGGTCGTCGATGCGGGTATGTTTGGGCGTTCCCTCCAATTTGGCATTGTCAAAATATTCGGCCGTCAATCCTTTCGTTTTCCGTGTCTCGTCGGTATAAAAACAGTCTGCCGGAATCACCTCCAAATAAGGCAGCCCTTCGGCTAACCGGCACCCTTGAGCATATTTCACTTCGGCATCGGGCAATTTTTCCCTTATCCCTTTTAACGGCGTAATGCGGACAGAAGGATATCCGTTGTAATTTCCCAGCAATATTTCATCGTTATCGGCATTGGGCCCGATGACGGCAATCTTCTTAACGTCTTTTGAAAACGGCAAAACATCGTTTTCGTTTTTGAGCAACACCATCGATTTACGGGCGGATTCCAAAGCCAATAACCGATGTTTTTCGCAATCCACCACATCAAGAGGAATTTGTGCATACTTCACTTCTTTTTCGGGATCGAACATGCCCAGTTTCATTCTTGCCAACAACAGCCGCTTTACCGACGTATCGATCTCTTCTTCGGTGATCAGTCCTTTATTGACGGCTTCGATCAGATGCGGATAATAGGTATCGCCGCAATTCAAATCCGTACCGGCCTTCACTGCTTTGGCTGCCGCCTCTTCGGGCGTATCCACTATATGATGGGCATTTTCGCGGTAAAAATCGCTGATGGCACCACAGTCCGAAACGATGTAACCTTTCAGTCCCCATTTGTTGCGCAACAGATCTTCCAAATACTTGTCTCCGCAACAGGGCTCCCCCCTGAAACGCTGATAGGCACACATCACGGAATAGACATCTGCTTCACGGATACTGCGCCTGAAATGAGGAAAATAGGTCTCGGCCAGATCGTAATCGTTCGGATAAACATTGAACGAATGCCTCACGGCTTCAGGCCCGCTGTGAACGGCAAAATGTTTCGCCGTAGCCACCAGCTTCAGGTATTTCGGATCGTCACCCTGCAACCCTTTAATAAAAGGGATAGCCATCTCGGCCGTTAAAAACGGATCTTCCCCGTAGGTCTCCATTCCCCTTCCCCAGCGCGGATCGCGAAAAATGTTGATGTTGGGTGTCCAGAACGTCAACCCCTGATAAATTCCCCGCTTCCCTTTCGAGGCGTAATCGTGATGTTTGGCACGTGCTTCGTCGGAGATGGCCGTGGCAATAGCAAACATCTCGTCCGTATCCCACATGGCCGCCATCCCTATCGCCTGAGGAAAAACGGTGGCCAAACCCGAACGGGCAACGCCGTGCAGGCACTCATTCCACCAGTTGTAGGCCGGTATCCCCAGCCGCTCTATGGCCGGCGAATCGTAGCGCATCAAACTCACCTTCTCCTCTAGTGTAAGGCGCAAAAGAAGATCCTCTGCACGTTCTTCAAACGACAACTTCGTGTTAAGATAAGGAGCAACAGGGTTGCTGCACTGAAAAAAGAAAAAAGAAAAAAGAAAAAGAAAAATCGCCGGGTAATTTGTTCGCTTCACAATCAAAATAATAAAATTACATATTAAACAAAAAAAATTCTTTTTTAAAACTTAAAAAACTCATTCATCACATGTATTCATATGTTATGTTAATCGTTTTTGAAAAAATCATCTCTTCCTCCATCAATGGTTTTTATCGTACCGTCTTCATTGTATTCCAATTCTACCACTTTCATACTCCTTAACCATGTTTTTCCTCCGGAAGGCACACTGTCGTGATGAAAAAGGTACCATTTTCCCCGAAATTCTACTATAGAATGATGGGTAGTCCATCCCACTACCGGCGTCAATATTACACCTTGATAAGTGAACGGCCCATACGGATTATCTCCTATGGCGTAGCATATCAAATGCGTATTGCCCGTGGAATATGAGAAATAATACTTGCCGTTGTATTTATGCATCCAAGGTGCTTCAAAATACCTACGCTTATGATCGCCAGCCTTCAACGGTTCGCCCTTCTCGTCAAGAATAAGTACATCACGAGGTTCCTCTGCAAATTCCAGCATATCGTCGGTGAGTTTTACCACTCGGGCACACAAAGCAGGTTCATCATCGGCAGGTTCATGACCACATTCAATAGCTTTGTTGTTGCGATACCGCTGCAATTGTCCGCCCCATAATCCACCAAAATACATATAGAAATTGCCATCACCATCATCCCATACCGCAGGATCGATGCTGTAACTTCCTTTTATGGGATCGCTTTGTGGAACAAACGGACCTTCAGGTTTATCGCTTATCGCCACCCCAATCCTGAAAATATCCGTTTTGTCTTTTAAAGGAAAGTAAAGGTAGTATTTTCCGTTTTTATACGCAACATCAGGCGCCCATAATTGTCGACCTGCCCATGGAATATCCTTAATATCGAGTACTACTCCATGATCAATAACCTCTCCGTCAATATCATCCATGGAAAAGACATGATAGTCGCGCATAGCGAAATGATCACCATTATCATTTTCCGGAATTCCGGCGTCAATATCGTGTGAAGGGTAAATATAAATCTTACCGTTGAATACGTGTGCCGAAGGGTCTGCCGTATATAAATCTTTTACTAAATATCTCATTTTTGCCATTTTTTTGTTCTTTTTTATTTGATTTAATTTATCTCAATAATCAGTTGATTGATATTGCTTCTTGAATAATTGCCTCAACAATAGGCTTGGGTTGATAATTTCGGTCAAACAACAATGGATAATCGGTTCTTCCTCCGACCGGCCAATAATTTCTCCACGATTGTCCATCGTTCACTCCCCAAACCGTTACCCTGTCTATTTTATCGTGGTGGTTGAGAAAAAGGCGGAAAAAATCGAGGCAACGGTTATGCCATTTCTCATACACATCTGCGGGTAAACCGTCCGGATAAGGATTCAAACTTTTATTGTACGTATAATCCAGAGAAAGGTCGGCCCCGACATCTCTTTTTGGTGAAGGCAATGCTGAAAGGTCGAATTCGGTAATCATCACTTTGACCCCCAAATCGGCAAAAGCCAACAAACTTTCTTCAAAATCCTCAATCGCCGGAAAATCCATGGTCATGTGTCCCTGCATACCGATACCATCAATCTTCACTCCCTGTGATTGAAGATTCCTTACCATTTTTATAACGCCTTCGCGTTTTTCATTTTTAGCCATCGAAAAATCGTTATAATACAACTCGGCATCGGGATCGGCTTCATGAGCAAACTCAAAAGCCAATCGGATAAAATCTTCACCGATAATCTGATAAAATTTGCTTTTCCTAAAAGAACCGTCATCTTCAATAGCTTCATTTACCACATCCCAACCGTGTATACGTCCTTTGTATCGCCCAACAACCGTGGTAATATGGTTTTTCATTCGTTCAATCAACACTTCCCGAGAAACATCATTGCCGTTTTCATCCACAAAAAACCATGCAGGAGTCTGAGAATGCCAGATGAGTGTATGTCCAACAATAAACATATCGTTTTCTTGTCCAAAATCAACAAATTGATCGGCCAACGAAAAATCGAATTTCCCTTCCTGCGGCTGAAGAGATTCGCTTTTCATACAATTTTCTGCCACAATCGAGTTGAAATGCTGCTGTACAACCCTGATTCCGGCTGTATCCCTACCGGTGATTTGATCGGCATTAAGAGCGACACCTATTAAAAACTTCCCTTTTAAAGCCTCTTTAAGTGTCATTTCGGATTCATTCCTATTTGTTTGACAATTCGATAGCAAAACAACAAAAAGGAATACCACTGTAAAATTAAATGATCTAATTCTCATAAAAACATAATTTAACTTTTTAAAACATAAATAGAATAATTACAAAATATTTTTTCTTCTTTCTTCCAATTCTGCTTGAATACGTTCATTCATTTTTTTGGAAATTGGATAGAAAAAGAGCGCACACACCCCAATAAAAAAAGTAAATGCAGGAATAAGACTTGCCGACAGTTTAATACCAAAAACAGCAGAATCAGTTTGAATTTGATTAGGTACAAATCCAAATGCATCAATAATGGAACCGCAAATGGCACCACCAACGCCAAGACCTGCCTTCAACGCAAAAACGATTCCGGCAAAAACAAAACCCGTTGCACGACGGTGATTCACCCATTCGGAATAATCGGCCACGTCGCCCATCATTGCCCAAAGCAGAGGGATAGTTGGTGCATAAGCAAGGCTTTTTAGGATATTAATTACAAAAATCGATTCAATATTTGTAGGAGAAACTACATAAAAAAGCGAAGTAAACACTGCAGTTAGCGCCAAACAGACGATAAACACATTCCGCTTGCCGAAAATATTGGAAAGAAATCGGGATAACAAAATCACCCCCAATAAGGTAATGACTTGTCCAACCATATTAAACAAACTAAAGCCAACGGCAAAAACATCTCCGGTATGATATGCTATCAGCCCGAAAGCATCCAAAAACCGATGTCCTGCACCATATGTCTTTCCCACTTCACTTATTAACCCGAACTTACTCAAAAACCCAAAAAGAGCATCTTTGTCCACCACATAATTAAAATAATAAGACATACTACTCCCCCACATAGCCAGGGTAATGAACAAAAACAAGGTAAGCACAAACATTGCCTTCCATGGTCTGTTACTGATAATATCTTTAAAGTCTTGCTTTACCGACGTTTTTTGGTTCACAGGAGGCTCAATACGTTCTTTAGTGGTGAAAAACGTGATCACAAACAGAACAACCACAATGACTGCAAAAAGGGAAACAGTCAACAACCAACCTCTTCGCGGATCGCCTTGCCCGAATTTAGATACCAAAGGTAATGTTAGTCCCTGTACGACGAAAGTGGCTATGGTCGCAGCCACAAAACGATAAGTGGATATACTCGTGCGTTCTTTGATATCGCCGGTCATTACACCACCTAATGAAGAATATGGTGTATTGTTAAACGAGTAAATCGTCATCAACAAAACATACGTAATCCCTGCATACATAATCTTTCCACGTTCGGAAAAATCGGGTGTTGTAAAGGCCAAAACAAAAAAGATGGCAAAAGGCAACGCTGTCCATAATATCCACGGACGATATTTCCCCCACCGCGTGTTGGTCCGATCAGATAAAATTCCCACTACCGGATCAACAAATGCATCGAAAACACGGGCGATCAACAAAATCATTCCTGCTGTAGAAGCTTTTATGCCGAAAACGTCGGTATAAAAAAACAGCTGAAACATCATCGTCATCTGGAAAACAAGGTTGGCAGCCCCATCTCCCAGGCTGTATCCCACTTTTTCATACCAAGGCACTTTTTGTGTAGCTGTATTCATTACTTCATTTTTTATAGAGTTAAATAATCATTTTTTTACTTACCAATTATCCGTTCTGAAAGGAGAAGCCGGCAAATCCTCTTTGTTATAAAGATTGGCATTTGCGGGGTTGTCAGCCCAGGCATACCTTACTGCCACAGGTTTCGCAACTTTATCGCTCCATACTCTGACCATGTCGCCCACTATTTCGGCATTAGCCCAAACAAACTTTCTGTCCGGTCCCGCAATAGCGAATTCTTTCAACGGCAAATTATCTTTAGCAACCAACCCACTGCCTATTTCCTTGAATTTCAACCAAATCGCGTTTCCTTTCACCTCTATTGACTCGTAAATCGGACCCGAACACACGATATTTTTTTCTCCGTAAGCTATTTTTTGTGCCCAAAGGGCAAGCCTCTCCCCTACTTCTTTTTTACGTAAAGGATGAATATCGTTCCATTCGCCAAGATCTATGGTGACTGCCATACCCGTAACGGGAACTTTTTTAAACGTGACCAATTGCGATTCCCTGAGCAATGCCCAATTGCTTTCAGTGGGTTCACTTACCGGAAGCCCATAATTGGGTAATTGTACAAAAAGGAAAGGAAGATCACCTTGTCGCCGGTCGTCTCTCCAATTTTCAATCAGTTTTGGGAGCAAAAAGCGATATTCATAGGGTTTGTCGGCATTTGATTCCCCCTGATACCAAAGAAAACCTTTGATACGATAATTCGTCACCGGCGCAACCATAGCATTATACAGTCCTACCGGCTTCCACCGGACAAAAGTTTGTTCGGCAAGAGGCGGCATCTCTGCACCTTGTTTCATTTTCCATTCGCCGGTTAAATCAATCGTATCGTTATCGATTATCAATGCATACAACTTATCGGGAACAAAACCACCTTTCCCAATGTTGCTAATCACACGTACAACGATTTCGTTTTCCCCTTCTTTCAAGAAATTAGCCGGAATTTCATATCTGCGTGGCGGATACTGATAGCCGGTTGTTCCTACAAATTCACCATTCAAATAAACCGAATCGGCATCAATGATCCTTCCCAATATCAATTTAGCCTGTTTGCCGGCCAAATGGCCGGGAATTTCCACTTTTTTTCGAAACCATACCGACCCGTTTTGAATATCGGGATACCTATCGAACCAATAGCCCGGAATATCCATTGTCAGCCAATCCGAGGTGTCAATATTGGGTAAAAACCATGGTAAATCTTTTTGAAAACCTTTGTCGTTTTTCCAAAGAGCGGCGTACCATTCCGCCATTCGTATGCTGTCTTTTTTTTCGATTTCCCGAATCAACTCATCGTTCTTAAACTGTTGTGCTTCTTGGTAATATTGGGGAAATTCCTTTAAGGCATCCTCGCTCATCCACGACTGGATAGGCGATCCTCCCAAACTTGCATTAATAATACCTACCGGAACCTTATATTTTTCATACATCTCCTTGGCAAAAAAATAAGCCACAGCAGAAAAATCGAGCACGGTTTCGGGGTTGGCAGCAACCCATGAACCGTATACCAAATCTTTTTCAGGATGCTTGAAATTATACCGTTGAGGAACGGAAAAATGTCGGATAAAGGGACATTCGGATGTTTTAATTTCATCTTCGTATATCGGAGCCACCCGCCGCATTGGCAACTCCATATTGGATTGTCCGGAAGCAAACCACACATCGCCAATCAAAATATTATGCAGCGTAATTGCTTCTTTTTCACCTTTTATCTGCATCTCGTAAGGACCGCCGGCTTTTTGTTCCGGCAGCATCAATTGCCATTCGCCGGAAGAATCGGCAACCGTTTGGTAACTTTTCCCCTTAAAATCGATCGTGATGGTTTCATTTTGATCGGCCCATCCCCAAATAGTAAGCTTTACATCTCGTTGCAAAATCATACCATCGCTAACCAGTTTGGGCAACTTTAATTGGGCAAAAAGCGGTAGTACGGTTGCAAACACAACAATTAACACTCGGCATCGTTTACTTTTAAACACGATTCCCAAGCTAATCCGTAAAAAAATATTCTTTATCATGTCCGCTTTAATTTTATTGATTTTTTCTCTTCCTGTCTTTGCTTAAGATATCTTTCAAATTATTCACGGGACGCTCTATATCGCCAGGAATGGGGAGTTTGCTGAACTGTTGAAAATACAACAGACAGGCATCTTTCCAAACCTGAGCATTGATTGCCTGATCACGAAGCTTGCTTTGAACATGAACAAATCTTTCCTCATCCACGTACGATTCCACCTCATCCCATATTTGCTGAAATTCACGTACTTGCTGCACACCCATGTCGTAGCGATAACACATTTCGTTCCAGAGGGTACGCCCACTCTTCACGATATGATTCCAGGAAAGATGGTGAAACCACAGCAAATAGATATCAGGACAAGTTTTCGGATCGGAAAATAGGGATCGAAGGGGTTCGTGGTACTGATTCACGGCATTACTACCGCTTGCTGTACGATCAAACCCGATGCCGTTGGTATCTGCTTGATGATAGTAAGGTGGTGTCCAGTCTTTTCTTACACCCTCAGGTGCCCACCATGGTCCGGGACCATAATGGTGATCGGCTGCAAAAATATGGTGTAAACCCAAAGGCATCATATAATTTACAGCAGCTTCCCGACTATTGAGCATCATTTGTTTGACCGGTTGAAGAAAATTCACTTGCCAATCGGGAGAATAAATAGAATTTTCAACAGCAATTTCACCTTCTCTCGAATTATCGCTGAAAGTCAACTTTATCCATTCGTCGGCAATTTGTTCACTCAATAAGGAATTGTTCCACGCCAGACGTCCAAAAGCATACCAGTTGGCCTGCGCAAAATGATGCCCACACCAGTTGACATCTGATCCAATATTGGCTACGCCCGCAATAGCTGTATATTTTTGGGAAAAAATACTGCCATCGGTACATCGTGCAACCGTACTTCCTTTGCCAAACCGGTAAGTGTCGCTCTTGAGAAATTCCTCCCACATCGTCGCCAAGAATACCAGATGAACCGACTGTCCAAGATATTCTTGGGTGATTTGAAGCTCCGGCATAACAGCAGTTTTTTTCATTGCGCCGAAAAGCGGACTGAAAGGTTCTCGCGGTTGAAAGTCGATGGGGCCATTTTTTACCTGAATGATCACATTATCGCGAAACTGACCATCCAACGGCATAAATTCCGAATAAGCCTGTTTTGCCCTGTCTTCATCGGAAGGATTATACACAAAGGCACGCCACATGACAATCCCTCCGAAAGGAGCAAGGGCATCGGCAAGCATGTTCGCTCCATCGGCATGAGTGCGACCAAAATCCTGTGGGCCTGGTTGTCCTTCGCTATTGGCCTTTACCAAAAATCCGCCAAAATCGGGAATCAGGCTGTAAATTTCTTTTACTTTTTCTTTCCACCAATTAACCACATCGGGATCTAATGGATCGGCTGTCTTTAATTCTCCAATTACTTGAGGTGAAGCAAAATTGATGGAAAGATAGGTTGTAATGCCATATGGACGCAGCACATCCGCAATGGCTTTTGTTCTTTGAAGATAATCGGCCGTCAATATCGAAGGCGAAGCATTTACGTTGTTGAGGACCGTACCGTTTATTCCTATTGACGCATTGGCACGGGCATACTCCTGCCACAATCGTTTATAGGATTCGGTAACAACAAAAGCATCTGCTCCTTTACGCCAGAAAATAGAATGTCCGGCATAACCACGTTCAATAGTTCCGTCAAGATTGTCCCAATGATTGAGTATTCGTCGTTGGTAAGACGGATTGCAAACTTCTTCGTCAATCGGTTGACCGGTTTGCTGTCGGCGCAACATTTCGTACACTCCGTATAAAATGCCTCGATCAGTATTGGCTTGAATTCTATTTTTAGCAAGTCTGAATCCATCGTTTTTAAGCGAGTTATCATTTTTAACGATGAGTGTTATTTTTTCATTTGCTTTTCCTTGCCATCCTTGCCGCAATTCTTGTTCGGCAATGCGCAGTGTGGCTGATTTTTTCGGACAAATCACCTCTACCGGTGCCGTATTATTGGCGCGAAGCCAAAAACTGTGTCCATCCTCTGCCTGTAAGATGAAAGGGAGCAATGTGAAAATAAAAATAGGGATAATTTCGCGCATCTGTTTATATTTTTTATTCACCATCGCAACTAATAGTTCTATTCATCATTCTTCAAGATCTTTTCTTCGTACACGTTTTTACTCTCCGGAGGTCCCAAATAGGATGGTTTTACGCCACCGGCATCAATCACCACTTTCTGAAGAACCACACCGGGATCCAACACCCGATATCGAATCGTATGAAAACCCGGTTGCGAAATATAATGGTCGGTTGTGGAAGTAATGATATTGTTGGCTACCCACTGTTCCCATTCCCGATCGGTATATTGACCATTGAAATTAACGATTTGTTCTTTACCGTCGTCCATGGAAACGGCATAGCGTAACCCCTTGTTTTCGTTATAATTGAGTGTAGGAGAAAAAAACAGGGTAAGTTTTACGTTCCCTGTATCTGTCAGAAAGACATGATATTCCAATGCAATATTTTTGAAAGCCTCTTGGGTAACCTTTACCGGAAAAGTAGTCACCGCAGCAGAAGTTTTACCCAGGTTTTGAACGATTTCCCATCGCAGGGCATCGCTGTTTTTCACTGCAGAAAAATGAGGCGCTTCAATAGAAACATAACCGTTGCTCTCGACAAATACGGGTCTTGCCACTACAGGCAAATCATATTTTTTTGCCGTAATTTTTACCGAAAAAGTCTTTCCCTTTTCATCCCTAATTTTCAAATCGGCAACATGCACACCTTCTTTCAGTTTACCCCACTTGATCGCAACATAAATTCGTTGCGAGGTAGAGATTGTCCCATTTATCTGCGAAACCTGCACCCAATCGGCCGACAGATAAGCAGTAAATTTGAACGACTTTTGACCGCCGTTAAATATCTCGATATAATAGTGAGGGACAGAGGACGATGAACAAAATTCAGGCAAGGATATTTCTTCTCCATTCTTCGAACAAAACTTTTCCGAACCTTCCACGGCAAGGCGCATATCGGCATTCAAAGGAACATCAATCATTTTCACCACCGGCATAACCTGAACTTTAGGCTCTTGCCAATAAGTATAACCAATGTGGTTTTGCGACATCATGTGATTCCATTTTCCGTCAGCAATTTGGGTATGATAACGAACTGTCAAGAGACTATCCCGTTCAAAAAGCGCTTTTACTTTATTGGCCCACGTATTGGTCTCGTTTCTGCCTTGAGCTGCATATAATCGGTTTTTCCCGGCAGCAACATACATCTCGTTAAGGTTTGCACAAGCCTGAATAGGGAAAAGTACCAGCTGATCGTAAGCATCGTGCATTTCCTCCGGCAAAAGACGATAAATTTCTTCGGCTTTTTCTGCCAGTCGCCGGTATTCGGCAACAACCCTATCCGCTTCCTGATAGTGAATAAGGCTATACGTACCGGGCGAGAGCAACTCCGGTTTTCTCCGGGCATTATATTTCGTATAAAGTGCAATCAGCTCAGCTATTTGAAAAGCATATTTTTCGCCGAATTGACTCTTGCACCACGCTACCGTATGTTCATACAAACCCGAAGGTGTAAATTGCTTGGGATTCCATGCCAAATCGAGAAAAAAACTGATGGGATACTCCAGCGGTTTGATATCTCCTACGTTTACAATCCATAATTTATCTACGCCCATTTCATAACTCAAATGCATTTGTTCCCATGTGCGCTCGATTTGAACCGTATTGAGCCACTTGTAATTCCGCGGGCCTCCCACATAATCGAAGTGATAGTACATGCCATAACCGCCTTTTCGCTTCGGAGCATCCGGTAACGGCAACTTCCTGACATTTCCCCAGTTATCGTCGCAAAGGAGCAATGTTACATCGTCAGGAACACGCATTCCTTTATCGTAATAATCCTGCACTTCTTTATAAAGCGCCCAAACCTGAGGAATTTCGGCAGCATCTTTACCGGAAATTTCGGAAATGATGTCTCGCTGATCGGCTATAATCTTTTCCAACAATTGAATATTGGCTTCTTCGCTCATCGGTTCATCGCCATCGCCCCTCATACCTACGGTAATTACACATTCCGTTCCATAGGCACGTTCGAATCCTTCTCTCCAAAATTTTTTCAAGACTTCGGCATTGGTTTGATAATTCCAATCCCCCTCGCCGTATCGACTCCATTCCACATGAGCACGTGCCATCGGTTCGTGATGCGAAGTACCGATCACAACCCCCATCTCGTCGGCAAGCACCGCATTTTGAGGATCATCATCATAAAAAGCTTTCCCCCACATGGCCGGCCAAAGAAAATTTCCCTTCAGTCGCAAAATCAATTCAAAAACTTTTTCATAAAAAAGATGGTTAAATCCGCCGAAAGTTGCTCTTACCCAGTTCCCCAATGCCGGTTCTTCGTCATTGATAAAGATGCCACGATACTCCACGGCAGGTTCTCCGGCAGTGTAAATTCCGCGTTTTATATAAATATTTTTTGATTTGCGAACAGGAACATCCGCCCAATAATACCATGGCGAAACGCCTATCTGCCGCGAAAGCTCGTAAATCCCATAAATGGTTCCCCGCTTATCGCTTCCTGCAATAACCAGTGCTTCGTCAATACCTTCGAAGGGTTGTTTTACGGTTTGGATGATGAATTTTTCCCGCTTGCCCGACAAATCGGTTAAACTGACTAATCCCTTGTCGGCAAGTTGGTCAATATACTTGCTCTTTCCCCATGTGCCGACAATCACTTTGACATTTTTGGTCTCAGAATTTGCCACAAGCAACGGTTCAATACCGGTAACCGCCTCAATATCGGTTTGTAAATTCAACAAAGCACGCTGTACGCCTTCAAAATCCGCAGTATCCGCCAAAATAGAAAATATTGTTTCTCCACGGGTCACCAAACCAAAAGAATTTTTCTCATCTGAAAAAGCCACAAAAGTTGGCGCATTTTGAGCTTTAGCACCCAACGCAATTAGTATTAAAAATCCAAAATAAATTAATCTTCTTTTCATTTTTTTCCTTTTGTTGCGGCATTTTGTCGTGACAACTTCTTTATTAAATTATCCTTACTGGATTCTCTTCAGAAGCTTTATACCTTTTCCCTCATAACCCACCATAGTGAAAAATAAATTGTTGAAATTAAGAGATTGGCTTTCTTGCCGAATAACCAATCTCTTAAATTTAAATTACAAACCAATTAACTCATCCGTATTAATACCCTGGATTTTGATAAGCCTCTTTCTCCTCCGGCGTCATTTCCAAACCGTCAATTTGCCCTTGAGGAATGGGCCTCAAATAATGATATTTTTCAATTGTACGGGTAAATGTTTCAGGTTCATGATCACCTTTTACAGGTCCACAAATTTCATAAGTACCGGCTAACTCCTCCCATTTCTGTGTGCGTACCAAATCATACCAGCGGTAACCTTCGCCATAATATTCACGGGAACGCTCGGCCAAAATATAATCGATATCAATAACAGAAGGGGTAGCTTCCATCATTTCGACACTATGGTCTTCAATTTTTTCGAAATTTCCATTATTGTGCCAGCGCCACTTACCTGCACGTGCACGAATCACATTAATCAACTCACGAGCAGTACCGTTATTTGCATAAATACCACTAATAGCTCTGGTATTAGCTCCTTTAACAGCAGCTTCGGCAGCTATAAAAAACAATTCCGAAAATTTGGCAATATTGAAAGGACGCGTACTCCCGGCATTCGGTTGACCTAACCCTCCCGCATTATCTGTACGATAAGGACCAAGTTTCCACAAACCCGGATAAACGATTCTGCTGATACCATTAGGATGAATAACATAATCAGCCCTGTCGGGTAAAACACCTGCACCAATATTACTTTTGTATTTGGAATTACTATAGTCGATTTCCTCTGTAGGATCCTCGTCGAGAAAAGTCAATATTGCCCCGCCCGGATAAACTTCAATATTATTCCCGTTATATACAAAAGGTATATTTGCATTGGTCGGATTTTTAACCCAATTTCCCCGATAAACGGTTGTGAAAGTACCATCATAACGGGAATCGTGGGTTTTGTCTGCAAACGTATTTTTGATTACCCCAATTGTAGGACACATACGCGTCCATGGACGACCTAATGCTTGACAAGCTTCACGTTGAACGGAATTGATGGTTTTTGACCAATCTTCAACAATAGCACTGGTTATTTCGGTATAATTCCAAGTCATCATCCATCCTGCAAAATTATCGGGAGCACTACCGCTTCTTCTTGATAATACCCTATTCCAAAATTATAACTTCCTTGATCGGTTCCTCCCGACACACCCAAAACATGATCGGTAACCATGCCGGTTCTGTAAAACAAATCCTGCCAGTTGATATTTACATCATCCGATTCATCTGTGGTGTTATCGAACTTTCCTGCAGCTTTACGCAATGCAACAAATTCAGGTCCATTCATCATGGGATATTCGGCAAAAATATCTTTTATTCCGTAATATCCACTATAACTTACCTGCGGTTTTTGCCC
>JAQVJY010000025.1 GCA_028694915.1 Paludibacteraceae bacterium
TTATAAAGACTTGTCAGAATATTATAGAATAATAGCAATGCTTGAAGCAAAAACCGTTTTAAAAACCAATGAAGTTATTGCGATTTTTGAAAAGATAATATTTGACAAGATTACCAAAAAAACAATACTGAAGAAGTATGGAAAACCACAATTCAAATACAAGATTCAAGAGAAATATTTACAAATAGAAATACTTTTTTACAAAATAAATATTGGAGGATATCGTGTTAAATTAGAGCTTCATATGTATGAGCGAAAATTGTTTTATTATAATTATACCTTTACGAATAATTTAAATAATCAACAAAGACAAGAAATAATTAAAATAATTCAGGAAAAGTATTCGCAAGATAGTTTATTTGACGCATCGAAACAAGATATTATTGATGAGAATCACACGCAAATACATATTGAAAATTCCTTAGAATTAAAAATTCACTATTTGAATACGATGAATAATGCTGTACAAGTGATGAGTATTTATAAAAAAAATCAAGAAAATGAAAAGCATAAAAATACTTGGAAAAAGCGTGCAGAACTTTTAAAACGATTATAAAGCAACTTGTTTACAACAACGTATTTATTTCATTGCGGTGTTGGTCAAGATACGAGTGAAAAACCCAAGTAAAATAAAACAGTACCGGTTGAGAGCAGAGGCGGTTTTAGTCCGCAACGAAAATAAATACGTGCTCCGTTAGTGCAAGTTTACTTCACCCAGCTGGCGCGGATTTCTAATCACCAGCTGGCGCGGATTTCTAATCCGTGCCTTTGGAATATAAAGATAAAGAGCTGAATTTATAGAAGTTAAAGTTTGATAAGTAACAGAATTGGATTTACAGATGAAATGCTGTATAGTATGGTTATTAACTTGTTATTTGAACAAAAGCAGTGATTACGTTATAGGCACGGATTAGAAATCCGCGCCAGCGAGGTGCTTTATTGGAAGCTATCGAAGGTCGTGTGTTACCAGGAATAGCTGCTATCAAAGGCTAATTACAACCAAGCTCATCATTCAAAAATCCCTGCCATCATTGGTGGGGATTTTTTGTTTTGCAACCACTAAAAAAAATAAAAAAACTTTTTTTGTAAAAACTTGTTAATTAAAAAATAATGTGTACATTCGTTGCGCCCAATATTATAAAAACGCAATTCGTAAATGCTTTTTATAAATGTAAATAATTGATTTATTTATAAACAATTATAATTTAACAATAGGTTCATTTACGAATGTATTAAATGGGTAGTTACGTAAATAAAACGTTATGGGCAAGGCTATGACGACACAACCACTGACAATGACTAACGATAAAACAGACAAGAAATGAGTATAAAAGTAGTTTCCAATTTCAACAGAAAAAGTGCAGACAAATGGACTGTGAAAGGACTTCCTCCAATTGACAAGACACTTAAAGAATGCTTGACAGACTTACAAAAATATATCAACGACACCGTTGACGAATATTTGGGAACAACTGTATATGCCGACTTAACAGTTGCTGAATGGATTTATAAAGAGACTGTAACGACAGCAGAGGAAGAAGAATATGTAAAAGTGAATTTATTTGCAGCCAAAAAATCATTCAACAATATTGTCAATGAAATTGCATCAATGAAAGGTGGATTAACATTCAACAACATCAAACTGTATAGACAGCTCATTTATGATTTTCTCCATGACATCAATAGTTTTATCACTTATTACAGACGTAAAACAGACCCTAAGTTTGTTTTCCTTACAGGCGGAAAAAACTATCTGACAAGTAGCTTTGAAACTTTTATGGTAGCTCGTGGACTTTTTTATAATTCACTCATTAAAGACAATCCTTTGCCATACAAAGAAAGCCAAGGTATGGTTTCAATGACACTTCGACAAAGCATTGAAATAAAAACAAAAAGAATTTTTGGAATTTATAAAATCAATAAGGTTCGCAGACGAGCCCCTGATTATGGGTTTAAACGACTTTTTGATTTTATAGAAGCTAATAAAGCAGACATTGCTTACAATCTAGTTGACTTTGAAATTTTAAAGCATATTTACAAATGGTCTTGTGCATACATTCATAACGGAGAAATAAGTTATTTGTGGCAAACAGAAAATGCTTTCAATTATCTAAAAACATATTTTGCTCCTGGGACACATACAGGCTCAAAGACAACGACACGTTCGGTTTTTGGAGCATTCAAACTTTCAAATTTCAATTCACTAAAAACAAAATTAAATACATTTATCGGAGCCGACTATTCAGTAGAATACTTGCCAGACAGCCAAGTAGAAGCAATTATTGTAAGCCACTAAATTATGACACGAAACGTTTGGACAGAGAAAAGCCCAGCCCATAACAGCACCTACCCAAAAGGCGGGGTTCCGTGTTCCAATGACAGTTTTGTGGTTAATGGAAGTTTAGTTTTTCAAATCAAGTTTTGTGCTAAAACGCCCACCCTTCGGGTAGCTGCAAACCGTTAGCATTCAGTGGAAGAAAACCCAACAGCAACATGAAACATTAACAATGAACAGATAAATAAAATGATTAATAACCAATAAAAAAGGAAGTCAAAAATGAAACACAAACGACTAAAATTAAGTGCCCTACTCTTTTTAGGACTTGGACTGACAGGACTACAAGCACAAACAAGCGTTAACGCGACTGGCGGAAATGCTTCTGGTAGCGGAGGCTCGGCTAGCTATTCCGTAGGACAAGTTGTTTACACCTCCAATACAGGAAGTAGTGGAACTGTTGACCAAGGTGTGCAGCATGCCTACGAAATTTTTACTGTTGGTATTAAGGAAACAGCACTAAACATTTCGCTGACTGCTTTCCCCAACCCAACAGCAGACCATTTAACCCTGCAAATAAGGGATTACAACAACGAGAAATTGTCTTACCAGCTATTTGATATGCAAGGGAAACAGGTAAGCAACGGACAAATTGTAGCACAGCAAACACAAATAAACATGAACAGTTTGCCAACAGCTACCTACTTCATTAACGTTGTAAACCAAGAAAACAAAAAAGTTCAATCATTTAAAATAATCAAAACTCAATGAGACAGTATTTTTGAAAAAATACGTAGTCGAATTAGTCCCGATAGCAAAGCGTATCGGGAACAAATAGTAAGAATATTAAGATTAAAATTAAAAAAACATGAAAAAGTTAATTTTTACACTATCGGTATTCGTTTTATCGATAGGGGCTTTTGCTCAAGCACCACAAAAAATGAGCTATCAAGCAGTAGTACGCAACAGTAGTGATGCTTTAGTAATCAACCAATCTGTTGGTATGCAAATAAGTATTTTGCAGGGTACAACAAGCGGAACAGAGGTGTATAAAGAACGTCATTTTCCAAATACGAATACGAACGGCTTGGTGAGCGTAGAAATTGGAACAGGAGTAGTAGTAAGCGGTGATTTTTCTACAATTGATTGGGCTAACGGACCTTTTTTCATTAAAACGGAAACTGATATAAATGGTGGCTCTAATTATACCATTACCGGCACAAGCCAGTTTTTAAGCGTTCCTTATGCCCTTCATGCAAAAACTGCCGATAGCGTTACAGGCACAATTACCGAAACCGACCCAATATTCAGTGCATCCGTAGCAAGTGGCATTACTGGAACTGATACTACCAATTGGAACAATAAACAAGACCAATTAGTAGCTGGTTCCAACATTACCATAGTTGGTAATACTATAAGTGCAACAGGCGGTGGCTCTTCAAATGATTTCTATTTAGGACAGGATACCCTTGGTGGTATTGTATTTTACATTTACATGGGCAGCGATGGCAACCAACACGGGCTTATTGTAAGTAAAAACGAAAGCGAAGGAGGATGGCAAAGCAACGGCACAGCAACCAATGCTACACGCTGTTGGGATGGTGTTTACAATACCGGATTAATGACAGGCAGCCCTTTGGCAACTTATGTAAACCTTTTAACAGACGGAGGTTTTACGGATTGGTACTTACCTTCAATTGACGAGTTAAGTATTTTATGGCGCAACCGCTTCCATGTTAATAATGCCTTAAATGCTGGAGGTTTTAAATTGTTATCAAAGGCTGCCCCCTATTGGAGTAGTACGGAGTTCAGTGCAATAAGCGCATTCTACTGCGGCTTCAGCAACGGACTCCCGGCCAACTACAGTAAGGCAAATGCTTGTAGTGTGCGTGCTATTCGGGCTTTTTAACCATTTATCTATTTAACAATTTATCCGCGAAGCGGTCGATTTTTTTTTCAATTATATGGCACTCATTTGGCGCAAGTTTCATAACTTGTGCCTACAATAAAAGGACATTTCTAACTAACAAATAGAGTCCTCCTGATTATAAGCAATTTCAGCTGGTTTATTTAAAACTCTTATAAACTCCTTTGACGCGTGGTCATCACCTGCGTCAAAGGAGTTTTTTTAGTGTACGGCGTGGCAGCATCAAAGATTTTTGTATCTTTGCCACCCTATACCTTGATTTATGGAAAAACTCATTATCTATCAAATTTTTACGCGTTTATTTGGCAACGCCACCATTACCAATATACCACACGGTTCTATCACCGAAAATGGGTGTGGTAAATTCAATGCGTTTACGCCCAAAGTGTTGAAAGCAATCAAACAACTGGGCATCACACACGTGTGGTACACAGGTATTCTGGAACACGCCACACAAACCAACTACACACACGCTGGCATCGAAACTGACCCGAGTTCCATGGTCAAAGGCAAGGCGGGTTCACCTTACGCTGTCAAAGATTACTACGATGTAGATCCCGATTTGGCAGTGAATGTGGAACAGCGCATGCAAGAATTTGAAGCATTGGTGGCGCGTACGCATAAAGCCGATTTGCAACTGCTCATCGATTTTGTGCCCAACCACGTGGCACGTCACTATCACTCCGATGCGAAACCCGCCAACGTGAACGATTTTGGTGCCAACGACCGAACAGATTGGCATTTTTATGCGCAAAATAACTTTTACTACTGCCCCAATACGTCGCTGGAACCTCAATTTGAGGTGCACAATTACGTAGAATATCCAGCCAAAGCCACTGGCAACGACTGTTTTTCGCCCAATCCGAGCATAACCGATTGGTACGAAACCGTGAAACTAAATTACGGCGTAGATTACACCGGCGGCCATCATAAGCACTTCGACCCAACGCCCGATACATGGTTCAAAATGCGCGATATTCTGCTATTTTGGGCAGGCAAACAGATTGATGGTTTCCGCTGCGATATGGCAGAAATGGTGCCCGTAGAATTTTGGCATTGGGTGATTCCACAAGTCAAACAAGCGTTTCCAAACATCATCTTCATAGCCGAAGTGTATAATCCGGCACTTTACAGAAGTTACATTTTCGACGGCGGTTTCGATTATCTCTACGACAAAGTGGGGCTTTACGACCAACTACGTGCCGTGACGTGCGGCACCGATTCTGCCGCTCACATTTCACGCAGCTGGCAATCGGTAGCCGACATACAACCACACATGCTCAATTTCTTGGAAAATCACGACGAACAACGTTTGGCTTCCGATTTTTTTGCTGGAGATGCACAAAAAGGCAAAGCTGGCATGATTGTTGCCTCGTGTATGAATACCAACCCAGTGATGATTTACGCTGGACAGGAATTGGGCGAACGAGGCATGGATGCCGAAGGTTTCAGTGGACGCGATGGACGCACCACCATTTTTGATTATTGGCACGTCGATACGTTAGGACGTTGGTACCACCAAGGCAAAATAGGACATGCGCTTTTAACTAGCGAAGAACAGGAATTACAACAGTTTTACAGTCAGTTACTCAATACCTGTTTGCACGAAAAAGCGTTAAGCAAAGGCCTGTTTTTCGATTTAATGTATGCCAACATGGAAGGCGGAGGTCTGGATCCACATCGACAGTACGTGTTTTTACGGGGCTACGAAAAAGAAGCTGTATTGGTGATAGCGAATTTCTCAGAACAAGCACGTGCGATGGCCATTAACCTACCACAACATGCGTTCGATTACTTACAGCTAGCCCCAAATTGCCAATGCGAAGCGGTCGATTTATTGACCAACGAAACGGAAACTATCTGTGTAAGTCCTGACCAACCTGTAGAAACATACGTAGCACCTTGGGGCGGAAAATTACTCAAATTTAAACATTAAGCACTTATGAAAAAAATAGTATCAATTGCACTTATTTGCTTTTTTATCGTGTTTTCGGCAGATGCCAAAACTAAAAAAGTAGGCCTCGTACTCAGTGGCGGTGGCGCTCTCGGCTTTGCGCATATTGGTGCTATTCAAGCGTTAGAAGAAAATGGAATTCACCCAAACGTGATTGCGGGTTCGAGTATGGGCGCTATTGTAGGCGTACTGTATGCCGAGGGCTTAACGCCGATGGAGATGCTCCAAATTATCAAAGATGAAAAACTGTACAAAAAAACAACTTTGCTGAAAGTAAAGCCATCCCTCGATTCACGATTAGGGATTTATAGTCATGTGGCCACGCGTGATTTATTAACTCGACTCCTGCCCCACAACTCATTCGATAGTTTACCAAAGGATTTTTATGCGTGTGTGACTAACTTGGACGACGCCACGTGGGAAATTGCCTCTAAAGGCAATCAATTGAAAGAATATGTCATTGCATCGGCTGCCATTCCAGGCGTATTTGAAGCAGAAATTATCAACGGCAAAACGTATATTGATGGTGGCACGCTCAACAACTTACCAGCACAAGCCATACGCAGCAAATGCGATGTGCTTATCGGCGTAGATGTGTTGCCTGTAACCTACCAAAAAGCGAACAAAACCGCCGATGTCTTATTTCAAGCACTTCGTGCAGCACAACATCAAAACTCGTTGGAAGGGCGCAAACTATGCGACCACCTGATAGAGTCGTATGCTGTGAATAGATACAACGAGTTTGATTTTGAAGAATACCTCGAAATTTACAAATATGGCTACTCAGCCATGAAAACGTACATCAGCAAGCATCCTGAAATGCTGAAACAGTGTAAATAAATTGGTGGCTTAAAACGCGCGACCTTCAAAGGCAGAAATGGACTGACGCCAGTCGTCGGAAATTAGTTTGGATTCGTTGTTTTTAAAGTCAAACCCCACCATAATCGTTTTACAAACACATTTTACCGCCTGCGTGTTAGCACACACGATGCGTTGCACCAATTCAAAACTTTTGTTTCTAATTTCGCACACCGCTGTCTGAACCGTAATTTCGTCGGTTAGAAACACGGGAGCGACAAAATCGACTTCGGCATGTGCCACCACAATGTCGATATCTTTTGGTGCAATAACGCCGCCACGAACCGCTTTAAAATATTCGGTTTTACCTAAATCATAAAACGAAAAATAAACAGAATTGTTTATATGTCCCAGTGAATCAGCATCATTAAAACGCAACTGAACAGGAATGGTGTGTTTGAATGTAATCTCTTCCATAACAAAAAAATTAAGTCACAAAGGTACAAAAAATAAGACTGCTTTCTTGTAAAAAAAAGCAGTCTTAACTTATTTGTAAGCCAATCAGCTATAAATCAATGCGTTTTTTACCAACACCATCGTCCACTATAACTTGTGCTGGCGGAACGAGTAACACCGATGGATTTAAGAGAATCTGATTCAACATGCGCATAGAAGAGGCATAGTAATAACCATCGCAAATACGTTCGTCGAGCACAAATTTAAGCTGAATACTTTTTTGTTCTTCGATATTTCCTTCTTTGTCAATAATATTTTTGCGCGATTTGCGTCCCATAGCCGTAAACATACTACACGTACCAAATTCGTACAAGTGATGATAGATAGATTCTACACCAATAGAACCGATATTGGTCAAGAAAATACTACAATGCCACGGACTCACTTTATTGATGAATTTTGGCATCCAACCGACTTTATCCAAGTTCAACAAACAAAAAACTACGGTACGCATAAGCCATGGCGGCAAGAATCCCATTATTTTTGACACAGCATCAGAGCCATTTTGCTGACCTTGTTTTTGGTTGGCATTCAGTTCGTCACG
Organism: Paludibacteraceae bacterium; assembly: GCA_028694915.1. Taxonomy (GTDB): domain Bacteria; phylum Bacteroidota; class Bacteroidia; order Bacteroidales; family Paludibacteraceae; genus W0P28-013. Next base: position 8,015 of record JAQVJY010000025.1, read on the forward strand.
GGTAATACGCACCACATCCTGCAAGGTGGCGTCGGGCATAAAATAAGGTTTTATCAAGGTTTCTTCACCGTCGGCTGTCAACGAACGTTTCACGGCAATAGAGATATTTATGTGATTACGCGCATAAATTTTATTCCACATCACAAAACGATTTAGGCGAGGACGTTGCGAAATCAAACGCGTTAAAGCCGCCATAATCACGTGCATAATCGACAAATCGGGAATATCTTCTTTGTGCTCTTTTATAAATTCTTCGATATGATCGATAGGCAAACACTCTTCAAAAAAGTTTTGTGCATCCATACGTGTGCGCAGAAAATAAGGAATCACCGCAAAAACAGGGTCTACTTTTTTAACACGCCAGCCATCATACCTATCATTAATGCCTTTTCGCCAATACTTCAGTGTGTATTCTTTTCCCATGGTAGTTTATTGAAATTTAATTGGCTAAAGATACAGGTTTCTTTTTTGATACACAAACGTCTAAATTTTCGCCACACAAAATAGAAAATGCTAATAAAAATAGTAACTTTGCATCAAATCATCTATTTAATATAACAACGCATGACAATTGGAATTATCGTGGCCATGAGTTCTGAACAGGAATTAGTGAGTCATCTCTTAGCAAATAAAACAGTTACAAAAACAGCTAACCATACGTTTACCGAAGGAACCATTGGGGCACATCGCATCATTCTTTTACAAAGCGGAATTGGGAAAGTGTGTGCGGCGGTTGGAGCCGTAGAGCTGATTCACAAGTATCAACCTGATTGTATTATCAACTCAGGCGTAGCAGGTAGCTTAGATAAAAAAGTCGGCGTAATGGATGTCGTAGTTGGTGAGCGCACCGTGTATCACGATGTGGACTGCTTCACTAATAATCCACACGGACAAATTCAAGGTTTACCACTCTATTTCAAAGCCGACCCAAAATTACTCAAAGCGGCAACCCAATTAGCGGTGCCACAAAAAGTGCACATTGGACTCACGTGTAGCGGCGATCAGTTTATTTCAAATTACGAAACATTACAAACAATCAAAAACTATTTTCCGGAAGGATTAGCGGTCGATATGGAAAGTTGCGCCATTGCACACGTTTGCTACATGTACCAAGTGCCGTTTTTGAGCTTGCGCATCATTAGCGACACGCCAGGCATTACCGACCACGAAACTCAATATTTTGATTTTTGGAAAGAAGCTCCCAAAACATCGCTCGCAGTTATTGAACAAATGCTGACCAACTTAAATTAAACAACGTATGACACCAGATTATATCCACGCGTGTGTGCAAGGGCATCGCGATTTCTTTGCGACCCAAAACACAAAATCCGTTGCTTTTCGTAAAGAACAATTGTTACGATTGCGCACGGCTATTCTAAAATACGAAAAACCGCTTTACGAAGCACTTCAAGCCGACTTACACAAATCGGAAGAAGAGGCTTTTCTAACGGAAATCAGCATTGTATTGCAAGAAATTAAACATCACTTGCGCCACATCGACCGCTGGGCTAAAGCGCAACGTGTAGGTTCCACATTGGCGATATTACCTTCAGAAAGTTATATCATCACCGAGCCATTGGGCGTGGCACTAATTATGGCACCGTGGAATTATCCGTTTAATCTGCTAATTTGTCCGCTCGTAGGTGCTATATCTTCGGGCTGTTGTGCCGTGCTCAAACCATCGCCCTACACGCCACACACGGCGGCCGTGATGGAACAGATGATTTCGGAAACATTCCCACAAAATTATATTTCAGTCGTTCAAGGCGACCGCCACGTGAATGCTTTATTATTGGCAGAACGTTACGATATCATCTTTTTCACAGGCAGTCCTTCGTTAGGAAAACTGGTAATGGAAGCTGCCGCTAAAAACCTCACGCCTTGCGTACTCGAATTAGGTGGAAAAAGCCCATGTATTGTCGACAAAGAAGCGAATATAAAAATTGCTGCACGCCGTATTATGTGGGGAAAAACTATCAATGCAGGACAAACGTGCATTGCTCCCGATTACCTATTTGTGCATGAAAGCGTAAAAGCAGAATTGTTTGCCGAAATGAAACAAGCCATTCACGATTTCTTTGGCGAAAATCCAGAAACAAGTCCATTTTTCCCTCGCATTGTGAACGATAAAGCGATGGAACGGCTATTGCCACTTCTACAGCAAGGCGACATTGTGTTTGGAGGCGAAAACAATCGCGCTGAACGCTACATAGCACCAACGGTGATTGATAATGTGCAACCCGATTTTGCGATTATGCAGGAGGAAATTTTTGGTCCGATTTTGCCTGTGCTCACGTTTAACGATATAAACACGGTTATCAATTACGTGAACACGCACGAAAAACCGCTGGCATTTTACTATTTTGGCGACCACAAAAAAGCCAAAGCCGTATTAGCTCAAACCACCTCTGGCGGAGCGTGTGTAAACGATGTGCTGATGCATATAGCCAACCCAAAACTACCATTTGGTGGCGTTGGTAATAGCGGCATGGGACAATATCATCATCACGAAAGTTTTATCGCGTTTAGTAATCGCCGAGCAGTAGTGCATTCGTTTAATTGGTTCGACCTCAAAGCCAAATACGTGCCGTTTAAAGGACTCAAACCATTAAAACGCTTTTTAAAATAGCTACATCTATTCACTGATTATTAACCTAAAAATACCAAATTTATGATGAAAATTATGGCCTTTGGCGCTTCGTACAGCAAACAGTCTATCAACAAACAGTTTGCCGAATTTGCGGCTAGTCAATTTAGTGATGCCACCATAGAAGTGTTAGATTTGAATCAGTACAATTTGCCGCTATTTACGGTAGACGTAGAAACCGAAATCGGTTCGCCAGCACCTGTAAAAGCATTTTTGGAAAAAATAGACGAAGCCGATTTACTTATCATCTCAATGGCAGAACATAACGGAAGCTATACGGTGGCTTTCAAAAATTTATTTGATTGGACATCACGCTTGAAGATGAAACTATTTGAACACAAAAACATCCTATTACTAGCAACTTCGCCTGGCCCACGAGGCGCCATCAGTGTGTTAGAAGCAGCCAAAAACAGATTCCCAATACATGGAGGTACTATCATAGCATCGTTTTCATTACCCAGTTTCGATAGTAATTTTGATCGCCAAAAAGGGATTACAAATACGGCGTTGAAACAGGAATTTGATGCCATGATTGAATTAGCCAAAACCAAATTGTGATAAATATGGAAGGCGACTATCTGAATCAATTGTTTCGTATTTCGCATCTCAACGTGGACGATGCGCTGCGCATTCATGCGGCACCGCACGAACCTCATCAACACGATTATGAAACCCTGATTATAGGAATTCAAGGGCAGCTGGAACATTTTGTCGATTTCAAAACCACCATTATAGAAGCACCTTTAATCAGCTTTATTGCGAAAGGCAAAGTGCACAGCATCAATACGCAATTGGTGAACGGTCAATTTGATGTGTGGGTGTTACGGTTTAAAAGCGAATTCATTGCCGAAACGGTTTTTCAACTGTATGCTAGTTACCACAACAATGCCAATCACCTATTGCAAAAAGACACTTGCTTCGATAGATTATCTCACGTTTGTGAACTCATGAATCACGAAATGGCTGTTCCTTCACCCGATTTATCAGTAGTAAGGCATTTGTTAAGTGCACTCATCATTATGATTGAGTCGGAACGCAAAAAACATAGTCCCAGCGACCAAAGCACAGCCATCAATCAGAACGAAACATTTATCAACTTCTTAAAAATAGTAGAAGCTAATTTTCGCCGACCTGTGGGCGTTGAATTTTATGCCGAAAAACTGTTTATGTCGGCCAGAAATCTCAATTTGATTTGTCAACGCATTATGGATCAGAGCGTCACAGAGTTGATAGAAACACGCAAACTGACCGAGGCCAAAAACCTACTAACCAGTACCAATAAGTCGATATCTGAAATCGGTTTTGAACTCGGATTCAACGAAAAATCCTATTTTTCGAATGTTTTCAAAAAGAAAACAGGACAAACACCGACCGAATTCCGTCAAGAAATGCGTCAACATATTTCCTAATATTACAACTCTTCTTCTGAAAAGTATTACCATTTGACCTTCAAGCCATTGTACCTTTGTATCATCAATTATAAAATGTACAATTATGGCAAATCAACTTATTCATAAAGCCGCAACTCGTGGACACGCAGACCACGGCTGGCTACGAACCAATCACACATTTAGTTTCGCTGATTACTATAACCCGGAACGTGTTCACTTTGGTGCATTGCGCGTGCTCAACGATGATTATATCGCTGGAGGCATGGGTTTTGGCACACATCCGCACGACAATATGGAAATTATTACCATTCCGCTCGAAGGTGATTTAGAACACAAAGACAGTATGGGCAATGGCACCGTCATCAAACATGGCGACGTCCAAGTAATGAGCGCAGGAACGGGTATTACACACAGTGAATACAACCACAATAAAACAAAACCGGTGCAATTATTGCAGATTTGGGTGTTCCCCAATAAACGCAACGTGACTCCACGTTACGATCAAATAACACTAGATGTAAACGAACGACGCAACAAATTACAACAAATTCTATCGCCCAATAGCGATGATGAAGGCGTTTGGATACATCAGGACGCTTGGTTTCATATTGGTAGATTTGACCAGCATTTTGAAACAACGTACACCTGGAAAAAACAAGGAAACGGCGTGTATGTATTTGTTATCAAAGGCGATATTACAGTCAATGGCACCGCTCTCAACGAACGAGATGGCAGTGGTATTTGGAATACCGATACCATGACCATACAAGCCAACTCGGCCAATGCCGAATTATTAATTATGGAAGTTCCTATGCATTAACAAAAACAATTACAACAATGAAAACAATTATTAAAACCATTTTCAATTCGGGTTCAAACCAAACTCAATTATCAGTTGCATTATTAATCATGCGTTTAGCCATCGGCTCATTTATGTTAACTCACGGCGTGGGTAAATTGATGATGCTCTTAGCCGACGGTCCTGTACAATTTGCCGATCCTATTGGCATCGGTATGACGGCGTCTTTAGTCATGGCTGTTTTTGCCGAATTTGTCTGTTCAATTCTTATTATTTTAGGTTTTGGCACTCGTTTAGCTGCCATTCCGCTACTCTTTACGATGTTTGTAGCAGTGGCAGTAGTACATGGTGCCGATCCGTTTGCAGTAAAAGAATTAGCGGCTTTATACGGCGTAGTTTATCTTATACTCTCCATTACAGGAGCAGGAAAATATTCACTCGATTACTATATTGGGAGGAAGTTACATGCCAGCCACTCATAAAATGCCACTACTCTTTCTAGGGCACGGTAATCCGATGAATGCCATTAGTGAGAATGAATTTGTAGTAGGTTTTCGAGAAATTACCAAAACCATTCCAAAACCCAAAGCCATTGTATGTATATCGGCTCATTGGGAAACGGATGGGACATTTGTAACGGCTATGGAATATCCGCCGACTATTCATGATTTTGGAGGATTCCCCAAAGCATTATTCGATGTTCAATATCCAGCTTCAGGAAATCCAACATTAGCCGAAAAAATTCGGGCATTGAGTAAAAACCAAATTCAACTTGATTTTACATGGGGCTTAGACCATGGCACGTGGAGCGTGGTGAAACACTTATATCCTGAAGCTGACGTTCCTATAGTACAAATAAGTCTTGATTACAAGAAATCAGCACAACAACATTATGAAACTATCCAAGCCTTGGCACCATTACGCCACGAAGGTATTTTAATTGTTGGAAGCGGTAATTTGGTTCATAATCTACAACGTTTAGCGTGGGATAAACTAAATCAAGATACGTATGCTTACGATTGGGCAGAAGAAAGCAATGAGCAGATAAAAGAGGAAATTCGTGTACAAAACCATCAACAACTCATGAATCACCCAACAGAAGAGAACCATTTTAAGTTATCGATACCAACACCGGAGCATTATTTGCCCTTGTTATACCTGTTGGGTTTACAAGAAGAAAACGAACCAGTTTACTTTTTTAATGACAAAATCATTGGCGGCTCATTAAGCATGACGTCTTTAAAAATAGGTAAATAAGTGTAACTATGTAAAAAATAGTTATATTTGCAGAAGATTATTTCAGTAATTAGTCTCCTAAAAATACTATAAATCATTTATTATCAACCTAAAAAACGAATGCCATGAGTGTAATTAAAGAGTTTAAAGAATTTGCCATGCGTGGCAATGTGATTGATTTAGCGGTCGGCGTTGTTATCGGTGGCGCATTTGGTAAAATTGTGGCTTCCTTGGTAGCAGACGTCATTATGCCTCCTATTGGATTGTTAATCGGCGGAGTGAATTTTACCGATTTAAAATGGGAAATGAAAGCCAAAGAAGTAGTGGATGGCGTAGAGCAAGCAGCCGTCACACTTAATTATGGCAATTTCTTACAAGTAACATTCGATTTTATAATTGTTGCTTTTGCTATTTTTCTATTCGTCAAAGGCATAAACACACTAAACAAAAAGAAAGCAGAAGCACCGGTAACACCAGCAGCTCCTCCTGCACCAAGTAAAGAAGAGTTATTGCTCACCGAAATTCGTGATTTATTGAAGAAGAAATAAATCACCAATTTGTTAATAAAATCGTACTAAATCCTCACCTATCGTGAGGATTTAGTAGTTTAAAAGGGGTCACACACAATATTTGTGCATTACACCTTTTTTTCGTAATTTTGCGAGCTTATATTTGCACACGCAGAAAAATTAAGTACAACAACACTTTAAGTGCTTTTTAAAATGAAAAAATTCAGAGAATACGCCCATTTCGATTTGTCGGACATCAACAAAACCATGTTGAAACAATGGAACGAAAAAGATCTGTTTCACAAAAGTATTTCTACACGCGAAGGTGCTCCTGCATTCGTGTTTTTTGAAGGTCCTCCAAGTGCCAACGGCATGCCCGGCATTCACCACGTGATGGCTCGTACTATTAAAGATACGTTCTGTCGCTACAAAACCATGCAAGGCTTTCAAGTAAAGCGTAAAGCAGGTTGGGATACACACGGACTTCCTGTGGAATTAGGCGTAGAAAAAGCATTAGGTATTACCAAAGAAGATATTGGTAAAAAAATCACGGTCGACGAGTACAATGATGCGTGTCGTGCCGATGTCATGAAATATACCAAAGAATGGGAAGACTTAACCACTCAAATGGGTTATTGGGTGGACATGGAAAATCCCTACATTACGTACGACAATAAATACATCGAAACGTTGTGGTATTTACTCAAACAGTTATACAACAAAAACTTATTATATAAAGGTTACACTATTCAACCTTACTCGCCAGCGGCGGGAACAGGTCTTTCTACGCACGAACTCAACCAACCAGGTTGCTACCGCGATGTAAAAGACACCACCTGTACCGCACAATTTAAAATAAAAGATGCTAAGTTTGGTGACAACGCTTATTTCCTAGCATGGACCACCACGCCTTGGACGTTGCCTTCGAACACCGCCTTGTGCGTAGGACCAAAAATTACCTACAACATCGTAAAAGCAGACAATCCTTACACAGGAACACCTTGCACTTATATTTTAGCCAAAGATTTGGTGGCCAGCTATTTTGGCGAAAAGAAAATTGTCACCTTCGAAATCATGGGCGAATGTTCTGGCAACGATTTAGTCGGTTTAGAATACGAACAACTCATTCCGTGGGTGAATCCTGGCAACGGCGCATTCCGCGTAATTGCTGGCGATTTTGTGACCACCGAAGATGGTACTGGTATTGTACATATTGCGCCTACATTTGGTGCCGATGATGCTTTTGTGGCCAAAAAAGCAGGCGTTCCAGGATTAATTATGTTAACTAAAAAAGGCGAAACCCGCCCGATGGTGGACATGACCGGAAAATTCTTCTTGTTGGAGGATTTAGATGATGCCTTTGTGCAATCATCCGTTGATACTCAAAAATACCAAGAATTTGCTGGACGATTTGTGAAAAATGCCTATGATCCAGCACTCACCGAACAGGACGAAACTTTGGATGTAGCCATTTGTATGATGTTAAAACAACAGGGATTGGCATTTAAAATCGAAAAACATACGCACAATTATCCACACTGCTGGCGTACCGACAAACCTGTATTATATTATCCGCTAGATAGTTGGTTTATCAAAACAACCGCTTGTCGCGAAGA
>JAQVJY010000003.1 GCA_028694915.1 Paludibacteraceae bacterium
CTAACAAACTAAACTCTTTATCTATGAAAGTAGCCATTGTTGGCGTTAGCGGCGCCGTTGGTCAAGAATTTCTTAAAGTTTTGGCTGAACGACAGTTCCCCATTGACGAACTTTTACTATTTGGTTCGGCACGTAGTGCTGGTACCGAATACGAATTTAGAGGCAAGAAATATATCGTAAAAGAACTCCAACATGGAGATGACTTCAAAGGTGTAAATATCGCCTTTACCTCGGCAGGAGCCTCTATTTCAAAAGAGTTTGCGGCCGACGTTACAAAATTTGGCGCCATTATGATTGACAACTCGAGTGCTTTCCGTATGGACACAGATGTACCACTTGTTGTACCTGAAGTTAATGCAAGCGATGCCAAGATGTGCCCACGTGGCATTATTGCCAACCCAAACTGCACAACGATCCAGATGGTAGTTGCTTTAAAAGCTATCGAAGACATTTCACACATCAAACGTGTTCACGTATCTACCTACCAAGCCGCCAGTGGAGCTGGAGCAGCAGCTATGGATGAATTGGAAGAACAATATCGTCAAGTGTTGAATGGAGAACCTGCCACCGTAAATAAATTTGCTTATCAATTGGCTTACAATCTAATTCCTCATATTGATGTATTTACTGAAAACGGTTACACCAAAGAAGAGATGAAGATGTATCACGAAACACGCAAAATCATGCATTCTGACGTAGAAGTAAGTGCCACTTGCGTACGCGTTCCTTCGTTACGTGCGCACTCCGAAAACGTATGGGTTGAAACCGAGAAACCTATTTCGGTAGAAGCCGCTCGTGAAGCTTTTGCAGCAGCCGATGGTGTAATTTTACAAGATAATCCTGCCAACAAGGAATATCCAATGCCTTTGTTTGTTTCAGGTAAAGATCCTGTATTTGTGGGACGTATTCGTAAAGATTTAGCAAATCCAAATGGCTTGACTTTTTGGTGCGTAAGCGATCAAATCAAAAAAGGCGCTGCTTTAAATGCAGTTCAAATTGCCGAATACCTGATTAAAGATTCAAAAAAATAATCCGCCGTTTTAAAACAAAGCTTATTTCTCAACAAAAAAAACAGTCTTTAAATTAAAGACTGTTTTTTTTGTTACCAATCGATGCATAAAAAAATAAGAGCCAGTAAACTGACTCTTATTTCTAGTAGCGGGAACGAGAGTTGAACTCGTGACCTCCGGGTTATGAATCCGACGCTCTAACCAACTGAGCTATCCCGCCATCTATTCCTATTTTTAGGAGTGCAAAGGTAAGCATTTTTCACGAAAACCACAAAGACTTTTCTTAAAAAATTGCTTTTACCTCTTTAATCTATAATTTAGAAGCAATAGCCGACGCTATTTCAGTCATTTCCTGAGCCGACAATGTTAATTTCGGATTAGAAATAATCATATCTGATTCTTTGGTGATAGGAATCAAATGCACGTGAGTATGAGGTACTTCCATACCCATTACTGCTACACCAACACGTTTACAAGGAACCACCGCGTCAATAGCCACAGCCACTTTTTTTGCAAACAACATTAAACCTGCATACGTCTCATCATCAAGATTAAAAATATAATCTTCCTCACATTTAGGAATAACCAACGTATGACCTTTAGTCATAGGATTAATATCCAAAAAGGCAAAATAACGTTCATCCTCCGCTACTTTGTAACAAGGTATTTCGCCATTGATAATACGTGTAAAAATGGTAGCCATAGACTTATAATGAGATAGCTAAAACTTCTAATTTAATAAGACCAGAAGGCACTTGTAATTCAGCAATTTCGCCAATTTTCTTACCAAGTAATCCTTTAGCAATAGGGGTTGTAATCGCTAATTTGCCCTCACGAATATTCGCTTCGCTTTCAGCAACAATCATATACTCCATTTCTTGTCCATTAGCCTGATTGCGTACACGCACTTTATTCATAATTTGAACACTATCGGTATTCAATTTACTTTCATCAATAAGGCGAGCATTAGCCAATCGTTCTTTGAGTTGCGAAATTTTCATTTCCAACATCCCTTGAGCCTCTTTTGCCGCATCGTATTCAGCATTTTCCGACAAATCGCCTTTATCGCGTGCTTCTGCTATTTGATGTGAAATCAGTGGACGTTCCACGGTTTCCATATGTTCGATTTGCTCTAACAATTTTTTGTAACCATCTTCGGTCATGTAAACTGCAGCCATAAAAAATGAGGATTTAATTATTAATGATAAAACAAAAAGAATTCCAACATAGAGTTGGAACCCTTCCGACGTGTCATAAACACTATGCAAAGATACTCTTTTTTTTTGATATTACAAATTTTGTAATTTAATATTTTCGAGTCAAAATTTCGGAATATATAATGGCCTTGGCAGCATCTTCTTGATCGTCAAACTCCACTAAAAGAGACGATTGTGATACTTCATCATCCTCCACAATAGCCGTTCTATTTGTTACCGAACGTGTACCTTCGGCCGCTGATTTTACCGAAACCATAGCCTCTGGCGTGGGCGATGCCGTGGCAGGTTTTGCTACCACAGGAGCCACTTTCACAGGGGCAGGTTCAGGAGTGTCAACTAACTCTTTACCTTCAGCCATTTGTTTAATAATTTCCTGCCAATTGGTTGCTGGCGCGGGATGTTCATTTGGCTCCGTTTCCTTCTTTTTTTTCTTGCCAAAAAAGCTAGAAACTACCGCTATGGCAATAAAAATCAAATAAATATAATCGCCTAAATCTTCCATTGTGGTCTATTTTATACTGTTTATACTAATTTTGTTAACCTGCCCAACCCTCTCTATCGAGGTTACGGTAATTAATAGCTTCTGCTAAATGCTGTATCTGTATGGATTCACTTTCGTCTAAGTCCGCTATCGTGCGCGACACTTTTAGAATACGATCGTAAGCACGCGCCGACAGATTCATGCGCAGCATGGCCGCTTTGAGCAATTCCTGACCAGCAGAATCAATCACGGCGTACTTGCGTAACATCTTGGACGACATTTGCGCATTACAATACACACCTTCAGCATCTTTAAAACGTAATTCTTGTAGTTGGCGAGCTTTCATTACGCGCTCACGAATCTGCGCACTAGGTTCTGCCGGAGCAGCTTCTGATAACTTATCAAACGGAACTGGAATAATTTCAATGTGCATATCAATGCGATCCAACAAGGGACCAGAAATACGGCTTAGATATTTTTGAACCATGCCTGGCGAACAAACACATTCGCGATCGGGATGATTATAGTAGCCACACGGACAAGGATTCATAGAGGCCACCAACATAAAACTCGCTGGATATTCCACTGCAAATTTTGCGCGCGAAATAGCTATTTTACGATCTTCGAGCGGTTGACGCATCACTTCCAATACCGTACGTTTAAATTCTGGCAATTCGTCCAGAAACAAGACACCATTGTGCGCTAACGATATTTCTCCAGGTTGTGGAAAAGCTCCGCCACCTACTAAAGCTACATCGGAAATGGTGTGATGCGGACTCCGAAACGGACGTTGTGCCATCAATGCGGTATCGCGATCAATTTTACCTGCCACCGAGTGAATCTTGGTTGTTTCAAGCGCCTCATGCAATGTGAGTGGTGGCAATATCGTTGGAATGCGTTTTGCCATCATCGATTTACCAGCTCCCGGAGGACCAACCATAATAATATTATGTCCACCGGCAGCAGCTACTTCAATGGCTCGTTTGACATTTTCTTGTCCTTTTACATCAGCAAAATCAATATCAAACGCATTGACACGAGCAAAAAATTCTTCGCGCGTATTCACCTCGGTGCGTTCTAATGTTTTCTTGTGATTAAAAAAGTCGACTACATCCGTAATATTCTCAACTCCAAACACATCCAAATCATTTACCACCGCAGCTTCTTTACTATTTTCCTTTGGTAAAATAAAGCCTTTAAAGCCTAATTCACGGGCTAAAATAGCAATGGGCAAAACGCCTTTTACGGGTTTCAACGTACCATCAAGCGATAATTCGCCCATAATCACATAATGTTCAATGTCGGTAGCATCAATCACTTCGCTGGCCGCTAACATGCCTATGGCGAGTGGTAAATCATATGCTGAACCTTCTTTACGAATATCAGCGGGCGCCATATTTATAACCACTTGCTTACGCGGAACCGGTATTTTATTGTACTGCAAAGCAGACATAATACGTTCGTGGCTTTCCTTCACAGCATTGTCGGGCAAACCCACCAAAAAAAATTTGATGCCGGCCGAGATGTTTACCTCTATCGTTACCAAAGTAGCTTTAATGCCTTGAACTGCCGCCCCAAAAGTTTTAACTAACATACGATTTGTTTAAACGCTAAGGATTTGAAGATGAGGAATTGATATAAAACTCTCACAAAGATACTCATTTATTTGACATTTTGCGAAACTCTATCAACAATTAGCTATTAGAACTTCGAGAGCCAAATAGTACTCATCGATCGGTCGGCAATCACAAATTGGTCGTTCCACCAAACAAGCGAAGACGGACTCTGCCATTTCATAGGTACAGCAATAAAATCGACAACACCTGTGGCAAATTCTAACCGACCAAGTTCTTTGCTATTTTTATCAATAAAATAAAGCGATTCGCCATCGGGCGTTAATGCCAAATCTTGATATTGTCCAATTCTATGTGTAATGGGTTGCGCTACAGGATTACTTAAATCATCAATCATGTAAATAACATTGAATTCTGTGGGCTCGCCATACGTCGTAGAAGAACCTATAAACAGATGATAATCGGACACACACAAACTCGTGGCACCTGGCACCACAGCATAAACAGCCAACGACCCAACATTAATATGAGCTAGATTACTAATATCTAAGGCATAAATACTACTCGTATTGGTAACCGCTGCGAGTAACACATTACCAATAATTGCCACATCACTCACGAAATCATTACCTTCAGGAAATGATATCACTTGTGGTTGGTCGGAAGTTTCATTTAAATTATACACAACCACTTTATTGACATCGGCCACGAATAAATAATCGTCCTTGACAGCCATACCTTTGGGAGCTGAAAGCGTGCCATCAGCAGGAATTAAAATAGACGTAACACCTTCTTTGTGAAACGCGATATAGCCTTTCCCTTCCTGATTTAAAGGGTTGATAGAATCGGTGCCCCAATTGGAAATAAGTAAACCATCTTGATAAGGACAAACACTATAACAGATTTGTAGATTCCGTGTCAGAACATCTTTTTCACGCACACAAGCCATCATAGCAAGAACCACCAAGAGGCCAATCATTTTTTTGTGTTTCATAGCTTAAAATAAACCTTAAATGAAGAACAAAGATAGTATATATCTTTGAACCGAAAAAACAAAAAAAGTGCCAAAATACGCTCAAACGATTTTGGCACTTTTTTAAAATAACAAGATGAACTTATTTCAATTTGTTCATTTCTTCGTCAAATGTTTGTTTGAATTTTTCGTATTCGTAATCGATACGCAATTTATCGTCAGCTTTCACAGCATTAGCCACTTTTTCAGCTACTTCTGGGCCACCCAATTCAACCACGATGTAGCAACGGAATTTACCTTCTGGAGTACGGGTAGTTTCGTCACAGATAACAATTGTTCCACCTAATTCACGATTAACTACTGTACGAGATAAATCTTGAAATTTGCTTTTTGCTTCTTCATCTTCACCCATTTGATAAGATGATGCATAGTTGTCAACTACACGTTTGATAGTGGCGTTAATTTGAGTAGCCAATTCAGCACGTGCATTTTGTAATGCTTTAGAACGAGCAATTTGCATGTCGGTACTGAAACCCATACCTAACGCACGGAATGTTTTGCTGTTACTTTGATAATCTTTGCCAGAGCAAGGAACAGTTACAGACACATCACCTTTATAAGCTTCTTGTTGTTTGTCTTTTTTTGATGCACAACCAACCGATAATAAAGCGATAGCAACAAATAGGAATACTTTTTTCATAATGAAAAGATTTAAAAATTAAAAAATAGTTTTATTGTTTCTGTTTAACATTTACAAATACCGTGCTAAAATAGGTATTTTACTAAATAAATTTTACAAGTGTTTAAAAATCAATGTATTAATTTTTTAATAAAATTTTATTTACTAGTTTAACACCACGTACGGTAGTAAAAATAGATTTCGAGGAAGCAAATGTAAAGGTTATTCCGTGATTTACCAAATTAATTGCAAAAAAGGTTTAAATTTCATATCATTCACTTTTTTTCTGCACTATTCACATCAAGCTGACTAAACATTAACAGGGTTTTCCCGTAGTTATTTAGGTTGCACCACTACCATTTTATATAATTTGTCGTTACGACGAATAGGCTCATTCGTTTTAATGGAAAATAACGTTCCTTTTCCAACACGTTCCACAGGTTGTAACTCAACATGAATAGCTTGAACCACATCTTCGTAGGCACCAGTAGTAGCACCGGTAATCAAAATTTCATCACCCACCGCCAACTCTTGCGATTCCAGCAAAAATTCAGCTACGCCTATTTTGCTAAAATAGTTGGTACATTTACCAACGTACATTTTGCGGCGTGTAGCTTCCGAACCATAATTATGACTCCATTCACCCAATCGCTGTCCCAAATAATAACCATTCCAAAAACCACGATTGAAAACACGCGATAAACGCTCGTCCCAACCGTCAATTTTATCGTCGGTAAATGAATTGTCGAGGTAACTTTCAATTGCTTCACGATAACAAGTCACCACCGTTTTTACATATTCAGGGCCGCGAGCGCGTCCTTCAATTTTGAATACTCGCACACCAGAATCAATCATTTTATTGAGGAAATGAATCGTCTTCAAATCTTTTGGCGACATGATATATTCATTATCAATATCGAGTTCTATATTAGAGTCTTTGTCGTGCACGGTATAACCACGGCGACACACTTGCATACATGAACCGCGATTGGCCGATGCATTCATCTCGTGTAAACTCAAATAACATTTACCCGAAACCGCCATACATAAAGCACCATGACAAAACATTTCGATACGAACCAACGATCCATTTCGACCTAACAACTGCTCTTCCATAATCGTTTTATGGATTTCAGCCACTTGATCCATGTTGAGCTCACGCGCTAAAACCACCACATCAGCAAATTGCGCATAAAATTTGAGTGCCTCACGATTTGAAATATTAAGCTGGGTCGATAAATGCACTTCTACGCCACGACTATACGCATACATCATTACCGCCACATCGGCCGCAATAATGGCTGAAACGCCCGCCTCTTTAGCCGTATCGACAATGGTGCGCATCAACGCTAAATCGTCATCATAAATAATCGTATTGATGGTCAAATACGATTTTACGCCATGTTCGTTACATTGCTTAACAATGGTACGCAAATCGTCCGTCGTAAAATTGCTTGACGAGCGACTACGCATATTTAAATTTTCAATGCCAAAATAAATGGAATCGGCTCCAGCCTGAATAGCTGCAGCAAGGCTTTCCCAAGAGCCAACAGGTGCCATAATTTCAAAATCGGCACGTTGTAATGTATTTTGAATGGAATTCATAATTTTTATTAAGTAGATAACATCAAGACCATATCAAGATGTAATTGCACTTTTGAACTACAAAAGTAGTGTTTTTTCAGCATATTTTAATATCACCGACCTATTTTCGTTTACGACAATGTTATACAATTAGTTAACCTCTATTGAAATTTAATACTATTTCTATAATCATGGCACTAAACATCACCTCAATAATAGATATTTCATAACAATATAACATACCACTTTTATATATTGTCAACAGTGGTTTTTTTTGTACATTTGCACGTTAGAAAAGATAGGTATTATGAAGCACGACAAAGAACATATGCTATCTCTAAAAAAATCATAACTCACTCAAAAACAGATACTCAAATTATGATATCATAATTTGAAAAATGACGTATTATGGAATATAATTTCAAAGAAATCGAGCAAAAATGGCAGCACTATTGGATTGAGAATGCCACTTACAAAGTTGAAGTCGATCAAACTCGTCCGAAATACTACGTTTTGGATATGTTTCCCTACCCTTCGGGTGCTGGGTTACACGTGGGACATCCACTTGGCTATATCGCTTCTGATATATACAGCCGCTACAAACGTTTGAAAGGTTTTAACGTGCTCCATCCCATGGGCTATGACGCTTACGGATTACCTGCCGAACAATACGCCATACAAACTGGTCAACATCCTGAAGTAACCACCAAAAAGAACATTGCTCGCTACCGCGAACAAATGGACAAAATAGGTTTTTGCTACGATTGGAGTCGCGAAATACGCACCTGTGAACCCAATTACTACAAATGGACACAATGGGCTTTCATTCAAATGTTTAACCGCTGGTACTGCCAACGCACCAATGCCGCACAACCCATATCAGAATTAGTAGAACTCTTTACCAAAGAAGGTAATGCCAATATACAGGCAGCTCAATCGGAAACACCAATTTTCACCGCTGAAGAGTGGAATAATTGGGATGAGAAAAAGCAACAAGACGTGCTCATGGCTTACCGCATTGCTTACTTGGCCGACTTAAAAGTGAACTGGTGCCCTGCTTTAGGAACCGTATTAGCTAACGATGAAGTCAGCGAAGGACTTTCGGTGCGTGGTGGACACCCTGTAGAACAACGCATCATGCGCCAATGGAGTTTGCGTGTATCCGCTTACGCACAACGCTTGTTGGACGGACTTGATCAACTCGACTGGACAGAATCGCTCAAAGAAACTCAAAAAAATTGGATTGGGCGTTCGGAAGGCGCGCAACTATTTTTCGGTTTAGCTAATAGCGATGCCAAAATTGAAATATTTACCACCAGAGCGGACACCGTTTTTGGCGTTACATTTATGGTATTGGCACCCGAAAGTGATTATGTGGCACAACTTGTAACACCAGAACAAAAAGCAGAAGTAGAGGCTTATCTCGACCGCGTAAAACGTCGTACCGAGCGCGAGCGTATCGCCGACCGCAAAGTGACTGGCGTATTTTCTGGTGCTTACGCCATCAATCCATTAACAAACAATCAAATTCCTATCTATATTTCGGATTACGTATTGTCAGGTTATGGCACAGGAGCCATTATGGCCGTTCCTGCGCACGACAGTCGCGACTACGCTTTTGCCAAACATTTCGATTTGCCTATCATTCCTCTGATTGAAGGATGCGACGTAAGCGAAGAAAGTTACGATGCTAAAGAAGGTGTGATGACCAACTCGGGTTTCCTCAACGGTAAAACTGTAAAAGAGGCCATCGGTGCCATGAAAACCTACATTGCGGAACATAAGCTGGGACAAGTAAAGGTAAATTACCGTTTGCGCGATGCCATTTTCAGTCGCCAACGCTATTGGGGCGAACCATTTCCTGTGTACTACAAAGAAGGCATGCCTTATGTGCTGGACGAAAGCAAATTACCACTCGAATTGCCCGAAATTGATAAATATCTGCCTACTGAAAGCGGCGAACCGCCACTCGGACGTGCCCAAAATTGGAAAACCGACGATGGTTATCCGTTGGAACTTAACACCATGCCTGGTTTTGCTGGTTCATCGGCTTACTACTTGCGCTACATGGATCCGCACAACACCGAAGCATTGGTTGGAAAACTCGCTAACAGTTATTGGCAAAATGTCGATTTATACATTGGTGGCACCGAACACGCCACTGGTCACCTGATTTATAGCCGTTTTTGGAACAAATTCTTATTCGATTTAGGCGTCATTGTGAAAGACGAGCCATTCCAAAAATTGATTAATCAAGGTATGATTCAGGGACGAAGCAATTTTGTGTATCGCATTGTAGGTACTAACAAATACGTATCGTACAATCTGAAAAACGACTACCAAACACAAGAAATTCACGTCGATGTCAATATCGTGAGCAATGATGTGTTGGATTTGGAAAAATTCAAGAACTGGATGCCCGAATACAAAAATGCCGAATTCATACTCGAAGACGGTAAATATGTGTGCGGTTGGGCAGTTGAAAAGATGTCGAAATCGATGTTCAACGTGGTAAATCCAGACGATATTGTAGAAAAATATGGTGCCGACACGCTGCGTCTATACGAAATGTTCCTGGGTCCATTGGAGCAATCCAAACCTTGGGATACGAATGGCATTGATGGCGTACATCGTTTTTTGAAAAAACTATGGGGACTTTTCTATAAAGAGGAAACCTTATTGGTTACTAACGACACGCCAACAGCTGAAGAGCTCAAAACGTTGCATAAAACGATTAAAAAAATCACCTACGATATCGAGAATTTCTCGTTCAACACATCGGTTTCAGCTTTTATGATTTGCGTGAACGAACTAGCTACACTCAAATGCACCAAACGCGACGTGCTGGAACCTTTATTGGTTCTCTTGGCTCCGTTTGCACCACATATCACCGAAGAGTTGTGGCACACATTAGGTCACACCAACTCCATTTGCGATGCCACGTTCCCACTGTGCAACGAAGCACATTTAGTGGAAACCAGCGTCAAATACCCTATTTCGTTCAATGGTAAAGTACGTTTCATACTAGAATTGCCTGCCGACATGAGCAAAGAAGAGGTAGAAAAAACCGCTTTAGCCAACGAACAAACCACCAAATTTCTCGAAGGAAAACAACCTAAAAAAGTGATTGTGGTTCCTGGTAAAATTGTAAATATCGTTATCTAAATTTTAATACGTTTATTGTATGATGACTTTCACCAAACCCACTTGGAGCATTGTTAGAGAGTATCTAACTATTGCATTTGGATTACTGATGTACGCGTCTTCGTGGAAAGGTTTTTTGATACCACACGAAATTACTGGTGGCGGCGTCACTGGTATAGGAGCTATCATTCAATATGGTAGCGGCTTCCCCATATCGGCTACTTATTTTATTATCAACGCGTTATTACTTATTTTATCCGTGCGTAGTTTGGGATGGGCATTTAGCCTACGAACTATCTATGGTGTATTTGTATTGACCGCCTTTTTGGCATTTCTTCCTGCCGCTAAAATTGGAACATTCGTTTCAGAACAAGAACCATTTATGGCGTGCGTGCTAGGTGGATTATTGGCAGGAACGGGCATGGGTATTGTGTTTCTAAACAATGGCAGTTCTGGAGGCACCGATATTGTGGCCAAAGTAGTGAACAAATACCGTAATATCACGTTAGGACGTGCGCTCTTGTATTGCGACGTATTGATTATCAGCTCATCATGGTTGTTGCCAAACGGAAACATTGAAAAAATAGTGTATGGTTTAACCGCCATGGCAGTCACCACACTCACAGTCGATTTGGTGGTGAATGGTGTACGTCAATCGGTACAATTCTTTATTTTTTCGCACGAATATGCTAAAATTGCCGATGCTATAAATACCGAAGTACATCGCGGCGTGACCATTCTCGATGGCACAGGTTGGTACTCGCAAGCACCTGTGAAAGTAATTACCGTGTTAGCACGCAAAAACGAATCGGCCAAAATATTCAAACTCGTAAAAGATATTGATCCAAACGCGTTTGTTTCCCAATCGTCTGCTATTGGGGTGTACGGACAAGGTTTCGATGTGATGAAAGGCAAATAAAACTATTTCATATCATAAATAAAGGCGACTCCCAATTGGAAGTCGCCTTTTATTATTTAAAATGTAAATTATCTACTTTTACGGTAAAAAATCGGTTACATCTTTGCCAAACGCTTTGAGTTCGCGTACCAACGACGAAGAGATAGAAGCCGTATCGGCATCGGCAAAAAGCAACACGGTTTCGAGTCCTGCCAACCGTTTATTTACGTCGGCTATGGTGCGTTCGTATTCAAAATCGGCCATGGTGCGAACGCCACGCAGCACGTACTGTGCACCAACAGACTTCGCAAAATCAATCGTTAAGATGTCGTAAATTTGCACCTCAATGCGCGGTTCGTTGGCAAACAACGCCGCTATTTGCTGTTGACGTTCTTCAGGTGTGTAAAGTGTCTGTTTGGTGGTATTACGTCCAATGCCAATCACCAAACGATCGAACAGCGGCAAAGCGCGCTCAACAATGTTTTGGTGTCCTTTGGTAAAAGGGTCGAAACTGCCTGGAAATAAAGCTATTTTTGCCATACGAAATTATTGTTTCATGTTACCCAAATAGAGTTCCAACGCACGCGACGAAATGATAATTTCCCAAATAGAAAGTCCTAACGACACAATCAACGCCAACAACGCCAAACCAAAAATCCAAATGGCGGTAAGTGATAATCCAATGTAAATAACAAACATCGTGACCACACATAAAAACAGACTCACCGTACCAAATACTTGCATCAAGCGAGAAAGATTAAGACGTTTGCGGAGGTTTTCAATTTGAGCTTGTGTCACTGCCGAACGATCCTGTTCGTAACGATCTTTGAGTGTACGCACCAACTGCGCGTAGGCCAAAAATCGGTTAGTGTACGCCAATAAAATAAGCGACACTGCCGAAAATAGCACCGAAGGCGTGATCAATGTAAGTTCTTCCATAATTATCAAAGATTAGCAATACGTTTAATTTCGTCGATTACCGCTTGGGCAAATTTATCAGCTTGTTCCATCGTTGGAGCCTCGCTGTAAATACGAATAATCGGTTCGGTGTTCGATTTACGCAGATGAACCCATCCTTGTGGAAAATCGATTTTCACACCGTCGATATCATTAATTTTGAATTGTTTATAACAACCTTTTATGACCGTTAAAACACCATCCACATCGATGGCAGGAGTCAATTGGATTTTATTTTTAGAGATAAAATAGTTAGGATACGAAGCACGCAATGCCGATACTTTCTGACCAGTTTTTGCCAAATTAGTCAAGAAAAGTGCAATGCCAACCAAAGCATCGCGACCATAATGCGAGGCAGGATAAATCACGCCACCATTACCTTCGCCACCAATCACAGCGTTGGTTTCTTTCATTTTGGTCACCACATTCACTTCGCCCACAGCTGCGGCACTGTAGGAACCGCCACGTGCAACGGTAACATCGTGCAACGCACGGGTTGAACTCAAATTGGAAACCGTGTTACCGGGCGTATGTTGCAACACATAATCGGCCACCGAAACCAACGTATATTCTTCACCAAACATCGAACCATCTTCACAAATAATAGCTAAACGATCGACATCAGGGTCAACCACAAAACCAACATCCGCTTTTTGCGATTTGATTAAATTAGCAATGTCGCCTAAATGTTCTGGCAATGGTTCTGGATTGTGTGGAAAATGACCGTTTGGTTCGCAGTATAATTTTTCGATATGTTGCACACCCAACGCTTCTAACAAAGCTGGAATAGCAATGCCACCAACCGAGTTCACACAATCAACCGCCACTTTAAAATTAGCTTTACGAATAGCCTCCACATCAACTAACGCCAATTGCAGCACATGGTCGATGTGTTTTTGGGTGTAATCAGTTTTCTCAGTTAACGTGCCAATTTCATCAACTGCCACATAATCGAAATCGCCTTTATCAGCAATTTCTAACAGAGCTTCACCTTCAGCCTTGTCCAAAAATTCGCCTTTTTCGTTCAATAATTTAAGCGCGTTCCATTGTTTAGGATTGTGGCTAGCGGTCAAAATAATACCGCCATCGGCACCTTCCATAGTCACCGCCAATTCGGTAGTAGGCGTGGAAGCCAAACCGATATTCACCACATCGCAACCAGAGCCGAGTAATGTTCCAATGACAACGTGATTGACCATTTCGCCCGAAATACGAGCATCACGACCAACCACGACTTTGCAATGTGATTTATTGGAATATGTTTTTAACCAAGTGGCGTATGCGGTAGTAAACTTTACAATATCAATAGGCGACAAACCATCGCCCACAACACCACCAATGGTGCCACGAATACCTGAAATACTTTTAATTAATGTCATATAGCAATGAATAATAATGTATCTATAAAAAAATCTTCGGCGATGTGCTTATTTAGGCACCACTTTCATCGAAATCTTAAAATGATAAGGAATAACGCTATTAGCAGCATCGGAAAAACTTAATTTTGATGGCACAATAACTTGAGCAATCGTTCCTGAACGGCGCATCATACCAAACG
Source organism: Paludibacteraceae bacterium (assembly GCA_028694915.1). Classification (GTDB taxonomy): domain Bacteria; phylum Bacteroidota; class Bacteroidia; order Bacteroidales; family Paludibacteraceae; genus W0P28-013. The sequence goes on from JAQVJY010000003.1 coordinate 14,076, forward strand.
CATCGTCCCAACCTTCGCAACTATTAGTCGTTGATCCTTTGATAATTTGAGTTGGATAAGGTCGATCCTGCGTAGTCCAATAACTTACCACCACTGGATTTTCGTCCAATGTACTTTGAATATAGCGCACAGCCAATTCGTCGCCATCCACTACCTCTTTGCCAGTTCCCAACGAATCGATGCAGATATAAATGCCTTCATCGCTGAATCGGTACCACTGACCAATGATAAATACAGAGTCGGCTGGATAATCGGAAATAACTGTTTTCCCATTACGAGCCAAATAATCATCCATTTTAATTTGTTCTTGTTCCAACTGTTTTGAATAGTTCGAGCTACTCTCACATGCTACCAAAAACAGCAATGCCACAAAGGCAAACACCAACTTTACTTGTTTCATTTTTATATTATTATCGAATATTTGCAATACTTATTATATCGGCAAAAACGCCTGCCGCAGTTACATCGGCACCAGCTCCTGCGCCTTTTATAATCATCGGATAATCGTGATAACGTTCAGTAGTCAACATCAGAATGTTGTTGCTACCTTCCAAGTCGTAAAACGGATGATGTGGATCGGCCTCTTGCAAAGCCACTGCGCAACGCCCCTCTGTCATGGTTGCTACAAATCTGAATTTCATCTGTTTAGCATCCAACAGCTGACGTTTCTGTTCAAATTCTGCATCAAAATGTTTGATGTTTTGCCAAAACTCTTCCAACGTTCCTTGAAAAAGAGAATCAGGCAAAAACAACTGTTTTTTGACCTCTTCCTGAGTCACACGATAACCCGCTTCACGAGTCAAAATAACCAATTTACGAATCACATCGGTGCCGCTTAAATCGACACGCGGATCGGATTCGGTATAACCTGCCTCTTTTGCCATCAAAATAGCTTTACTCAACGGAATTTCAGCACTTATTGTATTAAAAATAAAATTCAATGTTCCCGAAAGAACGGCTTCCATTTTCAAAATTTTATCGCCAGAATTAATCAGATTATTGATGGTATTCATCACTGGCAAACCAGCGCCCACATTGGTTTCAAACAAAAATTTGATACCATGCTTGCGTGCACTCTCTTTTAACGCTAAATAATGCTCATAATTGCCTGAAGCCGCAATTTTATTTGCTGCCACCACCGACACATTGGCTTCTATTAAATCTTGATAAATAGATGCCACTTCCGCACTCGACGTACAATCGACGAACACAGAATTAAACATATTGAGCCCAATAATTTGATCGCGAAGGAACGTAGACGACGAATCAACCCCTTCTATATCGAGTAATGTTCGAATATTGCCAAGCGGCAACCCTTCACGGCGAAACAACGCTTTTTTTGACGAAGCCACGCCAACCACATTAATTTTCAACGCCTTTTCGGTCATCAATTTCGGTTGTTGCTGACGAATTTGTTCCAACAAACTCGTTCCTACAGCGCCCACGCCCACCATAAACACATTGAGCTCTTGATATTCGGACAAGAAGAACGAATCGTGAATGACATTCAACGCTTTACGCAATGATTTTTTGTCCGTTACCAACGAAATGTTGGTTTCTGATGCACCTTGCGCACAAGCTATCACATTAATACCATTGCGTCCGAGCGTGCCAAACAGTTTACCAGCAATACCAGTCGTTCGTTTCATGCCTTCGCCTACAATAGCCACGGTAGCTAAATCTTTTTCAGCTTTGATACGATTAATCTCGCCATTAGCAATTTCGGCAGCAAATTCAGTTTGCAAAACCTCCACCGCATGTTCGGCTTCGGCATTACACACTGCAAACGAAGTTGTATTTTCGGATGAGGCTTGTGACACCATGAACACGCTGATACCATTTTTGGCCAACGCACGGAAAATGCGGTAATTCACGCCTATAACGCCCACCATACCAAGTCCTTGTATGGTAATTAAAGCCGTATCGTCAATGGACGAAATACCTTTAATCATACGTTCACGCTCCGCCACTTTTTCATGCGAAATATAGGTTCCTGGCGCTTCAGGATGGCAGGTATTTTTAATGCGTATCGGAATATTTTTATGATAAACAGGGAAAATCGTTGGCGGATAGATAACCTTTGCTCCAAAATTGCACAACTCCATAGCTTCCACAAACGTGAGTTTTTCAATCACATAAGCCGTATCAATAATGCGTGGATCGGCAGTCATAAAACCATCTACATCAGTCCAAATTTCGAGGATAGAAGCGTCCAACTGCGCAGCCAAAATTGCCGCAGTATAATCAGAGCCACCACGTCCTAAATTAGTTACATGGTTGGTAGCGACATCACTCGAAATAAAGCCTCCGCATACCACAATCTCTTTTTTATGCGAAAAATAACGATCAATCAGTTGATTTGTCGTTTCAAAATCGACTACACATTTACCGCCAATTTGTGGTTTTGTTTTAATAAACAACCGTGCATCAAGATGTTGAGCACCCGTTATCAGTTGGGCTACAATAACCGACGATAAACGTTCGCCATAACTCACAATGGAATCGATAATACGTTCCGAAATATCTTGAATAAGGCAGACGCCTCGCAAAATATTCCGTAATTCGTCGAATAAATGAGCCACTTCCACAGAGGCTGGCGTATCATTCATGCCTAAGTCACGAACCAACTGTACATGGCGTTCTTCCATTTCGGTGAATTGTTCCATATAACCCATATCGCCTTTAGACGCCGTACGAGCCATGTCGTACAACGTATCGGTAACACCACCTAAAGCAGACACAACCACCACAACGGGTGTGTCGCAAACTTCCACTATGGTTTTGACATGACGAATAGCTGTTAATGAGCCGACAGAAGAACCTCCAAACTTTAATACTTTCATCGTACAATTGATTAATAAGTACCTATACTAATCGGCAAATTTACAAAAAAACAGCCACATAAGTATAATTATTCTGGAAATGCGAGGAAAAAATTGTTTTTCTGACAAAAAAGCAGTAATTTTGCACCCTCAGAAAACGTAATATTTGGTTCCGTAGCTCAGCTGGATAGAGCAACGCCCTTCTAAGGCGTGGGTCGAGCGTTCGAATCGCTCCGGAATCACACAGTGAACGTTTTCACACGAACCTCGAATGAAAATTCGAGGTTTTTTTATGCAAAAAACGATAAAAAAAGAGATTGTAATTCTGTTACAATCTCTTTTATATTACCATTGAGCCTTTATCTGTTCTAGTTTCTTCTGAATATCGGGCTGATGCAATTTAACCATAGCAGCTCGATAACCAATATCAAAAATTTCTTGTGTTTTGGAAATATCAAACATACCATAATTACGAGCTTCCACTGGTTCAATCACCACGTCGCAAGCGCGTTTTTCGCTCACTGTACTCGACTGAATAGCCAAATGATAGACACGTTCCATCACATCCATCATACCATCAATAGAACCTTCTGTCACAATAGGATTAACATGTACGCCAAACAAAATATCACAATCTTGGCGAATCACCTTGGCTGGCATATTGCAAAAAATACCGCCATCCACATATACTTTTCCTTCCATCTCTTTCGGTGTCAAGAAAATAGGAACACTCGATGAGGCGACTATTTTATCAACTAATGAACCTGAATTAAAATAGACATTTTTACCTTCTATCAATTCGGTAGCATTTATGGTCAGTGGCATTTGTAGTTCCTCAAACGTTTTAGCAGTTAAAAAACCATCCAACAAGTTATAGAACCGCTCGGTGGACATCACGCCTTTTTTGGGTACCACTATTTTGACAAATTTAAAGAAACTGGAATCTTTAAAAAACTGACAAATTTCTTGTGGCGTTTTTCCATCGGCATACAAAGCACCAATAATAGCACCGGCACTCACGCCAGCTATCACTTGAGGTTTAAAACCACATTCTTCGAGTGCCTGGAGCACACCCAAATGTGCAATTCCTTTAGCACCACCACCACTTAAAGAAATACCAACTCGAAATTTGCGAGGACTTTCTATTGTCATATAATTACAGGATTAAAGACTCGTTAATAACCAAACCAAATAGATTACATAGCAGAGTAAAAACAAAGCTCCTTGCCAACGTTTTATTTTATGGGAATGATTGGAAGTTACAAAAAACAATAATAACATACTTCCTAAAGCCGCTAACGAAGCATCAATCCACAAATTTGGATAACTATTTAACGGGCGAACGACCGCACTAATACCCAACACAAAAAACACATTAAAAATATTGGAGCCTATGACATTACCTATGGCTAAATCTGAGTTTTTCTTAAAAGCGGCTATAGCCGAGGTCGCCAATTCGGGTAAAGATGTTCCTAAAGCAACCACTGTAACGCCAATAACTGCTTGACTTACGCCCCAAACTGTAGCAATTTTTACAGCATTATCAACAATTAAATGTCCACCTATCATTAGACCTAACAATCCGAGAACCACAAGCAAAATTGCTTTCCAAATTTTCATTGGACGAAAACCTTCCTGATGTTTGTTCTTCTTATTCTTTTTCCTTTTCGCCATTCGAAGGGTGTAATACATAAAAAGAGAAAAAATAAACAATAAAATAACTCCATCACTACGCGAAATAACCGCCTGTCCATCACATAAACTAAAAAACTCAGTACCCATCACCAACACGATTAAACCAGCAAAAAGACTCAGTGGGATTTCATAACGACGGGAACTTTTTTGTGATTTGATAGGATAAATCAGCGCCGAGATACCGAGAATAATAAATGTATTGATGGTATTACTACCCAAAATATTGGTCAGTGCTATTTCGCTCACTCCATTAATGGCAGCCATTAAATTAACCATTAATTCAGGTGCTGATGTACCAAATGCAACTACCGTTAAACCAATAACCAAATCAGGAACATTCAAGCGTTTAGCTAAACCAGACGCGCCACTCACCAACCAATCGGCACCTAAAATCAACACCACAAAACCAACAATCAATAAACCAAAAGATAATACCATAATTTTAAACTTTTTCCAGTAAGAACTTAGCTATGCGCCAAGTGTTATTTTAATTTTTCTACCGCTTTTTTCACTGTCATATCGTAGCTATTCAAATAAGGGAAAAATCCTGCATCACCTAACATGGTGCGCAACACATACGATTTCAATTGACGTGTAATAATCTCTTTAGATACCGCTTTGTCACGCGCACTTCCTTTAACCCCTTTGGCTGATGCATACGTATCGAATGACGCCTGCAAATTTTGAGTATCTAAATAAGCTGATAATGTTTTCCAATCTTTATAAGTGCTCAATTTGGCACGTTCTTTTTCGGTAAACAACAAAGCATATTGATAGATATGACCACCATTAGCTAACGCATTGAAATAAGGTGTAAATCCAATCGTATCACGTGGCACAAATACATCGGGCATAATGCCACCACCACCATACACGGTGCGTCCACCAACTGTTTTATACGCCACTGTATCGGTTTGATGAATACTATCTTTCGAGAAAAATTCGCCATGTAAATAACGATTTAGAATATCACTTTCGTAGTCGCTGCTATTGCCACGTTCATACGGTTTTTGAATACATCTGCCCGAAGGTGTGTAGTAACGAGCCACTGTGATACGGACTGCGGAGCCATCAGAAAAATCAACTTGTTGTTGTACCAAACCTTTACCAAATGAACGACGACCTACAATAGTTCCACGATCATTATCTTGAATGGCACCTGCAAAAATTTCACTAGCCGAACCCGAAAACTCATCAATCAAAACCGCTATTTTCATATTTTGGCAACTACCATTTCCATTAGCATAAGAGTCGCTGCGTGGATAGGCTTTGCCTTTAACATAGACAATCAAATCGCCCTTTTTCAAAAATTCGTTCAACATATTCACAGCTGCATCCATATAACCACCAGCATTACCACGTAAATCGATAATTAACTTCTTGGCATTCGCCTTTTGAAGTTTAGCTATGGCTGTCAAAAATTCTTTATACGTATTAGCTCCAAATTTATTAACAGAGATATAGCCAATTTCAGGCGTTACCATATAACTCACATCAATACTGTGTACAGGAATATCGCCACGCGTAATTTTAAAACGGAGCATTTTAGGCGCATTTTGCCGTACAATGCCGAGCTGCACCACCGAACCTTTAGGGCCACGCAAGCGTTTCATCACCTTTTCATTGTTGATGGATTTGCCTACAAATAAAGTATCGTTTACTGTCACAATACGGTCACCATCACGCAATCCTGCTTTTTCCGACGGACCGCCAGAAATCACATCTACCACATAAATCGTGTCGTTCTGCAAATTGAACTGTACGCCAATTCCGCTAAAACTACCACCCAACTCTTCGTTCACAGCCTCTAAATCAGACGCAGGAATATACGCTGAATGAGGATCGAGTTGTTTTAAAATCATCGGGATAATCGACTCTTCAATACTATCAGTTGGTACCGAATCGACGTAAGCATTATCAATAATTTGAATCAAGTCGGATATTTTATCGCCAGACGAAGCGCCATTATTCATGCCACCAATTCCTGAAAGATAAGCACCTTGGCGCATAGCGAAGAAATTACCAATAAGAATACCTATGACTAACACACAGGCTAAAATAATAGGAATAAGTGTTTTTTTCATCTCATAAATTCATTAATGACCACCATTATTCTTCTACAAAAACCACATCAATACCAGCACGTTTGAGCAAATTTAAACCATCCATAATGCGATAATTTTCACCATACACAACCCGTTTGATACCAGCTTGAATAATCAATTTAGCACATTCGATACAAGGTGAAGCTGTTACATATAAGGTAGCTCCTTGGCTACTATTGCTAGAACGAGCCACCTTGGTAATCGCATTTGCTTCGGCATGAAGAACGTACGGTTTCGATACATTATCTTCATCTTCACAGTTATTTTCAAATCCCGATGGAGTTCCGTTGAATCCATCGGAAATAATCATTTGATCTTTAACCAACAAGGCACCTACCTGACGGCGTTTGCAATAAGAATTCTCGGCCCATATACGCGCCATACGCATGTAGCGACGATCTAAGAGTTGTTGTTTATCCATTATAATCTTGAAATTTTGTTGCAAAAATACGCTTATTTTACCGATTTTAGGCACATTTGGTCAAAAATTATTGGGTTCAACTCGCATCCAACGCCATTTTTAACCATTATAAACGCTTATAAATAGATAAAGTAACAAAACTCAAATTCTTACATTCAAAAAATATCTATTGATAACCAGCGTTTTAAAAATTTATTAGAAAATTTTATTAGAATATTTGCACGATTCAAAAAAACGTTCTATCTTTGCACTCGCAAAATAAGCCACGCTTTGTTTGCAAAATGGCCCATTCGTCTATCGGTTAGGACGCCAGGTTTTCATCCTGGAAAGAGCGGTTCGATTCCGCTATGGGCTACCAACTTTAACGTATAAATTTGTTCTATAATGGCAAATCACAAATCATCTATCAAAAGAATTCGACAAATCGAAAAACGTCGTTTAAATAACAGATACTACGCTCGTACTACTCGTAATGCTGTACGCAAATTGCGCACGACTACCGAGAAAACAGAAGCTGTAGATTTGTTCAAAAAAGCGTCTGCTATGTTAGATAAATTGGCTAAACGTCGTGTTATCCACAAAAATAAAGCTAGCAACTTAAAATCTAAGTTAGCTTTACACGTGAATAAATTGGCTTAATTAGCTATCACAAACAAAATAAAAAGGCTTTTCCATAATTGGAAAAGCCTTTTTTTATATCTTTACGGTTCAAACATCACCAGTTTATGGAACAACGTATGAACCTAAAAGCGTGGGCGGAAGAGGATAAGCCACGCGAAAAATTACTAAAGAAAGGATTAAATGCACTCAGCGATGCGGAACTACTAGCCATTTTATTGCGTACTGGCACTCGCAATGAAACGGTGGTGGAATTATCGCGACGCCTATTGAATTCCGTATCGAACAACTTGGATGAGCTTGGAAAACTCTCTATCAACGATTTACAAAAAGGATTCAAAGGTATTGGACAAACAAAAGCCATTACGCTTATTGCTGCTTTAGAACTCGGGCGACGTCGGAAGTTGGGACAAACATTGGAACGCACACAAATACGCGAAAGTTTAGATATTTATCACTATTTCGAACCTATTTTGGCGGATTTACCTCACGAAGAGTTTTGGATCTTACTCTTAAATCGTCATCATAAAATTATTCAAAGTGTGTGCATTAGCAAAGGCGGCGTGGCTGGTACCGTGGTAGATATTCGGCTTATTATGCGCCACGCGTTAGAACAATTGGCTTCTTCCATCGTCATTTGCCATAATCACCCTTCGGGCAATAAAAACCCAAGCGAAGGCGATCGTAAAATTACACAATCGATAAAAGAAGCTGGCCAATTAATGGAAATTCAATTGATTGATCACATTATTATTGCAGGCAAAACCTACTATAGTTTTGCAGACGAAGGTTTATTATATTAGTTATGAAACAAAAACGTATCGCTATAAAAATTGGTAGCAATGTATTGACACGTGCTAATGGCACTTTAGATATTACGCGTATGTCGGCCTTGGTTGACCAACTAGCCTTTCTACATAAACAAGGCGTTCAATTGGTTGTGATTTCCTCAGGCGCCGTGGCGTCAGGTCGCAGCGAACTGAACCTTAATAAAAAACTAGATAGCGTAGAGCAACGCCAACTCTTCTCAGCAGTAGGACAAGCCAAACTTATCAATCGCTATTACGAGCTGTTTCGCGAACACGGAATTTCGGTGGGGCAAGTGCTCACCACCAAAGAAAATTTTGGCACACGCCGACATTACCTCAATCAACGTAACTGCATGCGCGTGATGCTCGAAAACAACGTTATTCCTATAGTGAATGAGAATGATACAATTTCGGTTTCGGAACTCATGTTTACCGATAATGACGAATTATCAGGCATGATTGCCTCGATGATGAATGTACAGAAACTCATTATTTTGAGTAATATCGACGGCATTTATAACGGCTCGCCTAGCGACAAGGATTCCAAAGTAATTTCTACCATCTCAAAAGATGATTACATCGATACCTACATACAAGCCTCTAAGTCGACTTTCGGAAGAGGTGGTATGTTGACCAAAACGACCATTGCCCGCAAAATTGCAGAAGAAGGTATTGAAGTAATTATTGCTAATGGAACAAAAGATGACATTCTTATCAACTTATTAGCACAACCCCACTCCACTATTTGCACGCGATTTATGCCATCTAGCAGCAATGTTTCGAGTGTAAAAAAATGGATTGCACACTCCGAAGGATTTGCCAAAGGCGCCATTTACATCAACGAAAATGCTGAAAAAGCGCTCTGCGGCGCGAATGCCGTAAGTTTATTACCTATTGGCGTAGAGCGTATTGAAGGCGATTTTGAAAAAGATGATATTGTACAGATTATCGGACATAAGCAGACGCTTTTAGGTGTGGGCAAAACCCAGATAGACAGCGAAAAAGCACGTAATATGATTGGTAAAAAAGGTCAAAAACCTATTATACACTACGACTATTTATATTTAGAATAACAAAATCCGTTATTACAAAGATGTTTTTTTAGTGGTAAACAGTACATACTTACGAATAAAGAAAATCAGCGTGAACACCAAAATCATGGCAACTATTTTGGAGAACATATAGTAAATCCCCATACAATCGGTAAGAATCCACAAGAAAAAAACATTGAGCAGCAAACCGAGCCCTCCAATAGCGGTAAACAAAATAAACTCCAACGGTTTATTTTTTACTTTCGATTGATTAAACACCCAAAACGAACATAATAAATAATTGATGCCGCCTGCACACAGTGAGGAAAACACTGATGACCATAAATAATAAATATGTGCGCATTCCGTCAGTAGATACATCAAACCTAACTCAAGCACAAAAGCGACAGAACCCACCAAGGCGTTACGAAAAAACTGCAAAAGCGTACTATTTGCACTATCCACAAACAATTTTGATAGGGTCTTGCCCATATTCCCTCCTTATTTTAAAATCTCAAAACCATACGGCGGCAACTTAATTTGAATTTTTCCATCGTCTGTTTTCTTGAATTTGTTGCCAAATGTGGCGGTCAATGCTTTTGCAGAAAGTCCGTGCGCATTACAATCAATCAAAAAAGATTTGGCTGAAGCCGAATTATTTAATAACACAATAGCCTCTTGGTCAAAGTACTTACGTGCATAAACCCACGTATTATCAGTCACTTCTAAAGTCATAAAATCACCATAAATCAAAGCCAAATTATTGCGTCTCAAATGATTCAACTCGCTCACTTGGTTAAATAAACGCTGTTCGCGCGGGTTCCAATTGGAGAATCGCATCATACGGCGACAATCGGGATCATTTGCGCCTGTCATGCCAATTTCATCGCCATAATAAATAACAGGGACACCAGGAATCGTCAGATTGAAAGCATGAAACAAAGCCAACTTTTTATAGGCGGTGCTATCTGTAATACCAATTTCGCGTGTCCAAGCAGCCGCTTTGGAATCTTCGCCCACTTTTAAATCGCCCGAAGCCATCGCCATAAAACGAGGTTTGTCGTGATTTCCACTAATATAACCCATCAAATTATGCGCTCCATAAACTTTCAAACTACTGCGCAAAATATTACTAACACGCGTCAATGTTCCGCCACTCACGCCATTAAAAGCAGATGTAGCTTCATCAAATACATTAAAATCAAATTGGCCATCGAGCATGCCGCTGTTCACGTAACTAGCCATTAATTCTGGACTTCCGTACGATTCACCAATTTGATAGAACTTACCTTGAGGGTCATATTCTTTCAATTTATAAGTCAACAAACGCCAATATTCTTCATTCACATGCTTGCAAGCATCGTGACGGAAACCATCAATATTAAATTCTGACATCCAAAACATAGCAGAATCCACCATCATACTCACTACTTTAGGATTGCCAAAATCAAGCGATGGCATGAACGTATCGAACCAAGTAGTTAAGCGTTGTTCATCCCACAACTGCGTATTCATACGACCATCAGGCAAATAAAGTGGCGTGGCATATTCTGGATGATTTTTATATAATGGATGATCTTGATGCACATGATTGGCTACATAATCAAGTAGGACATTTATTCCATGTGAGTGCGCTTCAGCCACTAATGCCTTTAATTCATCATTCGTTCCAAATCGAAAATCGACTTTAGACGAAGAAATTGGCCAATAACCATGGTAACCCGCGAATTTGGTTTTACCAACTTCAGAATAACCATAAGGTTCCATGGGGTTTTGGTTCAATGGTGACACCCACAGCGTATTAACCCCCAATTTAGTAAAATAACCGTCTCGGATTTCTTGTTGTAAACCAGCCAAATCGCCGCCTTGATAATCAGCTTTTGGATTTACATCAGGGCGATTCATTGGGTGATCATTCGTGGGATCACCATTTTTAAAACGGTCGACCAACATGAAATAAATAATATTGGCATATTTATCGTGACGTGTGATATTAGCCGTATTTTCTAGCACTTCGCCACGGTCGAGTGGCACCAAAATATCGTTGCTCACACCATATTGGTTGACACCCCACACACGTATATACGAACGCTCTAATTCAGATGCTTCACGTGGTAATTTAACACTAATGCCTTCATCTGTCAAGGTGATAAAATCGGCAGGTAAACGGTAGTTTTGCCAATAAGCATACACTTTAGTCACTTCATTGGTGAATGAAAGTTCAATCTGTTTACGACTAAATGTCTTAGTATGCAGTATAGGAAATTCTGACTCATAACCATCAACTTGTAAAATGGAATTGAATTTACCATAACCATTGTCCACCTTATTAGGATTCGTAGAATCGTGATTTTGTTCACCATCAATAAGCAGTTGGTACAAATAAGTGCCTGGGCTTAGATGCAATGTCACTTCGTATATACTGTCGGCATTCAGTTGTAAATCGGGCGACATGGAGGCGACCCAATTGTTCATTTGTCCTGCAATTTGTACACGTCCCAATGGTTTTCCTTGTGGGTTATAAGTGAATACATAATCTATTTTATCAGATTTGCGTGCAGGCACCGAATAAGGCACTCCCGATACCCAAAACTGAATATCTACAAATTGCGGTAAATTCTTAGGAGCCGTCACCACCAATTTCAGTTTATCGGCGGACAAAGCACACTGCACATCAGCAAAATCACAAGTGACGGAATCAATGTCTTCACATTGCGGAATAAAATCTTGCGTGTAAATCTGATTGTCGCCTTCACTAAGCGTTAACAACGAATTAAGACCAACCACTTTACCTGAATCGGCTGGTAAATAGAGTGCTGGCTGGGAACACGCCACAGCTACCAACATCAGAACGGAACTAAAAACTATTTTTTTCATAATAGATAATGATATGATAAATTTACTGAATGTCTAACACTAAAACTGTTTTAGCTGGAAGTAATATCGTTTTATTCAATTCTACAGATTCACGAGTTGTTACCTCAATGGCTTTTTTGCCTTGAATCTGCATTTCATCAAAACGCGCTAAATCGAGTTGTTTGTCTTCTTTGTTATTATTGGCCACCACCATAACGGTTTTATGGTCATCGTAACGAAAATAGACATAAATACCATCATACGGAATAAATTGTTTCATGCGACCAGTCTGCAACGCTGGCGATTGTTTACGAAAATCCAAAAGTGTTTTCAAATAAGTAAATATTTCCTGTTCAGTTTTTGTTCGTTGTGAAACCTCAAAAGCATTGCGCGTATCGGTAGCCCAACCTCCAGGAAAATCGAAACGATGGCCTTCATAATTCCCAGCAATACCATCGAGCATAATTTCGGTTCCATAATAAATTTGAGGATAACCACGTGTTGTGCAAAGCATTGCTAAAGCCATTTTGTAAATAGAAATATCACCTTTGGCAACCGTTGCATAACGATTGATATCGTGATTATCCAAGAAATTCATCACTAAATTGGGATTGGCATAGACAAAATCTTGGGCATAATGGTTATAAAAACGAATCATACCTTTATCCCATGATTCATTTTCTGTAAAAGCGGTTTCAAACACATCTTTCAGCACAAAATCCATCACACTTTGCAAATGCGAATCAAAGCCATCTTTATTATTGTTACCCGATTGATAATAGGCAATTTCGGCTGGAATTTTTACCCAACACTCACCCACAACATTCATCTGTTTATATTCGTCGCGAATACGTTGAATAAACCGAGCTGCCGTGCGAATATTGTTATAAGGATACGTATCTACACGCATACCATCAATGTTCGCCAATTCAATCCAATAAATATACACTTGAGATAAATAATCGAACAACAAAGGATTTTCCAGATTCAAATCGGGCATATTAGGAGCAAACCAACCTTTAGCTAATCGAGTTCTATCAAACTCGGAAGCGTGCGGATCCGTCCAAGCGGTCATGCGATAATTAGAGCCTGTATACGAATCCCAGCGATTGAACCAATCTTTTGCGGGCACATCTTTGTTCCACCAGTGAGCCGCTCCACAATGATTTGGCACCACATCAATTAATAATTTGAGTTGGTGTTTGTGACATTCATCAGATAATTTACGATAATCGTCAGCGGTTCCAAGGCGTGGGTCAATTTTATAATAATCGCCACACGCGTAATGATGATAAGAATAATTGGAATCGTTATTGTCAAAAAAAGGCGTCGGCCAAACAGCCGTGCAGCCCAGTTCGGCGATGTGAGGTAAATGATTAATAATCCCCTGAATGTCGCCACCATGACGTGCACCTAAATCATTACGATTGACAGTTTGTACATAACCTTTCACATTATCATTGGCAGGATTTCCGTTTGCAAAACGATCGGGCATAAGCAAGTAAATAGCATCAGCCGATGTGAAACTTGCACGGTCGGCCGAACCATCGCGACGCGCTTTGAATTCGTAATTAACGACTTGTTTTTTACAACCATTTTTGATAATCAGCCGATACACGCCAGGAGTAACACGAGCCGTATTGACATATACAAACAAAAAGTTAGGATTGTCTGTTTTTTCAATACGTGAAATAGCAATTGCGCCATCTGCAAAACTCACTTCACACTGTGCCACATTACTGCCGTGCAACATCAGTTGCAATTCCGTATTAGCCATGCCAGACCACCACGAAAGTGGTTCCACACGGTCAACCAGTACAGGCGCTTTAGCAAAAGACACTAAAGCTGATAAACTAAATACCAAACAAACGATTATTTTTTTCATACGCAATCAAAACTATTCATTTTTATGTTCTTTGATGAGCAACGTACAACCTGCTGCAATAACCAAAAATAGACCCGCTAACGCCAACATATACACTTGGTGACCGCCAACTAAGTATAAAAGACCGCCTCCAACTAAAGCTGCTACAATTTGAGGTAAACAAATAGTGCCATTGAATAATCCGAGATAAGCGCCCATGTGTTTCCCTGAAATATTATTGGTTAAAATAGTAAATGGTACCGCCAACATGGCAGCCCAAGAACAACCAATCAACAAATAGGAAACGAACAGCCAATACGGATTATGGAAAAATAGAGTCGACACAAAACCTACGCCACCGAGCACTAAACTTAACGCATACACCAATTTGCGATTTTGGAACAGAGGAATGACCATCGCCCAAAGCACAGAGCCAACGGCTTGTACGGCAAACAATACGCCCACCCAATTTCCAGCTTCCTGATAACCAGCTGAGGCCGTATCGGTTGTTCCCCAACACGTGTCGGCAATGGCTCCATTGGTGTAAGTCCACATATACATAAAAGCTGCCCAGCTAAAAAACTGCACCAACCCAACAGTCCAAAACACCTTAGGAGCATGTAGCAGAAGTTGAAAAACATTTGTTTTTGTTCGTTCTTCGCTTTCTGTAATTCCATGAAATTCAGCATACTCCTTAGGCGGCATTTCTTTTACTTTGAGGGACGTATAGAGCACACAAAGAATTAAAATAGCCGCACCTACGTAAAACGAATAAATCACGGAATCGGGCACTACACCTTCAGCCGCTATATTGCTCACGCCGATAAATGTAAAAATAAATGGGAACAAATAACCCACCAAACTACCAGCATTACACAAAAAACTTTGGATAGAATAAGCGAGCCCTTTCTGTTTTTCGTTAACTAAATCGCCCACTAACATTTTAAACGGCTGCATTGCCATATTAATACTGGTATCGAGCAACATTAACGAAAGTAAACCAAACAGCATAGCAGAACCAACAGTCAGACCAAAACTACCAGCATTGGGCAGCAACACCATCACCAAAACCGCCACTAAAGCACCCACAAAAAGATAGGGAATTCGTCGACCAAAACGTGTCCAAGTTTTGTCGCTCATCACCCCAACTACGGGCTGCACCAGAATCCCCATCAAAGGTGGCAAAATCCAAAAATAACTCAAATTATGCGGATCAGCACCAAGCGTAGCAAATATACGACTGATATTAGCACTTTGCAGCGCGTAAGCAATTTGTACCCCAAAAAATCCAAAACTAATATTCCATAATTTCAGAAAACTCAAATCTGGCTTTGTTTTCATAGTTTTATATGCGATTTAGCAAACTACTGCCAAAGATAGATGATTTTTTAAACTAGTCAAAAGAAATGCCCATTTTTTTACGCTCGCCCAAAAGAAAAATTACACCCATTTTAAGCTGAAAATAGCACGATTTAATTGCCATTATGGAAATTTGTTGTATTTTTGTTCGAACTTTTGATTTTACAATACTATTAATCCTATAAATAACACAATTATGTCTGACGAGAGAGTAAAAAAATACCTCGATGTAGCTGCCGAAGAAATGGATGCATCGGTATTATTTTTAGATGAAGCCTTAGCACATATTCGTGCTGGTAAAGCCAATACACGTATTTTAGACGGTGTTCGTGTAGAATATTATGGCGGACTAGTTCCACTTGCCAATGTTGCTACCGTGACCACACCAGATGCTAAAACTATTCAGGTTCAACCTTGGGAAAAAGGATTAATCCCAATTATTGAAAAAGCCCTTCTTGGTTCAGACGTTGGTATTACGCCTATGAACAATGGAGAAACCATACGTTTGTGTATTCCTCCTGTGACCGAAGAACGCCGTAAACAGTTGGTAAAAATAGCAAGTGGTGCAGTAGAAGAAGCCAAAGTAAGTATTCGTAATGCGCGTCGCGAAGCTATTGATAAGTTGAAAAAAGAGGTAAAAAATGGCCTGCCAGAAGATGTTGAAAAAGACGGCGAAGCAGAAGTTCAAAAAGTACACGATAAATTTATCAAGAAAGTAGAAGAGATGCTTGCAGCCAAAGAAAAGGAAATTATGAC
This sequence comes from Paludibacteraceae bacterium, assembly GCA_028694915.1. Lineage (GTDB taxonomy): Bacteria > Bacteroidota > Bacteroidia > Bacteroidales > Paludibacteraceae > W0P28-013. Next base: position 30,412 of record JAQVJY010000003.1, read on the forward strand.
CGTATAATACTTTGCGCAATACTAACAATAACATTCAATAACAGACAGATTCTACTGGTTATTATCATAACAGTCGGTAGAATCTGTTTCTTGCTTAATAGAATTCAAAAAGCGTGTTTTTAGCCATTACACAAACAAACAAAAGAATACTTTTTTTATTCATAATCAGCAGTTTATGGATAAACATTGGCTTGCACGCACAAACCGACAGTATAGGACTAGTAACTGACTCTGCAAAACAGACTAAAGTGTCGCGTTGGGATTCGCTCTTTGATTGGAATTTTTTAGCCGTGCCCACCATCGCCTATCAACCTGAAACCAATTGGTCTTTTGGTTTGGCTGGTGCTTATTATTTCAAGCTAAATGACGAAAAAACAAGCGATATTGGATTCGACATGGCTTATACACTGAACAAACAGTGGAATGTAAACGTATTGTCTACTATGTATTTCGGAGGCAATAAACATTGGTTTATGTATACTAATGTAGGGTTTAAACGCTACCCCGATTTGTTTTTTGGTATTGGAAATCGTACCAACCAATTATTAGCAGCACCCATTCATTATTCGTCGGACAATGTATATTTAACCGCACAACCGCAATATTACATCACCGACCATTGGATTGTAGGAGCCAATGTAACTCTGCGTTGGGAACAGGCATCGACTACGGCAAACCTCGATTCTATTGGTACATTTTGCTCAACTTCAGGCTTAGAAAAGCCTTATTTCATGGTTGGATTAGGTGGCGTCATTTCGTACGATTCGCGTGATCAGCAATTTTATCCTTCACGAGGTATCTTTTTCAAAACTGTAGCCAGTTATTACGAACCCTATTTAGGAAGCACTTACCGCATGGGTAAAATTTCTGCCGACTTTCGCCAATTTGTACCTATTTATAAAGAGTTAGTATTCGGCTGGCAAGCCTCTACGGAATGGACCTTTGGTAACGAAAAGCCATTTCAATCATTACCAACGTTGGGAGGCGTAGATGTCTTGCGAGGCTTACGACGAGGCGAATGGCGCGACGACGCATTAATGGCTCTACAAGCCGAATTGCGCATACCAATTTGGCGTTTTCTGAAAGGCTCTATTTTTAGCAGTATTGGAGATGTGTATAATTTAGACAATTGGCAATGGAGCACGCCCAAAATAGGTTATGGAGCTGGCCTGCGTGTCGCATTAAATAAAGCAAAAGTCAATGTGCGATTTGATGTGGCACGACAAAATTACGATAACAACTGGAGTTTTTACTTGACTATAAAAGAGGCTTTTTAAAGGAATTTGAACAATTATGACAGGATTAATTATCAAAAATACAGGCAGTGATTACGTGGTTCGCTCTAGTGATGGTTCGAATAGCGTATGTCGCGTGAAAGGTTCTTTTCGTATCAAAGGGATAAAAAGTACGAGTCCTGTAACCGTAGGCGATCGTGTAGAGTTTGATGATACGGGATACATCACAGAACTACACGAACGCAAAAATTATATAGTCAGAAAACCCACAAATCTATCGAAACAGCTACATATTATTGCTGCGAATTTAGATCAGGCTATTTTAATAATAACGATTAAAAATCCAGTGACGTCAACCACGTTTATCGATCGTTTTTTAGCTACTGCCGAAGCATATCACATTCCCACTATTTTGGTATTCAACAAAATAGATTTACTCAATGCCGAAGACGAAGCATATGTAAACGCCCTCATCCATTTATACGAAAGCATTGGTTACCAATGTTTAAAAATGACAGCCATACAAGGCAACGGAATCACAGAACTGCAAAATACATTAGCTGGCAAAATTTCACTCTTGTCAGGTAATTCGGGAGTTGGCAAATCTACTATCATCAATCAAATTATGCCCAATAGCTCTGCAAAAACTGGTGAAATATCTAATTCGCACCACAAAGGTATGCATACCACCACTTTTTCAGAAATGTACGAAATCAGCACAGATACGTTTCTAATCGACACGCCAGGCATCAAAGGATTTGGTATGGTAGATATGAACGAAGAAGAAATCGGACACTTTTTTCGAGATATCTTCGAAGCATCGAAAAATTGCCGTTTCAATAATTGTTCCCATCGCCACGAACCTGGCTGTGCGGTATTACAGGCTGTGAGTGAACACCGCATAGCGCAATCACGTTACGAAAGTTACCTTTCTATTTTAGAAGATATTACCGAAGGAAAATACCGATAAATGAACTCTTTGAAACCCATAAAAAACTTATTACGACAACCAATTACAGTGGTTGGTTGGAATTTTTTGCTGGCAATGTTACTCTTGTCGGCTTGCCGTATTTTTTTCTTTCTCATCTATCGTGACACCTTTTCGGACGTCACTTTCTCGCACCTAATCACCATGTGCGCTGGAGGTTTAAGGTTCGATTTATCTACTCTACTACTCTTCAATTCGCTCTATGCCTTGGTCATGCTAGCGCCATTTCGCTTTAGAGTTAAGCGACTATATCAAACCATCGCCAAGTACATTTTTGTCATCGTCAATAGTTTTCTAATTCTCGCCAACTGTGCCGATATGATGTACTTTCCGTTTAGTAACAGACGAAGCACTATCACACTATTAAACGAATTTCAACACGAGGAAAATTTTCTTCAAATCATCGGTTTTAGCGTCGTACAATATTGGTATATTACGCTCTTTGGCGTTATCATGGTAGCGTTATTACTAGTGGGTTACAAAAAATATTCAGGTGATAGCAAACCCAAAAACTGGGTATATTATCCAATTCATACGGCCATTTTATTAGTATCTATTTACTTTAGTGTCATTGGCATTCGGGGTGGATTTGGTAGCTATACACGACCAATAAATATCAGTAATGCAGCGCAATACGTCAACAAACCGATTGAAAATGCAATTGTACTAAATACGCCATTTAGCTTCTTTGCTACCATACAACAATCGGCATACAAAAGCCCCAATTACTTTTCGCAAGACGAATTAGCGACCATTTACACACCTATACACCAAGGTAAAACAGGCGAAACATTTCGTCCAATTAATGTGGTTATTATCATTCTTGAAAGTTTTAATAAAGAATATATAGGCTACTTCAATCGTGACCTTGACGGCGGTCAATACAAAGGATACACGCCATTTCTCGATTCGTTACTTGCCGAAAGTCGCACGTTTAAAAACAGTTTTTCTTCAGGACGAAAATCGATTGACGCCATGCCATCAACCTTGGCCAGCATTCCTATGTTCATAGAACCTTATATCGTAACACCTTACGTAACCAACGAAATATCGTCGATTGCTAAAATATTGAACAAAGAAGGCTATTATTCATCATTCTTCCATGGAGCGCCCAATGGTTCCATGGGCTTTCAAGCTTTTGCCAAAGCAGCAGGATTCAAAGATTATTTTGGTATGACAGAATATGGAAATGATGCCGATTTTGACGGCGTTTGGGCTATTTGGGACGAAGAATTCTTTCAATTTTTTGAATCAAAACTAAACACCTTTCAGCAACCATTTGTGTCGGCAATCTTCTCCGCATCATCACATCATCCGTATAATGTACCCGAACGCTACAATGGAAAATTCCCGGAAGGCACACATCCTATTCACAAATGTATCGGTTATTCTGACCATGCCTTACGTCTATTTTTTGAAAAAGCCTCGCATGAATCGTGGTACAAAAACACATTATTTGTTTTCACTGCCGATCACACCAACGTGCTAACACGCAAAGAATATCAAAATGATAAAGGATTATTCGAAATTCCTATTTTCTATTATCAACCAGGCAGTAACTTACGAGGTGAAAGCGACATTCCGACATCACAAGTTGACATTTTACCATCTATCTTAGGTTATCTAAATTACAACAAACCCTATTTTGCCTTTGGTAACGATGTGTTGACTGACACCACATCACATCACCGTGTGATTAACTACAACTACGGATTGTACCAACTATTTTCGGATAGTATGATGTTGCAATTTGATGGCACCAAGACAACCGCTGTGTATAATTTCAAAAATGATCGATTTCTGAAACACAATTTGAAAGACACACAACCAATGACCAATGATGAACGGTTATTAAAAGCCACCATTCAGCAATATATCGAACGTTTAATTAACGACCAACTTACCGTTCAAAAGCCATGAAAAAACAGTTAGTCTTATTATTTTTTGTGTTAGGCATTTATACACAATTAAGCGCCCAAAAATTCAGTTACGATGTCGATTTTACAACCTATTTCGACAATCGCGAATATCATAGTGCGCAGCCATCACAAACCATTTTTGGTACACGTCTTTCGCCTGAAATTGGTGTTTTATTCAACGATTCGTTAGGCGGTACACACAAGATGATGGCTGGCGTTAGTTACATACAACCATTTGGCGCACAGTGGCAAGCGGCCAAATTAATTCCAACCGTTTATTACCAATACCAGCAAAGTGGTTTTACGGTTAATTTGGGGGCTATTCCGTACACGCATTTGCTGCATGCGCTACCCGATTTTTTGATGAGCGATTCAATGACATTTGCTTATCCAAATATGCAAGGTGCACTGTTTCAATATGAATCAAAATGGGGGGTTTGCAGAATTCTTATGCGACTGGCGTGGCTTGCCAAGTGCTACCACACGCGAAGCATTTCGATTAATACTGAATGGGCAATTTCATCATAACTGGTTTTTAGCCGGCGGTTATGCTCAAATAAACCATTTAGCCAACAAATCGAGCGACCAACCAAACTTGGGGGTATGCGACGATATTTACATCAATCCATTTATTGGCGTAGATGTTTCAAATAAAACGCCATTCGATTCGTTATCATTAAAACTTGGTTACTTGGTGGGTATGCAGCGCGATCGAAAACAGAACCGCACATACACACCACAAGGAGCCACTATCGATTTGTTTGCACGCTGGAAGTTTTTAGGAATTCAAAATCGACTCTATGTTGGCGATAACCTAATGCCTTTGTATGGCACTTACGGTACGTTGTTGAATCAAGGCAACGCCTTTTATCAGTCGCCGATTTATAACAGAACCGACTTAATGATTTACATTGTTCAACGACCATTTGTAAACTGTTATTTCGCCTGGAACTTACACTATACCAAAGGTGAAAAACTAGGACATCAACAACAATTAGTAGTTCGCTTTAACCTCGATGCGATAAAGCACCAAAACGGAAGATTACAAAATTTATTTGATAAATAACCAATATGCCGATGACACGAAACTCATATTATTTCAAAATTGGAGCATGGGTAGTGGCGTTTATTATTGTTGCCACTTCATTACTCTTTACCAATCGCTTGGCCGAAAAGTTAACGCTTGAGCAACACCGCAAAATGGAAATTTGGGCCGAAGCAATGCGTCAGTTTGTAAATGCCACAGAGGAAACAGAACATGTTGATTTTTTGTGGAAAATCATTGAAGAAAATGATAACATCCCCGTACTCATAGCCGACCAAGCGGACCAAATAGTGACTTCGCGTAATTTTACACATGTACCTGAAGAAAACGCTGACGCCTACTATGCCAAAGAACTAAAACGGCTAAAAGGACTACGAAAACCAATTGAAATAAGTTTAGGTGATAATCAGAAACAATACATCTATTACGATGACTCGAATTTACTGAAGCAATTAGCCTACTATCCTTACATCCAATTGTCCGTTATTGCCATATTTTTAATTGGTGTACTCATGGCTTTGGCCACCACTAAAAATGCCGAACAAAACCGTGTTTGGGTAGGCTTATCCAAAGAAACAGCACATCAATTGGGGACACCCATTTCGTCGTTATTGGCGTGGATTGAAATCTTAAAAACCAATTATCCCGACGACTCCATGATTGATGACATGGGCAACGATATCAATCGACTAAAAACCATTGCTGAACGCTTTTCTAAGATTGGATCAAAATCGGAATTTGAACTCGTCAGCATCAACGACACCTTGCGCCAATCGGTACAATATATGCAAAAAAGGTCGTCGCAAATGGTTATTTACACACTTACCGAAACACAACCGAATATCCAAACACTGCTCTGCGTTCCTTTATTTGAATGGGTAATTGAAAATCTGTGTAAAAATGCCATCGATGCAATGGACGGTAAAGGCAGCATCCAAATAGAAACAACCATTGATGAGCGTAAACATGTGATTATTGATATAACAGACACGGGCAAAGGAATAGATAAACGACAATTCAAAAGCGTATTCAAACCTGGCTATACGACCAAACGCCGTGGCTGGGGGTTAGGGTTATCGCTGGCAAAACGCATTATCGAAGAGTACCATCACGGTAAAATATTTGTCAAACAATCGGCTCTTAACAAAGGAACCACGTTTAGAATTATTCTTTCACAAAAGAAATAAATCCAAAAGATTGATTTTCAAAATATAAGCCGCTAAATTCAGGAAAGTTCGCGATAAAAGAAAAATATATTTCGTAAATCAGATATTTTTGCGTACTTTTGTGCCACTTTTTGATATCTCGTGTATCTATGGCACATTTAGACTGTTACAACATCATTTTCAAATCGTTAGAGATTGGTAATCATACATTTGAATATGAATTAGATAACGATTTCTTTAAGAGTCTTGAAGATGCGGAGATTAAAGAAGGCTCGTTGAGTGCTGTAGTGACAGTACAAAAAAACGAAAAAAATGCCGAATTGAACATACAAATTGATGGAATAGTTCAAATTCCATGCGACCGCTGCTTGGATGAGATGACACAAGAGATTGAAGTAGATGAAGATTTAATAGTTCAATTTACAAATGCAGGTGAAGAAACTGAAAACACGCTGTTTGTACCTGAAAATGAAGGCGTTTTAAACATAGCTTGGCATCTATATGAATTTATAGTACTCGCTATTCCTATTATGCATACACATCCTGATGGCGAATGCAATGAAGCTATGATGGATAAATATAACCAGTACGTAGTACGGCACATCGACGAAGAGCAAGATGATTGTGAAACCGACGATGTAACAAACGAGAGTGATAGAACGGACCCACGATGGGACGCTCTGAAAAATATTAGTAATAACAACTAAAGAAATTATTTACAATGGCACATCCTAAACGAAAACATTCAAAACAGAGAACCGCCAAACGTAGAACGCACGACAAAGCAGCGATGCCTACATTGGCTACTTGCTCTAACTGCGGTGCTATCCACATTTATCATACGGTTTGTCCGGAATGTGGTTACTACAGAGGCAAATTGGCAATCGAAAAAACAGTGAACGCCTAATTGGTTTGAATGACAAAAAGACAAAAAATCCTCCCTAATTTTAGGGAGGATTTTTTTATTTATACTAAATGACTATCACGTTTAATAGTATGAAAGACCAACCAAGAGAACACCGTGGGCAAAAAAAGTGTATATTTGCAAAAAAAATAGTTGACTTATGACACTCTATCCAAAACTAATTTTAGACGCGCTAACGCATGTACGCTATCCTGGCACAGGTAAAGATATTGTTTCTTCGGAAATGATAGAAGACGACTTGCGCATCGAAGGAAACAAAGTAACCTTTTCACTCGTCTTCGACAAACAAAACGATCCATTTGCTAAATCGCTTGTAAAAGCTTGCGAACAAGCTATTTTAACCTACGTATCGCCCGAAGTAGATATCAAAGGTAATATCACCATAAAATCTAAACAACCCATTGCCAAACCAACTGAAAAACCATTGGCTGGTGTCAAATACACCGTTGCCATTTCATCGGGTAAAGGTGGCGTAGGAAAATCTACGGTGTCGGCAAACCTAGCCGTAGCCTTGGCAAAACTTGGTTATAAAGTGGGCTTGTTAGATGCCGATATTTATGGACCATCGATGCCAAAAATGTTTGGACTCGAACAAGAACATCCAGCTGCTGAATTAATTGATGGGAAAGAATGGATTCTTCCAATCGAAAAATATGGCGTTAAACTTCTGTCCATCGGTTTCTTTGTCGATCCCGACAAAGCACTTATTTGGCGCGGAGCCATGGCTAGCAATGCTATCAAGCAACTTATCAATGACGCACAATGGGGCGAACTAGATTATTTTTTGATTGACTTACCTCCTGGAACCAGCGATATTCACTTGACCTTGGTGCAAGCCTTGCAATTGAGTGGAGCCATTGTGGTAAGTACGCCACAACAAGTAGCCTTGGCTGATGCACGCAAAGGATTACAAATGTTCCAAACCGATAAAATAGAAGTGCCGATTCTCGGATTGGTGGAAAATATGGCGTGGTTTACACCTGCAGAGTTGCCAGAAAATCGTTATTATATTTTTGGTAAAGATGGCTGCAAAAACCTAGCAGAAGAGAAAAATGTACCACTGTTGGCACAAATTCCAATCGTACAAAGTATTTGCGAAAGTGGCGACACGGGAGAACCCGTTGCCTTAAAAGATAACTCGATATTAAGCGAAGCGTTCCGCATGCTAGCTACCAACGTAGTAACTAGCTTAGAAAATGCAGCAAATCATCAATAAGAGAGAAACACATATGAAAACAGCTTTAAAAGTGGGCGTAATTGGCATTGGAAATATGGGTGGCGCTATTGCTGATGCTTTAGCGGCAGGTAGTATCGCCCCACACAATCTATGGATTTCCGACATTAACACCACGGCAATAAACGCTTTTAAACATAAATTTACAGACGTACATGTCACGTCTAGTCAAGAATTAGCATCCGCTGTCGACATCCTTATTCTAGCCGTTAAACCATGGTTAGTGGAGACGGTTTTATCAGAATTGAGCCCTAAATTATCTGACAAACAGTTGTTGATTTCAATTGCAGCTGGCGTTGATTTTGAAACGTTAGGTAAACTGTTGCCATCCATGCCACTCTTCCGAATTATTCCAAACACAGCTATTGCAGTGAATGAAAGCATGAGTTTTATAGCGGCACACAACGCCACAGAAGCACAAACCAAGGTTGTAGTGGAATTATTCGATCCTATGGGAAAAACAATGGTCATTCCTGAATCCTTGATGACAGCAGCCACCTCATTGGCTTCATGCGGTATTGCTTATGCTCTTCGCTATTTACGAGCAGCTTCAGAAGGCGGTGTAGAGTTGGGCTTTACAGCTTCGGCAGCGCATCAAATAGTAGCACAAACTATGATTGGTGCAGCGCAACTCATCTTACAGCAAAATACACATCCTGAAGCAGAAATCGACAAAGTTTGCACTCCTGGTGGATGGACTATAAAAGGATTAAATGCAATGGAAGAAGCGGGTTTCACAAACGCTGTGATACAAGGTTTACTCACCAACAAGTGAAAAACAACTTCTCATAAAAATTAAAAGCCAAACAAATGTTTGGCTTTTAATTTTTTATTGTTCCGGATTGAAATTGATGAGCTTTTGTGCAATAGAGCGCCCTAAGGTTGGCGACAAGTCGAGCTCTAAGTCCTCAATCGCTTTCAGAGAACGTCGCGCTTGAACTAACGAAGAAATCTGAGACGAAGATAAGAAATTATCACTCACATAGTCGACTGCAGGATCAAACGGTTTGTCCTGTTTTTCCCACGAACCGGTACGGATATTCAAATCACGACTGTCATTTTTATAATAAATATAATGAATAGCATCATTGGCAGAAGCTGATGCAACGCCAGATAACAGAATAAGACCTGTAGATGTTGAGGTTAAATCGTAAGATACTTGAGCCCATGCTTGAGCCGTTTGCTGACAATCATAATAATAAATTTTATGATACTTAATAGTCTTATCTGCTTTGACTTCGCGTAAAAAGCCTTTCATCTTCACCTCTTTGAACTTTGATTTCTGCATATTCACATCGTTGATACGGCAAGCCAAATGAGCTCTCACAGGAATAATAGCCGATTTCAAATCCAAGTTATTGGCCAAAGCACGTTTCTGTTCTTCAATCAAAGCTTCGGTTTGATATAAATCGACAATACGCAAAAAAGGATCGTTATGACGTTGCACCAATGTTTTCACTTCGGCTACCATCATATTAGCCAACTGGCGATGACCGTAAGCATTGCGCACATCGACAAAAGCGACTGTTAATACGCCTTTATTTATGGCTTCTTGACGTAAATCGAGGGCGTCTTTAAAACTACTATCAATATTGAGCACACGGCCTAATTGTAAATAAGCTGCACGATATTTGCCATTCGTCATATTAGCCACTGCTTGACGATAGATAGGTTCACTTTTGCAATATTTGACTAATTCTGCCGCTCTTTCATAAGTAGGATCAACATCCACCACTTGGTCGAACAGAGCCGCCGCCTCGCTAAATTTTTCTTCATCCATCAAGGCCTCTGCTTGTCGATATTTATTAGACAAAAAACGTGTTTTTGATTCTCGAAATTGCCCTTCAACGCGCGAGTCAATATTTAGTTCCGTATCGTACGGAGCCACCTGATTGCGCAAGTCTCTTAATTTTAGATAAGAACTCACCACCTGATCATCATCTAAGGCTGTATACGCTTGTTCTATCTGATCTGAGAGCTGTTCCGAATAGCGTGTTGACATACGTATTAAACCAATACGTGCATCGATATAATCAGGTTTCTTTTTGAGTGCTTTGATGTATTGTTCCAAAGCCGATTCGTACAAACCTGCTGCCTCGTACTTATTAGCTTGTTTGGTGTATTTTCTGTACACACACGACGACACTAATAAAATAACCAGTACACTACTCGTAAAAAAAAGTAAAAATCTCTTCATAAATTACTTATTGTTTTACAATGGCGGCCTCAAATTCCCGAAAATAACGAATTTCTATTTGACGAGCCCCCTCTTCATAGGCACTTAAGCCTGCTTTAACATAGTCTAATTGCGTGCCAGATATATTATTTAAAAAGCGATCGTACACTACACGGTCTTTATAATACAACTGAATTTGTCCATTGAGTGCGGTGGAATACAACCCATTTGATTGGCTTTTGGCCGTGGTATTAGTCGCAATTTTTAAAATATAATCCGCCTTTTGACGATTAGTTGAAATAAAATAACCCGCATTCAAAAACAGATGTTCAAACATAGAAGCCAACACTAAACGTGACGAGGCCTGAGATAAATTTTGTTCAATTGATTCAATAAACACAGATGGTTTAACCACCGAAACCTGCATGGTGACATCTTGAACTGGAATTTGGACCAACCAACGACGCACCGCAAAATCAACTGCCGATTCCAACAAGAGTTTATTAATATCCAATGCAAACCGAATGGTTTCTACCGATTTCCTTGAACGAACTGTTGGCAACACAAACCCAGCTTTCCCTTGGTCATCGGTGAACTTATTGGCATTTTGTACCGATCGTTCTGAATAGGTTATCATTACGGGAAAATTGGCAATGGGTTTTCCCTTTGACGTCTGCAAAGAACATACCAAATCAGATTCTGGAATAGATTCACCCATCTTGCAAGTCACTTCATTTCGTACCGTCGTCAATTGTAAGCTGTTGAGCAATTCGTACGAACGACTATACGCTACCTGAGTCAAATTGATTTCTGTGCTATCAACGGTCATCAAAATTTGTTCGTTCAAATAGGCTTTTACAGCATCTAACGATTTTGCATAGTCAATAATAGCCGTTTTGTAATCCATTTTTTGTTCCGCCTCTTGAGCTGCCAAGTAAAACACTTTAGCAGACTCAACAGCCAATCGACGTTTACGTGCCTGAGTGGCCGCATACTGTGATTTGGACAAACGATAATAAACCCAATACCCTTTCCGATCTTCATAAGAAGCCACTTTCTCGTAGCCTTCAATATCTTTTTGTGCACGTGCTTTAATGATGGAGGTAAAATCATCTTTGAGCTGTTTGTCATCTTCAATCGTTATCATCAACGTAGACGCTGAAATACTAACTGAAATTTCAGACGCCAAATCATTCAAGGCATTTTGCGCAGCCAAGTCATAATGAGCCGTTGACCTTTTAACTTTCGGTGCATAACCAATGCCTATATAATAATTAGCATCAGACACACGATTAACCACCCACTCAGGTGCTTTATTTTTTGCACATGCATGAAGTGTGCCACCGCCAAGCAGTAGCACACTACATAATATTAGGCTTGTAAACCTATTGAAATTCTTCATATACACGTTTTATTTCTTCAAATAGATGTCTTTTAAAGCGTTAGCTTTATCAATCGCTTCTTTACTTTTTGGATCCACTAACTCTGGTGCCATTTTTGGTATCATCAGAGTTATACCTGGTTCCACATTGTTAGGATCGGCTATTTGGAACATATTAGCTTCGTAAATATATACCCAGAAAGCTTGTTCTCCATTGAACCACTTACGTGAAACTTGTGCCAAATAAACACCTTTTTTCACCTCTTCTTCGCCAATAAACTCAGTATATTTCAAGAATACTGGCACCTCACCAACACCCTCTAGGTAAACAGTTGGAATTTTCCGTTCTGTTTGAGGTTGACTTTGTGTTTGTGTTTGTGTCTGCGTACTTGGCACTTTCGATGAAACTGCAGGAACTTCCACGGTTGGAGGTACATAACCAATAGGTACTATTTCTACACGACGATCTTTAGAAATTTGATGCGAATGTTCGTTGTACTTAAAGGGACGATTGGCACCAAACGAGGCTACTTTCAACTGGGACTCTGTTACACCTTTCGTTTTTAAAATATTGGCAACAGCCTCTGCACGTTTCATAGCTAGACGTTGATTGTACTCATCCGTTCCTGTTTTACAAGCGTGACCATTAACCGAAACGCCCATATCAGGATGTGCCAGCAAAACAGCCGCCACCTTATCTAAAATGTCTGCTGGTTGCAACTTTGGTTCGTATTTATCAAAATCAAAATAGATTACAGAAGTTGACAATTCTTTTTCAAGTACCACAGATGCTTTGGCAATTGAATCTTTTTTGCCTTGAGTAATCGTGATTGTATCGCGTAATACCAATGTATCTTTTACAATTAAAGTGTCATACACGTACACAATTTTTTCTTTCACCTTCTTCTCTTTTTTCTCCTTTTTTGCTTTTGGAGTTAAACGCCCCATATACACATTCAAGCCCAATTTCACTCCACCAGAAAGCGCATTAAACCCACTTACATTTTGCGTGCCAATCAAACCATTATAAGCCGTCATAAATTGATGATCGGCATTTTGAAAGCCAAGTGGCACTTTATTAGCCTCAGCCACAGGTTCGATGTTATTAAAACCATAATTGGCATAAATTCCGACTAATAAATCGGTACGTTTACCAATTTGAAACAAGGCGCCAAATTCCATAAAGGCTTTATAGCTATATAACGGATTTGCAAATGTTCCGTTCTGACCTTGATTTTCTTCGGTATAAAATTCATGAGACCCAGAGAGTGTTAAATCTGATTGAGGATAATAACCCGTATGGGTCATAGAACCGCCTGTAACACGATAATCAGAATAAAGAGGAATACCAACTTTTGCTCCTAAAGCACCATAGATACCGGTTCTTCCGTTGAAATTATGTTGAAATTGAAATGCTAACGGAATTTCGACCATATAAGTAACTTGACGTTCCGTCCAATCATTCATTTTGACATGATGATTATAGGTTTCACCTTCAGAATCGGTTACACCATTCCATACATATTCTCCATTGAGTGTAGCCACCGAACCATAGTTGCTCGCATAAGCTCCAGTTCCAATACCCATCCAAGGAAGGAAGAAATAGGAAAAACCAATATTGGCGGTTGCCGATGGAAGAAGAAACGTTTGTGCTCCACCTTGTACGGTATATAGCAAATCGCTCACACCGCCGCCTGCGCCAAACTGAAAATAGAAACCTTTACGTAATGGATGACGTGGTTCTTTTTTCGAAGGCGACACAGTATCAGTTGCTTCCGAATTTACCAGTAAAGAATCAGAATTGGTTGTAGAATCGTACACAGGTGCTTCCTCTGCCACAGCAAATGGGTCAACCACAGGAGTTGCTGGAGTACTTTTAACTTCTTCAGTTGTGGTGGGAGCAAGTACGCTACCACTTATGGAATCGGGTGCACCAAAAACGAAATCAGCCTCTTGAGCAAACGCATTTAGGCTAAAAGCCGTAATGGTTAAAGATAAAATTAAATTTGTTTTCATATTGAATCTGATCTGTGTTATTCTACAATGAATTTAGAAATATACTGTTGACCGTTGGTAGCCGTGAAGCGTACTAAGTAAACACCTTGAACCACCATTGCAGGCATCGACGTATATTCCGTGATTTGATTCGTTTGATACACTTTCATACCTTGCGAATTAAAAACTTCTAAATATCCAGCGCTTAATTGTAATTCATCAAATGGTAACTCCACCATCAACGTTTCATGTGGACGAGCTGGCACTGGATACACTTTAATACGAACATCCGAAGCAGTTTGCGCTAGTACAAATGTGGTATCACATGAGCGATAAACCAAACCATCGGTAGCTGTTAATACTACATAATAAGTTCCGCTTAAACCTCCTGCCTGTTGATAGAATTGTTCTGTTGCACCTTCTATCAGTTCACCATCGCGGTACCATTGATACTCGGTGAATTTTAGATTAAGTGGTTCAGTTGCTTCATGATAATTGTCAACATAAATAACATCATTCCATTTAGTATGTAAATACCCATCTACCGAAATAGACATAACCAATGTGTCGACTACACTTTCGCAACCATATTGAGAACGAGCATCCATAAACTGTACAGCTACTTTGTAAGTTCCTGCATGAGCAGCAGCTGGCTTAGTGATTACAATCACGCTATCTAACGGAATTGCGGTGTAATCAACATCGACAAATCCTTGCGCTTTAGCACGATCGTCGAACATTAATTTATAACGATTTGGAACACCTGCAAGTGTGCTAATTTCAAATTGCATGGCCGATTCCGTTTCACAAATTGGTGCAATTTGGCTTACTTCCACTACCGGCGTTTTACATAACACCGCACGTAAAGTCACTTTATAATCGCAACCGTACGAAGTGAAATCATTCATTAAGAATGTTTGTCCATCTTCAAAGAAACGTACATCTTCCGTATGGCTATCGTAAGAATAAGTGTATGTGTAATTGAATGGGAAATCGTCTTGACAAATATACACATTACGAGTAGTAGCACGATGATCAGACATAATGTAACGTACAGTATCGGTCGAAGCTTGCCAGCCACCACTACAAAGCGTGTCTTTTGCCTCACGTATAAATGTGAATGTCATTGGGAAACGAGCATTCAGTACATTGGCTCTTACAAACTGATACGTTTCCGTAGCCGATGCATTACCAATAACGGCATAACTAGTCGTATCCACTAACACCGTAACTGGAGTTTCACCCGAATTATCAATCACGGCTTTTGCCCAATCGCAACGCATTCTCCAACGATATTCAATTTTTCCATCGCCACCTGTAGCTGGAGTAGCGCTACCTAAAACCATATCGTAGAAACCATCAGCTGTGGTGAAACAAAGTGTATCATTCATAGCCACTACAGCACCCGGATCAAATGGTGCATAAATTTTCATCGTCGCTTTACCAGTCGAATTAGTCCAAGGAGCACATTTACCATCTTTTACTTGACGAACAAATTCATAAGCCACGTTGGCAGTCATAGTGGCTGGATCAGGCGTTAAAGTAGCCGCAGTTGCACCTGCTATTTCAGCGCCATTCATTAACCAACGGTATTCGATATTGGTATCACCACCTGTTGTCGCTGTTACTTCTGTAATTTCAGGAACTACATCAGAGGCACAAAGTACAGTATCTATTGCTTGTATTTCGCCAGCTACAAATGGGGCATAAACTACCAATGTCCACGCGCCAGTTGACTGAACGGTATCACCTAACTGACATTTGTCATCAGTAACCCATCTCTTATAGGTATAAGTTCCTGGAGCCATACCAGTAGGAGGCGTAAATGCTTTAGCAGTTGCACCAGCAATAATGGTATCGTTACATTTCCAAATATAAGTGGTATTAAATCCTGTTGTTGCATCGGTGATACTGTTGATTATTTTTGGAGCAACTCCTGCACAAACCGTATCATTAGTAGCTGCAATTTCACCAGGATTAAATACAGGATAGATTACCAAACGATAGTCGCCAGTAGATTTTGTCCACGTATTGCAACGACCATCCTTAGCTTCACGTGTGTACACATACTCACCAGCAACGGTTTCGGTAGGCGTATAAGTAGCGGTATTGGTTGATGCAATTACCACGTCATCTTGTTTCCAACGATAGGTAATATTTTCATCTCCTTCTGCAGCATCGGTTACGCTACCAATTGTTTTAGGTGCTCCTACACCGCATATCGTATCATTGGTAGCTTCGATTTCTCCTGCTGTAAAGTTTTCAAGTATCACGAGTGTCCACAAACCAGCAGATTGAATATAAGATAATTGGCAAGTATTATCTTTTACCCAACGTTCAAAGTTGTAAGTTCCAGGAACGGTCTCGGTAGGTACAAATTCTTTGACAGTATTATATATGGTATCACGATCTGTTGGAGTCGCAGCATTAATTTGAATCCACATGTAATCATATTTGCTATCGCCACCAGTAGGAGAAGTTACGTTATCAATCTTGTTATTGGTACTTCCAAAACAAGTTGTATCATTTTTGGTATCAATGGTACCAGCCTCAAACGTAGACAATTTTGGTAATTTAATTTGTACCTTCTTATATGCATTATTGACAGAGTCCGTTAAAATAATCGTTTTATCGGATTCACATTTAAGAGTAACTGTGGCATTTCCAGCAGCCAATGCTACCCATTCATTATTAGAAGAACTCCATTTTGAGCCATTAACCGTGCTTACTGTAAAATTCTGAGTTACTTTACGCACATCTTCAATACCGGTGTCGGCAGTTGCCTCTTTCAACATAATAGGAGCAACAGAAGCCAATGCCGCATCAGTACCATCTAATCCTACTAACTGAGGATAAACCGATGCTCCGCACAACCAATTGACAGGATCGGAGGTGAACATGGCAATGTTATACATTTCAGATGTTTTACGAGCTACAACCGTAGCTGCTCCCAAATTGGTACCTACAGCCGTAGTCGCACACATTTGATAATCAAAATATGCATTGGTAATAGACCCCGTAGCTTCATTTTTACCAGCAAATGCACCCAAAATATCACCAGCAGCATTCACGTCGCCAGCATTGTAAACACTATCAATAACGCCCGTATTCAAACCCGCTATACCTCCTGCATAATCGGTTGATTTATAAATAATACCAACATTATAAGCTTGTTTGATAGTTCCATCATTACGACCAACCAAACCACCTACATTTTCGCCACCTTTTTCAATTTCGCTCATGTTGTAACAATGCATGAGTTTACCAGCATTTAAACCAGCGAAATTACCAATTTGGTTTCTACCCGAAATACTACCTGAAACGATAGCTAAATTTTTAACAGTGGCTTCAGCTCCAATAACACCAAAAAGTCCAAGGTAATCGAGATCTTGTTTGATATATAAATTGCTCAATTCATGTCCGTTGCCATCAAAATCACCTTTGAAACGATTGGCAAGGGCTAGTTTACCGATTGGGGTCCACTCTTGACCACTCCAACCTGTAGTTACAGGATTATAAACACCTCCCAAATCAAGATCATTCATCAAAATAAGGTGTTTATTCAAGAATGTTTCTGTACCCGCATTTGCTTGATTAGCAACCCAAGCCAATTCGTCGGTGATATAAATCAATAACGTATCGCCAGCCACATTGGCAATTGGAGCCGACACACCGCCTGTCCAAGCAGGTGCTTTGGCGAATATCGCTCTTAATTCAACATCAGACGTTGGAATAAATGAGTACATTAATTGCCCATTTTCCGCTCGTACGCTATTTTTAACATCGGTGATGCCTTGTTCCAAAACTGATAAATAATAACCTGCTTCAGGAGTAATGGTGTATGTTTTAACATTGGTACCATTACACAGAATTGCTGGATCGTTATCTACAATAGTACCATTTACCGGCGGTGCAATTGTAACAAACACTTCTGCTACCGATGTAATCTTAAGTGTGTCTTGCAAACCTGCTGGTAAAGCTGAGCAATAATCATCACTCAAAGCATCGAGGTAATAGTCGCCAGCAGCAACATTAAAAGTCACAACTGGATTTATAATACCTGTTGCAGTAGTAGGTGTTCCATTATTATTAAGAGTATAAGAAAAAGGAGGAGTACCATGTAGTAAAAATTGAATGGTAGTTGTATTAGCTCCAATCACATTATGATCTTCAGTAAGCATTTCCATCGTTGGTGCAGCGCGTAAAATAGTGGTCAAATCCACCACGCTATCACAACCATGAACTGTTTGAAAAGTAACCAGTTCATTAATCGTATCGTTAGCAGCATCAAAATCGATTTGACTATAAGTGACTGAAGGAGTCACAACGTAAGGTAATTCTGATGGACAGATATATTTTGTAGCAACTAAGCCATCAGCTAAAGTGTATTTAGGAGAGGTATTTTTAAGTTCTGCAGCTACTGTTTTTGTAGCGCTATTGAGCATAGCCGTAAAAATTGCCGATTCAGGGCCATCACACATCGTTGAAATAGTTCCAGCAGCGCCTACAATCTCAACGTTTGCATTATCACAAGACCAAACCACACCATTTTCCGTATTAACCGTAAATGCGTTACGTACGCTATCTACATTTTCAGCTACGGGAAATGTGATAGGAGAAATAGCCAATTTGGCAACATCACTAGTTGTCCAAAAAACATTTTGAGGATACAAACCTGGTGTCAAAACAAAACTCCCAAAAGGGCCATCTAAATTAGTTAAATCATTGGTATTATGAGGAACAGTGTCAGTAATAGAAAGAGAGCCACCAACAGCAAACTCAAAATGACATGAATCTATGCACTTAGTATTAGGTAGTAACTGTTTATCAAAATAACAATTCGTGATTGCACTAATCCCTGCTGTTTCTTGTTGGAAACGACCCACCAAAGCACCAACCTCAGACGTAGCAACACCCGAAACCGTTCCGATATTGTAGGAATTAGCAATAGTAGCACCAGCTTCGGCCATACCAGCTAATCCACCAATTAGAAAATTACTGTCTGTAGAAATAGCTCCAGAATTAAAGCAATCTTCGATAGTTCCTCCACGCAAATAACCTGTAATACCTCCAACGTTCTTAAACATCTCACCTGTAGTGGCGAAAACCGAACCTGTATTAAAAGATCGTTGAATAGTAGAATTATCAGCTTTACCAACTAATCCTCCAACATGTTCTACGCCCGATATATGAAGCGTGTTATAACAATTTGTAATCACTGACGATGATTCTGCCAATCCAACTAAACCAGCCACATTTGTTTTACCTTTTACTTCACCATTTTCAAGCCCAAGGTTTGAGATAGTAGCCCCGTAGATGTGACCGAATAATGCTTGACAATCTGATGCAGATGCATCAATCTTAATATTTTTAATTACATGCGCATCGCCATTAAAATGACCTGAAAAAGAAAAAGCCAAGTTACCAATTGGTATCCAAGCTTCATTATCTAAATCAATATCGGCCGTTAGGACGAAATACTCACTAGCGTAATTTGTTCCCGCATTGACTTGTTCCGCCAAAAAAGCCAATTCATCAGCCGTTGAAATTTGATAAGCTGTTAATTCTGTAACTCCATCGCCTACAGTCCAAATAGTGGGAGTAAAAGCAAAAAGAGATGAAAAGAAGAGAGAGAGAAACACAAGAGAAGTAAACTTTTTCATGGTTTTCCAGTTAAAATTAGTATCGTGTAAAGGTTAATTGACGGCAAAGTTATAAAATAAATCGAAAATCATACTATTAAAATAAAAAAAATGTATGTTAAGTCCCTCAAGCAACGTAATTAACCGATTTTACAGAGACGAAAATCACATTTTATAACATAAAAGTGCCTCCTTTTTGAAAAATAGAGTATCTTTGGAGCGTTTTTAAAACTGTGAATGAACTATGCAAACAGACCTATTTTCAAGCCGTCACATTGGCATTACTGAGCAGGATTTACCGCAAATGTTGTCAGTAATAGGAGTTAAATCTGTAGACGACTTGATGAACCAAACAATTCCTGCTACTATTCGTCTAAAAAAACCGCTAAAGCTTCCCGCTGCAATGACAGAAGACGAATTTTTAAATCATATTCGTCAAATCGCTGCTAAAAATAGTGTAGCCGATAATTTTATTGGCTTAGGCTATTATGGCACGGTTACACCAGCAGTCATTCTGCGTAACGTATTTGAAAATCCAGTATGGTACACTTCATATACACCTTATCAAGCCGAAATTTCTCAAGGCCGATTGGAAGCACTGCTGAATTTCCAGACGATGATTTGCGACTTAACGAGTTTACCACTCGCAAATTGTTCCTTACTCGACGAAGCCACAGCAGCTGCCGAAGCCATGACCATGATGTACGGCTTACGCAGTCGCACACAAATAAAAGACGAAGTAAACACGCTATTTGTTGACGAACAACTCTTTCCACAAACATTGGATGTGTTAAAAACACGCAGTTTACCTCAAGGCATCAATTTGTTGGTAGGTGATTTTCAAACATTCGATTTTTCAACACCCATTTTTGGAGCTATTGTTCAGTACCCAAATAATAACGGCGAACTTTACGATTACAAAGCCTTCACCGACAAATGTCACGCTCAAGAGGCAAAAGTAGCGGTTGTGGCAGACTTGTTGGCACTTACTATTTTAGCGTCGCCTGGCGAATGGGGCGCTGATATTGCCGTGGGAACCACACAACGATTCGGCATGCCGCTCTATTTTGGAGGACCTTCAGCCGCTTATATGTCTTCACGCGACGAATTTAAACGCAATATGCCTGGTCGTATTATTGGCATTTCGAAAGACGCTAATGGTAAACCTGCTTTACGACTAGCTTTACAAACACGTGAGCAACATATCAAACGCGAAAAAGCAACATCCAATATTTGTACTGCACAAGCATTACCCGCTATTATGTCGGGTTTTTATGCTGCTTATCACGGCAACAAAGGTTTGCAAAATATAGCGATGCACGTGCATATTAACGCCGTTTTGATTGCCCAAGAATTAACAAAATTAGGCTGCACACAACTCAATAAAACCTATTTCGATACAGTTAAGATACAATTGCCAGAAGGATTCTCGGTAGAAACTCTCAAATTGTTAGCAGAAACCAATTTGGTGAATTTCCGTTACTTTGAAGATGGCACCATTGGTATCAGTACCGACGAGACAACGTCCACCGAACAAATTGCTAAAGTGGTCGCTATTTTTGCACAAATTCTAGGCAAGGCTATGCCAAGTACGCTCGGCGAGATTTCAACGATTTCGATCCCTGCAAATCTCATTCGCCAAACGCCCGCTTTGAACCACGATATTTTTGAAAAATACCATTCCGAAACCGAGATGATGCGTTACATCAAGCGACTCGATCGGAAAGATATTTCACTTACGCAGTCAATGATTTCGCTCGGTTCATGCACCATGAAACTGAATGCGGCTTCAGAAATGTTAGCACTCAGTTTACCACAATTTACCAATATTCATCCATTTGCTCCGGCATCACAAACCAAAGGTTATCAAGAAATAATAGAAAATCTTACCACATATCTTTGTGAAATTACAGGTTTAGTTGGCTGTACTTTGCAACCAAATTCGGGTGCTGCTGGCGAATATACAGGTTTGCTCACCATACGTCGTTATCAAGAGTCCATCGGACAATCGCACCGCAATATTGTGCTTATTCCATCGTCAGCACACGGCACAAATCCTGCTAGCGCCGTACAAGCTGGTTTTGAAGTAGTGGTCACACCGTGCGACGAATTGGGCAACGTAGATGTAGCCGATTTAAAAACAAAAGCAGAAGAATATAAAGACCGATTAGCCGCTTTGATGATTACTTATCCATCCACACATGGTATTTTTGAACCTGCCATTGTGGAAATTTGCGATGCTATTCATGCAGCTGGCGGTCAAGTATATATGGATGGTGCGAATATGAATGGTCAAGTAGGATTAACTTCTCCTGGCGTTATTGGTGCTGACGTTTGTCACCTCAATTTGCACAAAACATTTGCGAGTCCACACGGCGGCGGTGGTCCTGGCGTTGGTCCAATTTGTGTCGCCAAGCACTTGGTCGACTTCCTACCTCAGCACTATGTATTGGACTCAAAAAGCGCGTGTACTGCGGTATCGTCATCACCTTGGGGTAGTGCTGGGATTCTACCAATAACCTACGGCTACATCCGTATGATGGGCACAGAAGGTTTAACCAAAGCCACTCAAATAGCGATAGTTAGTGCTAATTATTTAACGAAACGACTTGAAAACGATTATGGCATTGTGTACACTGGTGCTACTGGTCGAGTTGGTCACGAAATGATTTTGGATTGCCGCCATTTTAAAGCGGATACAAACATTACCGAAAGTGATATTGCCAAACGTCTGATGGATTTTGGATTTCATGCACCAACGTTATCATTTCCAGTACACGGAACTTTAATGATAGAACCCACAGAGAGTGAATCATTAGCCGAACTAGATCGTTTTGTAGAAGCGCTATTAGTGATTCGCGACGAAATAGACGAAATTGCTTTTGGCACAGCCGATAAGGAAGATAATGTGCTCATCAATGCACCACATCCCGATTATGTGATTGCTTCCGACACTTGGAATCATCCTTACGGTCGCGAAAAAGCCGCCTTCCCATTACCTTGGGTACGCGATAATAAATTTTGGATTTCAGTAGCTCGTGTGGACAATGGTTGGGGCGATCGCAACCTTGTTTGTAGCTGCGAAAATTAAGTATCACCATAAAACAACTGATTATGATTTTAGACATTCATTCATTCAATTTTCTACTTTATATAATGGCCTTTATTGCTGTTATTGTTTTTGTAGCACTCTATTTTGTAGAAGCTGGTTATGGTAAAATGATCTCTACAAAATGGGGACCAGCTATTAACAATAAAGTAGCTTGGGTTTTGATGGAATGCCCTGTATTTTTGGTACTTCTCTACTTCTGGAGTCATTCGTCACGTCAATGGGAAATTACACCGCTCTTATTCTTTTTATTTTTCGAATTGCACTATTTTCAACGTTCATTTGTGTTTCCATTTTTACTCAAAGGGAAAAATAAAATGCCTATTGCCATCATGTTGATGGGTGTGATTTTTAATACCATCAACGGCTACTTACAAGGAGAATGGATTTTCTTCCTTGCACCAGAAGGACTTTACACCGAGGCATGGCTTACCACACCACAGTTTATCATCGGCTCCATTCTATTTTTTATTGGCATGGGTGTCAATATACATTCCGATTATGTTATTCGTCATCTACGTAAACCTGGCGACACCAATCATTACTTACCTAAAAAAGGCATGTACAAATACGTCACATCGGCCAATTATTTTGGTGAAATTATCGAATGGTCAGGTTTTGCTATTCTTACATGGAGTCTTCCTGGTTTACTCTTTGTCGTGTGGACTTGCGCCAACTTAGTGCCTCGTGCCAATTCCATTTACAAAAAATATCAAAAAGAATTTGGCGATGAATTTACAGAACATCCTCTAAAACGAGTTTTCCCTTTTATCTATTAACATGGAATCGCTGTTATTTACGCCTTATCAATTAGGTCCTATTACGTTACGGAATCGCACCATACGTTCGGCTGCTTTTGAAAATATGTGTTATGGCAATCGTCCATCACAAGATTTATTTAATTACCATACAAGCGTGGCCAAAGGTGGCATCGGTATGACTACTATAGCCTACGCCGCTGTCAATAGAAGTGGCGTTTCGTTCAATGGTCAGCTATGGATGCGCGAAGAAATTATTCCCGAATTAAAAACGCTAACCGATGCCATTCATGCCGAAGGGTCCAAAGCTTCTATTCAGCTCGGACATTGTGGCAATATGACACATTTCTACACCTGTGGCTGTATGCCTGTGGGAGCATCTACTGGATTTAATTTGTATTCGCCTACACTGGTTCGCGGACTCAAAAAATACGAGATCGAATCACTTGTTAAAGATTTTGGCAAAGCTGTGCATTTAGCGCGAAAAGCAGGCTTCGATTGTGTAGAGATTCATGCGGGACATGGCTATCTCATTTCTCAATTTTTGTCGCCTTACACCAACAAACGCAAAGATGAATATGGCGGTTCACTCGAAAATCGGATGCGGTTTATGCGGTTAGTGATAACCGAAGTGATACAAGCGGCTGGTAACGATATAGCGGTCGTTGTAAAAACAAACATGTACGACGGATTCAAAGGTGGCATGACACAACCTGAATGTATACAAGTAGCCAAAACCTTAGAACAACTCGGTGTACATGCATTAGTACTAAGTGCTGGTTTTGTAAGCAAAGCACCCATGGCTGTTATGCGTGGGGCGATGCCTATCAAAACGCTAGCACACTACATGGATATTAAATCGTTCTGGTGGTTAAAACTCGGCTTACACGTGGCTGGAAAATGGATGATTCCAACCGTACCATTTAAAGAAGCCTATTTTTTAGAAGAAGCCAAACAATTTCGTGCTGAATTATCACTGCCGTTGATTTATGTCGGCGGCCTTGTGTCACGTACTAAAATTGACGAAGTCCTCAATAGTGGTTTTGAATTGGTACAAATGGCACGCGCCTTAGTCCACGATCCAGCGTTTGTAAATAATATGAAAGAAAGCGACCAAACCTATCGGAATGGTTGCAAACATTCCAATTACTGCATTGCTCGCATGTACACACTTGAAATGAAATGTCACCATTGTGTAGCCAATCTACCAAAACAAATTGAAAAAGAAATTAATATGGCAGAATCCGGAAAATACGATATAAAATGAACGCAACACATCGACCATTGGCACTTGTAACTGGCGCCAGCAGTGGCATCGGATTGATGTATGCCACCGAATTAGCACGACAAGGCAACGATTTAGTCATTGTCAGTAATCAAGCAAAAGAACTTCAAGAAACTAGCGATAAACTAACCGCCGATTTTTTCGTAACAGTAACACCGCTTTATCGTAATTTAGCCACTCCCCAAGCCGCCGAAGAACTCCACCAATATTGTATTGAGAATCAATTAGAAATTGATATACTCATCAACAATGCAGGCGTCTTTTTCTTCAACGAACTCACCAATACAGACATACGGCGCGTAGAATTGATGTTATCATTGCACGTGGTAACCGTCACTAAACTCTGCCGATTATTTGGCGAAGATATGAAACAGCGCCGACACGGCTACATTCTCAATATGAGTTCCATGAGCGCTTGGATGGCGATGCCAGGCATACAAACATACAATGCCACCAAAGCCTACATTCTCAATTTCAGCCGCTCTTTGTGGTATGAATTGAAACCATACGGCGTAACGGTAACAGCTATTTGTCCTGGCGCGGTAGATACTGGTTTATATGGATTAAGCCCCAATTTACGACGTTTAGCGGTAGCCTTTGGCGTTTCCATGAAACCCGAAAAACTCGTCAAAATCGCCTTAAAAAAGCTGGCACAAGGCAAAAAACAAGTACTGCCCGGTGGCATCAACCATCTGTTTGTACCACTCATCAAACACCTACCCGATTGGGTAGTTTTTGCCGCCATGAAACGCATTAATAAATTTCAGGCATAATAAACTAACATCCGTATGAAAAAAACAGGTCTATTTTTGGTACTATTACTAAGCATTATGAGTTGCCAAACCTCTAAAAAACAAACTTCTATGAGTTCTATTTCAGAAAATACTATTCAGGCAACAATTGATTCCGTGAAAGTTCATGCGCCCGAAGTTGATGCAACAATGATTACACGAGGTGTAACTCATGCTGCAAAATTTTGGCAAACGACTGATGGTTCGGAAACCGATTTTTTGCAATTTTGCGTGGCGAACTTTGCTAAAACAGACGCCGAAAAACAGCGCCTTTTTGCCACAATCCAAACCAACTTGGAAACCTTATTTGGCAACTACAACAAAATTAGTGTCAACTTAAAGTTACCACTACACGTAGTCGGACCCGATGTAACGCCTATGGACGAACAATTTGGTGCATTCGATCCATTTGCGCATTTTTCAGACGATATGTTTGCCTCCAAAATAGCCTTTACCACATTACTCAACTTTCCATTTTACACGTTGGAAGAAAAAAACAAGTTAGGCAAAACTTGGACGCGACAAGAATGGGCTTACGCACGTCTTGGCGATTTATTCAACGCGCGCATTCCTGCCGAGATTAATCAAAACATAGCTACACAAAGCACTGAGGCCGATAGCTATATTTCCAATTATAACATCATGATGGGACAGTTGCGCACCGAACAAGGTCAGCAACTATTTCCTGACCAAATGGCACTCATTTCACATTGGGGATTGCGCGATGAACTCAAAAGCAATTATGCCAATGCCGACGGACACGGACTAGAAAAACAGTGGATGATTTACGAAGTCATGAAACACATCGTCAATCAAACTATTCCTCAGCAAGTGATTAGCAACGACGCCTACACGTGGCAACCATTGTCGAATAAATTGTTTGAAAATGGAAAGCCTATCACACCAACTCCTGAGCCCAACACGCGTTACGAAAAATTATACAATATTTACAAAGCCACCATCGCTGCGGACGCATATAGTCCTACTTACCCCACTTACATTCAGCGTTCGTTCGACCAGCAAATGGAAGTATCGGCTGAAGAAATAGAAACGATGTTCACCCAATTCATCGCTTCGCCACAAGTTGGTGAAGTCGCCAAATTGATAGAAACTCGTTTAGGGCGCAAATTGCAACCGTTTGATATTTGGTACGACGGATTTAAAAGCCGCAGTTCTATCAACGAAGACGAACTGACCGCACAAACTCGTAAACGTTATCCAACCAAAGATGCCTACGAACAGGATTTACCAAATATATTGAAACAACTTGGTTTTTCGGACGAACGTGCTCACTTCATTTGCAGCAAAATACAAGTCGATGCGTCGCGCGGTGCGGGTCATGCTTGGGGCGCACAAATGAAATCGGACAAAGCTCGTCTGCGCACGCGCATTGCTGCCGACGGCATGGATTACAAAGGCTACAACATTGCTACGCACGAATTTGGACACAATGTGGAACAAACCATCACACTCAACAACGTGGATTACTACCTCATGAATGGCGTTCCAAGTACCGCTTTCACGGAAGCTTTGGCGTTTGTGTTTCAAAAACGCGACCTCGCTTTACTGGGCTATAAAAACAACGCCACCAGTCAAGCAGATTTACAAACACTCGATATTTTTTGGGGTTGTTACGAAATTATGGGCGTTTCGCTCGTCGATTTATACACGTGGCAATGGCTCTACCAACATCCTGATGCTACGGTGGAAGATTTGAAAGCAACCATCATCACCAACGCCAAAACGATTTGGAACAAATACTATGCACCGATTTTAGGCGAACAGAATTCGCCGATTTTGGCCATCTATTCGCACATGATTGATATTCCTTTGTATCTGCCAAATTATCCATACGGGCATATCATCGAATTTCAATTGGAAAACCAAGTACACGATAAAAATTTGGGTGACGAAATTCAACGCATTTATCCTGCGGGTAAACTGACTCCAAATTACTGGATGCAACACGCCGTAGGACACGATGTGTCGACCACGCCGCTACTAGAATCCACAAAAAAAGCACTCAAAACTATCAACTAATTGAGCACATACAACAAGCCCCATCTAGTTATCACAACTCGATGGGGCTCTTACTTTCAATTTTTGGCAGTTATAGTTCAACGTAAATACCTACCACATAGTTACGTATTTCTTATTTGATAATCTTGACCGTTTGATTGCCACATTTCAGCACATAAACACCAGTCGCTAATGTTGATGTATTGATACGTGATTGAGTACTTGATAGCAACTTGACACCAGCTAATGTATAAATTTCAACAGGTGCTTGTGCGTTGGTTACTTCTACATAATCGGCAAATGGATTGGGATACACCGTTATTTTTTGAGCCATCAACTCGCTCACATCCGTTGTTTTTGGAACCGTTACTTTCAACTTATCCATAGCAAAATAAGTGGCAGTATTCGAAAAGCCGTAGGACATATCGGTAGAACTCACCGAAAATGAAATGCCACCAATTCGACCTAATGAACTCATATCAAACCATTCCCACGTATTATTTATCGTCCATTCCGCTGGATTTTCCGAACGATAGTCTGCTAAATAAAACGAGACCGTTTGTCCTGTAGGCGCAAAGGACGCATCCAGCGCTTCAGCTTTTAATACAAACGAGTCGCCAGTAGCAAATTTTCGCGCATACGCATCGCCTTGCGTAATGGCTTTGTACGCCATCGGATTATTGCACACATACATACCTACCGCATCGTATTGTTCGCCCGTGGTGAAAATCACTTGATTGGAACTCGTTGAGTTCAACATCGAATAATACTCCGAATAATAACCCAACACATAAGGTGTCCCTATGCCATCGACACCGCCACGCGCCATACAACCAAAATAACCGCTATCGGCAGCTACTTTACACACCGTAAATCCTTCGTACGACATGCCACCATAACTCTGTCCGCTTGGCAAATGTGAGAAGCCAAATACTTGCGATTCGATGTAGCCGTAGTCGGTTTCGTTGTACGTTTCGGTCCACGCATCGGCGACATTAAACGTAAAAGTAGCCGGATTAGTTGGTGTAGTTAAATCCAACGTAATCGTATCGCCAGGAGCATACGCAAACACATTGACCACTAAACAGGTCATTAAACAAAAGGAAAAAATTTTCTTCATCGGATAAATAATTAATTAAGTTTATAAAAAAATTAAAAATGCCATAAACACTAATTACTTCCGAAGCGAACGGACATACGAATAACCTGCAAACACTAGGTTGCTAAGTCACATCGTAGAAAAAAGACTGTAAGAATCATGCGGACAAACGTGTCCTCAGGGTTCATGCGCTCTATTCCTCGAAAGCGTGATAAAACAAAAGCATTTGGCAGGTCTTCTGACTTGTTTCCAACTTATGCGCCTTCCCATTCCCGACAATCGGAACAGTGGCAAAAGTGTTGCATAAGTTGTTTGGGCTGAAACTCACAGCAGCGGGTCTGTTCAGGATTTACACCTGATTCTCTATTCATTTTGTAGCGCGAAACGATACAAAAACCAAACACTGTACATTAAATACGCTGCAAAGATAGTACAAAAACCAAAAACCAAATCGAAAAAAGAGAATTAGTTATCAACATCATTCACACCCAAACCTAAATGCACCTTAAAACCGAGCGTTACAGCTAGTTTTAAAAAGCCGCTTCTTTTTTTGTAAAAAGATGTTAGGGTTAAAAAATAAATACGTACATTCGTAGCTGGATTTATTATTATCTTATAGATTACATACACACCACACATTATATGTTTAGTAAATTTTGGAAATAATATCTAATAAACACAAAAAGAACTACTCAACGCAAATCAAACTTAATTATTAAAATAATATAACTAGTCAACCTAATTGTGCTCTCTTTATTTGAATTTTAGAACGTTGAGTTGAAGTACAAACTTTATAAGGAAAATTTGCAAACTAATTATTTGAGATTATCTTAAAACGTGTCTAATAAATATCTATCTTTGCAAGATATGGCTACGATTAACGAAATAATGCCTTCTAACGGAGAATACAGTTACAAAATGATGAATTTTGAATCATCATTGGCGTCAAGTTATAGGAAAGCAAACGGCGTCTACTATACTGATTTATTATTATCAGAAAGAATGTTAGATGATTTAAATATTAGGAATGATTCTACTATATTAGACCCTTGTTGTGGAGCAGGAAGTTTTATTTTTTCTGCAAAAAAGAAAGGAATCAATAACATATATGGAATTGATCTAGATAAAAATGCCGTAAGTTTCTGTCTAAACCACATCCCTGATATTTCTTGTATACAATTTGATTCTTTAGGTAATAATGGCAAAACAATTCTTAATAAATTACAAATTCAAGAAAAGGTAGATTATATAATTGGTAATCCACCTTATTCGCCTATTGATAAAAGCACTACATTTACAACAAAGGATATTGTTTTTAATAAAAAAGTTGCAGAATCAGGTAATAATTTGTTTGTAGCGGCTCTAATTAGAGCCTTGGAAATGGTAAAACCAAATGGAATAATATCATATATTATTCCTAAGAATTTTCTACATATAAGTTCCTATGGCAAGTTGAGAAAAGATTTGCTGAAACAACACACTATAATTTCAATAGTTGATATTGGAGCTTATTTTAAAAATGTTCGTGGAGAACAAATTATATTAACAATTCAAAATTGTTTACCCAAAGACAATAACAATATTATTATAAAGAAACTTGTTAATACTGAATTTGTAGCTCAAACTCAAGTCCCTCAAAAATATTTTTCAAATGAAATAATACTTTTTAATAGTGATGAGGACTTTTCCATTTATAATAAATTAAACTCCACATACCAAAAACTAACGGATATTTGTCTTGGTTATATAGGAAGAGGAAAATCCAAAAATTTAAATGCCATTACCGGAAAAGAGATTAGAAAGTTTGGTTTAAAAAATACAACATCTAATTTAGATGGTAATCAAATATTTATCCAAAACATCTATAGCACTGAATCTGGCATAATCGCGGCTTTTGCTGGAAATTTATCCGCAGGTGAGACTGTTACTGTATTGACAGATGGGAACAAAGAAATGTGTAAGTTTATACTTGGTATTTTACACTCAAGATTGTGTAACTTTTTTCTCTACCATTATTGCTACAATTATTCAAAACTTACAATGCACACAGATCCTAAATACCTCAAAAAAATACCTTTACCAGACACAGAATCACCTCTTTTTAATAAAATTGTACAATGTGTTGAAAAAATTGAGATGGATGAATATATGTCAAAATCATGGTTTGATAATGTAGAAGTCCTAAACAAATTAATTTATAAAATTTACAAAATTAAAAGAAATGAATCTCAATATATCGATAAAGAAATGAGATTCGTTCAGTCTAATAAATGGCAAAATAATGGAATATTCTAAAAAATGTAATGATTTATCTGGAAAAGAATGGCTTCAAAACTCTTTTAGTATTTGGCGGAATTTAAACAAAACAAAAGAGGAAAAGGATTTTAAACATCCTGCATCATACCCAGTAGAGCTGTGCGAGAAAATAATTAGGACATTTGCTAAATCTGATTGCAAAGTATTAGACCCTTTTAATGGTATTGGATCAACTGTAGTTGCCTGTCATAATCTTAATTGTCATGCTGTAGGCATTGACTTGTCAAAAGAATTTTGTGATATATCAAAGAAAAGAATAGAAAATGATTCAAAAATACAAATCATTAATGGTGACAGCTTTGAAGAATTAAAAAAATTACCCGAAGAGCATTTTGATTTATGCTTAACTTCACCGCCATATTGGGATATTCTCAACATGAAGAGAAGTGCAGATATGAAAGAAGCCATAAACTATTCTCAGAGTTTAAATGATGTTGGAAATATCCCTAATTACGATGAATTTATAGATAAACTTAAAAAATTGTTTATTGATGTTCAAAGAGTATTAAAATCAGGTGGTTATTGTGTTGTAAATGTTATGGATATAAGAAAGAAAAGTGAATTTTATCCACTGCATAGTGATTTATCTACTGCATTGAAAGAAATCGGATTTATCTATGACGATTTAATTATTTGGGATCGACAATCAGATTATAATAATATGCGACCTCTAGGATACCCATACAAATTTAGAATTAATAAAGTGCATGAATATTTAATGATTTTCATAAAAAAATAATGACTCATGACTGATCAAGAATTTTACACTGTTTTAGGATATCTTACAAATCCTACAAGAGAAACAAACATCGAAGTTGAGTTACCATCACAAAGACAAACTCGTTTTATTTCTGAGTATGCTTCATGGACAAACAATCACCCTTTGCCATTAAAAACCTCTACAGCTCCTTATTATGTTTGGCCTATTGGTACAAACAAATACGGATTAGAAGTTCGTTTATATTTTATTTCTAACAATAATATGCCACAAATTCTCGATGCAATGTTAGAGCCTCGCAAAATTCAGAACAGACCTAGTTATGAAAATTGGGAGAGAAGAATAAGCTTAAAAGACCATATTATACCATTTTTACAAAAAGGTTTTGTTTTAGGTCGAGTACAAGATAAAAATAGAATTAGAACTTTTGTCCCAGCCCAATTCTTTGCAAATTTCGAATATGGTTATAACCTTTAAGCTAATAAAATATGAATACAGAAATGTCATATTTACTTGGATTAATATCTGGAAACGGTGAAATAAAAAGAGGTGCAACTGAAACTATAATCTCAATTGATATTCCACACAAAAAGTTAGTTACAGAAAACGATCAAGATGTAAAAATATATGTAAAGGCTAGTATCTCGGACATTCGAGGAATAATTGAGCCACTTATTGGCACTGGTATTATTTATACACAACAAGATACAAATACTATTTTGTCTTTCTGTAAACCAAATACCGATTATTTGATGAGAGAGATATTAAGATATGTAGGTCGTGCCTCATCACATGAGAACATTCGTATCAGCAAAGATATGTTTTCTTTTAGCCAAGTTGAAAAAATATATTTTCTTAGAGGCTTTGCAGATACTACTGGGTACATTAGGAGAAGTAATTATTTCTTTGAACCATATTGTCATCGAGTATATTTAGAAATTCCACATAATTGGGAACTTGTGATTGATGTATGTAATCTGTTAAAAGATGTTGATATTCCTGTTCAGACTATTGATTGGGCTCACCCAAACATGAGAGATGGCAACTTGACTAAATATAAACAAGGTAAACCAAATTTCTGGAAGAAAGAACATCAGTTAAAAATATGGGCAAATGAATTTGAAAAAATCGGTTTCGCTGTTTTACATAAGAAAGAAGCGTTATCAATTTTTTCCGAAGAATTGATTGACGGAATTATTGACAGAGGGAAAAATGTTGCTTCCTTCACTCACAGATACTATTGGGAAGGAAGAGAATCAAATAAAATTAAACCTATACATCCATCCGAGAACGATATGTTTATTCCAGATTCCATACGTGGTAAACATTATTCTTCATGGAAGGAAATTGCAAAAAACTTAGGATATAAGAAATGAGAGAGTTTGAGCTATACGAACCAATGAGAATTTGGTTGCAATCATACCTTGAATCAAATTATAAGCATCAAGAAATTATTACCATTGATGCACATAGCGAGCGCTTAGACAGAGTGCTTCGAAAATTTGGAATTCGATGTGATATTGCAACGGGAGTTGACATACAAATTGACATTTTAGGTATTGTAAAAAATGAACATTCATTTAAGCTATTTTTTATAGAAGCAAAAAAAACAAGTTTGAATCTTCGTGATTTAGGTCAATTGTGGGCTTACTGCAAATTGATTGATCCGGAAGAAGCATTTTTGCTTACTTCTGAAGATTTAGGAAGTCTAAATAAGATCTTAAATGTCTATAAAAGAGAAGACCTACTTGATTTTGGAGATGGAAAATTCATAAAAAAAATGAAAGTTGCAATTTGGAGCATTAAAACAAATTCTCCTAAAATGGAAACACTGATCCCCAAATTGTAATAAAAAAACAATATAGAAGACACCGCTCGGCGTAGGCTCTCCATACATCATCATAAACAGAAATTTTCTTGTTCATAACATCTAACAAGTTCATCTATCGCGTTCGACAACAAAAAATTAGAAAACATGAACAAAGCCTTGGTGATCATTGATATTCAAAACGATATCACAAAGAACTATAAAGACATCATTGGGAATATAAATAACGCCATCGATTGGGCGGTTCATCAAGGCATTCACGTGGTTTATATTCGGCACGAAAATTTGTCCGATGGCACACGCACGTTTAAACCCAATACACGTGGGTCGGAATTAGTGTCGGATTTGAAAATGGTGTCCAACCATATTTTCACCAAAACCAAAGGGAACGCTTTAATCAGTGAGGAGTTCGCCGATTTTATTACTCAAAACGGCATAGATGAATTCTACATAACAGGAGCAGACGCCATTGCGTGTGTGAAATCGACCTGTTATAACTTGACGAAAACCAATTATCAAGTAAATGTGCTGTCAGATTGCATTACCAGTTATGATAAACGGAAAATTGACGAAATGCTCCGCTATTATGAGAGTAAAGGTTGTAAACTCATCCGTTTGAATGATTTCTGCTCAGCGTCGTGATAAAATTAGGTCAAATTACCAACGCATCATCACTTTTTGTACTGCATTGCCAATTTTTACGAGGTAAACGCCTGGCGTAGCGATTTGAAAACTAGCTTGTTTCACAGCTGGCGACTGCGCCATACACACGCCCGAAACCGTGAAAATTTGAATCGGTTCGTAACCTGAATTTTCTACCGTGAGTTGTTGCCCCACCGAATAAATAAGTGCCGACGATGTGTGATAATCTGGCAAAGCTGTTGGCGTATGCAAATCCATCACTCCCGATACTTCGGTGGAACATTCGCCCGTCCAGCCATTATCTTGTAAAACGCCTGTGTAGATTTTTACAAAATCGATACCAGCCAACTGCACGGCTTGTCCCAAATTATCCACTGCCCATTCAATTTTGAATTGAGCACCTTCGCTATTATTCGGAGCGTTGTCGGCATAGCCAAATGCAAACGACGTCAATTGTGTGTACGAGCCTGTGCTCGATTTTACACCATTATTTGGCAAACGTGTGCCTTTAAATACCAAACTATCGACAGCTAGCCATTGCGGAAAATAACTCTGCGTGTGAAACGTATTTTTAGCTACAAAACCTGTGGAATCGCGGTTATCTTTCCAACGAATATAGTCGGCAATGTTACCTGTAGCTGCCTCTTTTTCAGCGGAAGGACGATAGTAAGTCACCTCGTAATTGGCCAATGTAGCTAGTTTACCAAATTCACTGCCAGCCAATTCGTACCACGTATCATCGGGCAAGCCGTTACCATTTTCATCAACTGAAACCATCACCACGCCTGGTTCGGCGTTATTAGAAAAAGCATTGCCATTAATTTGAAAATCGTACGCATCAACCACATTAGCAATGGTGTGATCAAAACCCACCACCACGTAACCGCCCCAAGCGCCTAAAGTCAATACAGTTCCATTGGCTTTGCCCACCAAACAATCGTTCACTTTAGTCAACATAGCTTCGGCGTTGTCAGCCGAATCATACGCTGGCAATACATTAACAAATTGACCAGGAGCTGGCACAAATTCAAACACGCGCGACACGTAAGGCGACGCTGCCAACAACGGCAGAAAACCACACATTAAAACACCAAATAAAACATTTTTTTTCATAGCAGTTATTTTTTCAAAAAGGCAAAATGAGCGGGAATATCGCCCGTAGTAGCTTGCCATTTCAGTTTTCCTTGAGCGGTGAAACAATACAAGGTGCCAGGCACTAAATAATTTTGTGCATCACTCACAAAAATATCATGATTTTCAGGATTCACCGTAATACCATATGGCCGTTTTATCTGCTGTTCAGTGCCGTCGGTAATAAAATTAGTTGCGACTTGACGTTTTTGTTTTACATCGTACAGGCCATACGAAATAGTATTGGCGCCCGTATTATTATTCCAACCCACATTGATAAAATATAAACTATCGCCAGCGATGCACAAATTACTAGCAGCGAAATTCAACGTATCACTCACCGTATTAGTAGCCGCATCAATCACATACGTATTGGCACCCACACCTTGGTAATCGCCACGCGAGGTGACATAAATGCGTCCGTAAGCATCTTTGCGCAGGCGATGCAAATTGATAGCTACATCAATTTTTTGAATTTCGGTAAATGTGGTTAAATCAATTACCGACACAGTTCTATCATAATTTGGTACACGATAACCGCCCGAATTGGCGACATACAAGTTATTGTTGACCACCACCAACTCTTCGGGTTGATAACCAACCGCCACTTCGCGCGTTACTTGCAACGAAGCGGTATCAAATTCCGCCACATAACCTAAGCGGGCATTCGGGTCGATAGAAACGGGACCAGAATAAGACGACACGTAACCTTTGCCATTGTGAAACGTGAGATAACGACCATTCGGAATGGCAATCGTGGCAATATGGCGTGCCGAGGCAGCATCCATCACTTCCACCAAGTGCGAGCAATTGATAACTGCATAGAGTTTAGAGCCATAAATTTGTAAATCATTGCCCACATCGCCCAACTCTTTCACCACTTCCGGATTACGTGTTGGAAAGATATTGCACGTATACTTGCCCGAATAATCAAAATAATCGAGCGTACAGCTATTACTGCCCATATTTCCTTCGTTGAGCACGTACAAACCTTTAATGTGTGAGAGATTAGCTGCGGTGTCCACAACGTCAATCATAGGTGGTTGCGGTGGCAACACTTTGCGACAACTAAATGCCACGCAAGCGATGGCTATGATAAAAAGAGCTTTTCTAAATTTCATGATCTGTTATATTGAATTTCACTAAAACTTCACTTGAGCTATCACCCGAAAATTGGTGCCCGGCATCGGATAACTGCGCACCACTTCATACTGCTGATTCAGCAAATTATTCACTTCAGCGGTGAGTTGTAAATCGACTGTTTTCCATGTCAGCTTTTTCGACACCGACATATCGTGCGTATACCAAGGTTGCTCATAATTCACAGGAATATTGGCCGAAGCACTGTAACGTTCGCCGGTATAAATAAAGCTGTAATTGAACGACCAACTGTTGACCAACGCATTCAAAACCAACGAGCCACTGTGCCACGGAATATAAGGAATTTGACCGCCATAATAGGGCGACGACGGATCGCCTAAATCGTGTGCTTGCTGATACGTGTAATTCAGCCGCGCATTCAAACTAATCTGTTTGGCAAGAGTGAAATTGGTCTGTACCATCACATCGGTTCCTACAATTTCTACATAACCTAGATTAATCATCGTCCACCGAAAAAAGTTGGAAGTGGGCGTGGCAATAATTTTATTGGTAACTTGATTGAAATAGCCGTCCACTTGGCACGTAAATAGCGACAAAATACCATCAAACGGTTGATTATACGTGAAGCCTACATTATACTGAGTCGTTTCTTCAGGTTTTAGATAGACATTGCCAATAAACGTGTAATACAAATCGTTGAACGTAGGCATGCGCATACTCTGTTTGTAAAATGCGCGTAAATTGAGGTCTATTTTCTTAAACGGTTGATACGATAAATAGAACGCTGGCGCAAGATGAAATTGATTGGCCGCCGAAAGCGTGTCGGTATTAATTTTATCGTACACATACGTGGCTAACAAGCTTGCTTGACATTTGAATTGATCGAAATAAAAAGCAGTAGCCAACGCACCCATAGCCGTGTAGCGATTAGGATGAACAAAGTTGTACAAATTGGCATCCAAACCATTCCATTGTACATCGACCGACAGATTGGCGTCCCAAAAATCGAACAACTGAAACCGATTGGCATTGGACAAATAAACTTCTTGTTGGCGGTACACATTATTCACATACATCAAACTCGCATCACGATTTGGATCGGCTAAATAGTGCAAATAATCGTACGCATATTTGCCTTTTAGCATCAACGAATAGACGTCGCCAAACGCTTTTTGAAACGACGATTGTAGAAAAAAGTTAGAATCCCACTGGCGGTCTTCGTGGGTGAATTTACCACGCACCACCGCACCAGGATAACCACGTTCCGAATTGTAGAAATAGGCTTTTGTGCGCCAGTTTCCATCGGTCACTTTGCCATACAAACCAAGTTCAGCACGCAACGCATTCACGTCGCCATTTTGACGAACCGCTGTGGTGTCGTAGCCACCCAATGTTTGATAGGTAAATTTATAGCGACCTGTGGTATATAAATACTCCACACTCGACGACAGTGACACTTTTTCGGTCAATTTTTGTTCCCATAAAAACGAGGGATTCACGGTCCAAAAGGAACCAGCTTTGAGTGTTCCCGTCACGTGATAAGTTTCGCCTGTTTCAAAATACGGTGCTTTCGACTGCATATACACATTGCCCGAAGACCCAAAATCTTTGGCCGACTGGAAACTGCTATTTTTTTCGCCATTATACAAGGTAATGGACTCCATATTATCAAGCGAAAATTTGCCTAAATCAATCGTGCCATTCTGCGCATTCCCCAATTCAATACCATCATAAAATACGCCGACGTGATTGGTTCCCATGCTGCGAATGTTGATGGTTTTAAGCCCACCAATACCACCATAATCTTTAATTTGCATGCCCGAGAAATAGCGCAACGCATCGGCTACCGAATGGGAATTTAGATTTTCGAGTGCTGTACCCGACAAAATCTGTACTGGCGACACCGACTTAGGCATAAACCGTTGTGCCGAAACCGAAACTTCTGGAATTTTATAAATACGAGTAGTATCAACACGCAACGAATCCTGTCCAAAAATAGCCATAGAGCAACTCAAACAGAGAGCTACCCACACACATCGACGAGCCTTTAAAAATGTTGCAAAGTTGACCATAATGACTGCACTCTTTCCTCGAGAGTGAAAGTTAATTGTGTAAACACTGGCAGGTCTTCTGACTTGTTTTTACGTTGCACTTGCCTTCCCAAATTATCAGTGGCGTTGTAGTTGCAACCGATCAGCACGTAACTGATCTCAAACTTACAGCAGCGGGACTGTTTTCGACTTGCACGAAATTCCCTTTTAATCACGTTTTGCGATACGCAAAATGATGTGAACCAATGCAGTGCAAAGATAGGCATATTTTTACAAATAACAACGCTAAAAGTTCATAAACTAAAATTTTGCAGTTTAAGTAACAATCCCTACCTTTGTACGTTGCAGAATCAACTTTGCTAGCACATTACCTTTTTGTAAACATTTCGTTATGATAAAAAAATACATTCCCAACACCATTACTAGCCTCAATCTCTTATCAGGCTCAATTGCTGTAATAATGGCCTACGAAGGCAACTATCAAGCTACCGTTTTACTGGTCTTATTAGCAGCCACATTCGATTTTTTAGATGGTTTTTCAGCGCGTTTACTCAAGGCTTATTCGCCGTTAGGAAAAGAGCTCGATTCGTTGGCTGACATGGTGAGTTTTGGCTTAGTTCCTGGCATGACAGCTTTCTCCTTGTTGCGCGATAGTCAATGGGAATGGGCGCGTTATTTAGGATTACTCATTGCTGTATTTTCAGCACTACGTTTGGCCAAATTCAACATCGACGAACGCCAAACCACCTCATTCATCGGATTGGCAACACCTGCCAACGCTATTTTCTGGACTGGTTTAGCCTACTCTTACGGCGAAGTGATGTCTTTGCCAGCTTATCCTTGGGCGATTTTGTTGATGATTGCTTTGTCATGTTATTTACTCATTAGCGAACTACCTATGTTTTCACTCAAATTCAAACAATTTGGTTGGTTGGGTAATCAAATTCGTTGGATTTTTATTGCTGGTTCCTTATTATTGCTTATTTTTCTAGGGCTGAATGCTTTGCCAGCCATTATCGTTTGGTACACGCAATTAGCTTTAATCGTTTGGTTATTTAAACGCCTATCAAGGCCATCATAAGTATACATTTCCTCAAAAACCGCACACCATGAAACATCGCACATTAGTCCTTTTTCTACTGCTTGCTATAGTCACTCACATGAGTGCAGTTGTTCCTGCTGGCTATTACTACTTAGCCGACGGTAAAAAACAAGCCGAACTTAAAACGGTGTTAAACGACATTGTTTCATCGGGCATTTTTCTCTCCTACGGCGCAGGCGTCGATTATACGTGGCAGGGCTTTTACAGCACCGACCGCAATCCATTAGACAGCACCGTAACCGATCGTTATTCAAACATTATACGCAAACAAGGCGATTACAATGGCGTGAGCGGCATGCACATCGAGCACTCGTTACCTAAAAGTTGGTGGGGCGGTTATGTCAACAATGCTTATAAAGATTTAAATCACCTCTATCCTGCGGACGGACTCACCAATTCCACCAAAAATGATTTGCCACTAGGCGAAGTGGAACTACCTGCTGCCCTACTCGATAATGGCGTTAGTAGAATTGGTAAAAACACCTTTGGAACGGATTATACGGGCAACTGTTTTGAGCCTGCCGACGAGTACAAAGGCGATTTTGCACGGTCGTATTTTTATGTAGCCACCGTTTACGAAGAATTTTCTACGCTTTGGCAATCGCCCATGATGAATAACAACACCTATCCTGTTTGGAAACCGTGGGCAATCGATTTACTGTTGAAGTGGCACCGCGAAGATCCAGTTTCTGACCTCGAACGTGCACGTGTGGAAGAAGTCTACAACATTCAAGGCAATCGTAATCCATTTATCGATTATCCTGATTTAGTGGAATATATTTGGGGCAACAAAACCAACGAAAATTACACGTTCCCTGCCGAAACAGAACCATTTTTGGTCACTCCTAACCGATGGACGACCATCGATTTTGGGGTGATTATGCAAAACGATGCAAAACGCCAAACACTGAATGTACAAGGCATCAACCTCACCAGCAATGTCACGTTAGCATTGAAGAGTAATAAACCAGGACTTTCGATATCTCAAAGCACACTGACACCCGATGGGAAAACACTTTCGACTACTATTTTTGTAGATTGTAATGCGAGCGTTGTTGGACAAACAATCGATACACTACTGATTACAGGAGGCGGATTAACAAAAACGATTGCTGTACCTATCAAAGCAACTGTTAGCAGCGATTTTATGGTGCTAGATGCCACGAATATTTCCGCTACAAGTGCCACCTTAAATTGGATTAATTACCCAAACACCACCAACTACGCACTTGATGTCTACACAGGTTCAGCACAAGCAGGCGATTTATTCTTTTGTGGTTATGTAGAAGGTTCTACTGGATTCAACAAAGCTGTAGCGATTTACAACGGAACAGGTGCCACGGTTGATTTATCGAAATATTCGCTCAAAAAACAGAATAATGGTTTCGGAGATTTTGAGACAGAAACACCACTCGTAGGAACATTGGCCAATGGAGCTGTGTATGTGGTAGCACATTTAGGTGCTGGCACCGACATTGCCAATCAAGCTAATTTGAAATTAGGTACTAGTACTACAGATCAAACCACAGTCGTGTCATTCAACGGCAATGACGCCGTAGCACTCTATCATAGTGGCTTACAAATTGACGTTGTTGGAGAAGTCAACAATCCCAATGATTGGGGGAAAGATGTTACGCTTCAACGTAAAACAACGGTCACAACTCCTTCCACTTTATTTGCATGGAGTGAATGGGAAAATAAAGGAACGGATAATTTCACTAATCTAAACAGTCACACGGCTACATTTAGTGGCGAAACATACATTAAACAAAACATGACTGTGAATGCCACCACGTCATTCAGTGTTAGTGAATTAACACCTGAAACCGAGTACACTTATCGCATAAAAGCTGTAGAACCTAATGTTTCGAGTGCTAACTGCATCCGTTTTAAAACCAAAGCATTAGAAGCTCCATTAGCATTAAATGCTTCTATTATTCACGATACTTCGTTCGAGGCAGAATGGGAAGAAGTACCTGGTGCCACCAACTACTTACTCGACGTTTACCAGTTAGCAGGAACAGGCGTAAAAGCCTCCGAAGAAGGTTTCAGCAATATCGACTCCTGCAAAACGGCTGGTTGGAATTTTGGTTCAACAAGCACTTACACCAGCGCTTCGTATGTTGGTAAAAGTGCGCCAGCTATCAGTTTTTCAGCTACAGGACACACGGTTACCACACCAACGTATGAAGGACAAATCACCGAACTTACATTTATGTACCGCTACCCCACGGTCGTAGAAGCCGCAATTGGTTCTATCTTCGCTATCGATGGGTATAATGGAACCACATGGGTCAATATTGACAGTTTAAAAAATACGGGATCAACGACTAAAAATTATCCCAACTATACGTTTACTGCGGCACAAAATTTCACCGCCTTACGATTTGTATATGCGCTCAAAAAAAGTGGCAATGTATCGTTAGATGATATTAGCATCACCTATGGCCAATTGGATACAACCTATTTGATTCATAACACCCAAGTAGCTGGAGCCCATTACATGGTGACCAATGCCGAAGCGCAATCGGACTATTATTATCGTGTTCGATCAGCAGTTGGAACCTATACATCGCCCTATTCGAATGAAATTAAAGTCACCACTGACGTTCCAAATGCCACCAAAAGAACCACTTTGAGTGATATTGAACTTTTCTCAACGCCAGCTGGAATTCATTTGGTAGGACTCACAGAGGAAACTACGATTACCCTCTATAATTTGAGTGGAATATGTATGTATCAAGCACAACATGTGTCGAATAGACATTTTATTCCAATCACACAAAAAGGCATTTTCATTATACAAGCGAAAGCTGGAAACAATACGGAAGTATTTAAAGTGATAAAATAACCACTTCTCAACGAGCTAACAGGCGGACTTTCAATCGAAAGTCCGCCTGTTTTTTATATGAACCGCTCTCAACCATATGTTAAAAAACATTGTTTTCAAACTTACTTCACAAACATACTGTTTCGTAAATAATTTACTAAATTGCTAACCGTTTTTTGAATAATAGGTCGTTTATTTTTAATTCAAATCAACACTATTTATTAATTCCTTAATATCTAATCGGTTATGAAAATTTATCAATCAAATGAAATTAAGAACATCGCCGTTATGGGTTGTTCTGGTTCTGGGAAGACCACTCTTGTGGAAGCCATGCTTTACGAGAGTGGAGTTATAAAACGTAGAGGAACCATCGATGCGAAGAACACCGTTTGTGACTATTTTCCTGTGGAAAAAGAATACGGATACTCCGTATTTTCGACACTGGCATCCTTCGAGTGGAAAGACAAAATGATGAATTTTATCGACTGCCCAGGCTCCGACGACTTTGTAGGTAACGTGGTATCGGCACTGACGGTAACCGATATGGCACTGATGCTTATCAATGCTGCCAATGGTGTAGAAGTTGGCACTATCAACCAGTTCAGATACATTGAAAACTTAAAAAAACCGTTATGTTTCTTGATTAATCAAATTGATCACGAAAAAGCAGATTATGAAAATACACTGACGAGCCTCAAAGAGATTTACGGAGGCAAAGTCATTCCTATACAATATCCAATCGGCATCGGCGCATCTTTCTCAGCTATTGTGGATGTACTCAAACAAAAGATGTACAAATTCAAAGAAGGCGCTGCCACACCTGAAATTTTGGAGATTCCTGCTGCCGAAAAAGAGCATGCCGACAAGCTATACAAAGCTCTATTGGAAGTGGCTGCCGAAAATGACGAAAAGTTGATGGAAAAATACTTCGAACAAGGTACACTTTCGGAAGACGAAATGCGTGCTGGTATTCAAGTAGGTATGATTAACCGCGATATTTATCCCGTATTTGTAGCTTCGGCAGAGAAAAACTGGGCGGTTCACCGTATCATGAATTTCTTGAATATAGCAGCTCCTACACCTAATCAAATGCCTGCATCGGTTAACACGAATAATCAAGAAGTGAAAGTTGATGCAAATGCTCCTACAAGTTTATTCTTCTTTAAAACGACGGTAGAACCTCACATCGGCGAAGTATCGTACTTCAAAGTGATGTCGGGCAAAGTAAAAGAAGGCGACGACTTGACCAACGTGAGCCGCAACGATGTAAAAGAGCGTATTACGCAATTATTCCACGTAGCAGGACAAACAAAAACCAAAACCGAAGAAATGGTTGCTGGCAGCATTGGCGCAACGGTAAAATTAAAAGAAACACGTACAGGCAACACCTTGACTGGCAAAGATTGCCGCCACGTGTTCCCTGCCGTAAAATATCCAGATCCCAAATACCGTCGTGCAGTAAAAGCTGTAAACACAGCCGACGAAGAAAAATTGAACGAATTGCTCACCCGTATGCGCCAGGAAGACCCAACTTGGGTAGTGGAACAATCAAAAGAATTGAAACAAACATTGGTTTCTGGCCAAGGCGAATTCCACTTACGCACGCTCAAATGGCGACTTGAAAACAACGAAAAAATTGCTATCAAATTCGAAGAACCAAAAATACCATACCGCGAAACCATTACTAAAGCAGCTCGTGCCGACTACCGTCACAAAAAACAATCGGGCGGATCTGGTCAGTTTGGCGAAGTGCATTTAATTGTAGAACCATACACCGAAGGCATGCCCGATCCTGTGCTGTACAAATTCAATGGACAGGAATTTAAAATCAGTCTTCGCGACAAACAAGAATTCCAACTTGATTGGGGCGGTAAATTGGTTTACATCAATAGTATCGTAGGTGGTTCTATCGACGCACGTTTTATGCCAGCTATTCTCAAAGGAATTATGGATCGTTTGGAACAAGGTCCATTGACAGGTTCGTATGCACGTGATGTACGCGTCATTGTGTACGATGGTAAAATGCACCCCGTAGATTCTAATGAAATTTCGTTCCGCTTAGCTGGACGTAATGCATTTGCTACAGCTTTTAAAGAAGCAGGACCAAAAGTTATGGAACCTATTTACGATGTTGAAATTTTGGTACCAAGCGATCGTATGGGCGATGTCATGAGCGATTTACAAGGACGCCGCGCCCTGATTATGGGCATGAATAGCGAAAGAGGATTTGAAAAACTACAAGTTAAAATACCTTTGAAAGAACTTTCGAGTTACTCTACTTCATTGAGTTCACTCTCGGGTGGTCGCGCTTCATTTACCATGAAATTTGCTTCTTATGAACTCTGT
Source organism: Paludibacteraceae bacterium (assembly GCA_028694915.1). Taxonomy (GTDB): domain Bacteria; phylum Bacteroidota; class Bacteroidia; order Bacteroidales; family Paludibacteraceae; genus W0P28-013. Next base: position 75,244 of record JAQVJY010000003.1, read on the forward strand.
CCAACAGATGTACAAGACAAGTTGCTGAAAGAATACGAAGCTACTCAACAAGACAAAGAATAAGTCGATTTTGGCTTCTACAAACAAAGCAGCCGACCTACATTGGTCGGCTGCTTTTATATAACACCCAATCGAGCAAAAATCCGTTCCATACTTACTTCATTAAATCAGTCCTAAAATCAGCGCCAAAGAGATAAAAATCAACATAATGGCTACCAATAACTGAATACTTCGAAGTGTTACTTTTTTCAAAATTTTCTTACCTAAATAAGCACCTACAATAGCTGCCAAAGTGGCTGAAATCAATAATGGTAAATTTTCGTGCAAATTAGCCGCCGTAAAACGCGAGGCATATACCGACAAACGCGTGAAATCAACCAACGAAGCAATAACCACACCAGTGGCAATATAAGCCTCTTTTGAGAGGCCGCTTTTTATAAGAAAAGCACTTCTAATAGCACCCTGAATACCTGATAAACCACCAAAAAAACCACTTAAAATTCCACCAAAAATTAATTTATCTTTTCCAAACTGAACTGTTTGAAAACGAGGAGAAATTTCTAATAGCGAAAAAATAATCAAAATTGAACCGATAATGAGCTTCACAGGCGTAATGGCAAAATCACGTCCCCACAACTCATATTCGACCAATGTAGGTAGAACGGTAATTTTAAGCAACAGCCACGCGCCTGCAAATGATGCCACAATAGCAGGTAAACCAAATCGTAGCAATACCGCTTTATCAGTTTTCTTTCCTACTAATATAATTTTGAACATATTATTAGAAAAGTGTACAACACCAGTTAGAGCAATCGCAATATCAATAGGAAAAAACAGAGCAAAAACAGGCGCTAAAATGGTCCCCAGACCGAAGCCAGAGAAAAAAGTTAACGTAGCGGTAAAAAATGCTACTACCGAAATAACGACTATATCCATAGATTCAAATTTAATGATTTAAATGCGAATATAGACTAATTTGTAGACTTACGCAACAAGTGCATAAGAAGATGATTTGAAAGTGAGGGAAATTATTATTCGGAAATAAACACCATACGCGTTTTGCACAGTGAACGACCAGAAGATGATCTGAGGTCAAAGTGTGTTTCATGTTCCGTATCGGCACGCACAATGGCTATTTGCTCGCCAAACAAGGCTTCGTGGGTATAATTCACATCAAAACGAGCCAATATGCGATGTTCAAATTGCGCTAAATCGAACGTATTCAACATCCACTCCACATATTTCATACTATTGGTGTGTTTGTTTAAGTCGATGTCGCTATAATGCACGGTGTGCGTGGTAATGGGTTCTAAATGCAATTCGTCCAAACGCGCAGGCGGTTCAATAAAGGCAGGTTCCGCAATAATCACGTCTGTTAAATCCATCTTTTCTTGCAAATTTACGGGACGACGTGTCGACAAATCAATCATCGACCACAACGAAGTAGCATCGCCCAATCGTTCGCCAGCCGCATTAAAAATGGCAAAATTACGCGTGGTCACCAACCGCCCACAATCATTCACCCAAGTTTCCACGGTAATCTTTTCATATTGAGTTGGATAATGTTTCATCTCTACCGCCAAACGCGAAACCACCCACGCCCAGCCTTGCGCATGCATAGCTTCCATTCCAAATCCTTTTTCGGCAGCCGCCAAACCAGCGGCATTGAGTAAACAACTGCCCAATGCAGTTAAAGTCATCCGTTTGGTGTAATCTACCTCTTGCGGATAGATAAAAAATTCAAAGCGTTGTTTTTCCATGTCACATTAACGTTTCAATAAATCGATTAATGATTTCTCTTGCCACGTATACGATTTACGTTGATACAGCCAGTAAGCCACCAACGTCATAACAACGCCAATAAAAGAGCCTAACAACACATCTTCGGCAAAATGTTGTGATAAATAAATGCGCGAATAAGCTGTGAACACCGCTAATACAAAAAAGCAAACAGCCAACCACGATTTTTTATGAAAGATAAGTGTCAAGGCGAGCATCAACGAAAATACGGTAGCTGTATGTCCCGACGGAAAACTATAAATTTGATGCAACGTAACACCATCGACCTGATGCAATATGACGTCCGGAAAGTTTGTGTGAAAAAATAGCGATGGGCGGGGCGCGCTAACCCATTGCTTAATGGGAAACACCAATGCTGCCGTGAACAATTCGGCCATCAATACAAAGAGTGCATCGCCTACTTTGTAGAATAGCAAACCTGCAATGATTACAAATGGCATAAAACCACCTAATTCGGTGATATATTTAAAAAACAGATCGTTCCACGCCAACACTTCGCCACTCAACATTGACACATAACGTGTAGTGAGTAATAGATGTAAATCGGCCTGTTTAGTAAGCAGTACCAATGCGACCAAAAGCAAGGCAAAACCTGCATATAACGCCAAAAATAGGCGACCTGATTTAAGTGTTTTGATGGCTTTTAAAATTGTCATTATTTTTCCAATTTAAACGTTTGAGTCCCTATCAAATGGCCATCCACAAAAATATCCACACGATACGTGCCAGCCGCCAAGACTTCTTCTACATTCCAATATAAAGTTGTAGCCAACTCTTCGCCGCCATATTCAACCACCTTTTTACAAGAATATTGAATTTGTTGATTTTCATAAGGAAACACATCCGAAGCACGTTTTTGTAAAACATCATCATCAGGGGTCATAATACGCAAATAGACTGTTTTTTGACCAACTACGGCAGTCGTATTTTTTGCAATGGTAAAATCAAATTGAATCAGCGCAATTTTTGACAAACGGGTTGTCTTTCTATTCCGACTATTGAGGGTACTCACCACTATTTTACGCGCATCAAGTTGGGCTGCTATGGCAACAATCTCAGACAATTGTTGCTTTTCTAGAGCCAACTGCTCTGCAGTTTGTGTGGCTTCTTGATATTTTTTGGTCACCTTACGATTTTCGGTTACCAATTTCGTATTCACACGATTCAACGAATCGACTTGCGACACATAATACACCAACACTTTACGCACCGAAGCTAACTCTTTTTTCAACTCGGTTATACGACGTGCATTAGTGGCTTTTACCGTTTTCAACTCTTCCAACAACAGTTGCACGCGCGTTTGTTCTTGGTCGAGCAATTTTAAAATAGAGTCGTTATTGGTTTTATACGAAAAGCCCTCCATCTCAACCGATAAATCGGTATAATCCTGCTCCAATTGCTCCTTTTCGTAAGTCATCATTTCCACCATTTCGGCCATTTCCACTTCGGTCTGTTTCGATTTTTGCCAAAAGAAGAAGACCGCAGCCACTAAACCCACTATGAAGATAACACCCGCAAACGCCCACACTGTATAATCTTTCTTAACCATAACAACTTGTTTTTCAATTCATTAAAATCAGTTCAACACCTATTAAACCGATGCAAAATTACTATTTTATTTGCAATATAACAAATATACATACAGAACAGTCTGTCTCTAACAATTTATCATTTTTTAGAATACATTTCCAATAAAGCCAAACCTTAAAGCGCACAAAGTAAAGTGAGCAGTAACCGAATAAAAAATTGTGTAAAATAATTACGGAAAAATTTCTTTAATTACTTTTTTCGCTTTATCTTTGTACCAGTTTCAATCGTCTTTAAAACTATACATTCTATCATAACCCTTAAAAATTAAAAATTATGTCAAAAGTAACCGTTGTAGGTGCAGGTAACGTAGGTGCTACGTGCGCCAATGTATTAGCAGTCAACGAAGTAGCAAACGAAGTTGTACTCATCGACATTAAAGAAGGTTTTGCAGAAGGCAAAGCTATGGACATTATGCAAACAGCTCAATTAATGGGCTTCGACACTGTAGTAACTGGTGTAACTGGCGATTATTCAAAAACAGCTAACTCTGACGTAGTAGTTATCACGTCTGGTCTTCCACGTAAACCAGGTATGACACGCGAAGAACTTATTGGCGTAAATGCTGGCATCGTAAAATCGGTAGCTAAAAGTGCTTTGGAATATTCTCCAAATGCTATTTTGGTTATTGTATCAAACCCAATGGACCCAATGGCTTACCTCACACTTAAAACACTTGGCTTACCACGTAACCGCGTGATTGGTATGGGTGGTGCTTTGGATAGCTCACGTTTCAAATATTTCTTAAGCCTAGCACTTAATTGCAACGCTAACGAAGTAGAAGGTTTAGTAATCGGCGGACACGGCGACACTACTATGATTCCTTTGACTCGCTTAGCTACCTACAAAGGCGTACCAGTAAGCACTTTGTTGAGCGCTGAAAAATTAGAAGAAGTAGCTAAATCAACTATGGTTGGTGGTGCTACATTGACTGGCTTACTTGGTACTTCTGCTTGGATGGCTCCTGGTGCAGCAGCTTCGTTCTTGGTAGAATCTATCATCAAAAACCAAGGTAAATTAATCGTTTGCGCTGCTTCATGCGAAGGAGAATATGGCATGAAAGACATCATGATTGGTGTACCATGTATCATTGGTAAAAACGGTATCGAAAAAATCGTTGAATTTGAACTAAACGCTGACGAAAAAGCAAAATTAGCAGCAAGCGAAGCAGCTGTACGCGGTACAAATGCAGTTCTTTACGCTGAAGGCATTCTCTAATAAGTTCGTGTATATAAATAGGAAAAAACCTTGAACGATGTGTTCAAGGTTTTTTTTATGTACACAGACGCCTACTTTCATAAATTTTATTACTTTTGTTGCATGATGCATTACCAACTATTCGAAGCGCACAAAAACCTTGTAGGCTTCACTACCGAACGTGACGGTGGCGTAAGCGTAGGCAACTACCAATCGCTAAATTTATGCCACTACGTGAACGATAATCCCGAACACGTCGCCCGTAATCGCCAACTCGTGTGCAATCAGTTGGACATCGATGCTGCTCAACTCATTTTTCCACGTCAAACGCACAGCAATCATCTATTAGTTATTGACGAGGCATTTCTCAAACTTACAGCTAAAAAACAGACCGCATTATTAGAAGGCGTGGATGCGTTGATAACGGCACAAAAATCCATTTGCATTGGCATTAACACCGCCGACTGCGTGCCTGTGCTGCTGTTTGATCCCGAACGCAACGTGATAGCCGTGGCACACGCTGGCTGGCGTGGCACCGTAGCGCGCATAGCTGCCAAAACAGCGCAACAGATGATACAAGACTTTCAGTGCCGTGCCGAAAACCTGTTAGTGGCCATTGGTCCGAGCATTTCGGCCGCCAATTACGAAGTGAGTAACGACGTGTTAGCCGAATTTGTAAAAGCCGACTTCCCTACGGGCAAATGCTTTACCAAAGCCCCCAACAGCAATAAATTACAGTTGGATTTATGGGCTGCCAATCGGTGGCAACTGGAAGAACTGGGCATTTTACCCGAACATATTGAAGTGGCAGGCATTTGCACCTTCGACCAAGCCGACACCTATTTCTCAGCACGCAAACTCGGCATTAACTCTGGTCGCATTGCTTCGTGCTTGATGATGAAATAAAACCTGTATATTTTCATTGGCAAGTAATAAATAAGTTGTAACTTTGGCTTGGTAAATTTAAAGCAATGCATACCGTATCCCTTTTCAAAAAAACAGCCAACTTAACTAAAGAGTGTTCACTAATGTAAAGTTAATTAAAGCATTAACATGATTGACAAAAAGAAATTATCTGAACGTGATATCTGCACTAAATATATTACTCCTGCCTTAGAAAAAGCAGGATGGGATAAACAATTGCAAATATTGGAAGAAGTTTCATTTACCGATGGGAAAATATATGTAAGAGGAAAAATAACAGTAAGAGGGACACGAAAACGAGCCGATTACATTTTATATTACAAACCAAATATCCCTATTGCGATTATTGAAGCCAAGGACAATAATCATTCGGTAAGAGCAGGAATTCAGCAAGGACTGGACTATGCCCGAATATTAGATATTCCTTGCGTTTTTAGTAGTAATGGCGACGGATTTCTGTTTCATGACCGCACAGAAACTGATGCAACGATTGAAACCGAAATTAATTTAGATAACTTTCCTTCTCCCGAAGAACTTTGGAATAAATACAAAAAATACAAAGGGATTAAGACACCTGAAGCTGAAAAAATTGCTGCGCAAGACTACTACTTCGACGGCACAAATCGCAAACCAAGATATTACCAACAAATTGCTGTAAATAGAACTGTTGAAGCTATTGCAGGAGGACAGAATCGGATTTTGTTGGTCATGGCCACAGGAACTGGAAAAACCTATACCGCTTTTCAAATTATTCACCGACTTTGGAAAAGCGGAGCTAAAAAACGCATTTTATTTTTAGCAGACAGAAATGCCCTCATTGACCAAACTCGCAGAGGTGATTTTAAGCATTTCAAAAATAAAATGACAGTAGTAAAACACCGTCAAATTGATAAGAGTTATGAAATCTATTTAGCTCTTTATCAAGGTCTATCAGGCACAGACGAAGCCGCCAATGTGTACAAACAATTTTCGAGAGACTTTTTTGATTTAATCGTGATTGACGAATGCCACCGAGGAAGTGCAAAAGACGATAGTAGCTGGAGAGAAATTTTAACATATTTCCAAAATGCCACACATATTGGTTTAACAGCCACGCCCAAAGAAACTGAAACAACCAGTAATTCAGAATACTTTGGCGACCCAATCTACACCTATTCACTCAGACAAGGAATAGACGATGGCTTCTTAGCTCCATATCGCGTGCTCCGCATTGCGTTGAATGTGGATGCAGAAGGTTGGCGACCCGACCAAGGGAAAACTGACAAAGACGGAAATGAAATTGAAGACCGAATTTATAACCGCAAGGACTTTGATAAAAATTTAGTAATAGAAGAAAGGACGGATGCAGTTGCCAAGAAGCTAACAGAGTTTTTGAAAGGTTACGACCGTTTTGCAAAAACAATTGTGTTTTGTGTGGACATTGACCACGCAGAAAGAATGCGAACCGCATTAGCCAAACACAATCCTGATTTAGTTGCCGAGAACTACAAATACATAATGCAGATTACAGGCGACAATGACGAGGGCAAAAGAGAACTCGATAACTTCATAAATCCAGAGGAAAGATATCCTGTTATTGCAACCACATCGGAATTAATGACCACAGGTGTAGATGCTCAAACCTGCAAAGTGATTGTATTGGACAGCAACATCAATTCAATGACCAAGTTCAAACAAATCATTGGTAGAGGAACACGAATCAATGAAGAATACGGCAAATTGTATTTCACCATTTTGGATTTCAGAAATGCAACAGACCTTTTTGCTGACCCTCAATTTGACGGAGAACCAATCAGAATTAAACCAGTTACCGAAGCAATAGACTTAGGAGATATTATTGACGAAGAAGAAGAAAACACAGAACCAATCATTGACATTGAAACAGGAGAAGAAATTGAAATTACTCCCCCTGAAATCCGTTATCCTGAACAAGAATTTCCACCATCAACAGCAAATGAACCAAGACGAAAAGTTTATGTAAATGGTGTAGATGTTTCGGTTTTGATTAGTCGTGAATTGCATTTCGACCAGCACGGAAAACCCATTACAACAAGTCTGAAAGACCACACTAAAGAAATCATCAAAGAGCAGTTTGCTTCCTTAGATGATTTTCTGAACAAATGGAAAGGTTCAGACCGAAAAGAAGCAATCATTGCCGAATTGGCAGAACAAGGCATTATGGTAGAAGCGCTGTATGAAGCAGTGGACAAACAAGTTGATTTATTTGATTTGATTTGCCACATTGCTTACGACCAACCACCACTTACACGAAAAGAACGAGCAAACAATGTAAAAAAACGTAATTATTTTACAAAGTATGGCGACCAAGCAAGAAACGTATTGGAGGCTTTATTGGATAAATACGCCGACGAAGGCATTGAAAACATAGAAAGCATGGAAGTATTACAAGTAAAACCATTAAGCAATTTTGGTTCAACGCTTGAAATTGTCAACGGTATTTTTGGAAGCCGCGAAAACTATTTGCGAGCCATTAAAGATTTAGAAAACGAATTATACACGGTAGCATAAAAACAGATGAATCAATCACAAATTGTTATATATCAGACCGAAAGTGGTCAAATAAAAATTGATGTCAGGCTTGAAAATGAAACCGTTTGGCTCACACAAAAATCGATGGCTGAACTATTTCAAACCACTCCTCAAAACATCACACTTCACCTAAAAAACATATTCGAAGAAGAAGAATTACAAGAAAATGCAACTTGTAAGGATTTCTTACAAGTTCAGCAAGAAGGTAATCGCATGGTGGAACGAAACCAAAAATTTTACAATCTTGATGCTATTATTTCTGTGGGATACAGAATAAAATCGCACGTAGCTACACGTTTCAGGATTTGGGCAACCCAACACATCAAAGAATATATTGTCAAAGGTTTTGTGATAGACGATGAACGATTAAAGAATCCAGATTTACCATTTGACTATTTCGAAGAGTTACTAAGGCGTATTCAGGATATAAGGACTTCTGAAAAACGCTTCTACCAAAAAATTACCGACATATATGCCACCAGTGTCGATTACGACCCAACCTTGGAAACAAGCATTCTGTTTTTCAAAACAGTACAAAATAAAATGCATTGGGCTATTACGGGACAAACAGCTGCCGAACTTATTAAAAACAGAGCGGACAGTGAGAAACCAAACATGGGATTGACTAGCTGGAGAGGCGAAAAGCCAAGAAAACAGGATGTTTCGGTGGCTAAGAACTATTTGAATGAAGAAGAGCTGCTAGCGTTAAACAATCTCGTGGAACAATACCTTGTATTTGCCGAAGGTCAGGCCATGCGCAAAATTCCAATGTACATGAACGATTGGATTGAAAAACTTCACGGATTCTTATCGCTCAACGACCGCGAAATACTGAAAGATGCTGGACGAGTAACACACGAGCTAGCGATTGGTTTTGCTGAGAACGAATATGAAAAATACCGTGTGAAAACCATTGCCCAAAAAGACAAACAATTGGACGATTTTGAACAAACAGTTAAACAAATAGAACAACAAACTAAAACAAAGAAAAAGCAATGAGCAATATAAGTGGCGTCATAAAATCAATTCGTGATATTTTCCGCAAAGACCCTGGCTTGAGTGGCGACGCACAACGCATCGAACAATTGGGATGGATGATATTCTTAAAACTATTTGATGACAAAGATAAGGAAAGAGAATTACGTGACACAACCTACAAATCGCCCATTCCGAGTGAGCTACAGTGGCGCAACTGGGCTGAAAACGATGAAGGCATTACAGGCGATGAACTTATTCAGTTCATTAACAATAAACTATTTCCGCAATTAAAAGAATTACAAGTTACAGCCGATAACCGTTTGGGGGTGATTATCCGCAATATTTTCGATGGCACTAACAACTACATGAAAAGCGGAACCACGTTTCGCCAAGCCATTAACAAACTCAACGAAATAGACTTTAACAGCAGCAAGGAACACCATATTTTCAATGCCATATACGAGGATATATTACAAGGACTTGCCACCAAAAAAGATACAGGCGAATTTTACACGCCAAGAGCCGTTACCCAGTTTATTGTGGATATGATAAATCCCCAATTGGGCGAAAAAATAGGTGACCCTGCTTGTGGCACAGGAGGTTTTTTAGTCTGTGCTATTGAGCATTTACGCAAACAGGTAAACAACATCGACGAACGCAAAACTTTACAGGAAACCATAACAGGCACAGAGTTAAAACCATTGCCATTTATGCTGGGAGTAATCAACCTCATCACACACGACATAGAAGTACCACAAATTGTAAATACCGACGCCTTAAGCCGTGAACTCACGTCTATTAAACAAAAGGACAAAGTAGATATTATCATAGCCAATCCTCCATTTGGAGGCGTAGTAGGCGACGGCATGGAAACAAACTTTCCTTTAAACTACCGCACCAAAGAAAGTGCCGACCTTTTTCTTATTCTCTTTATTCAATTGCTCAAAGACGGCGGACGTGCCGGAATTGTATTACCCGATGGCAGTTTAACAGGCGACGGCGTAAAACAACGTGTACGCCAAAAACTGCTAGAAGATTGCAACGTACATACCATTGTGCGTCTGCCACAATCGGTATTTGCTCCGTATGCCACCGTAAACACCAACCTGATTTTCTTTGAAAAAGGAAAACCAACAAAAGAGATTTGGTATTATGAGCACACATTGCCCGAAGGAGCCAAAGCCTACAGCAAAACCAAACCCATACGCATAGAAGAATTTGAACCCTTAAAACAATGGTGGCAAAACCGAATTGAAAGTGAAGTTTCATGGAAAGTTTCGATTGATACCATTAAGGAGCGGGGATATGATTTGGATATTAAGAACCCAAATAAGAAAGTGGAGGAAGTGGTGTATGATAGAGTTTCATTGATTAGTCAGTTAGAAAAATCATTTGAAAAATCAATCTCATTGTTAAACGAATTAAAGCTAGTTGGCAAATGAGTTTGAAAAAAATTAACCAGCTTTTCAATTTTGAAAAAGGTGTTCTTCAAAGTTCAAAGTGCATTGAAGGGGAATATGATTTTATTACTGCTGCTACTGATTGGAAAACACATAATGAATATTCACATGATAGTGAAGCTTTGATTTTTGCAGCGGCTGCATCAGGCTCTTTGGGAAGAACCCATTATGTTAAAGGTAAATTTATTTCTAGTGATTTGTGTTTCATTCTTACTCCAAAAGAACCTGAAAAGCTACCTGTTGACTTGAAGTTTTATCATATCATTTTTAATCTTTATAAAAATGAAATTGTTGCTGCCACTAAAGCAGGCACTTCAAAAGAAGCGATAGGCTTAAAAGTTTTTGGCGAGTATGAATTACCATATTTCGACCTTTCTATTCAACAAAAAGTAAAAGCCGAATTTGGTAAAGCAGAGGCTTTAAAAAAAGAGTTGTTTGATGAATACACCTACCAACTCACCCAACTCGAAAACCTAAACCAAGCCATTTTACAAGAAGCGGTGCAGGGTAAGTTGGTGGCACAAGACCCGAAAGACGAACCCGCCAGCGAATTGCTCAAACGCATCAAAGTCGAGAAAGCGAAATCAGGCAAAAAAGAAAAACCTTTGCCACCCATTAAACCCGAAGAAATTCCATTTGAGATTCCTGAAAATTGGGTATGGTGTAGGTTGGGGGAAATGAGCATAAATCGAGACGGAGAAAGAAAGCCGATATCACAAGCAGAAAGAAACGGTCGTAAAAAGATTTACGATTATTATGGTGCATCAGGGGTAATTGACAAAATTGATGGATATACACACGAAGGTGAATTATTACTTATTGGTGAAGATGGTGCAAATCTAGTAACTCGTTCAACTCCTATTGCATTTTTTGCAAAAGGGCAATTTTGGGTAAATAATCACGCACACGTTCTTGATACAGTTGATAGAATTACTTTAGATTATTTATGTGCTTACATCAACTCAATTGATTTGAAGCCATTTGTAACAGGCGGATTTCAACCAAAACTTAGTCAGGGAAATTTGAATATCATCCCTGTGCCCCTTCCCCCACTATCCGAGCAAAAACGCATTGTGGCGGAAATAGAAAAGCAATTCGCCAAAACAAAACAATTAAAAGAACACATTATAGCCAACCAGCAAGCCACCGAGCAATTGCTCAAAGCATTGTTGCATCAGGCGTTTGAGGTAAACTAAAAAAGAGGCTTTCGCCTCTTTTTTTTATAACTTATTTCTGGTTGTATTTTTTCAGAAACTTATAAGTCATCAACTCATACGACAGACGCGCTGCCAAATAGTCGGACGCTTTTTGATTTGGGTTTGGGCACAACTCTACCACATCAAAACCTACCACATTGAAGCGTTTAAACACGCGACGTAAGAAATGCAGCACTTGGAAATATTGCAAACCGCCTGGTTCTGGCGTGCCAGTAGATGGAACAATAGCTGGGTCGAACACATCTAAGTCAATCGTTAGATACACATCTTCACTCAACGTGTCGAACGCTTCCAATTCCCAACGTCTTTCGTGGTCGAAGTAGATATCACGCGCAAAGAAAATACGACTTGGGTCGTAACTCTTGGTTTCTTCCACACACATGCTACGAATACCCACCTGCGTAATAGGCGCCACTTGTTTCGCTTGATTCATCACACAGGCGTGGTTCAATTCCGAGCCTTCGTAACTTTTACGTAAATCGGAATGCGCATCGAGTTGCAATACGGTCAAATTTTTGAATCGTTTAGCGGCTGCACGAATAGCACCAATGCTCACGGTGTGATTACCACCAATGGTAACAGGAAATTTGCTGGCATCAAACAGTTCGCCTACACGCTGTTCTACGGCTTCACAAAGCGCCTCAGGAGTTTCCATTTCGGTTACCGCTGCTGCCGTGTGAATGCCTTGTTTATACACCTCAGTTTGAGTTTCGGTATCGTACCATTCTAACTGAACCGATGCTTCCAACAACGCTTCAGGTCCTTTTTCGGAACCGTGAATCCAACTGCTTGTAGCATCATAAGGAACGGGTAACACGACAATTTTAGCACTGTCGTAATCGGCATATTTGCCAGTAAGTCCTGCAAAGTTTTCCATAATAGTATTGATTTTAAAGTTCCTTTAAGTGCTTTAAATGCAGCAAAAAGTGTTCCAAATTAAATATAAATTAACTAATCGCGACGATTCAATTTTTTCACCACAAATTCTTCCCGTTTTCCACGAAATAGTTCGTATTTCCAGAATTCACAATCGAGTGCACCATTGAGCAATTTCACCTTAGCCGATGGGCGTAATCCCACCCGCTGTAAACAGTCCACGTGCGACGAAATAACCCAAGCCGTAGAACCCGTGAATTTGTGTTTCAAAGTTTCGCCCAACTGCGCATACAAACCAAACAAATCGTCCGACAAAAGACGTTCGCCATACGGTGGATTGGTCACAATTAAACCCGTTTCAGTTTGTAGTTCCCAATCAGATATAGAGCGTTGTTCTACCGTAATGTATTTATGCAGACCAGCCGCTTTAATGTTTTCTTGCGCAATTTTCACCGCACGTGGCGACACGTCGGCACCCATAATTTTAAACTCAAAGGGACGTTCTAAACTATCGTCGTTATACAACTCTTCGAACAATTCTTTATCGAAATCCGTCCATTTTTCGAAAGCAAACGACTGACGATAGATACATGGTGGAATGTTTAAAGCAATCAACGCTGCTTCAATCAAAAACGTACCAGAACCACACATCGGATCAATAAAATTGGATTTGCCATCCCAGCCTGCCAACAGCAACATACCAGCAGCCAAGGCCTCATTGATAGGCGCTTCGGTTTGCGCATCGCGGTAACCACGTTTGTGCAACGACTCACCAGAACTATCCAACGAAATAGTACATTGCGTGTGCGAAATATGGATATTCAAAAATAAATCGGGATTATCCAAACGAATCGATGGGCGTTTGTTTTCATGTTCCATAAACCAGTCGGCTATGGCATCTTTGACACGATACGTGACAAATTTGGAATTTCTAAACTCTTCGGAAAAAACCGTAGCATCAATAGCAAAAGTTCTCTTGACATCCAAATATTTACTCCAATCAATCAACTTGACTTGTTCGTAAACTTCATCCGCATTGGTTGCTTTGAACGTTAAAATTGGGCGTAAAATACGTGATGCCGTACGACAGTAAAGATTGGCCTTATACATCATCCGTTGATCGCCCGTAAACGACACAACGCGTCGCTCAATCGACACATTGTTGGCGCCCAAATTAACCAACTCTTTAGCTAAAACCTCTTCCAATCCTCGGAAAGTTTTGGCAGTCATCTGAAATTCTTGTTCCATATATCGTAAAAAATAATATTAAAAATTGACGTTACAGTTGCTTTCCTTTTTGTGAGATTTTACCATCAGCTGGCACATCTTTATCGACCCAAACGTTACCGCCAATAATGGCGTTTTTACCAATCGTAATACGACCTAAAATCGTAGAATTAGCATATATAATGACGTTATCTTCAATCACCGGATGACGGGCAATTCCCTTGATTGGATTACCTTTCGTATCTACCGGAAAACTCTTAGCGCCTAGAGTGACGCCTTGGTAAATTTTTACATGATTACCGATGACGGAAGTTTCACCAATGACCGTTCCAGTACCGTGATCAATCGTAAAATAATTGCCAATTGTTGCGCCAGGATGAATATCGATACCCGTTTCAGAATGCGCTAATTCAGTAATAATACGAGGAATAAGCGGCACGCCCAACAGCAACAATTCGTGCGCAATACGGTAATTTGTGATAGCGCGAATAACCGGATAGCAAAAAATCACTTCCATGCAACTTTGTGCTGCTGGGTCACCTTGATAAGTGGCCTCCACATCGGTGCCAAGTTGCGCACGTAATGCTGGCAAACGACCAATAAATTTGGTAGTTATGGCTTTAGCTTGCTTGCGAGCTTGATCCAAATTAATGGTGCGATCGGAAAAACAGATGCCCGCAAAAATCTGTTCAGCAAGCAATTTATTAACCTCTTCTACGCGCACACCTATTTGGTACTGGAGCATTTGCGGATCCACCAATAACGAACCAAAATAACCAGGAAATAAAATACTGCGTAAAATATCAACCACTTGCCCGAGCGCCACCGTATTTGGTATTGGCGCGTCTACATTTTGTTGATGGCACAAAGCTTGGCAATTATCCATATTTGATAATTCTGCAATGGCCTTATTCATGACGTCATGTTGTGTCATACTCTATTAGTTAACTAAGTTATTCTTTACCTATTTGAATAGCAGCTATAGCATTTTGCAAGCGTGTTGTGCCGAGCCCACCAATTTCAACAAAAGGTTTGTGTAGTGCTTCCAATTCGCGTTTATACCAATCATATAAAAATTCGCGAATGTCTGGATTTTCACGCACAGGATCATATTCCCACGGGATATCAGGCTTACATAATAAATACAAATCCACTTCCGACGATTCCAAAGCGGATTGCAGCCACTCAGGACACCGATTGAATCCGTGTAAAAACCACACTTTAGTAATCACCAAATCGGTATCAAAAAAAACATAATCCGCATCGGCATAAAGTTGATTGGCTTCTTCTTGCTCGTGCCGTTGCTGACGTGCAATCAATTCCACGTCGGCATACGTATAAGCACGATTCAAACCAGCCACGTACTCACGCGCATATTCTGGAATCCAAGGGCTAGCAAATTGGTCACTCAACGCGCGACACAAATCTGTTTTCCCTGTCGATTCTGGACCTAAAACAACTATCTTTTTCACCGTTTCGTGTTCTTTTCTAATTTAGTCCAAGCGGCTTTATAATCACTCAACACTTCAATCGCTTTTTGCACCGTGGCGTCATCTGTATTCATCACTTTGAAATAATCGGCATTGGCAAATACATCGCGCGCAATCAGCGCTTTCAATTGCAAACGCATCAAGGGTTTTGAAATTTCAAATTCTGCTTCATTCAACACGACGCCAGCTTTTGTGCCATTTTCAACCAAGGTGTTGAGCAACTGCTCATCAACTTCAAAACTAGTTTGATACGCGTCAAACGAGCTATATTTCTTGCTAAGTGCAGCGCGGTTTTTCTCAATAAATTCTACTACCGTTTTATTAAAAGCACCTTTCGCCACAATATTACGATGATACGTGGTAAACTTAGTGGTGTCGAGTGGAATAAAAATATCGGGCATAATACCACCGCCGCCATATACCGTGCGTCCTAAACGTAAGGTTTGGTAACGCAAAGAATCAGGAAACGCGATGCTATCGGCATGTTGCAATTCTCCATGATTATAGCGTTCAATCAAATCTTTTTGATACTTTTCGGCTCCGTCGGCATACGATTTTTGAATATTGCGACCACTTGGCGTGTAATAACGAGCCACCGTTAAACGCATCATCGAACCATCTAACAAAGGAATTGGACGTTGCACCAAACCTTTACCAAACGTACGGCGTCCTACAATAATAGCGCGATCCCAATCTTGCAAAGCACCCGACACAATTTCACTCGCCGAAGCAGAATATTCATCCACCAACACTACCAAATCGGTATTCTCAAATGCACCAGAAGCAGTAGCACGAGCCGTAGATTGTGGTTGATTCAAACCTTTGGTATACACAATCATTTTGTTGTTATTCAAAAACTCATCAGACAGTTTAATGGCGGCATCAAGCAAACCACCACCATTGCCTTGTAAATCGAGAATCAATTGCTGCATGCCTTGTTTACTCAACTCCTTCATCGCCTTATGAAACTCATCTACCGTGGTGCTCGAGAAACTATTCAGTTTCACATAACCAATAGTTGGCGTAATCATATAAGCAGCATCCAACGAGTAAATAGGAATTTTACCACGCGTAATCACAAAATCGATAGCCGTTGGCACGCCAGCACGTTTTATTTTCACGCTTACATCGGTACCACTTCTACCACGCAACAATTTCATAATATCGGAATTTGGTTTCTTCACACCAGCGATAGTTATTCCATCCACTTCTAACATACGGTCGCCGGGCAATACGCCCACTTTTGCTGCAGGACAGCCCGAAATAGTTTGTATCACAAATAGCGTATCGTTTAAC
Organism: Paludibacteraceae bacterium; assembly: GCA_028694915.1. Lineage (GTDB taxonomy): Bacteria > Bacteroidota > Bacteroidia > Bacteroidales > Paludibacteraceae > W0P28-013. Next base: position 91,846 of record JAQVJY010000003.1, read on the forward strand.
ATTTGAAATTGAATGCCGATACCTTCAAAACTACCTTCCACACCTTCGTTCATGCGTTGCACTTCTTTCGCTGGAATATATGTAGAATGCGGATCTAGCTCTGTTAAAATGCCTTCAATGGCATCCTCTACCAATTTATCTACCTTCACAGAATCAACGTACATGTTACTAATGGCATATAGAGTTTGATTCAATTTCTGTAGTTGTAACATAGGAACATCACGCTGCGCCATCACAGACGAAACCGTTAACACGCACACAAACAATGTTATAAGCTTTCTAGTCATCTTTCCTTTTTATTAAAAAATACAATCGTCAAAGTTAATCAAAAATTAGAATTATCGAAAAAAAGATATTGCTCCTATAAAAAATAGTGAAAGCACTACGAATAGCGCCCAAACTCTGCCAACAACAAAGAACCCAAAGAAATGATACAAAGCTATTTTCACGATACAAAAAATAAGCGTACCTTTGCAGAGCCTAATCATTAGGTCGTATTACCTCATGAATTTTGACTTATGAAAGAACAAACCGAAGAAAAAATAACGCTTGAATCATTGGGAGAATTTGGACTTATCAAACACCTCACCAAATCAATCAAACTCAAAAATAAATCGTCGCTCAAAGGGGTTGGTGACGATGCAGCTGTAATCAACTTTGGTAAGAAGAAAGCATTAGTCACAACCGACATTTTGCTCGAAGGTATTCATTTCGACTTAACCTATACGCCACTTAAGCATTTAGGTTACAAAGCTGCCATGGTCAATTTTTCTGACATCTGCGCCATGAACGGCACACCCACACAACTGCTTATCACGATTGGTGTTTCCAAACGTTTTGCTTTAGAACAAATAGAAGAAATATATGCCGGCATTTACATGGCTTGCGAACAATACAATGTCGACGTAGTAGGAGGTGATACCACTTCGTCACTTACGGGATTAACGTTAAGCATCACCTGCTTAGGCGAAGCCGACGAAAACAAAATCGTCTATCGTAATGGTGCCAAAGTAAACGATTTAGTGTGCGTTACGGGCGACCTTGGCGCTGCCTACATGGGATTACAACTATTAGAACGTGAAAAAATGGTCTTTCGAGGTCAAAAAGATCCCGAATTCCAACCCGATTTTGCGGGTAAAGAGTACATACTTGAACGTCAGTTGAAACCTGAAGCACGTAAAGATATTATTGAAAATTTAGCCAAAGCCAATATCGTTCCCACAGCCATGATGGACGTGTCTGATGGTTTGTCGTCAGAATTATTACACATCTGCAATCAAAGTGGCGTCGGTTGTCGCATTTACGAAGAAAAACTACCAATTGATTACGTCACAGCCACCATGTGCGAAGAATTTAACATAAACCTTACTACCGCAGCGCTCAATGGCGGAGAAGATTACGAACTCTTGTTCACTGTACCACTTGATTTACACGATGCTGTGAAAGAATTAGACAACGTGCATATTATTGGCCACATCACCGATGCGTCGGAAGGTTCAGCTCTCGTTACACGTGATGGACAAGAATTTGCTATTCAGGCACAAGGATGGACTGCTTTTGCACACGACCAGAAATAAATACGTATTTTTACACATAGAATTTATATAACACAAAAAACATACATAATATGAAACCTTTACATCATTTATCTATTGGTATTGCATCCGACCATGCTGGTTACGAACTCAAATCAGCCATCATCAAAATGTTAGAAACACGTGTTGCCAACGTCTATGATTATGGCACACACAGCACCGACAGTTGCGACTATGCCGATTTTGCTCATCCATTAGCCAATGCAGTAGAAAACTCAGCTTGCGATTTTGGTATTGCTATTTGTGGTAGCGGCAACGGCATCAATATGACCGTAAACAAACACCAAGGCATACGCGCTGCACTTTGTTGGAACGAAGAATTAGCCTCTTTGGCACGCCAACACAACAACGCCAACATACTTACATTGCCAGCTCGTTTTATACCACAAGATCTCGCATTTAAATTAGTAGAAACATTTTTAGCAACCGATTTTGAAGGTGGTCGTCACGAAGCAAGAATTCAAAAAATTCCTGTTTGCAAATAATTTTTTAGAAATAGGTTGCAAAAATCAAAAAGATTAAATACCTTTGCAGCCCGAATTTAGATTTATTAAAATTTCAAATCATAAAACTCATCAACATGATTGTAGTTCCTGTTAAAGAGGGCGAAAACATCGAAAGAGCCCTAAAAAAATTCAAACGTAAATTTGAAAAAACTGGCGTAGTAAAAGAACTTCGTCGTCGTCAACAATTTGACAAACCTTCAGTAGTAGCTCGCGAAGAAAAAATGCACGCTATCTACGTACAACACATGCAACAAAAAGAAGATTAAGATTTTTTGTTCGAAACGTTTGTTCGATTCGAAAATATCTTCTATTTTAGCTGCAGAGTTGTAACTACTATTTTTTATGATAGATTCCTTTCTGCAATATTTACAGTATGAGAAGAGCTACTCTTCTCATACTGTTTCGTCATATCATAGCGACCTCTTACAGTTTCAAGAATTTCTGAAACAATCTCATCAGGAATTCATTCCTAAAAACATCCAATCGGAAACCATTCGTTCGTGGCTCATGGAGCTACGAGACTCTGGCATATCAGCACGCACGGTAAATCGCAAGCTTTCCGCTTTAAAATCCTTTTACCATTTTCTGTTAAAACAAGGGCGTGTAACCATTGACCCAACGGCAAAAATCAACTCACAAAAAAAGAGCAAAAAACTGCCCTCTTTTTTCAGCGAAAAAGAATTAGACCAAGCCTTTGCGAATACCAAAAATTGTTCTAACTTTGAAGCGTGTCGAAACGAGGCGATCATTGAAACGTTTTATCAAACAGGCATACGATTGTCGGAGCTTATCAACTTAAAGGATACGGACATTGATTTTCACAGAAACACCATCCGCATATTCGGTAAGCGCAGCAAAGAACGCATTGTTCCCTTTGGCGAAAGTCTGAAAAACTTTTTTCAAACTTATATAGAGCAACGCAACCAGCAAACAGAACGCAGTACACCATATTTATATGTGCGTACTAATGGGGAAAAACTGTATCCAAAATTAGTGTACCGCATAGTGCACGACACCATGTCAGCCGTTAGCACACAACGCAAATGCAGTCCACACGTATTACGACATACGTTTGCCACCACATTACTCAATCATGGAGCCGATATTAACGCAGTAAAAAAACTACTCGGGCATGCAAACTTGGCTGCTACAGAAGTGTACACCCATACCACGTTCGAGCAATTACAACACATTTACGAACAAGCCCACCCAAGGGCAAAAAAGAGGAGGAATTATGGAAATTAGAATTCAAGCGATGAAATTCGATGCAAGCGAACGATTAGAAGCTTATATCGAAAAAAAAGTGACTAAGTTAGAAAAAGTGTTTGATAGCATTCTTACCGCAGATATTTATTTAAAAGTGGTAAAACCAGAAACCGACAATAATAAAGAAGCTGAAATTAAGATTAAAGCTGCCAATGCTGAATTCTTTGCCGCGAAAGTGGCCGACACCTTTGAACAAGCTGTTGATGAGTGCGTTGATGCTCTCGACAAACAACTCAAAAAACAAAAAGACAAACGCTAAAAGCGGTTCATGACACTGAAAGGTGACTAGTGATTAGCCACCTTTCAGTATTAAAAAACACTTACTAACAATACATTACAAAAGTTTTCAACAGAAAATAATCGAAAAATTATATTTTTCTTTGTAGATATCAAATAAATATCTATCTTTGCAAGCCGTTTTAGTACTACTCTGTTGAAGAGTGGCTAAATGGGATATGCCTCTTTAGCTCAGTTGGCCAGAGCACGTGATTTGTAATCTCGGGGTCGTTGGTTCGAATCCGACAAGAGGCTCAAAATTAAAGTATTGCACACATTGGGCAGTTACCAGAGTGGCCAAATGGGGCTGACTGTAACTCAGCTGTCTTTCGACTTCGGTGGTTCGAATCCATCACTGCCCACAACGAAAAAAGTAGAGCTTTTTTTACTTCAGAAGTAACTTTTAGGTTATTTGCTGAATAAATTGCGGAAGTAGCTCAGTCGATAGAGCATTAGCCTTCCAAGCTGAGGGTCGCGGGTTTGAGTCCCGTCTTCCGCTCTCTTTTTTTTCGCTGTTGTAGCTCAGTGGTAGAGCACTTCCTTGGTAAGGAAGAGGTCACGAGTTCAATCCTCGTCAACAGCTCAACAAGCAATAAGATAATTGAACAATTTTAATTATATCACTTTTAAATAAATTTTGAGTTATGGCAAAAGAAAAATTTGACAGGTCAAAACCGCACGTAAACATCGGTACCATCGGTCACGTTGACCATGGTAAGACCACTTTGACTGCTGCAATTACAACAGTACTTGCAAAAAAAGGACTTTCTGAATTACGTTCATTCGATTCTATCGACAACGCTCCAGAAGAAAAAGAACGTGGTATCACTATCAACACTTCACACGTTGAGTACCAAACAGCAAACCGTCACTATGCACACGTTGACTGTCCTGGTCACGCTGACTACGTTAAAAACATGGTTACTGGTGCTGCTCAAATGGACGGTGCTATCATTGTAGTTGCTGCAACTGATGGTCCTATGCCACAAACTCGTGAACATATCTTGTTAGCACGTCAGGTAAACGTACCTCGTTTGGTTGTTTTCATGAACAAATGCGACATGGTTGACGATGCTGAAATGTTGGAATTAGTAGAAATGGAAATGCGCGAATTGCTTTCATTCTATGATTTCGATGGCGACAACACTCCTGTTATTCAAGGTTCAGCTCTTGGTGCATTGAACGGTGTTGAAAAATGGGAAGATAAAGTTATGGAATTGATGGATGCTGTTGATAGCTGGATTTTATTGCCAGAACGTGCAGTTGACAAACCATTCTTGATGCCTGTTGAAGACGTATTCTCAATTACTGGTCGTGGTACAGTTGCTACAGGTCGTATCGAAACTGGTATCATCAAAGTAGGTGAAGAAGTTCAAATCATCGGTTTAGGTGCAGAAGGTAAAAAATCTGTTGTAACTGGTGTTGAAATGTTCCGTAAACTTCTTGATACAGGTGAAGCTGGCGATAACGTAGGTTTATTGCTTCGTGGTATCGACAAAGACGAAATCAAACGTGGTATGGTTATTTCTCACCCAGGAAAAGTAACTCCTCACTCTGAATTCAAAGCGTCTGTTTATATCTTGAAAAAAGAAGAAGGTGGTCGTCACACTCCATTCCACAACAAATATCGTCCTCAATTCTACATCCGTACATTGGACGTAACTGGTGAAATCACTTTACCAGAAGGAACTGAAATGGTAATGCCAGGTGACAACTTAGAAATTACTGTAAAATTGATTTACCCAGTAGCTTGCAGCGAAGGTCTTCGTTTCGCAATCCGTGAAGGTGGTCGTACAGTAGGTTCTGGTCAAATTACCTCTTTACTTAACTAATACAAATACCTAACGGTACCTGTACTATAAAAACAGATAGGAAACGAGTAATCCTCGGATTACTTGTTTCCTTCTTTTAAAAAATAAACGGGTCTAGCTCAGTTGGTAGAGCACCGGTCTCCAAAACCGGGTGTCGGGAGTTCGAGCCTCTCGACCCGTGCAAAAAAAATCTATTTGCGAATTATGAAACTCATCAATTATTTCAAAGAATCTTATTCAGAACTTGTTCATAAGACCTCATGGCCTACACGACAAGAACTGACCAACAGTGCAGTAGTTGTTTTAGTAGCTTCCCTCCTTATTGCACTTGTAGTATGGGCAATGGATTCTGGGTTTGAAAGCATCATGACGTTTATTTACAACAAGGTTCTCTAATTCTAGGAGGTTATCATGTCTGAGACAACAAAAAAATGGTATGTATTGCGTGCCGTGAGTGGCAAAGAAAACAAGGTAAAAGAATATGCTGATGCAGAAATCCGAACCTCTGATCTTGGGCAATACGTATCTCAGGTTTTGATTCCGATGGAAAAAGTCTACCAAATTCGTAACGGGAAGAAAACAATTAAAGAACGCAGTTATCTACCAGGCTATGTGCTTGTAGAGGCCAACATGACAAACGAGACGATGGGACGCTTGCGTAACATCCCTAACGTGTTAGGTTTCTTGGGTGAAGCTCCTGGTGGACGACCTATGCCTTTGCGTGCATCAGAAGTAACCCGTATTTTGGGTTCTGTTGACGAAATGCAGGAAATGGGAGAAGAAATCGCTATTCCTTACAGCGTAGGGGAAAATGTGAAAGTAATTGCTGGTCCATTTAGTGGTTTTTCTGGCGTTATCGAAGAAGTAAACAATGAGAAGAAAAAACTCAAAGTAATGGTGAAAATTTTCGGGCGAAAAACACCGCTCGAACTTGGTTTCATGCAAGTGGAAAAAGAGTAAACAACGAGGTTACGCCCGTATAGTTGCTCAATCTAATATGTTAATAACAAAATCTTAATTAGAATTATGGCTAAAGAAATTGCTGGACTTATCAAATTACAGATCAAAGGTGGTGCGGCAAATCCGTCTCCTCCTGTTGGTCCTGCTTTGGGTTCCAAAGGGATCAATATCATGGAGTTTTGTAAGCAATTCAATGCCAGAACCCAAGAAAAAGCAGGTAAAATTTTACCTGTAGTTATTACGTACTATGCAGACAAGTCATTCACATTTGTCGTTAAAACTCCTCCTGTAGCTATCCAATTATTGGAAGCTTCAAAATTGAAGAGTGGCTCAGCAGAACCAAACCGTAAAAAGGTGGCTGAAATTACTTGGGAACAAGTAAAACAGATTGCTGAGGATAAAATGACCGACTTAAACTGTTTCACACTAGAGTCAGCCATGACAATGGTTGCTGGCACTGCGAGAAGTATGGGTATTACCGTTAAAGGTGAATTCCCTAATATTTAACACTTAACTTCAATTCAACAATGGGTAAACTTACAAAAAATCAAAAGTTAGCTGCAGAGAAAATTGAAGCAGGAAAAGCTTATACTCTCAATGAAGCCGCAAAATTGGTTAAAGAAATTACTAAAACCAAATTTGACGCCTCTGTGGATATTGATGTACGTTTAGGTGTAGACCCACGTAAAGCAAACCAAATGGTTCGTGGCGTGGTTTCATTACCTAACGGTACAGGTAAACAAGTACGGGTTCTTGCATTATGTACTCCTGACAAAGAAGCCGAAGCGAAAGCTGCAGGCGCTGACTATGTTGGTCTCGATGAATATATCGAAAAAATAAAAGGCGGATGGACAGATATTGATGTTATCATCACTATGCCTGCTATCATGGGTAAAATTGGTGCTCTTGGTCGCGTATTAGGCCCTCGTGGTTTAATGCCAAATCCTAAAAGCGGTACTGTAACCATGGAAGTTGGTAAAGCGGTAACAGAAGTAAAAGCTGGTAAAATTGACTTTAAAGTAGACAAAACAGGTATTATTCACACTTCTATCGGTAAAGTTTCGTTTAACGAAAAACAAATCGTAGAAAATGCGAAAGAATTCATGAATACTATTATGAAGTTGAAACCATCTTCAGCTAAAGGTACATATGTAAAAAGCATTTATCTTTCAAGTACAATGAGTGCAGGTATCAAAATTGATACTAAATCAATTGATGAAAACTAATTAAAACGAAGGTATGAAAAAGGAAGATAAAAGCATCATTATTTCGCAAATACAGGAAACTCTCCAATCGTACAGTAATTTTTATATTACTGAAGCGCAAGGATTGAACGCAGAACAGGTTAGCAATTTGAGACGTCTTTGCAATAAAGGCGACATCAAAATGTTAGTTGTCAAAAATACGTTATTCCAAAAAGCATTAGAAGCTAATGGTATTGAAACAGCACCGTTGGCTGAAGCACTTAAGCAAAATTCAGCTATTTTGTTTTCTAATACTGGCAATGCTCCAGCTAAATTAATTAAAGAATTTAGCAAGGCAAATCAAAAACCAGTTTTGAAAGCAGCTTATGTAGAAGAATGCTTGTATGTTGGCGAAAATCAACTCGAAACTCTTATTACAATTAAGAGCAAAAACGAACTTATTGGTGATATCATTGGCTTATTGCAATCACCTGCTAAGAACGTTGTGTCCGCACTCCAATCAGGAGGAACTACAATTCATGGCGTGTTGAAAACACTCTCTGAAAGAAATTAATTATTTACAAAAACAAAATTACAAACACATAAATTATTATTACAATGGCAGATTTGAAAGCTTTTGCAGAACAATTGGTTAACCTTACCGTTAAAGAAGTAAATGAGTTAGCCGCAATTTTGAAAGATGAATACGGTATCGAACCTGCTGCTGCAGCTGTTGCTGTTGCTGCTGGTCCTGCTGCTGCTGCTGAAGCAGTTGAAGAAAAATCATCATTTGATGTTATTTTGAAATCAGCTGGTGCCAACAAATTGGCAATCGTTAAGTTAGTAAAAGAACTTACCGGTCTTGGCTTGAAAGAAGCTAAAGATATCGTAGACGCTGCTCCAGCTCCTGTTAAAGAAGGTGTTGCTAAAGAAGAGGCTGAATCTCTTAAAAAGCAATTGACTGAAGCAGGCGCTGAAGTTGAACTTAAGTAAGTCTAAATCCTGGTTTTCAGGGTATTACGGTTTAGAATCCCGCTCAAACGGGACTCTAAACCTTTTTATGTATAACAAATAAGTTCAACTAATACACACTAATAAATGTCTTCAAATACTGAAAATCAAAGAACGAGTTTTGCCTCCATTAAAGATCAGTTGGCCTACCCTGACTTCTTGGAAGTACAACTTAAATCATTTAGAGATTTCTTCCAACTAGATACTCCTCCAGAAAGAAGAAAAAATGAGGGATTGTACCGCGTATTTGCTGAAAACTTTCCAATAGCAGATACACGTAATAATTTCGTTCTCGAATTCCTCGATTATTATGTTGATCCTCCCCGTTACTCTATCGACGAGTGTATCCGTCGTGGCTTAACTTATAGTGTTCCATTAAAAGCCAAATTAAAATTATATTGCACCGATCCAGATCATGAAGATTTTGATACGGTTATCCAAGATGTGTACTTGGGACCTATCCCTTACATGACCGCCAAAGGTACATTTGTTATCAATGGTGCAGAACGTGTTATTGTGTCGCAATTACACCGTTCTCCTGGTGTATTCTTCGGTCAAAGCACACATGCTAACGGTACAAAACTTTATTCTGCACGTATCATTCCTTTCCGCGGATCGTGGATTGAATTTGCTACGGATATCAATAATGTGATGTACGCTTACATCGACCGTAAGAAAAAATTACCTGTTACTACCCTGCTACGTGCCATCGGCTACGAAAGTGACCAAGATATTTTGGAAACATTCGGTTTAGCAGAAGAAGTAAAAGTAAACAAAACCAATTTAAAGAAAGTAATTGGTCGCAAATTGGCAGTTCGTGTTGTTAAAACATGGGCCGAAGATTTTGTGGATGAAGATACCGGTGAAGTAGTAAGCGTTGAGCGTACAAAAGTACTTATCGACCGCGAAACTATCATCGAATCAAATCATATCGACGACATTATCGAATCGGGAAATCAAACTATTTTGCTTCACAGAGAAGATCAAAATGTGGATGATTTTGCGATTATCTATAATACTTTACAAAAAGACCCTAGTAACACTGAAAAAGAAGCCGTGTTACACATTTATCGTCAATTGCGTAATGCAGAACCTGCCGATGACGCATCTGCTCGCGAAACGATTAATGGTCTTTTCTTCTCTGAAAAACGCTATGACTTAGGCGAAGTTGGTCGTTATAGAATCAATAGAAAACTCAATCTGACAACAGATATGGGTGTTCGTGTATTGACCAAAGAAGATATTATTGAAATTATCAAATATCTGATTAAACTGATCAATTCCAAAGTAGATGTGGATGATATTGACCACTTAAGTAACCGTCGTGTACGTACTGTAGGTGAACAACTTTATCAACAATTCAACATTGGTTTAGCTCGTATGGCTCGTACTATTCGTGAACGTATGAATGTACGTGACAACGAAGTATTTACGCCTATCGATTTGATTAACGCTAAAACAATTTCGTCGGTTATCAATTCGTTTTTCGGTACCAATGCGCTCTCTCAATTTATGGATCAAACCAATCCATTAGCTGAAATCACTCACAAACGTCGTTTGTCAGCCCTCGGGCCTGGTGGTTTGAGCCGCGACCGTGCAGGTTTCGAAGTTCGTGACGTTCACTATACACACTATGGTCGTCTTTGCCCTATTGAAACACCAGAAGGACCAAACATTGGTTTGATTTCTTCGTTGTGTGTATATGCTAAAATCAACGAACTTGGCTTTATCGAAACGCCTTATCGTAAAGTAGAAAACTCAACTGTTGATTTATCGGCTGAAGGTGTAACTTACTTAACCGCTGAAGAAGAAGAAGATTTAGTGGTAGCACAAGGTAACGCACCACTCGATGCTAATGGTAAATTCATTCGTAACAAGGTTAAATCTCGTTTGGAAGCTGACTTCCCAATGGTGCCTCCAACAGAAGTGGATTTGATGGACGTTGCTCCACAACAAATTGCCTCTATTGCAGCAGCCTTGATTCCATTCTTGGAACACGATGATGCTAACCGTGCATTGATGGGATCTAACATGATGCGCCAGGCCGTACCATTGTTACGTCCTGAAGCTCCAATTGTTGGAACAGGTATCGAACGTCAGCTTATTGCTGATTCACGTACCCAAATTATGGCCGAAGGTAATGGCTTGGTTGAATTTGTAGATGCAAGTGTTATTCGTATTCGTTACGATCGTAGTGAAGAAGAAGCATTTGTGAATTTTGAAGATTCTGTAAAAGAATACCCTCTTCCAAAATTCTTAAAAACCAACCAAGATACAACCATCGACTTACGTCCTATCGTTAAAAAAGGCGATCGCGTAACGCTTAACCAAATTTTGACAGAAGGTTATTCAACTCAAAATGGTGAATTAGCTTTAGGTTGCAACTTAAAAGTGGCTTATATGCCTTGGAAAGGTTACAACTATGAGGATGCTATCGTTATCAACGAACGCGTAGTTCGTGAAGACGTTTATACCTCTATTCACGTAAGCGAATATACACTTGAAGTGCGCGAAACTAAACGTGGTATGGAAGAGTTAACCTCTGACATTCCAAACGTTAGCGAGGACGCTACTAAAGATTTGGACGAAAACGGTATTATTCGTATTGGTGCTCACGTAATACCAGGCGACATTTTGATTGGTAAAATCACTCCAAAAGGTGAAACCGATCCAACACCTGAAGAAAAATTGTTACGTGCTATCTTTGGTGACAAAGCTGGTGATGTTAAAGATGCTTCATTGAAAGCTTCACCTTCATTAAGAGGTGTAGTTATTGGCAAAGAACTTTATTCTAAAGCACAACGTAATCGTAAATCACGCAACACGGATAAAGAGATTTTAGCAAAATTAGATGCTGAATTCGAAAGAGAAGTAAGTGCATTAAGAGCTCAATTAATTGACAAATTAATTACTATCACCAACGGTAAAACATCGCAAGGTGTGAAAGACTTCTTAGGCACAGACCTCATTCCTAAAGGCGTGAAGTTTACACAAAAATTACTCAACGAAATTGATTATAACGTGGTTCAATTGACCAAATGGACAACAGACCCACATAAAAACGATATGATTAGAGATATCGTAATCAATTACTTGAAAAAATACAAAGAATGCGATTCTAAATTAAAACGTAAAAAATTCAATGTAACTATTGGAGATGAACTTCCTTCTGGAATCATTCAATTAGCCAAAGTTTATATTGCTAAAAAACGTAAAATTCGCGTTGGTGATAAAATGGCAGGTCGTCACGGTAACAAAGGTATCGTTTCGAAAATTGTTCGTCAAGAAGATATGCCATTCCTTGAAGATGGAACTCCAGTAGATATCGTATTGAATCCACTTGGTGTACCTTCTCGTATGAACCTTGGACAGATTTTCGAAGCTGTACTTGGTTGGGCAGGCAAGGAATTAGGTATGAAATTTGCGACACCAATTTTCGATGGTGCAAACCTCGACGATTTGAACGAATGGTGCGACAAAGCTGGTGTTCCACGTTATGGTAAAGCTTACCTTTATGATGGTGGTACTGGCGAACGTTTTGACCAACCTGCTACGGTAGGTGTGACTTACTTCTTGAAATTAGGCCACATGGTTGAAGATAAAATGCACGCACGTTCTATTGGACCTTACTCACTTATTACACAACAACCATTGGGTGGTAAAGCTCAATTTGGTGGTCAACGTTTTGGTGAGATGGAGGTTTGGGCACTCGAAGCCTTTGGTGCATCTTACATTTTACAGGAAATTTTGACTATAAAATCGGATGACGTAATGGGCCGTGCTCGCGCTTACGAAGCCATTGTGAAAGGCGATCCAATGCCACTACCTGGCATTCCGGAATCACTGAACGTATTATTACACGAGTTGAAAGGTTTAGGTTTAAGTGTTAATTTGGAATAAGTTTATTATTTCTACATTAAACCGAATTTTTACATCTTACAAATTTCAATAAGAATATGGCATTTAAAAGAGAAAATAAGATCAAAAATAATTTCACCAAGATTTCCATCGGGCTTGCATCGCCCGAGGAAATTCTTGAATCGTCGTATGGCGAGGTGTTGAAACCTGAAACCATCAACTATCGTACTTACAAACCTGAACGTGATGGTTTGTTCTGCGAACGTATTTTTGGACCAGTGAAAGACTACGAATGTCACTGCGGTAAATACAAACGTATTCGTTACAAAGGAATCGTTTGCGACCGTTGTGGTGTAGAAGTTACTGAGAAAAAAGTGCGCCGCGAACGTACTGGACACATTCAACTAGTTGTGCCTGTGGCACATATTTGGTACTTCCGTTCATTGCCAAACAAGATTGGTTACCTTCTTGGAATGCCTAGCAAAAAACTTGATTCAATCATTTATTACGAAAAATATGTGGTGATTCAAGCAGGTATTTTAGCTGAATCAGAAGGCGAGCCAGTAGTAGAAGGCGAATTAATTGATGAAGACAAATACTTAGAATTGATGGAGAAACTTCCACGCGAAAACCAAATGCTGGAAGACACCGATCCTAATAAATTTATCGCAAAAATGGGCGCTGAAGCAATCCACGAGATGCTTTCACGCTTGGATTTAGATAAATTATCATACGACTTACGTCACAAAGCCGATACCGATTCATCACAACAACGTAAAGCAGAAGCTTTAAAACGTTTGCAAGTAGTAGAATCATTCCGTGCCGCACGCCACAAAAATCGTCCTGAATGGATGATTTTGAAAACAATTCCGGTTATTCCACCAGAATTGCGTCCGTTAGTTCCATTGGATGGTGGTCGTTTTGCCACATCGGATTTGAACGACTTATATCGTCGTGTGATTATCCGTAATAACCGTTTGAAACGCTTAATCGAAATCAAAGCTCCTGAAGTAATTTTACGTAACGAAAAACGTATGTTACAAGAAGCAGTCGATTCATTGATTGACAATTCGCGTAAATCAAGCGCTATGAAAACCGATTCAAACCGTCCATTGAAATCTCTTTCGGATAGTTTAAAAGGTAAACAAGGTCGTTTCCGTCAGAACTTATTGGGTAAACGTGTCGATTATTCCGCTCGTTCGGTAATCGTCGTTGGTCCAGAATTGAAAATGCACGAATGCGGTATCCCAAAAGATATGGCAGCCGAACTTTTCAAACCATTTGTTATCCGTAAACTGATTGAACGCGGTATTGTTAAAACCGTAAAATCGGCTAAAAAGATTATCGACCGTAAAGATCCTGTGGTTTGGGATATCCTAGAATATGTAATGAAAGGACACCCTGTATTATTAAACCGTGCTCCAACTTTGCACCGTTTAGGTATTCAGGCATTCCAACCAAAAATGATTGAAGGTAAAGCTATTCAATTGCACCCATTGGCTTGTACGGCGTTCAATGCCGACTTTGATGGTGACCAAATGGCTGTTCACTTACCACTTGGTAATGAAGCTGTATTGGAAGCACAATTGTTGATGCTTGCTTCACATAACATTTTAAATCCAGCTAACGGTGCACCTATCACAGTGCCATCGCAAGATATGGTGCTTGGTTTGTATTATATTACAAAACCACGTAAAGGCGCACTTGGCGAAGGTTTAAAATTCTATTCTCCAGAAGAGGTAGAAATCGCTTATAACGAGAAAAAAGTAGATATTCACGCTATCATTTCGGTTAAAACGAAAGATGTTGATGAAAACGGGAAACCAGTTGTACGTATGATTGAAGAAACAACGGTAGGTCGCGTGATTGTAAACAAATTCATTCCTGATGAAGTTGGTTACCTCAACGAACTACTTTCTAAAAAATCATTGCGTAATATCATTTCTCGCGTAATCGAAACATGTGGTGTAGCTCGTACAGCTCAATTCTTGGATGATATCAAAAACTTAGGTTACCAAATGGCATTCCGTGGTGGTTTGTCGTTCAACCTATCGGACGTTATTATTCCAGAAGAAAAAGAAGCGTTGGTACAAAAAGGGTACGATGATGTAGAAAGCATTATGGCCGACTATAACATGGGCTTTATTACCAATAACGAACGTTACAATAAAATCATCGATACTTGGACTGAAGTCAATAGCAAATTGGCAAAAGTCGTTATCAACCAATTGGCAAACGATAACCAAGGTTTCAACTCTGTATACATGATGTTGGATTCTGGAGCACGTGGTTCTAAAGAACAGATTCGTCAGTTATCTGGTATGCGTGGTTTGATGGCAAAACCTCAAAAAGCTGGTGCCGAAGGTGGACAAATTATTGAAAACCCAATTTTGGCGAACTTTAAAGAAGGTTTGTCGGTATTGGAATACTTTATTTCTACCCACGGTGCTCGTAAAGGTTTGGCCGATACCGCTTTGAAAACTGCCGATGCTGGTTACTTAACTCGTCGTTTGGTGGACGTTTCACACGATGTGATTATCAACGAAGAAGATTGCGGTACATTGCGTGGTTTGATTGCTACCGAGTTGAAAAATAAAGAGCAAGTAGTTGCTTCATTATACGAACGCATCTTAGGACGTGTTTCGGTACATGATATTTTCCACCCAATTACGGGCGAATTGATTGTAGCTTCAGGAGACGAAATCCAAGAAGCTGCTGCTAAAATCATTCAAGAATCACCTATTGAACGTGTTGAAATCCGTTCAGTATTAACGTGTGAATCTAAACATGGCGTTTGTGCTAAATGTTATGGTCGTAACTTGGCAACGGGTCGTATGGTTCATAGAGGTGAAGCTGTCGGTGTTATTGCAGCACAATCTATTGGTGAGCCAGGTACTCAGTTGACTTTGCGTACATTCCACGTCGGTGGTGTGGCTTCGAATATTGCCGCAGAATCGAACATGGTTGCACGTTACGATGGTATCTTGGAAATCGACGAATTGCGTACCGTAGAAGCTATTGATGCTACTGGTAAACCATATCAAGTAGTAGTTAGTCGTCAAGCTGAATCTCGTATCGTCGACCCAAATACAAAAATTGCACTGACTACTCAAAATATTAACTACGGTTCTAAACTCTTCTTCCCTAACGGTTCAACCGTGAAAAAAGGAGATAAAATTTGCGAATGGGATCCATTCAATGCCGTAATTATTTCGGAAGTTGAAGGTAAAGTCGACTTTGAAAGTATGATTGAAAACGTAACCTATAAAGTAGAATCGGATGAGGCTACTGGCTTACGCGAAAAATTGATTATCGAGTCGAAAGATAAAACTAAAGTACCATCGGTTCACATTGTAAACAAAGCTGGTGATATTTTAAAAACCTACAACTTACCAGTAGGTGCTCACATGGTAGTAGACGACAAGAATGAGGTGAAAACCGGTGACTTGTTGGTAAAAATACCACGTGCCATAGGTAGCGCAGGTGATATCACGGGTGGTTTGCCACGTGTAACTGAATTATTTGAAGCACGTAACCCTTCAAATCCAGCTGTAGTAGCTGAAATTGATGGTGAAGTAAACTTCGGAAAAATCAAACGTGGTAACCGCGAAATTAGCATTACTTCCAAAACTGGAGAAGAGAAAAAATACTTGGTTCCATTGTCAAAACAAATATTGGTTCAAGAAAGTGACTACGTACGCGCAGGAACTCCACTTTCTGACGGTGCTACCACACCATCTGATATCTTGGCAATTAAAGGACCTACCGCCGTTCAAGAATACATTGTAAACGAAGTACAAGATGTATACCGTTTGCAAGGTGTGAAAATCAACGACAAACACTTTGAAGTCATCGTACGTCAAATGATGCGTAAAGTTGAAATAGCTGAACCAGGCGATACGCGTTTCTTGGAAAACCAAGTAGTCGATAAAATCGAATTCATGGAAGAAAACGATCGTATTTGGGGTAAAAAAGTGGTAGTAGAAGCTGGCGACTCAGCCAACTTAGTACCAGGACAAATTGTTACCGCGCGCAAATTGCGTGACGAAAACAGTGCTCTTAAACGTCGTGACTTGAAGTTAGTTGAAGTACGTGACGCTATGCCAGCAACATCGCGACAGATGTTACAAGGTATTACTCGCGCCGCACTCCAAACCAAGAGCTTTATGTCGGCTGCATCGTTCCAGGAAACTACCAAAGTACTTAACGAGGCTGCAATCAATGCCAAAGTTGACAAATTGGAAGGTATGAAAGAAAATGTGATTGTTGGTTTACGAATTCCAGCAGGTACAGGTTTACGTGAATACGATAAATTTGTAGTAGCATCGAAAGATGACTATGAACGCTCGCTTGATATCAATAAATCAATTACTGATATGGACGAAATAGTTGAAAATATTCACTAATTCAACCATGCAACTCAAACAATGGCCGCTCAACAGAGTGGCCATTGTTATTTATAATCCAACACCGATTAAATCCTTATATCAATTTCGACAAAAAACGGTGAGTATTTGGTAATTAAAATATTTTTATTACCTTTGTAGCGTTGATTATGAAACGTGTGTAGGGGACTCGAAAAGTCCCCTTCTTCGTACAATACATTACAAGTTATGATTAATAAAGAGACTATAAAACAATTAGTTAACGATAAAATAGCGCTTTCCGACTATTTTTTGGTAGATGTTACCGTGTCGACTAGTAATCACATTGTAGTAGAAATTGACACTCAAAATGGTGTCAATATTGATTTTTGTGCTGAACTAAGCCGTCATATTGAGTCTCAACTCGACCGCGAAGTGGAAGATTACGAACTAGAAGTAGGTTCGGCAGGTCTTACAGCTCCATTCAAAGTGATTGAACAATATCACAAAAACAAAGGTAACGAAGTAGATGTATTGACCAAAGAAGGCAAAAAAATAACTGGTATCCTCACCGAAGTGACCCCCGACACATTTACCGTTACCGTAGAAAAAATGGTAAAACCTGAAGGAGCAAAACGCAAAGTGTTGCACAAGGAAGATACCATCTTGCATTATGATTCTGTAAAATATACCAAACATATAATTAAGTTTAAATAACTATGGCTAAAACTGAAAATGTCAATTTAATTGACACCTTCGCGGAGTTTAAAGAGCTTAAAAACATCGACCGCTCTACTATGATTTCTATCTTAGAGGAGTCTTTTCGCAGTGTTATCTCGAAAATGTTCGGCTCTGACGAGAATTACGACGTTATTATCAACCCTGACAAAGGCGACTGTGAAATTTTCCGCAGCCGTACAGTAGTGGAAGACGATGAGTTGACCGATCCTAATTTGGAAATTTCATTGACCGATGCTAAAAAAATTGAAGAAGATTACGAAGTGGGTGAAGAAGTAACCGACCAAGTAGATTTCTTATCATTTGGTCGTCGTGCGGTGTTAAATTTACGTCAAACATTAGCATCTAAAATTCTCGACATTCAAAAAGATGGTCTTTTTAGTCGCTACTCAGAAATGGTAGGCCAAGTGGTAACGGGCGAAGTTTACCAAGTTTGGAAAAAAGAGATTCTTTTACTCGACGACGAAGGTAACGAAATGTTATTGCCAAAAACAGAACAAATTCCAAGTGATTTCTACCGCAAAGGCGAAGTAGTTCGTGCCGTGGTTGATAAAGTGGAAAACAAAAATAACAATCCTAAAATCTATCTTTCACGTACCTCTCCTCTATTTTTAGAACGTCTGTTCGAATTGGAAGTACCTGAAATTCACGACGGATTGATTACTATCAAAAAAATTGCTCGTATTCCTGGCGAACGCGCTAAAATTGCCGTAGAATCATACGACGATCGTATCGATCCAGTAGGAGCTTGCGTGGGCGTAAAAGGTACACGTATTCATGGTATTGTACGTGAATTGCGTAACGAAAATATTGACGTTATCAACTATACCAATAATTTAGGTTTATTCGTGGCACGTGCTTTAAGCCCAGCCAAAATAACCTCTATCGAATTTGACCACGAGAATAAAAAAGCCAGTGTCTATTTGAAGCCAGAAGAAGTTTCATTAGCCATTGGTAAAGGCGGTTCAAATATCAAATTGGCAACCATGTTATGTGGTTACACTATCGACGTATTTCGCGATGATCAAACATTGGATAGCGAAGATATCTATTTGGATGAATTTAGCGATGAAATCGACCAATGGATTATTGACGCATTGAAGAGCATTGGCTGCGATACCGCTAAAAGCGTATTGGCTATTGCACGCGAAGAATTAATTCGTCGCACCGACCTTGAAGAGGAAACTGTCGATGATGTATTAAAAATTTTGCACGCTGAATTCGACGCAGAATAACTATACACACACGCTAAGCAATAGGTTTAGCACACTCTGAATCAGAGTAACATCTATCTTTTAAAAACATTTCAATTTCAAAATATGGCAAGATTAGCACAGGTAATAAAAAAACTAAACATTGGACTTTCCACTGCGGTAGAGTTCCTCAATAAAAAAGGGGAACAGTTGGAAAACAACCCGAATACCAAACTAACTGATGAGCAAGAAGCATTGCTTGTCAAAGAGTTTAGCACAGCCGAAACAGTAAAATTAGAAGCTGACCGCCTAAATCACTTACGCCAAGAGAAAGAGAAAGTGGTAGAACAAGCTCCTGTCGTAGAAAAAGTGGAAGAAGTCAAAATTGAAATTGAACGTCCACACTTCAAACCAGTAGCTAAAATCGATTTAGATAGCATTGGTAAACCTAAAGCAAAAGCTGAAGAACCTAAAGTGGAAGAAGTAGTGGCGCCAAAACCTGCTCCTGTAGAACCAAAACCTGCACCTGTAGTGGTGGTTCCTGAGCCTGTAAAAGAAAAAGTGGTAGTTGCTCCTACACCTAAACCGGTGGAAGTAAAACAACCAAAAGTTGTAAAACCAGAACCAGTAGAAGTGCCAACAACACCTTCAAACGATGTGTTCACGCTACGTAAAGTAGAAGTGGAAAACCATATCAAAATGGTTGGTAAAATAGACTTAGACGCTATAAACAACTCCACTCGCCCTGCTAAAAAGAGCAAAGAAGAAAAACGTAAAGAACGCATTGACAAAGAACGTGTAGAGTTTCAAAAAAAGAAACCTATCGTAAAAGCACCTGCAACTGACGCAGCCACTGTTGTTCCTAAGAAATCGAACATGCCTAACCTCGTTCTGAAAGCAGACTTAAATTCAGAAGATGCCAAGAAAAAACGTAAACGTATTGGCGGTAATGAGCGTGTTGAAATCAATAAATCGGTGTATGCCAACACCCCAAACACCAATACGGCTGGTGGAGCCAATAACAAGAAATTTGTAAAACGTTCACCACACGTAGCGGCAGTAAACGAAGAAGATGTAGCTAAACAAGTTAAAGAAACATTAGCACGTTTAACCCAAGGTAAAAAAGGCAATAAAAAATCGGCTGAATACCGTAAAAATAAACGCGAAATAAACATTCAACGTCTACAAGATCAAGCTGATGCAGAGCGTCAAGCAGAATCAATCTTGAAATTGACCGAATTCGTAACTGCCAACGAGTTGGCTACGATGATGAACGTAGCAGTAACACAAGTTATTCAAACCTGTTTTAACTTGGGCTTGTTCGTTTCTATCAACCAACGTTTGGATGCAGAAACGATCAACATTGTGGCTGATGAATTTGGTTTTAAAACCGAGTTTGTGAGTGCCGACGTTGTAAATGCTATTAGCGAAGCAGAAGATAAAGAAGAAGATTTACAACCACGTTCGCCAATTGTCACTGTTATGGGACACGTTGACCACGGTAAAACTTCGTTACTTGACTATGTTCGTAAAGCCAACGTTATTGCTGGCGAAGCTGGTGGTATTACACAGCACATCGGTGCCTACAATGTAAAATTGGACGACGGACGCCGCATCACATTCTTAGATACTCCTGGTCACGAAGCGTTTACCGCCATGCGTGCTCGTGGTGCTAAAGTAACCGATATCGCTATTATTATTGTAGCAGCTGACGATGGCATCATGCCTCAAACTGTAGAAGCTATTAATCACGCTTCGGCTGCTGGTGTACCAATTGTATTTGCTATCAATAAAGTAGATAAACCAAATGCTAATCCTGATAAAATTAAGGAAGCATTGGCTGCTATGAACTACTTAGTAGAAGAATGGGGCGGAAAATATCAATCACAAGATATTTCGGCTAAAAAAGGAGACGGCGTGAAAGAATTACTCGAAAAAGTATTGCTTGAGGCTGAATTATTGGATTTAAAAGCCAATCCTAATCGTAAAGCAACTGGTTCAGTTATCGAATCGACATTGGATAAAGGACGTGGTTACGTAGCCACTGTACTCGTAAGCAACGGAACACTCCATATGGGCGATGTCATATTGGCAGGAACGGCTCATGGTCGTATCAAAGCGATGTTCAACGAACGTAATCAACGTATTAAAGAGGCAAAACCAGCAGAACCTGTGATTATTTTAGGTTTGAATGGCGCACCACAGGCTGGTGATAATTTCAATGTATTTGATCAAGACCATGAAGCACGCGACATTGCCACACGACGTGAACAATTAGCACGCGAACAAGGTTTACGTACTTCTAAACACTTAACACTCGAAGAACTTGGTCGTCGTCGCGCATTGGGCGATTTCCACGAATTGAATGTGATTGTGAAAGGTGACGTGGATGGTTCTATCGAGGCTTTATCGGATGCTTTAATCAAACTATCAACCGAAGAAATCCAAGTGAATGTGATTCACAAAGCTGTAGGCCAAATTTCGGAATCAGATATTATGTTGGCAGCCGCTTCGAACGCCATCATCATTGGTTTCCAAGTACGTCCATCGTCGGAAGCCCGTAAAATTGCAGAACGTGAAGAAGTAGACATTCGTTTGTATTCTATTATTTACGACGCTATCGAAGAGTTGAAAGATGCTATGGAAGGTTTACTCTCGCCAGATATTAAGGAAGAGATAACCGCCACTTTGGAAATTCGTGAAACATTCAACATTACCAAAGTAGGAACAATCGCTGGTTGTATTGTAAAAGAAGGTAAAATTAAACGTAATAATAAAATTCGACTTATCCGCGACGGTATTGTGGTGTACACAGGCCAATTGGCTTCGCTCAAACGTATGAAAGATGACGTGAAAGAAGTAGGAAATGGATTTGAATGCGGATTAAATCTTGCCAACTATAACGATATTAAAGTGGGCGACATCGTTGAAAGCTACGAAGAAGTAGAAGTAAAAAAGAGCTTATAAATAAGTAGTTAACCCACGGTTTCGCATAACGAAACAGACAATAATAGTAACGGTTGGTAAGTAAATAGATATTTGCTTATCAACCGTTTATTTATAACCGAATATGAATACATTAGATATACTTTTATTGATTCCATTGGCCTATGGCTTAATTAATGGATTGGTCAAAGGCTTGTTTAAAGAACTGGCTTCGCTCTTGGGCATTATTTTAGGCATTTACATTGCTCGTTTATGGGCACCCGATTTGAGCCATTGGCTCGGAACATGGCTTAATTACTCCGAAAAAGTACTGGTTCCTGTATCCTATTTAGTTATTTTTGTCGTGGTGGCTGTTGGCTTGAATGTGGTAGCTTTCATGCTCGAAAAACTCATGCAATTAGTCAGTTTAGGCTGGATTAACAAATTAGGCGGTGGTGCCTTCGGTTTATTGAAATTTGCATTGATTTTAAGTATTTTACTTAATGCATTTACCATGATCAATAATCATTTAACACTAGTTGAATCAAAAACATTGACCGAATCGTATTTGTACACACCTGTGAAACAAGTAACGCATTATTTACCATTTTTATCATTCGACGCCTTAGAGGAGACGGCAAACAAACTCAATTCCAAACAATTATGAAAAAATTACTATTACTCATTACATTATGTATAATTGGGTGTACCACAGGAATGGCTGAACCCGATTGTAGAAAAGGGAAAATAGATTGCCAAGGCGAATGCGGTCGTATGGTCGACGAAAATGGCGATGGTTTTTGCGACCACGGCGGTTTATCGACTCCCGAAACAGAGGAAACCAGTTATCTATTATTAGAAATTATAGCTGGCACACTCATTTTATACGGTGTTTCGTTATTATTAGTCAAAACCAAACGCTACAAAAAAATAACCCATCGTAAAATTTGGAACTACCTGCTGCTCATCACTTTTCTGGTGTCTGCATTGCTCGGTTTATGGTTGGTAGTTTTAATCAATTATGAACTTGATACTGAATTTTTCAAAAGCTATTTAACGTGGCACGTCGATTTTGGTATTGCTATGTCCATCATTGGTATTATCCATTGTATATGGCATTGGAACTATTATTTCCGTAAAAAATAACGCTATGAATACGTTCACATCATTTGATTATACACAAATTCCATCGCCTTGTTATGTGATGGAAGAAACTTTATTGCGCCGTAATCTCGCCCTGATTAAATCGGTGAAAGAGCGCGCCAACGTGGAAATCATTTTGGCGTTCAAATCATTCGCTTTATGGAAAACATTTCCTATTATTCGCGAATACATTCCCTACTCTACCGCTAGTTCGCTCTCCGAAGCACGCTTGGCTTACGAAGAGATGGGCAGCAAAGCACACACTTACGCACCTGTTTATACCGACCAAGAATTCGCGACAATTGCCGCTTGCAGTAGCCACATCACGTTCAATTCGTTGGCACAATACGGGAAGTTCGGTGCAACAGCTAGAGCACAAGGCATTTCGTGCGGATTGCGCATCAATCCTGAATTTTCAGTAGTGGAAACCGATTTATATAACCCCTGTGCTCCCGGCTCGCGTTTAGGCATTATTGCCAACGAACTCGGTACACAACTGCCCGACGGCATCGAAGGATTGCATTTTCATACTTTGTGCGAATCAACATCGTACGACTTGGAACAAACGCTACAAGTGGTGGAACAACGTTTTGGACATTTCTTGCCACAAATCAAATGGTTGAACATGGGCGGCGGTCACTTGATGACCAAAGCTGGTTACGACACCGAACATCTCATTCAGTTGCTCCGCACATTCAACAGCCGTTATCCAAATTTACAACTGATATTAGAACCAGGCAGCGCGTTTACGTGGCGCACAGGCGTATTGGTAAGCACCGTGCAGGATATTGTAGAAAATCACGGCATCAAAACCGCCATGCTCGACGTGTCGTTTGCGTGCCACATGCCCGACTGTTTAGAAATGCCTTACAAACCAGCTATTATTGGAGCAACTGACGAACAACCAAATAAACCAACGTACCGCATGGGCGGCAACAGTTGCTTAAGTGGCGACGTGGTTGGCAGTTGGAGTTTCGATCAGCCGCTACGCGTAGGCGACCGAGTGGTTTTTGAAGATATGATTCACTACACCACCGTGAAAACCACGCAATTTAACGGTATTTCGCACCCAGCTATAGCACTGCGCCACACCGACGGCCGCGTAGAACTGCTCCGCGAATACAGTTACAACGACTACAAACACCGCATGGATTAACACCTACACGGTTACTTCGCTCACTTAAAAGGTTTTGGAGAAATACTTCCAAAACCTTTTTTAGTTTTACATTAAAAAAAAGACAAAAAAATGTAACCAATTAAAAAAATAATTTGTACATTCGTCGCACCCAATACCCTGTCAAAAACGCTATTAGTAATCAATAAACACATACAATCATGAAACAAACAACCCTAATTTTTGGATTGATTTTAATTATCAATCAAAGCTTAAAAAGTCAGGATTATGTTCCATTTCCCACAGAAAATGTTAATTGGAACGTTTTTTATGCAGGTACATGCGAGGACGCGCCACCTGTTAATACACTGCTTCGTTACACAATTCATGGTGATACTACGATTAACGAAATTCACTATTTAAAATTATGTCTTGAAACTGGTGACACGATTAATCCAAAAATCCGAACAATTGGTGGATTAAGAGAAAGTGATAAAAAAATATATTATAGAGGTCAAACTACTCTTGGCAGCGATAATGACGAGGAATATTTACTTTATGATTTTACAAAACAAATTGGAGATACAATAAAACATGCTTCGTACCGTAATTTTTATTCTGTTATTCTAGACATTGACTCTGTAGAAATAGGCGATAGCTATAGGAAAAGATATCAAGTAGACAATCACTGGTTTTATCAAAATCCCGACTATATAATAGAAGGAATTGGCAGTGTAAAAAATGGATTATTAGGACACATATCTGATATTACGACTTGTGGCACTCATTATTGGGAACACATTTGTTTCAGGGAAAATGGTATTGTTAAGTATCTAAACCCTTCATTTGATGACTGTTTTCCAAGCAATCTATTAAGTGGAGTAACACCAATTTATTATGAAAAGGATTTTGAAATATATCCCAATCCTTTTCATAATGAGATACAAATTGAGAATAAGCTCAATCATCAAGACTTGACTTTCAAACTGATTGATATAAATGGAAAAACTCTGATTGAGAAAAACATTAACAATAATAAAATTACATTAGATTTGAATATCAACTCTGGACTTTATAATGCTCTGATTGTTGACAAGAATGGAATGATTTTAATGACAAAAAAAGTAATTAAGGAATAACAGCTACCCTGTCGGGGCGGATATATAATCCGTAAAAAACACAAAACAAGAAATAAAAAACCTAAAACTAAGAAGCGTTCATTCAGACCTACGCTTCTTTATCCATTAATTAACGCTTGGAAGTCTGGCGCGGAAATCTTAAAATAGAACATCTTAACAATACTAACCATGCATCAAACACTCATAGACGAACTACGATTGGCTCTGAAAACTCAAGCCGATGAAGTCACACGCCAATCGTCAAGCCGTTTTTTCAAAGAAGACCAACAGGTGTTGATTTATGGCTTAAAATCGGCTGATGCTAGCAAACTAGCCAGCGGCTTTTGTAAGCAACTAAAATCCTTTTCCAAGCAAGAGGTTTTTGCTATATGCGAAGAACTGTGGAAATCGCACTATTTGGAAGAAGCTATCATAGCGTGCAAATGTACCGAAGCATTATCGAAACAGACTGAACCTGGCGACTTTGCCGTTTTTGAACAGTGGGTAACGACATACGTCACCAACTGGGCAACGTGCGATACACTTTGCAATCATACGGTCAGCGATTTTATCATGAAATATCCCGACTATATCGAACAATTGAAGAAGTGGGCAACTTCATCTAACCGCTGGACAAAACGGGCGGCTGCCGTCACACTGATTATTCCTGCTCGCAAAGGATTATTCCTGAACGACGTGTTTGAAATTGCAGATATATTACTGTTGGATAGCGATGACATGGTACAGAAAGGCTACGGTTGGATGTTGAAAGCTGCCAGCGAAAGTCACCAGACCGAAGTTTTTAATTACGTGCTCTCGAAAAAAGCGGTTATGCCACGCACCGCATTGCGCTATGCCATTGAAAAAATGCCAAAAGAATTAAAGGCAGAAGCTATGAAAAAATAAAAATAACTAGATAAACAACAATCGGTCACCTTAAAAAAGTGACCGATTGTTGTTTTAAAATTACTTTATCTTGAAATCCGGTAAATTGTTGTATTAGTTTTCTTTAATACCCGCCTTTAAACCAAAAAAAGTTTTCAAAGTCATGAAAAAATAGATATTCAATGCACAAGAAGTCAAGGCCTCAATAAAATCAGCAGTTTGATTGGAGGCTAACATATAAAGAAGCAAAATAACAGGTACACTGGCTAAACTAGCAATGGCATAAACAGTTATCATGGTGCTTATATTACGTTCTTCGTTCCATTGATTACGCATTTTTATGGCAATGATTATCATAAGAATCGATTCCGCAACAAAACCAAGCATCGCTATCACCCCAACAAATGACTGAAAATCACTTTCCATATCATTTGCTATTACTTGAAAAGAGTATGCGACAATAGCCAACACAAACCACGATGTAAATAAGCGAACTTGTTTACCCTGTGGCATTGTATCATTATAAGTTTTTAAACCCCATACCGCAAATACCCAAACAATCCCCCCTGATAAAGACGTTAACCATGTAGGCAACAAAGCGGCCACTTTAATTAAAGAAGCAAATTTTCCTCTTGCCCCCTCTGCCAAATAATGACCTAATGAAGCCAAACAAACAATAAGGGCAACATAAATAGCTATATTACAAATAGTATAAAATAATTTGTAATTGATTGATTTTTGTCCAGTAGTTGTATCTATAGCTTGATTTTGTTGTGGTGTAACCCATTCGCCACAAAACTTACATTTACTGGCGGTTTCCTCGATTTCTTCGCCACAGAATGGACATTTTTTCATAGTATTCATAATTCATTAAAGTTCAGAATGTGAGAAAGTCATATCAAATTGTTTTTCAGATTGGCTACCAATAAACCGATAGACAATATCAGCCTTAGCCTCTTTGACTAAATTAATCAACTCTACAATATCAGGATCATTCTTAGCTGTCAATTGGGCTGCCATAACAGGTCTCAAAAAAGCAGCACCTAATTTAAGTTCGTTAATAGAACCAACTGTTTCGTCTAATTCTATGACATAAACTAAGTCCCCATCTTCGAGTTTCACTTCTGTCATGGTCAATCCTTCCTCAATTTGTTCAGGACATTCGGCATTAGCAGCCGCTGCGGCAATGGCTAATTTTGATTTACTACAAGAGCTTACGGACATAAGCAACATACAAACTAGGATCAATTGACCCATTTTTGAAATAACATTTCTCATAAAAATAAAATTTAAAATTAGTATAAATAAGATTCTAACTCTTTGTTACATGCGTTCAATGTCTTCTATCAATTGAGTTCTGGCTTCTGGCGTTCCTGCATATTCATTGTATTTCAGTATATACACTGGTTGAGAAGATTGATTTATGTCAGACTGTTTGAAAATCATAACATCACCTATCTCGCTCCGAGGAGTAACATCGTCGTAGTGAGCATCATAATCCTGACAGGCATAACACCCTTTATATTTGCCTTTAGTAATCATGCCAATTAAAACCCGATTGTTATGTTCTTGTACCGTTCCTGTAGTTATATCCACTTTTTTTATATAAGGATTTGCTAATTCCACTTTAATTTGACAATAGACTATATGAGGATAAACAGTGCTTACAAAACAGGTATCCATATAATCATATTTGCCTCCTACCCACGTAAGAATTAACATTTCCTCTGTGTCAAGATTATAAGAGGCTAAATACAAATCACCATAAACATCCTCTTTAACACCATCACCATTCCAATCTTCTGTCCCTTTTTTATAATAATCCGACAAAACACCTATATTGTAGGTGTTGTCCACATTGGTCAATGGTTGATAGTTTTTACATGGAACATAAATTTGCCCATCATCTAACCTGTAAATATCTTTATCCTGAAAACCTTCGGTCGATTGAGCACTCAAGATTGGTATAAAACCAATGACAAAAATCACAACTAGGACAATAGTAATCAACGTGTCGGATAAATGCCATTTTGTTGTTACCGCTTTCGATTCACCTTTTTGACATAGCAGTACCAATAACCAGAATGGACCAACCAAGGGGACTAGCGAAATAAAAAACCAGCCAGCCTTCTTTCCTGTATCATGCAATCTGCGAATGACTATTGCAATCATTGGGATACAAACTACTAATGTTAACAGGTAAAAACCTATCATCAAAATAATGGAAAAAATATTGCCTGTTATTATTGCACTAAATAAAGCAGGATAAAATGACAGCATAATTAAGCTCGTTACTAATACAGTCATCCAATATTGCTTACGACTCGTAACGCCTTGAAATTTTGCGTATTTACGAAAAAGCTCACCTATATACTGCGAAAAAAATGAGCGTTTGGGTTCATCGTCTGGCGATATAGGTAATACATCCTGTACCGTGGAATCAGCACTCTCAGGTTTACACTCATTGGAAAGTGGTTTTTCTTCAATCCACGATTTACAATACTTACATTTTTTAGCCGTTAATAAAATCTCTTCGCCACAATAAGGGCATTTTTTAGTTTGTTCCATTAGTAGTTATGCTTATAGCATTTGACTTATAGGTATTTTAGAAAAATCGCACAAATTATAAAAACACTTAATAATATACAAAATAAACATTTTTAATTGGTATTTGCAAATAAATAACCATTATAAATAGACTAAAAAACAGTTCAATACCACACAAAACGATGTATTTATCTGACACAAAGCAGATTACATACCCACTAAAATAAAACAAAATAACCACTTTTGATGTTCTTTTTATCCATTATAGCAGGTTTATATTATCCATGTAAATAGCTTAATTTTGTTCATTATGGATTTAAAGATTTTAGGAAATAACATTCGTCGTATCCGTCAAATGCGCGGATTAACACAAGAAAACGTAGCCAATGACCTTGGTTGCTCCCTCAATACCTATACTAAAATTGAGCGAGGAGAAACCAATGTGCCTTTTATGCGGTTAGTACAAATAGCCACCTATTTAAACAGTTCGGTGACTGCCTTAGTACAAGAAGAAGAGGAAACTACCATTAATGAATTAGCAGAATCTATTAACAAGATAAAAGATGACATGGGCGCTCTACAACAAACACTAGCTGAGAGTTTAGCCGTCTACAAAGAAAAAACGTCGACTAAAAAATAATCAACTAAATATCATCGGTCACCTCATTAAGGTGACCGATTTTGTTTATAATGCACGCATTTTACCAACTGCAAAAACTTTTATATCTTTGTTTCCGTAAATTTACACAACCAAACGTATGAAAATAAACTATTGGTGCATTATGGCAATTACCACCGCTTTAACAGCCTGCAACAAACCAAGCGACGAACAAACCATCATTGGTCGTTCGGATATCAAAGTAGAAAATGGGAGATTAACTCCTGAAGCCTTATGGGCATTTGGGCGTTTGGGCGATATGCAAGTAAGTCCTGATGGCAAGCAAATAGCGTATGGCGTAAGCTACTACAGCGTTCCTGAAAACCGCAGCAATCGCGAAATCTTCGTCATGAATAGCGATGGTAGCGATGCGCAACAAATAACTCATTCGGCTAAAAGCGAATATTCGGCACGATGGGTAAAAAATGGTCAAAAAATAGCTTTTCTAACAAGCGAAAGTGGCGACGTACAACTGTGGGAAATGAATCCCGACGGTACGGAACGCACCCAAATAACCAACCGCACTGGCGGTATTACCGATTATCTATATGCACCTAATGGGAAACAGATTTTGCTGATAGCCAATATTCCTTTCGGAAAACGTACCACCGATCATTATCCCGATTTAGATAAAGCGAGCGGTTTTGTGGTAGACGAACTGATGTACAAACATTGGGACGAGTGGGTAACCTCTATTCCACATCCATTTTTGGTAGATTACGATGGCTCACAAGTAAGCAACGAACGCGATTTATTGGCTGGCGAACCTTACGAATGTCCAATGAAACCATTTGGCGGCGTGGAGCAACTAGCGTTTTCACCCGACTCTAAATTGATCGCTTACACGTGTCGTAAAAAAACAGGTAAAGCCTATGCCGAAAGCACCAACAGCGATATTTACCTATACGATATTGCCCAAGGTAAAACCATTAACAACCTGACTGAAGGCATGATGGGTTACGACATTAATCCTACCTTTTCGCCCAATGGCAAGTATTTAGCGTGGGAAAGCATGGAGCGCGATGGTAACGAATCGGACAAAAATCGTCTTTTTGTAATGAACCTGGCCACCAAAGAACGTACCGACGTGAGTGCCAACTGGGACCAAAGTTGTGCCACGCTCAACTGGGGAGCCAATAATCAAACCATTTACCTCACCAGCGTACAACACGGAACAACACAGCTCTACCGTGCCGATATAGCTCAACGCACGTTTACTAAATTGACCGAAGGTCAACACGACTACGAAGCCTTAGCTGTAAGCCATAATGGGTTATTTGGCATGCGTCATAGTATGAGCGCACCTAACGACATTTACCGTATTGACGAAGCTACAGGCGCACAAACCCAATTATCGTTCGAAAACAAAGCCTTGTTAGATCAATTGGAAATGGGACGCGTAGAAGAGCGTTGGATTACCACTACGGACAACAAACAGATGCTCGTGTGGGTAATTTATCCCCCACATTTTGACCCAAACAAGAAATATCCTACACTACTTTACTGTCAAGGCGGCCCACAAAGTCCCGTAAGTCAGTTTTGGAGTTACCGCTGGAATTTCCAAATAATGGCAGCGAATGACTATATAATTGTAGCACCAAATCGCCGTGGATTATATGGTTTTGGTCAGGAATGGTTAGAACAAATCAGTGGCGATTATGCTGGTCAATGTATGCTCGATTATTTTTCTGCCATTGATGCTGTAGCCAAAGAACCATTTGTAGACAAGGACCATTTAGGTTGCGTAGGCGCAAGCTTTGGCGGTTATTCCGTATATTGGATGGCAGGCAATCATCAAGGCCGTTTCAAAGCGTTCATTGCACACGATGGTATGTTTAACCTGGAACAACAATATTTGGAAACCGAAGAAATGTGGTTTGTCAATCGCGATTTAGGTGGCCCCTATTGGGATAAAACGAATAAAGTGGCTCAAAAAACATACGTTTCGTCGCCTCACTTGTTTGTCGACAAATGGGATACACCCATTTTATGTATTCATGGCGAAAAAGATTATCGTATTTTGGCCTCACAAGGTATGGCCGCCTTCAACACCGCCAAATTGAAAGGTGTACCTGCCGAATTGCTCATTTTTCCAGATGAAAACCACTGGGTTTTGCAACCTCAAAATGGCATTTTGTGGCAACGCACCTACTTTAATTGGCTCGATAAATGGTTAAAACCTGCAGAGAAATAGGACTCTGTAGTACCAAAAATAAATTAGAATAATATAGTTCTATATTCAAAAAAATATACGAACTTTGTAAAGCTATTTCTAAGGTATCGGTCACTCACCATAGAATCCACTAGCAAACACATACACAGACGTGTTGGAAAATTTATGAAAAAGATACTCTCTTTCATTATTGTCATAAGTTGTTTACTACTAACCGCACACGGAACGTCATCATCTGTGCCTAACGTGTTAGAAGTGACACCTAACACCAATGCGGAGGTTTCGTCGTGTTACTTTTCTAAAACCGAATCTATCACCGATTTTCGGTCCATTTTAGCGGCTAATTCCATTCAATGTCCCCCAATAGCCTCCTCCACTTTATCGGGAAATCCCTCGTTTGGGAACTCCTTTTTACCCTACTCCGTACTTATAAAATACAATCACTCACTCCATAAAGCGCAATGGAACATTCGCTGTGACGTCGATTTTACTTCCAATGACCTCGTGCAAGCGCACTACTACGTCTTTGCGCTACGCCGTATTTTAATTTAGAATTTAGATAAATCAGTCGTCTTTAGTATCCATTACCTCGTTTGTAATGGTTTTTATCTGTATTTATTTATCTAAAACAAACTAAATTAATTCGTTATGACAAATTCATTTATATCTCCAGCCCTCATTGCTGGAGAATCGAACGTGGCTATTCGTAAAAGCAAAAAAACAATGGCAGTAGCTATAATACTCTTAGTGGTTGGCATCGCATGTATCGCAGGCATTTTGTCTCTCCGGGCAGGAACCGCAAGCTTCGTCTCTGTTTCTCTAGGTTTATTATCTGCCACTTGTATTCTTGTCGGTATCGTACAATTGGCATTTGGCGGAAAAGCATACATATACACACCAACCAATAGTAAAGTATACGGACGCGTATTCTTTTGTACTTCAGGAAAAGGTCAAGAAACCATTACCGCTATTAAGACGAAAAACTGGGGTCAACTTGAAAAGCTAATTTCACACAATGAAAGTGGTGTAAAATTGGAATTTGTAACATCTAAAGATCGGCAGTTTGCACGTTGTCAGGTGCTTACATTTATTCCTTACAGCTTTGAGCCACTATCCGATGTGATGGTGTTGTCGTCCCAAGAAATAGAAGCACTTTTAAAAGTTACAAATACTAAACTCTAGTATATTAACGTAAAACCCAATTAAATTATGAATTTTTCATTCTTGGATTTTCTAAATCTCTGTGGTTCTTTAGGGTTGTTTCTCTTTGGCATGACCATGATGAGTGAAGCCCTACAAAAAGTAGCTGGAGACAAAATGAGAGCGATTTTAGCAAGTATGACTAAAAATCGCGTAATGGGAGTCTTGACAGGTGTGGCTATCACCTCTATCATCCAGTCATCGAGTGCCACAACCGTGATGGTGGTGAGTTTTGTGAATGCTGGCTTGCTGTCATTAGCAGAATCAATCACGGTAATTATGGGTGCCAACATTGGTACTACGGTAACAGCTTGGTTGGTTTCATTAGTGGGCTTCAAATTTAGTATTGCAGCTATCGCCATTCCATTAATTGGTATCTCCATGCCATTTTTATTTTCCAAACGAGATAAACGGAAATCCATTGGACAACTCATGGTTGGATTTTCGCTGCTCTTTATCGGTTTAGAATATCTAAAAAATAGTGTACCTGATATCAATTCAAATCCACAAGTTCTTGAATTTCTGTCACAATACAGTGATATGGGCTATGGTTCAGTATTGTTATTCCTATTAGTAGGTAGCATCTTGACCATTATCATGCAATCATCGAGTGCTACTATGGCTATTACATTGGTTATGTTGAATCAAGGATGGATTAACTTTGAGGTAGCTGCTGCCATGGTAATGGGTGAAAATATAGGGACCACTATTACGGCGAATATTGCAGCCATTCCTGCTAGCACAAATGCAAGACGAGCTGCCTTATCGCATACCTTATTCAATGTTCTTGGTGTAGTGTGGTTGCTCATTGTCTTTTATCCATTTACACGCTTTGTACAATGGGCTGTTACATGGGGCGAAGCCTCTGCTAATACACCTTTATACGCTTTATCATTATTTCATACCATGTTCAACCTTGTGAACGTATGTATTATGATTTGGTTAGTAAAAGTGTACGAGAAAATTGTGACCACGTTGATTAAAGATAAAAAAACAGACAGCGAATTTGGGTTACAATTTATTTCGGGTAGTCTGCTGTCGACTGGTGAATTATCACTTATAGAGGCCGAAAAAGAAATTGAACATTTCACACAACGCACCCAATTAATGTTCGAAGAAGTCCGTAAATATGCGGTTCAAAAACATAATAACAAGAACAATGAGGGTTGCGCCGAACGCA
Source organism: Paludibacteraceae bacterium (assembly GCA_028694915.1). Taxonomy (GTDB): domain Bacteria; phylum Bacteroidota; class Bacteroidia; order Bacteroidales; family Paludibacteraceae; genus W0P28-013. The sequence goes on from JAQVJY010000003.1 coordinate 125,551, forward strand.
TTGAACAATTTGAAGAGGCAAGTGATAAAACAGATTTAGCTATTGCGAACTATCTGCACGCTATTGCCGATTCGCCAACTAGTAGCGAGTTGAAACGCAATATTCGTAATTACGTGTATGTAACGTCTGAAATTGAAACGATAGCTGACTGTTGCCACAATATAGGACGAACAGCCACACGCAAAAATAGCAGTAAACTCAATTTCACGCCTGATCAAATAGCCGACTTAAATCAAATGTTTGATTTGGTAGAGGCTCACTTAAATCTCTTCTATAAAAGTATCAAGAAACTTCAAATTACTGAAGAGTGCCGTGCCGAAATTCTCCGCATCGAAAACGACATTAATAACTTGCGCTATGCCCTAAAAATGAAAAGTATCGATCAAGTGAACAATGGCACGTTAACCTATGCTTCGAGTACGCATTTTATGGATATGATAGAAGAATGTGAACGTCTGGCCGACGCCATTACCAAAGTAACAACAGAAAAAAAGTTGTAATAAGCAATAAAGGCTGCCAATCACTGGCAGCCCTTATTTTTCAAAACAATTTATTCTACAAATTTTATTCAAAATCGATAACAAAAGGCATGATAGCCTGCACCCCTTGTCGCGATTGAATTTCTTTAAGATAACTAACATAACGGTAATTATCGCCCAATTGATTACGAAGTGTACGTGTCTCTAACGAGGAAGACAAATCGTTCATTAATTCTTGTACAAAATCCTTTTTAGCTGGATAGGCTTTAAGGCTATAATCTTTTAAGCCCGCTTTTTGAACAGCTATTTTTACTGCGGTATCCAAACCACCAAGTACATCCACTAAACCAATTTTTTGAGCATCCGTGCCAGTCCAAACACGACCTTCGGCAATCGCTTTAATAGAATCGGTAGCCATACCACGACCATCGGCACAGCGTTTTACAAACAGCTCATAACCACGATTCACATAATTTTGAAATAACACTCTTTCGGCGGTTGTTACAGGACGCATCACCATACCAAAATCAGCAAAATTATTGGTTTTCACACCATCAAATGCCACGCCTATTTTTTCGGTTAAACCTTTAAAATTAGGCAATAATCCAAAAATGCCAATAGAACCCGTAATGGTAGTTGGTTGAGCCACAATAGTATCGGCCACACACGAAATATAATAACCGCCAGAAGCTGCGTAATCGCCCATCGATACAATCAACGGTTTTTTAGCTTTTACCAAACTAGCTGCATGCCAAATTTGTTCCGATCCATAAGCGCTACCGCCTGGAGAATTCACACGCAACACAACGGCTTTAATGGCATCATCATCGGCCAATTCGAGCAGTGTTTCAGCTATTTTATCGGATTCCATATCTTCTTCATTACCACCATCGATAGCACCAACAGCATAAACCACTGCCACTTTATTGGAAGAATATTTTTCGTCTACCGTAGCATTTTTCATAGCTTTGAAACCTACCGATTTATAGCCATCGCCAGCGAACGTTTTAAGCATGCTATCTACGGAATTTTCATAAATCAACGTGTCCACCAAACCTAATTCATAAGCTTTTGCAGATTCCGCAAAAAACAAACCTTCATCGGCAAAACGATTCAATACTGCTACATCCAATTTACGCGATTTACCCATATCGGCCAACATATCTGACCAAATAGAGCCCGACATTTGTGTCATTTGCAAACGATTCGCATCACTCATTTTGGTATTAATATAAGGCTCTACTGCCGATTTAAACGTACCGACTTTGAACACTTGCATTTCAATACCCAATTTATCCAAGGCATCTTTGAAAAATACGGTGTTCATGGCAATACCGGTCAACCCTAACATACCTTGTGGATTCATCGCCACTTTATCGGCCACAGAAGCCAAATAATAGGTACCATTGGTATAATTGTCGGCATAAGCAGCTATGAACTTGCCACTCTTTTTAAACGCAAGCAACGCTTGGCGAATTTCTTTAATGGAAGCTGGCGCAGCCGAAAACTCTTCAATATCTAAATATATTCCTTTGATATTTTCATTTTTAGAAGCTTTATCAATTGCCAAAAGTACATCGTCCAAGCCCATAACAGCTTGAGAATCGTCAATGGTAGAAAGAATCGACGATAAACTATTTTCTTCGGAGCGTTCTACTAACGTACCTTTAAGCGTGAGTTTAAATACCGAATTAGGCTCAATTGGCATCGTTTTATCACTCGACGCAGCAATAGCGCCAATTACACTCAACGAAATAATTAAACTTAACACAGAGAACAAAAGCATACCAACAATAGTAGCCAATGTCATTTTAAAAAAGTTTTTCATACGTGATTATATAAAATTAAAAAAATAAGAAACTAGACACACATCGTAAACGACGAAGCAAAGTAAGCTATTATTTTTTGAATCACCAAATTTTTTTATTGTTTTTCGATAATTTTTTATCAAAAAACAATCCGAAAGGTGTCATATCAACTCATTTCATTATATAAATTAGTTTTTGTATCTTTGTCAGAACTAATTATATACGCTATGCACCTTGTCATCATCAACGGTCCAAACCTCAATTTACTAGGGAAACGCGAACCTGAAATTTATGGACAGGACACGTTCGAGAGTTATTTAGAAACACTCAAAACGCGTTATCCACACATCACATTATCGTATTACCAATCTAATATTGAAGGTGAACTTATCGATAAAATACATGAGGTAGGTTTCTCGGTTGATGGTATTATTCTGAATGCTGGCGGTTACACACACACCTCGGTGGCTATTGCCGATGCGGTTGCTGGCGTAAAAACACCAACTATCGAAGTGCACATTTCCAACGTATTCAAACGCGAAGATTTTCGGCACAAATCATTATTATCACCTGTGGTTATTGGTACTATTGGCGGATTTGGGCTTGATTCTTACCGATTAGCCATTGAATCTTTTTTGGCACGCCATTAAACGTTTTTATCACTTACGGGTCTAATGAAATGTCAGCATCACAAGGTTGACCTGTTTAGATCACTTACACTAACCCATTTTCTCAATGAAACACTTTTTTTCTGCGCTCATCGCCCTTTTTATGGTTGCCACAAGCTTGCAAGCTGCCATTGTTAAAGGGAAAATTTTAGACACCAACAACAAACCACTCGATTATGTGAATGTCGTTTTACTACGTCAAACGAACAACTCCCTTGCTGGTGGTGGTATTACCGATGTAGATGGACTTTTTAGTATCGATAATATAACGGTAGGAAGCTACCGTTTAGAAGTGTCGTTTGTTGGGTATAAAACTTATACAAAACCTATTGTCATTAAATCAGCAGAAGATAAACTAACCTTAGGAGCTATCAAACTGGAAGAAGATGCTCAAGCATTAGGCGAAGTAGAAGTGGTAGCTCAAGGTTCACAAATGCGATTTGATATCGACAAAAAAGTGTTCAATGTTGATCAGAATATTGCAGCAGCAGGCGCTTCAGCAAGTGAGGTGTTAGAAAATATTCCATCGGTACAAGTAGATAATGATGGAAATATCTCATTGCGAAACAACAGCAACGTAGAAATTTGGATTAACGGAAAACCATCTGGCTTAGATAGTGAGAATCGGGCACAAATTTTGGAACAAATGCCTGCAGGAAGTATTGAATCGATTGAAGTAATCACCAATCCTTCAGCCAAATTTAGTCCTGAAGGTACCGCTGGTATCATCAACTTAGTAATGAAAAAAGACCGCAAAAGTGGTTATATGGGGAGCGTAGCTGCTGGCGCTAGTTACCAAATGAATGGCAAATTGAGCGGCAACGCCAGTGCAAACTTCAATTACAACAGTTCCAAAATCGATTTCTATGCCAACCTCGGTTTTCGTCAACGCGACCGAGTAGGTACAGGTTACACCGATCGTTATTCGTTCAAACCGGGAACAAACATGAGCGACACGTTATCTTTTATGCACCAAGATAATGACCTGATTCGTAGTTCGTGGGGATTATTTGGCCGCACAGGCTTAAGCTGGCATATCAATAAAAAAAATACGCTTGGCATTTCTGGTATGTTTAACACGCAGGACAATAATAACTATTCCGTAATTGATTACGATGTCATACGCTTTACCACGTTAGATACGGCACGCTATAAACATTTCAGCGATGTGGATGCGTTACGTTTATCGTATAATGTCACCTTAGATTATCTTTACGAAATCGATAAAAAAGGCTCTGAAATTCGCTCGTCGATTACCTATGGAGGAAACCAACGTGACCAAGATGCCAATTATAACCAAACAGTGGAGTACGGAAATGCGTCGGCTTATACCCAAAAACAGTATAGTGGCTACAATAATCATACAGCTGAGTTTAAATCAGATTACGTTCAAAAATTTAGCGATAATATGAAATTGGAAGCAGGTGTGGCTGTCAATTGGCAAGACCGATTTTCCAATTCTAAAACGTGGGATTATCCAACACCCACCACAGACACATTGGCGGCGTACAACGATTTTGAATATAAAGAATTGATTAGTGCAGCTTATGCTACTTACGGTGCTAAGTTTGGGAATTTTAGTTTTCAAGGGGGTTTACGTGGCGAATATACCAACACAGTAGTAAGCACGCGCGATGCGGAAACGGACAACTATTTGACTACTACCAAAGGTTATTTTCAACTATTCCCAACCGCTTATCTCTCATATGCATTACCTGAAGGCAACGAATTACAGTTAAACTACACACGCCGTGTAAATCGTCCACGTGGACGCGAATTAAGCGCTTATCGCAACGTATCGGACTCTACTAGTATCTCGTACGGTAATCCGCGCTTAAATCCCGAATTTGCCAATGCACTTGAATTAAATTATATCAAAAGTTGGGAAGAACATGTATTATCGGCGTCGTTATACTATCGTTATACCACCGATGTGATACAGCGCGTTCGTTTCGAATCGCCATTGAACAGTGATATTATGGAAACCACTTACGAAAATATTGCCAGCGCACAATCAGCAGGCTTGGAAGTGGTTGGAAAAAATAGAATTGGCAAATGGCTGAATTTAACCACCACGTTAAATGGCTATTATGAAGAGATGAGCCCGATTGTTTACAATAATGTGTTACTGCAAGGTAAGAGTGAGGGTTTTTCGTGGGATGCACGCCTAATGGCAAACGTGTTAATCAGCAAAACATTTTCGGGTCAATTGGTTGGCGCTTATTATTCACCACGTGTAATAGCGCAAGGCAAAACTAAAGATTTTTACATGGTTGATTTAGGATTTAAAAAATCCTTTTTTGAGAAAACAGTAAACCTTAGCTTAAGTATTCGCGACGTGCTGAATTCACGTGGTTGGAGAAATATCACGTGGGGCGACACGTTCTATCAAGACTTTGAACGGGCACCAAACGGACCACGCTTCTCGCTTACAGCCACCTATAACTTTGGCAATATGAAAGACGAAAAGAAAGCCAAATCGAAAGAGGAAAATGGCAGTAACGGCTCCGATAGCGGTGAAGAGTTTATGGAATAACTCGAATTCAATCGCATATTATGAAAAACACCCTTTACGGGGTTTGATTCAAAAGAAACAATTAATATATTTCCGTTCAAAAGTTACGCTTTTGGACGGATTTTTTTTATAAATCCGGACGTTGATTTATCGCTCAACGGCACACGACTTGTGTTACCTCGAATTTAGGTGAGTAATCGTTAATAACGTTCGTTTTATATAACATAATTCCACTGAGCAATAGTAAATGATTTAAAATAAAAAACGTCGTAAGAAAATTCTTACGACGTTTTTTTATATGAAAACATTCACTCTGAAAATCTATCAACGATTTACAACGACTTTTTGAACAGTTGTTTTAGCATCTGCATCTACTTTTAATAAGTAAATACCATTGCTCAAATTCGTTACAGAAATTTGTTCACCGGAAGCCACACGACCTGATTGAAGCATTTTACCTGATAAATCAACCAATTGGTAGCTCATTTGATCTACACCATCAGCATTAACTAATAGGTAATCAACAGCTGGATTCGGTGATACTGATAGCCATTGCATTTCTACTTGATCGATAGGAGTTGACGTTTTATACCAAGCTTGACCTTTTTGTGTACCCCAAATAAATTCTGCCAACATAGGATAATCAATAAAAGGATTACGATTATGTTGTTTGGCGTAAACGGCTTCGTTACGATCGATTTCTTTTTGTGAAACGGGATCTTGACGATGCCATTTCAAAAATAAAGCAACAGAATAGCTAGACAAACCCGAAGTAGAACCAAATGCATTTCCCCAACCTGTACATTTATCAGCATAGCGCGTAGCCATGTAAAAATAAGAACGAGCGAAGTCACCTTTATATTGGTCTGCTGGTTCAAACACTGTAGAACTATAACCTGGAAAGGTACTTTTACCTAAACGTCCCAAAGCTTTACCGCCTAATGAGGTTCCACCTGAACATTCGCCAAACTGGTAATTACTACGTTGACCATTTACTTTACCATCCGTAGGATACACATGAAAAGCATCACTCTTCATAGGTGAAGCTTCTTTAAACCAGCTCTGTGGGACCGAGTGCTCGCGGTTATAACAATCGCACACGGAACTATAATTACCACATTGTTTTTGACCGTGTGTCCACGTACAAGTAGAATACATATCCCACACCTTACCATCGGCAGTGTTATCACTGGTTTTATAAACATTATACAAACCGCTATAACCAACATTGGTATGGCCTTCGATAATACTTTGTAAGGCATAACGGAGATTATCATTTGTTTGTCCTTCGGCAGAATTATAATATGTAACTGGCTCTATAGCAAATACTAATGTAGCAGGCACCAATAACAATATAAAAAAAAGTTTTTTCATAATAAAAATAGAACTGATGATAGATTGATGAATAAGTCCAAAATTTAAGCTTCTCTTATTAAGCAATACCTAAACGGCAAACAAAAGTTTGCAAATAGGCAGCCTACAAAGGTAGAACTTTATTTTGTAACCACCAATTTCATCACCTGTTTTTTTGAATTGGCATCAATTTGAAATAAATACATACCGCTATTTAGCTGGCTAATCGCTATCAAATCATTCGATTTGGCACTACCAGACAATAACAATTGTCCTGAAATATCGAAAATCGTATAAGTGAATTGATCAACACCATCGGCAGTAACCGAAACTACTTGGTTGGCAGGGTTTGGATACACTTGTAAATTGGCAAAGGTCACTTGTTCCACTGGAGTTGACGTTTCATACCAGTTTTCGCCTTTCTTATCGCCCCAAATATGTTCAGCTAATTCAGGATAGTCAATAAATGGATTGCGATTGTGCTGATGCACATAAATACCATCATTACGTTGCGTCTCTTTAGCCGAAACAGGATCATCGCGATGCCATTTCAATAACAAATTACGCGCATAGGTATTTAATCCATTGTAATTAGAACCAAACATGCCACCGCTCCAATTGGAACATTTGTCGGCATAACGCGTTGCCATATAAAAATAGGTACGTGCCAAATCGCCTTTAAATTCGTCATCTGGTTCATAAACCGTACTCGTATACCCTGAAAAATTGCTAGAACCTATACGACCCAATGAATGAGAATCACCTGCAACATAAGCTGTCGATGAGGTTTCGCCATAGGCATAATTGTTTCGGAAATTATTGACGCGCGAATCCGTTGGATAGACGTGAAATAGATCACTTTTCATAGGTGATGCTTTACTAAACCAGCTTTGTGGCACTGAATGTTCTTTATTCCAGCAATCGCACACATTTTTTTTGTGAACAATTAGCATTACTAAAGGTAAAACTACACGTAGAATACATATCCCACACTTTGTTATCAGCGGTAGCATCAACACTTGGATAATAATCTTCCAAATTGTCGTAACTTAATACCGTATGATTGTCGATAACGCCTTGTAAAGCTAAGCGTAACGCATTGTCGGTTTTACCTTCGGCGGCATCGTAATAGTTAATTGGAGCTGCAGCAAAAAGCATGGCAACAGCACACAACATAATCATTATAAAAGTCAGTTTTTTCATGATTATCTATAAATTATTATTTTGTAACGACCAATTTAACAACTTGATTTTTACCATTGGCAGCAATTTGTAAGACATACACACCACCATTCAACTGGCTAATAGACACTAAATCGTCTGACTGAGCCATGCCTGATAGTAACATTTGCCCTGAAATATCGAAAATAGTATAAGTGAATTGATCTACACCATCGACCGTAATAGACACCACCTCATTAGCTGGATTTGGATACACTTGTAAGCGTGCAAAGGTAACTTGTTCTACTGGAGTAGAAGCACCATACCAACTTTCACCAGTTTTGGTTCCCCAAATATATTCAGCTAAAACTGGATAATCGATAAATGGATTACGGTTGTTTTGTTTATAACTGCCTTTATTATAAGTGCTGTTGCCATAGATTACTTCGTTCCGAAGAATTTCTTTAGCCGACACAGGATCTTGACGATGCCATTTTAAGAGTATATCTCGACCATAAGTATTAAAACCACTATACGCAGATCCAAACATACCACCGCTCCAACTAGCACATTTATCGGCATAACGTGTCGCCATGTAAAAATATGAACGCGCCAAATCGCCTTTATACTCATCGTCTGGCTCATAAACTACTCCAGAGTAACCTGAAAATGAAGAATCACCACGTTTCCCTAATGCTTGGGTCATACCACTTGTAGTACATTTTGTACCAGTAGCTGTTTCGCCCAAGGCATAATTGCCTCGATACGAATTTACATAACAAGAAGTTGGGTATAAGTGAAATGCATCGCTATACATCGGGGAACCTTCGTTGAACCAACTTTTAGGCACCGAATGCTCGCGGTTATAACCACCGCCACACGAACCAGAACAAAAACTGGTAGTGTAAGCAAATCCACACGTAGAATAAATGTCGATTATTTTTGAACCTGCGGCGTTCTCTGTATCTGAATATTCGTACAAGTAACGTAACGCATCGTAGGAAACAACCGTATGATTATCAATAACATCTTGTAATGCCAAACGCAGTTCATCTCCTTGCTTTCCTTCGGCAGACTCATAATAGCCGACTGGAACTTCGGCAAATGCCATCAAAGAGAAAAGACCAAGAAGGCATAACAAATTTATTTTTTTCATGTTTAGTGATTAGATATATAAATATTATTAACGTACAACTTTAACGCTTTGAACAACACCATCGACAGACACTTTAAATACATAAACGCCTTCAGGTAAAACAAATGCTTCTTCGGCAGCACATTGTAAGCGTTGCGCACACAAACGACCTGTAGCATCAAATACATTCACCGCGCTACCAGGTTGTAAGTTAAGAATATGAATAGCTTCGGAAGTCGTGTAATATACAAGTGCATTGGCATCGGTATATTGCATGCTAGTTGGCGTATTTTCTTCCAAAGTCATCACAGCTATTTGTTCGGAAACAGGAACACCTGTAGGAGTTACTGTGTAATAATATTGCGTATTAGGTTCTAAGCCAACTACCAAATACGATTGGACATTGCCCACCGATTTTGGATAGCCTGTAAGCGATGTATTTGTAATAGTTTCTCCGCCTACAGACACAATTAACCAGTCGATATACGCACGCGGTTTTGATCCTCCAGTTGTCAAGGTAACTGAAGTTTCACTTGAAACAGGTATGTCTGCGGTTAAAGTAGTAAAATCTGCTGTCACATTCCAAGTTGTAATAATCGTTGTTCCCACTTTTAACGTGATGGTTGAAGCATCGGTTGCACTATACATTTTAGCTGATACTGAAATGCTAGCTCCTGCGGATAAATCAAGACCTGTAAGTGTCATAGTAGCAGCAGTAGAACTTGAACCTATACGAATAGCTGTACTGCTTAATTCAGTCAATGTACTATAACCTGAGACAGAAACACTAGTCGACATAGAACCATTAAATTGTTCGGTGAGAACTGGTACTGAAGCACTTCCTACCACGGTTTGTTTAAATACATCGAGCACATAATTTGTAACACCCGCATTGGTCCAATTCGCATTAAACGCATTTTTGGTAACATTAGTAGCTTCCAATGCTTGGAACGTGCAAGTTCCAGTAAGCGGCACATTTACAGTGGTAAAATCGCTACTTGTAACAACCAATGTGGCCGTATGCGAACCCACCGTTGTAGGCGTATAAGACACCGTGATATTTTTACCGGCATTTGCATCTGTTGCAATAACTGAAGCTGACGACACTTTGAACAATGCAGCATTAGTACCTGTTATAGATAAACCAACCGTTGACGATAAATTAGTACCTTTTACTAAAACTGTTTGATCATTTTTGACCATCACGTTATCAGAACTAAATACCAATCCGCTAGTAGTTGGTGAAACCAATGACGCTGAACATGAACCAGTAAGCGTTACTGTGGTCGATTGTGCTAATTCTGTACTACTAATAGTAAGCGTAGCTGTATGATTTCCTAATGCAGTTGGTTTGTAAGAGACCGTAACCACAGTGCCAGCTAATGCATTAGAACTTGTAACCGTGGTTGGTAAAACCGTAAAAAAAGCCGCATTGGTACCTGAAATAGCTAATGATAAATTTTGAGTTAATAACATTCCTTGAACCGTCAATTGTTTCGTTACTGTTTCATTTTTATTGGCAGAACCAACCATCACGGACGATCCATTTTTAGGAGTGATTACCGTAGGGACTTCTGGCACACAGGTACAGCCTGACAAATCCGTAGTAGTAGAATACGCATCAGAATAGGTTGACAAGATCTTATCAAAATCAACAGCTGTGCCCTTTCTTTCTCCCCAAATATATTCGGCTAAACAGGGATAATCAATAAATGGATTACGATTACCTTGTTTATAACCTGTCGTATTATTTATACCATAAATAGCATCGTTACGCACGCGTTCTTTTTCAGATACAGGATCTTGACGATGCCATTTGAGAAATAAATCAACAGAATAGGCTGTAAGACCATTGTTGGCAGTACTAAAATGATTACCCCAGCTCTCACATTGGTTGGCATAACGCGTAGCCATATAAAAATAGGTACGTGCAAAATCGCCTTTATAGTCATCTACTGGTTCAAATACTTTACCTGAAAAACCTGCAAACGTACTAGTTCCCAAACGACCAAGCGCATCACTCGTTAAAGTTGTTCCACCTGTACATTCACCAAATGGAAAAGCACTACGTTGGCCGTTTACTTTACCATCGGTAGGATAAACATGAAAAGCATCGCTCACCATAGGCGATTTGCTACTAAACCAACTTTGTGGAATAGAGTGTTCTTTATTATAACAATCACAAACAACTTTGTAATTTCCACATTTCTTTTGATTATGTTGCCAGGCACAGGTAGAATACATATCCCAAAGACTACCATCAGGATGTGAATCGCTAGCTATATAAAGCATGTTTAAGTTATCGTAACTCACTACTGTATGACCATCGATAATATCTTGCAACGCTAAACGCAAGGCATCGCTTGTTTTACCATTGGCATTTGTGTAGTAACTTGCTGGAGGAGCGGCAAACAATGTAACACTCACCACAAGGACAATGAGTCCTAATATCATTTTTTTCATGACCATTTATTATTTAGATATTAATAAGCAATTTTAAAACTACGCGTTGATTTTCCGACTGTTACCTGTAGCACGTAAACGCCTTTTGGCAATTGGAATTGTTCTTCAGTACGGCAATTACTCTGTTTGTTAATTAATCGACCAGCACAATCAAAAATAGAGACCATACTATTATCTGCAAGATTGGATACGTATACCGTTCCGTTTTGAACATAATAGGCAATGTCGTCAATGGTTGTATAATTAATGGCAATTGGGTCGTCGTTGGTAGCAATAGTTACTGCGCCTGTAGCTGACGAAATGGTTAAACGCCCTAAAGTGGCTTCGTATTTATAGGTTCCACCTGTCACCGTAACAGCAGCAGGATGTGTCCCATCGAAATAGGTCAGATAAGTTACAAAACCGCCAGGCGTCGTGTATTGATAATTAGGCACAACTGAGGCTGTAGTACTTGTGGTAACTGTATAGTCGGTAACATTGGTAGCATCTTTCAACATGTTAATAGCCAATTCTGGGTAATCAATAAATGGATTACGGTTACCTTGATATACTTCACCACCATCGTTACGAGTCATTTCAGTTAATGAAGGAGGATCTTGCATGTGCCATTTCAAAAGAATGGTCAATGATTCAAACACAGAATTAGAGTTAGAACCTACTTGAACTAACAGATCGGTTTTGCATTTTGGTAAATACAAGTTATTATAATACGTTCCATTTTTACCATAGGTAATGTAATCGTACAAAATCACACGGGCACAATCGCCACGGTAAGTACCGTTAGAAATGGCAGTGTAGTTACTATTGCTAATAGAAATGTCATTAGGGTCATAATAATTACTTCCTTCGCCATAAGCTGTATTACCGCGGTCTGAATTGACCGATGTACTAGCAGGACGAACCGATTGCATATCATATCCAATTGGAATAGATGTGCCTTTTGTCGTTTCAGAACCTTCAAATTTTGATTGTGGCCAAGTATGCTCACGATTCCAAGAACTACCAGAATCCCACGTAGCATTCATAGAGGCACCATTATAATATGAAATAAAATTGGACGAATTATTCAAGTCTTTATCAACTGACGAATAAGCATAACGCAAAGCGCCATAATCATAACGTGACGCTGCAATTTTATTAGTCTCACCCATCAACTGATTCAACGCGCCAAAAAGAGTAGATCCGGTTTTAGACATTAATTCGGTATAAGTATAGCCCGTTTTATAATACGCTGTTTGTTTGGTAACATACGTAGTGTAAGCTGCTTTACCTGCATCCGAAGCCACATGCGATTGCATATCAATACCTGCGGCAAAAGTTATCTGAGTAATTAAAAGAAATGAGACCAAGGCTAATTTAAAAGCCAAATACGTGTTTTTCATTTTCGGTTATGAATTAAAAGGTTAACGTTTTGATGGTATAATAAGTTCCTTTATAAAGGATTTGAATCATGTAAACGCCTTTACTTGGAACATTAAAACGTTCTTCGGCAAGGCAATTAGTACGTTGGTCACATACACGACCCATCACGTCAAAAATACGAACTTGTGATGATTCAGGAAGATTCAACAGGTGAATTTGGCCATCGCCATTCAACCAGACTACACCAAGATCTTGATTGACATCCACATTACCGCTTGTAGAACTATAAAGAACTTCTATTTCGCCAGATTGGTTTACGGCAGTCGGTGTTACCGTATAATAATAAGGCAAGCTTTCAGACATTGGTACAACCACATTATGAGAAGATACCGCACCGAGTGTTTGAGGATAACCTACTAATGATTTTTTAGTCATAACCTGGCCACCAGTTGTAATAGTTAAACCAGCAATATTAATACGTTTTCCTGTGACTGCTTGGGATAATTCAATAACATCAGTAGCAGAAGCCGTTACTGGCAAAGTATAATCAATAAATGCACTAGTTAATGTAATAGTTTGAAGTACATTAGTACCTATAGCCACTTTTAATTGAGACGCATCACTGCCATAAGCCTTAGCATTAATAGTAAGGCTTGCACCAGCCGACAAGTCGAGCCCAGTAATTTTCAATACGCCATCACCACTTCCTGTTCCTAAACGAAAAGAGCCATTATCATCATACGTTTTGCCCGAAGATGAGAGATGTGAATTAGCAGAAATAACAGACGAAGATAAAGCAGTTTCAAATAACACGGAATCCAGTTTAGTGCCCACCACCTCTTTAGTATAAACATCCAACTCGTAATTAGCAACACCTGCATTTGTCCAATTGGCTGTAAAACCAGAAAGTGACACATTGGTAGCATCCAAAGCTTCGAACGTACATTCACCAGTAATAGGAACTACCACAGAGGTAAAATCATTACTTGATACCGTAAGTGTAGCCACATGTGCATTAATGGCTTCTGGCTTGTATGCTAGCGTAATTGTTTGTCCAGCATTTACTTCAGATGCTGTCAATGTTGATTTTGATAGTGTAAATTTGGCAGCATTTGCTCCTGAGAGTGCTAATGTAACATTGTTAGCCAAATTGGTACCTTTTATTATCACGTCCTGTTGTTGTGTAAGCGTGGCATCACTTCCCGAGAATGCAACACCTTGCGTAGTTGGGGAAGTTAAAGTAGCTAAACATGAGCCCGTTAAATTCACAATCGTACTCGTAGCAAGTTCACTACTTGAAATAGTCAATGTGGCTGCGTGTTGACCAAGTGCTGTTGGCGTGTATGTTACTATAACATCCACACTATTCAATACTTGTGAGGCAGTAAGTGAAGCAGTAGACACTTTGAATAAAGAGGAATTTGTTCCCGTGATAGCCAACGATACATTTTGAGTAAGCAATACACCTTGAACATTAATAGTAGTTGTCAATGCCTCATTAAGATTAGCTGCGCCAACATTCACTGTTGCATTTTTACGAGGTGAAGTAATAGTTGGATCTGTAATTTCGCAACTACAACCTGATTTATCCTCATTACTAAGATAATTAGGATTGACGCTCGACATTAAACGAGCAAAATCAACAACTTCACCTTGTTTGTTTCCCCATATATACTCTACCAAACATGGATAATCAATAAATGGATTACGATTACTCTGAATAGCTGTAATAGCAGCTAAACGATCTATCTCTTTTTGAGAAACAGGATCTTGGCGATGCCATTGGAGCAAAATTTCGGTAAACCAAGGTAAAAATTCTTTGTAACTATCATTACGCATCACGTAATAAGAACCAACATCTTTATTGTCAAGTCTCCAAACAAAGTCCTCATAACATGTGGCCATGTAAAAATAAGCACGCGCAAAATCGCCTTTGTATTCATCGGCAGGTTCAAAAACATCAAAATCACCATAAGCTGGATTTCTACCAACTTTAAATGAGCCGTTGTCAAATTTGGGTGTAACAACTACACCTGGAGGGCGATTACCTCGTTGACTATTAGCCGTAGAATTAGATGGGTTTAAATGAAATAAATCTTTGTATGCATTATTATTAGCACCTCCCCACCAACTTTTTGCAAAGCTGTGTTCTATATTCATACCCGAAGCAGCTGCACATGATGAGCTAAAACTTGGACGATTATCGGAATACATATCCCATACTTTGCCATCAGGCGTAACATCGGATGTGGCAAAACCACCCCAAGTTGAGCTACAGCCAGAGCCATAAGATAAACGTGTACCAACTTTAATGATTTGATGAAGCGAGGTTTTCAAAACAGAATCCGATTTCCCATTGGCAACCGTGTAATAGGTGTCAGGAATATCGGCTGCCGAAACGAGCAGGACGAAGAACAGCAAGAGAGCAGTTAAATTTACTTTTTTCATGATAAGGTTAAGGTGTTTAGACAATCAAAAGAGCACTCTTGATGGGCAAGTAGCGCTCTTTTGAGAAAAATTTGCGACAAAGATAGCTCTTTATTTATTGAAATACAATGATTTTAACGTTTAATATGTATAATTTACATCGATTATACGACCCGTTTCGTCGATTAATCGACATGTAAAATTTTGCCTTTCATCATTCTGCGAAATTCCCACCTGTCCCTTTATTATCTGTTTATTACCGTTGACATCGGCAAACCAAGCTCCTCGCAATACGCCATTATTAGTGGATGCAGGCACCAAAGCATAGGTATTTGTTCCTGAAAATGGATAGGTTCCATTTGGCACTTTATCGGTAACACTTAAGGGCGCATAAAACTCCAACTGTAAAACTGTATCTTGAGTTTGTGTGATGGTATGTCTAAAAACATTAAGACCAACACCATAAATATCGCCCAAGAAGTCGACCTTTACTGATGAAGGATTTAGCGTAATGGTTTCTGGCGGATTAGCACCAGTTTTATCAATAACAGGAATGGTTCCTTGGAATGAAAGGACAATGTCCTCTTCTTTCTCACCTACCAAATGAGCTTCTAGTCGATATGTGTCACCTATGACTGTGATCCAAAATGAGCCTAATTTCACAAAAATGACTTTCAAACCTTCACTCGTGCGTTGTCCCAGAAAGGTCCCAATCGCATATTGCGTCCCCGATTCTTCATAAATTTGACCTGGCGCAAACGTAAATTCACCTCGCTCCTCCGACATATGATAAGTGCCTGCTGTCAATTTAAAATCGGTTAAAGGCAGTTGCACATCCAAATTCACAAAAAGTCCTTCGCCTGATAACAAGCCATCGTTGTCCATAGCAACACCGTCGCCCAACAAGCGTAATACAAAATTATGAGTGCCAACATCGTAAGAATCTCCATAATATAGAACTCCTGCACGATTGAACGAAAAACCATATTCCAAAGGATTTACAACCACCTGACACACAGCCTTATGGTCACCAGAAGAAGCCGTAATGGTACAACTACCAGAATAAACCGCCGTAACAACGCCTGAAGAATTTACGGTTGCCACAGATGGATCGGAAGATTTCCAATAGGTTGAATTGGCATAAGCCGAAGATAATGGTTGAATAATACATTCCAATTGATAGGTTTCTCCTGTATTCATACTTAACGAAGAACGGTCAAGACTAACCGAACTCACAGGATACTCGTCGCACGATGACAACAAGCACACACTTACCAACAAAATAAGATTAAATACCTTTTTCATTACTTTTTGTAATACGGCGTTTACGTAACACACTAGCAGGATAACTGGCCAATAAAAAACCTAAGATAATTACGGTAAAAAAGACTAAAAACACATCGCCTAACTGCAAAGCTACAGGGTAGTTTTCTACAACAAATCCTTCGCCCATTTTAATAACACCCACATATTGCTGTATCAAACAGAGCACCACACCAACGGCTAAACCAACGAGGGCACCATACACCGAAATCATCCAACCTTCTAGTAAGAACAGAAATTGTACGATTTTATTATCTGCACCTAAGTTAAAAAATAACGCAATATCTTGTTGCTTGTTGATCATCAGCATAGAAAGTGAGCCAATAATATTACACGTAGCAATGAGTAAAATAAATGCCAGAATAAGGAAAGTAATCCATTTTTCTATTTGAAGAATGCGGTAAAAATCGGCTTGTTGTTCATAGCGATTCTGAACAGCAAAGGAATCTCCCAAAATAGTTTGAATAGTAGATTCCAACTTATCTATCTGATTCCCATTTCTCACTTTAATTTCAACCGAAGAAACTTCTGTAGGACTATAATCAAAGAGTTGTTGGGCCAAGTCAATGGGAACAAATACAATTTCATCATCATATTCAGGTTGATTAGCTGCAAAAACACCTGAAACAAAAAGATGATGTTGTGTAAAGGCGGTTTCAGGTCGCGCTAAATTGACGTTGACATTACGTTTTGGCACAAACAGCGCAATCGGCGACACAAAATCGACGCCTAAACTCAACGTATTAGCAACACCTACACCAACAACCGCGGTATTACCAGCGCCGCCACGCAACATAAACGAACCATCTATCATGAGCGTTTTAACGCCTGTCATGTGTGAGTAGTTAGCATTTACACCTTTTATAAGAGCAGGTGTTTGTCGGCCATTAAAACCCACCAATACATTGCCTGAAAAAACTTCTGAAAATAGTTCTACACCATCCAACGTGCGAACTTGTTGCCACGCCTCTGTATTTAAGTCGAATACACGACCTTGCTGCGAAGTGATTTTTAAGTCAGGATCAAATGAAGTAAAAGAATCCTGCACCATGTGCTCAAACCCATTGAGCACAGAAAGTACGCAAATAAGTGCCATAGAACCAACCGCCACCCCACACATCGACACAATCGAAATAATATTGATGGTATTATGCGACTTTTTAGAAAACAGGTAGCGTTGCGCCACAAATAACGACCACGCATACTGGCGTATGCGCATGTGCCACGCTTGTTTTTTCTGTTGGTTATTCATCACACCACGTTACTCTGAAGCCGTATTTTTCAGTAATTGGTCAATATGTTCCAATTTTTCCATCGATTCATCCAAATAAAATGAAAGCTCAGGAACAATACGTAACTGATGACGCACACGTTTGCCCAACTCAAAACGAATAGATTTAGTATCGGCTTGCACTTGTGGCATCACTTCTGCCGATTTGTTGGTTGGGAAAACACTAAGAAACACCCGGCCCAAACTTAAATCGGTTGTCACACGTACTTCCGTCACCGTGATTAAAACTCCTTGTAATTGACGCGCATAAAGCAAAAACAGTTCACCTAATTCCTTTTGCAATAAACGCGCTATCTTTTCCTGTCTTGTTGTTTCCATATAACTAATTGTGTAACAAAGTAATTGATGCATCACGACCTATATATTAATTTGGTTGCAAACATCGTAATAAAAAAATAACCTAATAATTGGGTGCAAAGTTAACCATTTTATTTGTACTTTTGCGCCCGTGTATTCAAATTAGGTTTCTAAACCTAAAACCACCTTTGAAAATGAATGATTTAATCGAACACGACGGTATTGTTGAGCGTATAGAAGGTAATCACGCATTTGTACGCATCGAACAACACTCTGCTTGCTCTGCCTGCCATGCGAAAGCTGCTTGCACGGCTTCTGATACGGCTGAGAAAATTATTGACGCTCTTATTCCCAAAGACGCCCAGCTTAATGTGGGTCAACGTGTGACTATTTTTGGTCAGCGCAGTATGGGCTTACGCGCTGTTTTACTGGCCTTTGTTATTCCATTTTGTATGATTTTGGCAACCTTATTGGTTCTCAAATTATTCACTTCCAACGAAGCACTTTCAGGCTCTATCGCATTAGGGACCTTGATTCCCTATTTTGGCATCATGGCACTCTTCAAAAAGAAACTCGCCAGCCAATTCCAATTTTATGTAACAACCAAAAACTAATAACCAACACTTTTTTCATTATAACATTATTTCATCACCATGAATTTAATTGTCATTTCTCTTATCACACTTGGCGTCATAGGCTGTATATCAGCCGTAGTCTTATACCTTGCCGCCCAAAAATTTAAAGTAGAAGAAGACCCACGTATCGACGAAGTAGAAGCTGTTTTGCCTGGCGCCAACTGTGGCGGATGTGGCAAACCTGGCTGTCGCAACTTTGCCGAAGCATGCGTAAAAGCCGATTCCTTGGACAATTTGCTCTGTCCTGTTGGAGGCTCGCCAACCATGGCAAAGGTGGGCGAAATCCTAGGATTAGCGGCTGTCGAAAGTGAACCGATGATTGCAGTTGTTCGCTGTAATGGAACGTGCGAACATCGTCCTAAAACATCACACTACGATGGCGCTCGCTCATGTCAAATCATGCACAACCTTTATGCTGGGGAAACTGGCTGTATGTATGGCTGTTTAGGCTGTGGCGATTGCGTAGCCGTTTGTAAATTCGATGCCATTCATATGAATCCTGAAACGGGATTGCCAGAGGTAGATGAAGATAAATGTACCGCATGTGGAGCTTGTGTAAAAGCCTGTCCAAAAAACATTATCGAATTGCGTAAAAAAGGACCAAAAGGTCGACGTATTTTTGTGAGTTGCGTGAATAAAGATAAAGGTGGCGTAGCACGTAAAGCGTGTGCTGTGGCTTGTATTGGCTGTAGTAAATGTGAGAAAGAATGTGCGTTTGATGCCATTACCATTACTAATAATTTGGCCTATATTGATTACGACAAGTGCCGCTTATGCCGTAAATGCGTGGTCGTTTGTCCGACAAACGCCATTCATGAAATCAATTTTCCTGCACGCAAGCCTCTTACCGAGAGTCAAACTGCCGAAGTAAAACCAACCGAAACGCTTAACGCATAAGACATACATATTATGAAAACATTTAGAATAGGTGGAATTCATCCAACAGATCACAAACTATCCGCCAATATACCCATAGAAACTGTGGCTCTTCCAAAACAAGCCATTGTACCTTTAAGTCAACACATAGGTGCTCCAGCACAACCCATAGTAGAAAAAGGTGATCACGTAAAAGTTGGCCAAGTTATAGCAGCGGCCAATGGCTTTGTGTCGGTAAATGTACACGCCCCCATCTCTGGCGTTGTTACAAAAATTGATACGGCTCTTGATGCTTGGGGATTACCAATGCCTTCTATATTTATTGATGCAGAAGAAGATGGCGACGAATGGCTCGAAACTATCGACCGCACACCTGATTTGAATCGTATTTATAAATTAACAGGCAAAGAAATTATCAAAAAGATTCAAGATGCCGGCATTGTGGGTTTAGGTGGTGCTTGTTTCCCAACTCATGTCAAACTAAGCCCACCTCCAGGTTCAAAAGTTGAAGTATTAATTATCAACGCTGTAGAATGTGAACCTTACCTTACATGTGACCACCAACTCATGTTGGAACGTGGGGAAGAAATTTTTATTGGAATTTCATTGCTAATGCGCGCATTGGAGATAGAACACGCCATTGTAGGTATCGAAAATAATAAAAAAGACGCGATTGAATTATTCCAAAAAATAGCCAATCGCCATTTTGGTATCGAAATCTGTCCTTTAAAATTGCGCTATCCACAAGGTGGGGAAAAACAACTTATTGATGCCACTATCGGACGACAAGTTCCAAGCGGTGCACTTCCTATAGCAGTAGGAGCAGTGGTTCAAAACGTAGCTACTGTATATGCCGTATATGAAGCTGTTCAAAAAAATAAACCATTGATAGACCGCGTCATGACTGTAACAGGTGAAAGTGTAACCCGCCGTGGTAACTATTTAGTGCGTTTTGGTACACCACTAGCCGATGTTATTGCACAAGCTGGTGGAATTCCTGAAAATACGGGTAAAATCATTGCTGGTGGCCCTATGATGGGACGCGCCATGAGCAACGTTAACATGCCAGCACACAAACGCACTTCGGGTATTTTAATCATGACTGAAGCCGAATCAGTTCGCCGTGAACCCGTAAACTGTATGCGTTGTGGCAAATGCGTTGAAGCCTGTCCTATGGGCTTAGAACCATTTTTACTAGTACGACAAGCCGAAATGCGTTTATGGGACGATATGGAACAAAATGCAATTATGGACTGTATTGAATGCGGATGTTGTTTATATTCGTGCCCAAGTAACCGCCCATTACTCGACTACGTACGCATGGGTAAAGCCACAGTTGGCGGAATTATACGTACACGTGCCACCCAAAAATAAGTTTAACTTCAAACAGAATTCTAGAAATTGCAACTATGAAAAATTTAATTATTTCGCCGGCACCTCATGCGCACAATAATGATACCGTTCAAAAAACCATGTTGAACGTACTCATTGCATTAGTGCCTGCCTATTTAGTATCGCTCTATTTTTTCGGATTAGGCGCACTGATTGTGAGTCTAACTGCGGTTATTTCGTGCGTACTATTTGAATACCTTATTCAACGTTTTCTATTAAAAGGAAAAAACTCTATTGTCGATTTATCGTCGGTAGTAACAGGTTTATTACTCGCTTTTAATTTACCATCCAACTTACCTCTTTGGATGATTATCATTGGTGCATTAGTGGCTATTGGCATTGGTAAAATGAGTTTTGGTGGACTTGGCAACAATCCATTTAATCCTGCTTTAGTCGGTCGTGTTTTTCTTCTGATTTCTTTCCCTGTAGAAATGACTGCATGGCCACGTCCTATGAACAATTGGAATATCTTTTCATCGTACATTGATGCCGAAACTGCTGCCACACCTTTAGCAATGCTTAAAGGGCATTTTGGTGAACTACCAAACACGATGGATTTATTACTTGGTAATATGGGAGGCTCATTAGGCGAAGTATCGGCTATTGCTTTAATAATTGGAGGTTTATATCTTATTATAAGAAAAGTTATTTCATGGCATATCCCAGTGAGCATTTTAGGCACTGTGGCTATTTTTACTGCTATTCTTCATGCTGCCAATCCTGAATTATACGCTTCAGCCGATATTCATTTATTAACTGGCGGTCTCATGTTAGGAGCTATTTTTATGGCTACCGATTATGCCACCTCACCTATGAATGGTAAAGCACAACTATTTTATGGAATCGGTATTGGTTTTATTACGGTAATCATCCGTACATTCGGTGCTTATCCAGAAGGAGTGTCGTTTGCTATATTAATTATGAACGGTGTTACACCACTGCTCAATCATTATATCAAACCAAAGCGTTTCGGTGAAAAAGTTAAAGCTCAAAAAGTAACAAAATAATTATGAAACAGTTAAAATCCAGTTTCCTCAATATGGCAGTAGTGCTTACGGTAATTACATTAATTGCTGCTGGCGCACTGGCTTCCATGTATACACTAACCGAAGAACCTATTCGATTAGCCAAAGAACAAAAGAAAGAACAAGCACTTAAAGATGTACTTCTTCCTTATACCCGATTAGATGAACCTGATACCATCAACGGATTAGCCATTGTACGTGCTTACAACGGAGATACATTTGTTGGAGCAGCTGTGGAATCATCAGCCAACGGCTTTGGCGGAACCATCAAAGTAATGGTTGGTTTTGACCAAAACGGTAAAATTGTAAATTATTCCGTTTTAGAACAATCGGAAACGCCAGGTTTAGGAACCAAAATGGTGGATTGGTTTAAAACCAAAAAAGGTAACCAAGATATTCGTCAACTCAATCCTTCAGAAGTTAACTTTACCGTCAGTAAAGATGGTGGAGATATCGATGCTATCACAGCTGCCACAATCAGCTCAAGAGCTTTCTTAAAAGCAATTAGCGACGCTTATGCGGTTTATGCCGAACAGCACGCAGCCGATGGCACTAGTGGAGCTTCGCCACAAGCCGCCACTATGAATCCAGACTCCTTAATGACAGATTCTTTAGCCGTGGATTCCACGCTACTAAAAGGCACGGTCATTGTGGTAGAAAAACCAATTGTAAAAACCAATAGCAAACCCTTAAAACGCCGATAAATTATGAATTATCTAAAAACATTTACCAATGGACTTCTAAAAGAGAATCCAACATTTGTACTGTTATTGGGTATGTGCCCGACTTTGGGTACAACCACTTCCGGTATGAACGGATTAGGTATGGGGTTAGCCACTACGTTTGTACTTATTGGTTCAAATGTTGTTATTTCACTCCTTAAAAATTTAATCCCTAACAAAGTGCATATTCCTGCGTATATTGTAATCATCGCCACTTTTGTAACTATTCTACAAATGGTTATGGAGGCTTACATGCCTGCGTTATACGAAAGTTTAGGTTTATTTATTCCGCTGATTGTGGTAAACTGTATCGTACTTGGTCGTGCAGAATCATTTGCAGCCAAAAATAATCCTTTTGCATCGTTTCTCGATGGGGCTGGTGTTGGATTAGGCTTTACATTTGCCTTAACACTACTTGGTTCTGTACGTGAATTATTAGGAACGGGCAATGTTTTCAGTTTAAAATTATTTCCCGAACATTACGGTATGTTGATTTTTGTTTTAGCTCCAGGAGCGTTTATCGCATTAGGTTATCTAATTGCCATTATCAATAAACTGCAAACAAAAAAAGGATAACACACATGATCACACGTTATTCACGTAATATTAAACATAAATTATATAGCATATGACTTACATCTTAATTTTGATATCTGCGGTATTTGTGAACAATATTGTATTGTCACAATTCTTGGGAATTTGTCCCTTTTTAGGCGTCTCGAAAAAAATCGATACAGCTTTAGGTATGGGAGCTGCAGTGGCCTTTGTTATGACCATTTCTACAGTGGTCACTTACCTTATTCAAAAATCAATTTTAGACCCATTTGGATTAGGATTCTTACAAACTATCACCTTTATTTTGGTTATTGCCTTTTTAGTACAATTAGTAGAAATTATTGTAAAAAAGATTTCGCCCGCACTTTATCAAGCGTTAGGCGTTTTTTTACCTTTAATAAGTACAAACTGCGCCATCTTAGGGGTCGCTATCATGGTGATTCAAAAAGATATGACCTTAATCGAAAGTGTTATATTTGCTATTTCCACAGCCATCGGTTTTGGTCTAGCTTTAGTACTTTTTGCTGGTATTCGCGAACAATTGGCTTTAGTTAAACTACCTAAAGGCATGGAAGGAACACCTACAGCCTTAATTGTAGCAGGTCTTTTAGCTATGGCATTCATGGGATTTTCGGGAGTTGTGTAAGTAAACCACACCATTTTCAATAACCAGAAAAGGGATAATCGATTAAACGATTGTCCCTTTTTCGTCACTTATGATTACGTAACTCACAACTATTTTGTATCTTTGCCATCTCATTAAACTACGTATGATACTCATTTCTGAAAATATAACAGCAGACATCGACCCATTCCTTCCAACGAATGAACAGGAACCGATATTTATACTAACAGACACCAATACTGAAATTTACTGTTTGCCACTGCTCAAAACGCATCCGCGCCTGAGTAACGCCCATGTAATAACTATACCAAGTGGCGACGAACACAAAAATCTAAATTCACTCACCGAAGTTTGGCATTATCTGTCGGATAATGGGGCAACACGTCATTCTTTACTTATCAACCTTGGCGGTGGTATGATTACAGATATGGGTGGATTTGCCGCTGCCACATTTAAACGTGGTATGGACTTTATCAACATCCCCACCACGTTACTTGGTGCTATTGATGCTGCCACAGGGGGAAAAACTGGCATTAATTATTTAGGTTTTAAAAATGAAATTGGCGCTTTTGCTCCTGCCAAAGCAGTGATCATTAATAGCCGATTTTTCGAAACCTTGGATATGCCAAATCTCTTGTCGGGATTTGCAGAAATGGTGAAACATGCACTCATTGCTGACTCTGATTTATTGCAGAAAACGTTAAGTTTTGACTTGGATAACATCGATTACAAAGCATTACTCCATCTGACCAAAACTAATCTCGATATAAAAGCGAAGATAGTAGCTGAGGATCCTCATGAGTTAGGTATTCGTAAAGCATTAAACTTTGGGCACACTTTTGGACATGCGTTTGAAACTTTATCGTATCAAACGCGCGAACCAATGCTTCATGGCTATGCCGTTATTTGGGGTTTGGTCTGTGAATTATATCTTTCTTACACACAATTGCATCTGCCACAAAAAACAGTGATGGATGTACTCTATTTTGCCAAAGAAAATTACGGCACATTCCCATTCTCGTGCAAACAATACGACGCTCTATTTGAGTTAATGAAACACGACAAAAAGAACGAAGCGCAAGAAATTAATTTTACGCTACTTTCGGATGTTGGTCATGTAGAAATAAACCAAAAAACTACCAAAGAAGCCATTTTCGAAACACTTGATTGGTTACAATCTATGTAATATATACAACTATGGAACATAAAACACTCATTATTGGCGCCAGCAATAATCCAGAGCGCTATTCCTACAAAGCGGCCGAAAAATTACTAGCACATGGGCACGCCATTGAGTTAGTAGGCTTACGCCCCGACACTATTTTTAATCAAAAAATAGATACCGAACGTAAAATGTATACTAACATCGATACTGTTACGTTATACATTGGAGCACAACGTCAGCCAGACTATTACGAATACATTATGAGCCTCAAACCTCGCCGAGTTATCTTCAACCCAGGAACCGAAAATCCAGATTTTGAAGCACAGCTTTCGGCACACGGTATTCTAGTAGAAGAAGCTTGTACATTGGTATTATTAAGCACGGGTCATTATTAAATTTTAAATTCGTAGATAATGAAAATAGCCTTGATTGGGTACGGAAAAATGGGCCAAACCATTGAAAAAATTGCCATAGCGCGCGGTCACGAAATTGTTTGTATCATCGATGCTAACAACCGCTCTGATTTTGAATCGGCGGCTTTTGCTAGTGCCGATGTAGCTATCGAATTTACCACACCAACAGTGGCTATCGACAATTATCACCAGGCTTGGAAAGCTGGAGTTGCCGTAGTTTCCGGCACAACGGGTTGGAACGAACAACTACCACAAATTCAAGAAGAAATAAAAGCAAATAATTTCACGCTGTTTTGGACATCCAACTTCAGTCTAGGCGTGAATATTTTCTTGGAACTAAATCGACATTTGGCCACCATTATGAACCAATTTGCCGATTACGATATGTCAATTACCGAAACACATCATATTCACAAACTTGATGCGCCAAGTGGTACAGCCATTACCTTGGCCGAAACCATTTTACAGCAAATAGATCGTAAAGACACATGGATTTTAGGCGAAATAGGTTCAGCCAATGAGCTCCCAATAAAAGCTATTCGCGAAGGTGAAGTGCCTGGCACACATACGGTTTGTTACGACAGCAAAGTGGACACCATTACCCTAACACACGAAGCCAAAAGCAGACAAGGATTAGCCTTAGGCGCAGTAGTTGCGGCCGAATTTACAGTCGGCAAAAAAGGGTTCCTAAATATGCACGATTTATTGAAATTTTAAACTCAAACAAATATGAAAAATCGCTTTAACAAACCTGCAAAAAACTGGATTAAATGTGCCATTTGGAGTCTCATTTACGTGTTATTCATTGCATGGGTAGGAAATTATTGGTGGTTGTTTTTGTTGCCTTTCATAGTCGATATATTTGTTACCCGATTCATCCCTTGGGATTTTTGGAAAAAAACTAAAAACAAAGTACTTTACACCATTTTTAGTTGGATTGATGCCATCGTTTTTGCATTGGTAGCCGTTTATTTCATCAATTTGTATCTGTTTCAAAACTACCAAATTCCCACCTCTTCTTTAGAAAAAAGTCTCTTGGTGGGCGATTTCCTCTTTGTGAGTAAAGCCTCTTACGGACCACGCATTCCCAATACGCCATTTTCATTTCCTTTGGTACAGCACACATTCCCTGAAATTATGGGCGGTGGGAAATCGTATATCGAAAAACCACAATGGAAATATCGCCGTCTTAAAGGATGGGATAGCGTAACCAAAGGCGACATCGTCGTATTCAATTTCCCAGCAGGCGATACCGTGGCAACAAAAATGCAAAATCCCGATTATTATACGTTGTGCTACTACCTCGGCCGAGAATATGTACACCAACGCAGCGATATTTTTGGCGATATTGTATGGCGTCCTGTCGATCGTCGCGAAAATTACGTAAAACGTTGTGTCGCAACACCTGGTGACACCTTACAAATACGCAATAATGTCATCTATATAAATGGTAAAATAGAGGACAACCATGATGGCGTTCAGTACAACTATTATGTACAAACAAATGGTTCGATGATTACAGAAAGCATGTTTGAAAAACTGCATGTAAGCAAAGAAGATCAACGCATGGTTGGCTCGTCAAATCCAGACGAGATGAATCTATTGATAAAACTCGGTTTTGATATTAATCAACCAATCTATCGATTCCCCATGACAGAAGAATCTAGAACTAAGCTTCAAACACAAGCTATCATTACAAAAATTACCGTTGAACCTGATTTATTGGCTGGTCGCGTATTTCCACTCAAAGCCAATTACGGTTGGTCGCGCGATAACTTTGGGCCACTTTACATTCCTAAAAAAGGAGCAACCGTAGCGCTAACAATGGAAAATTTACCAATCTACGAACAAATTATTCGTAATTATGAATGTAACACCCTTGAAGTGAAGGATAATACGATTTACATTAATCACAAAGCGTCTGATAGTTACACATTCAAAATGGACTATTATTGGATGATGGGCGATAATCGTCACAACTCCGCCGATTCACGTTTTTGGGGATTTGTACCTGAAGACCACGTCGTTGGGCGTCCAGTTTTAGTGTGGTTATCGCTCGACAAAGACAAATCACTTTTCCAAGGTAAAATCCGTTGGAACCGCTTCTTTAAGAATGCTTCAGAATAAAATATCCTATTACATCTCTTTTATTAATAAAGCCTCTGTTGTTGACAACAGAGGCTTTATTAATTTTTTGTATTCTATTCTTTAGTATCCTAAAATTTTCAACATCGACTTATAACTTTGTTCCTTAGCAAACAACTTAGTTGTATACTCACCGTCCTCATCGCGGTCGATTACAACCAATTTTGGACCCGGAATCAAACAGTGCTGAATGCCTCCGTACCCACCAAGCGACTCTTGATAAGCGCCCATATGAAAGAACCCAACATATTGTTCTTGTTCTTCGCCCGGTTGCATTTTAGGCATAAACACCGCATTTGAATGCGCTTCCGCATTATAAAAATCTTCACTATCGCAAGTTAAGCCACCCAAATGTACACGTTGATATTCTTTATCCCAATTATTGACAGCTAACAACACGTAGCGTTGATTAATAGCCCACGTATCAGGCAAAGTGGTCATAAACGAGCTATCAATCATATTCCATAACTCCCGATCATTTTGTTGTTTCTGATTGACAATAGAATACAACATAGCACCACTTTCGCCCACGGTATAAGAACCAAATTCAGTGAACACATTTGGCTCAGGCACACCATTATTCAAACAAGTATTTTTGATTTGAGCAATAATTTCTTCGGCCATATACTCATAATCATATTCAAAATCCAAGTGCGCTTGAATTGGAAAACCACCACCAATATTTAACGAATCGAGTTCTGGACAGATTTTCTTTAATTCGCAATACAAATTCACCGCCTTCGTTAACTCATTCCAATAATACGCCGTATCACGAATACCTGTATTAATAAAGAAGTGAAGCATCTTTAATCCCACATGTGGGTTGTTCTGAATCTTCTCTTGATAATAAGGAATGATGTCGTTATAGCGAATACCTAGACGTGATGTATAGAAGTCGAACTTCGGTTCTTCTTCGGCAGCGATACGAATGCCTACGTTAAATTTAAAGTCCTCAGTCGGCTCAAATAGATCCAATTCAAACTTATTATCCAATATAGGAATCACATTATTGAATCCTAGACGCATTAAATTTTGGATATTTTCCACATATTGAGGACGTTTAAATCCATTACATAGAATAAATGTTTCAGGTTTCAATTGACCCGCTTCAAACAAGGACTCCAAAATATTGATATCAAAAGCGGACGATGTTTCAATATTTACCCCATTTTTAAGCACCTCTTCCATGATAAAAGAGAAATGTGAACTCTTAGTGCAGTAACAATATTGATATTCACCATTATAGTCAACTTTTGCCATCGCCACATTAAACATACGTCGCGCACGTTGAATATTTTGACCAATTTTTGGTAAATAACTAATTCTCAAAGGTGTACCATATTGTTTGATAATATCCATTAATGGAATACCAAACCAATTTAATTCACCATCGTTCACTGTAAATTCTTCACTAGAAATATCGAACGCCTGTTCAATAAGATCAATATATTTATTTTTCATAAAGAAATAATTAAATAATCCAACTCATTTAGATTGTAAAAAAAACAAACATCTAACTCACTTAGATTTATCAAAAAAAATAAATTCAATCAAATCACGCCGCAAAATTACATAAAAATATTCAAAATCAACAAGATAAAAAGAATTAAATCTATTCACACTCAATAAAAAGATATAACACCCATTTTATCTTTTTATTTTTACAATAAAAAATAGCGTATTCCTTACAAAAATACCGTCAAAACAACATAAAAATAGAAATTTGTTATATTATTTTTGTTTTTTTCAAAAATAATAATGATATTTGCCTTTGGTCTTTCTTAGTTAAAATTTTGCACCCAAAATTACAACTTAAACCTTTAAAAATGAAGGATTTGTTAACCTTTCTTGTACTATGGATAGGAGTGAATGCATACAGCAATCCGAGTCCTTATTTTGCGCCTACCCCAAAAATTAGGTACATTGATTTAGAATTACCTACTCCTATATCTGTTGAATCTCACTCTATCTTATCAAATGAACATGATGTGCAAGCTACTTATTCAAAATATGAGTCGCGTATCTACGTGCCAATAGCCGATATCGCGTCCATCACGCTAGAACAGAAAGACAACTACGCTTCAATTAGTTCCGCTCCATTTTCAACCACCACAAACGAACTCTGTCCGCCATCACAAATATCTACCAATGGCGTTGATTTTGGAGGTGGCGACATTGAATTTGGCACAACTGATTGGGGAGATGGTGAAGATGAAGAACCTGGATACGATCCATACCCAATTGACCAAGATTGTCAAATATTGAGCTTTTTTATTTTGATATATACTCTTTTTGCCTTTAGTAAAAAACATCGGAACTTACGATATAAAACAAATCACCATGAAACGTCAATTTAAACTCATCACCACTGGCCTACTCTTAATTATTGCTGGTGCATGGAGCCAATCTGCCAAAGCTTGGGATTTTACCAATGGAAAGATAATCTACTTTGACAATACAGTGACCAATTGGTCGCAAGCCTATATCCGAGTAGGGCGCACAGATTGGAATAGTGCATTCCTCATGTCAAAAGTAACAGGAACACAAAATTTATATACATACACTATCCCCTCGTGGAGTGGCTATGACGCATTTGCTATTGCGAATAATTCGGCCTGGACCAATGGGAACAGTATTTATAACGTATGTACAGGAGATTCTTATCAAGTAACAGGATCTACAGTATATCAAGGATACAATGTCTCAAGTGATTATACACTAATCCCAACAGGAGTGAATAACACAGATGGATGTTGTACCTATTATACTACAAGTGCATCTACGGGATTGACCAATTATACGGTTACTTATTCTCAGCCAACAGGAGGGAGCATTAGTGTTACTTACACTAACCCTTCAGGACAAACAGGACAAAATGTATCTTCTGGCGGAAGCGTTGTTCCTACGTGTATTATTACCGTAACAGCCACAGCTAATAGCGGTTATGCTTTAAATACATTAACGGTAAATGGCGAATCGTTTACATCTGGAAATACGTATATTGTTAGAAGTAATGTAACCATTTCAGCTACATTCAACTCAAAACCCACAGAGGTAACACTGTCGGCAACCTCATCAATTACCGACAAACAAGCCACGCTCAATGGAAACATAGGCACAAATGGCGGGCTAAATATCACAGATTATGGATTTTATTATAGTACCACCAATGGATTTAACGACGGAGAAGGCACCAAAACTCAAGTAGGAACGAACAATACAACTGGGGCTTTCAGCAAAATATTATCAGGGCTTAATGCTGGTACAACTTATTACATCAAAGCTTATGCAACCAACTCCATAGGTACAACCTATTCGACACAAGGCTCATTCGAAACAAGTGCGGCAACCTGTTCTGCGCCATTCACACTGAATGATACAAGCATCACTATTAACTGTTGCGATATAACCAAAACGCTACCACAAATAGTGGCAGCAAGTGGTTCTATACCTGCTAATGCACAATACGCATGGTCGCCTGCTACTGGTTTATCCGCGACAAATATAGCACAACCAACTTTTACCGGTAATAGTAATCAAGTCTATACGGTTACCATTACCAACCAAAATGAAACATTGTGTTTAGCTTCAGCAAATGTATCGGTAACTTATAGTGATAATACACCAACAGCCAGCCTAACAACCACCAACTACATTGTAGAACCAGAAAGCGAAATTGCCATAAGTGGAGCCAGTGCTAATGGTTCGTATAAATGGGAGGCAACAGGCGGTTCATTCAGTGCAACAACAGGTACACTGACACCGATTTACACAGCCCCAGCAAACATAGGTAATTACACCATCAAATTGATTTCGCCAGCAGTAGGTAACTGTCCAGCCGACACAGCCTTTGCGACAGTGAACGTACGAGAACCTATAACATTGAAGGTAAAGCAACCTGACAATTGGAGTAGTACAATGTATCTATTCGCATACAACGTAAATGGCACCACTAGCGATGGTGCATTTAAAACCATGACGTCATTAGGAGCCGATTATCAAGGCAAAAATT
Organism: Paludibacteraceae bacterium; assembly: GCA_028694915.1. Lineage (GTDB taxonomy): Bacteria > Bacteroidota > Bacteroidia > Bacteroidales > Paludibacteraceae > W0P28-013. The sequence continues at coordinate 157,398 of JAQVJY010000003.1, forward strand.
GGTGGTCGTACACCATGAATGTTGACACAACCTCAATATATGTAATTTTTGTGGACGGTGGTGTATGGAATAGCGCTAATGGTTATAATACTCAAACTAACGATTTAGCCGCACCAATTACAACTTCAACTTGTTACGCATTGACGGCTAACACAACAGAAAAAAAGACGGTATCAACAAGCGCATGTCCACTCTTTTGCGATAATCCGTTTACCTTAAATACAAATTCCTTAACCATCAATTATTGTGATGCGAACACAACCTTACCAAGTATAACGGCAGCCAGCGGTTCAATCCCAACAGGTGCTTTGTATAGTTGGTCGCCTACCACAGGTTTGGACGATGCCAGCAAAGCACAGCCTATATTTACGGGAACAAATAACCAAACATATACAGTTACCGTAACCGATTCAGATGGAATATGTAACGCATCCACCACTATTAGTGTGACTTACAATAACAACTTACCAACTGCCACTTTAGTCACAAAAAATTATTGTGTGACACCTGATAGTACTTTTACCATCAGTAATGCTCAAGCAACTGGTAATTATAGTTGGAGCTGTAACGGCGGATCTTTGAGTGCAACATCGGGCACACTCACGCCATCATACACCGCACCAGCAAGCATCGGTAACTACACCATAAAACTAGAATCACCTAGCGTAGGAACTTGCGAAACAGTGGCTGACAGTGCCGTTGTTTTAGTAGTCAATAAACCAGTAGTATTAGCTACCGCGGCTACAAATGTGACAGGAAGTACTGCTATGATTAATGGCTCTATATCGAGCAATGGAGGTGTTTTGCCTAAAGAACAAGGTTTCTTTTATAGCACCACTAATTTAAGCGATTTTACAACGGGTACAAAAATAGTACAAGGCGATTCTGCCATCACAAACTTCAATTATCAACTCTCTGGATTATCGCTCAACACAACGTATTACTACAAAGCCTATGTCGACAACGGACTAGGAATTACATTATCAACTAACACCGAAACCTTTACGACTGCAGCCACATCATACAGACTCGAAGTCACATCGGGAGGAAAAACTTACTATTCCAATGAACTCAACAGTGATGGCATTTTTTCGCTATATACGTTCAAAAATAGTCCAATTACATTAAAACAATGGGAAGGTAATTCCTGGAATTACATAAGCGAGGTAACATTCACAACCGACAGCACCGTAGTTCAAGTGCCATTTACATTTGCCACCGAAACACTTGGAGCACTCAGTGAATACACAGGCAACTTTTTCATACGCACAGATATTGCCACAGGAGGTTGGAGTAACTATTTAGACACGTCAAAAGACAACAAAATGACCTTTTTTACCAAATACGTGGCAGGACCAGACTTATTCTCGGATACCTACGACCACTATTGGGTTAAGTGGATCAGTCTACCAGGCGGCACTAACCTTAAAGCACAAGTGGGGAATTTATACAATAGTGCCATCAGTGATTTTACAGATGATTATATTGTATCAGGAAGCGGCAAGTACAATGCAGCTGGAGTTCGTTTTGCATACAACAAACAAACAAACGTTTTAACGCGTTATCAATTAGTAACATCCACGTTAACTATTGGAGGTCAAACACCGCTCGACCGAAAAGATTGGATGTATGAATACACCTTTGAATCAGCGCCCAATACGATTAACGTCATTGGGCAAAACGAATGGGAAGGACCGACTACTTACAGCACTTTAAATACAATCAACAGCAAACTCAACGGTAAACGAGTACGTGCCACATTTGATTATAAAACCAACCGACTCACATATGGATGGTTACCCACTAACGATCCTAGCTCATCCGATCATAATCCTATTTACGAGGCCACAGTTACCGATACCATAAATGCTGACGCCGTATTTATTTCAAACGAATATGGAGCTGCTGGCTTAGTAACCGACAATTGTTCTATACAATTAAATGGACGAATAGTCGTACGCAAAACCTATAAAACAGGAGAATTTGCCTATTGGCATTGGGTGGCATTACCATACGATGTGGCCATCAAAGATTTATATGGCTTAGATGGCTATGGTCAGAAATATATTATTCGCGAATATAACACAGCCAAACGAGCCAAAGATGGTTTTCAGAATGGCACTAACTGGGCTTATTTATCAGTAAACGACACACTGTTTGCCAATGAAGGTTATTCGCTCGGCTTTTCTACCAATAGCAGCATACAAACCGAGTTAAATAATCAAGGTGAAGTGACCATTAATTTCCCTTCCATACACAGTGGCTTCCTCTTTTCAACAGAAGCAGCCAATTTATATCGCTCAAGCACATTTCTGCCTGACACAACCTTATCATTCAGCGCCTTCCCTGATTTTACAACCGAACACACGTATCGTAAATCAAATCAGGATTGGTATTTAATGGGGCAGCCTTCATTTACATTCAATAAAGCCACTGGCCCTACTTACATTATTCGTCACGAAGGTCAAAAAGCCGATGCCAACGATAGTGTTTATGGATTTGTTGGTTACTTAGCCGCAGATTATAACATCCCACATTTTCAATCATATTTTATCCAATATCACGGCAATATAAACTTTGGAAACGTAACCGATGCCCAACACGCACCTTTACGTTTGGCGGCAGAACAAGTACCAGACGAATATTACTATCTTTATCTCAAAAATCAAAATTATTCGGAACGCACTTGTTTTATACTAGCCGAAGATGGCCATGATACCTATGAAATCAATAAAGATTTATCAAAAATGCTCGAGCAAAACCATTATCCACAACTCTACAGCACAACAGGCGGATATGGTCTAGAATTTAATCATCTAGCCAAAACAACCCAAACAGTACCGTTAAGCGTGTGGATTGGAAACAAAGGGCTGTTTAATTTTGTATTGGAAAAACGCGCTGGACAAACTGCCACGTCAGTAATTCTAAACGATATGTTACTCGAGCAGCAGACTGATTTGATGCAAACTAACTATACTGTCAATTTTACAACAAGCGGCGTCACCATTGCAAACCGATTTACCATTACCTTTGATTTAACGCCAAAAGTAGTAACCAATATACCATCTAACACCGCATCAGAAATATCTGTATGCTACACTAATGGCAACATCTACATCAATAATATTCCCGAAAACGCGTCAGCTTACCTAGTCGATATGTTAGGACGTAAAATTGAATCATGGCCGTCAGCCAACGAACACTTAACGCTACCTAAAATCACCAACGGTGTTTATTTACTGATGATTGATTATGGTTCTCATAGCGAATCACACAAACTAATCATTCGAGATTAATCAAAAAAGCGGCCTTACACATGATATGTAAGGCCGCTTTTTTAAATTAAAATGCTCAATTAGATCAAACTAATCAAAACATCCGTTTCAGCTTCAGTAAACGCCACTTTTTCTTCGCGCGCTAACCAACCAAGAGCTGCATATAAATCTTTTTCACTCAATTTTGTGGCTTTCTTTAAAGCTTTCAAATCTTTTGGCCCTTCGTTCAAAACATTCCAAACGATGCCAGCATTCATTCCCATTTTTTCCTTCATAGTTGTAAAATTTTTATGACTAAAAACGTATTACTTTATGTTAGTGCAAAGGTACTACCTTTTTGTAAATTTTCAAAATTTTAGGCTAATTAATATTTTTTAATATCTTTTTAATCAAAACGAATGGCCGATGCGGGCATAATTCGCGTAATCAAATAGGATGGCAAAATAAGCATAGCCAAGGACAAAATAACGGTGCCAACATTTAACAAAAACCAATACAAAATATTCAGGGAAACTGGCACATAACTCACATAATACATAGATGCATCAAGCGGGATAACATGCGTAAAATATTGCACCAAAATAAGTGATACACCAATGATATTACCCCAAAGCATGCCTTTACCAATTAAAAACAGCGATTGGTATAAAAATATTTTGCGAATTGACCAGTTATAAGCACCCATCGCCTTGAGCATACCAATGGTGTTTGTTCGCTCTAGTATAAGAATGAGTAATCCCGAAATCATATTAAAACCTGCCACAATGAGCATCAGCATTAAAATAACCCAAGCGTTAATATCAAGCATATCGAGCCATTCGAACACGCGGGGAACCAACTCTTTTATAGTGCGCGATTGATAAAATGTACCCTCATTATCGTATCGATTAGCGATAGAACGAAAAACGGTATTTTCAACCTCATCTACTTTAGAAAAATCATCTACTAATATTTCCAACTGACTCATTTGGGTTGTATCCCAATGATTCAATGTTTGAATGTGTCGAATATCTGTTATCAAAAACAAATTGTCATAATCCGCAAAAGTGGTTTGGTAAATACCGCGCACTTTAAATTTACGCGCTCGTACAGGATCCGTTATAAAATAGGTCAAAAATCGATCGCCCACTTCCAAATGTAAAAGATTGGCTATCGCTTGTGAAATCAACACATCATTGGTAAGCACACTATCATTGTACACGAGCGTGTCGCCTGCCACCAAATTCCGTTTAAAAAATTGCCAATCAAAACTGTTATTCACACCTTTCAAAACCACACCGTGAAAATCGTCCTCAGTTTTGACAATACCTGGCTTGGTAGCTACTTCTTGTACATGCTGCACAAGAGGCAAAGAGCGCAAAACAGTTAAAATGGAATCGGTAGGAGCTATTGGTTCAGTTTCATAATTATTAGAACTACCATAATTCGCTACTTGTATATGCGAACCAAATCCAATAATTTGGTTGCTCACTTCTTGCTTAAATCCTACGACAATAGAAACCGCTACAAGCATCACGGCGAGTCCAACAGCGATACCAAGTGTAGCAATACGCACAGCAGGGCGCGACATACGTAGATGTCCTTCGCCATTAAAATGTAATCGCTTTGCTATAAAATATTCTAAATTCATACTGCTACAAAAATACACTTTTAAGCGGATATGCACAAATAGTTTATCTAAACAAAAAGACCATCCCTTTTTAAAAGAGATGGTCTTGAGTTATGGACTTTATGAACAATTATAATTGAGGTCCAGCAGGAATCAATGCTTTAGCATCGTCGTTATCACAATATTGTTCGAAGTTTTTAATATACTTCGCTGCAAGTGATTTTGCTTTAGTTTCCCATTCAGTCACATTAGCATAAGTGCTACGTGGGTCAAGGATCTCAGTGTCAACGTTGTTCAATGCTTTAGGAGCGGTCAAATTTAAAATTGGAATGTGAATTGTTTCTGCTTTTTCAATTGAACCGTCGATAATAGCATCGATGATAGCACGTGTATTTTTCAACGAAATACGTTTGCCAGTACCATTCCAGCCAGTGTTTACCAAGTAAACTTTAGCGTTATGTTCGTGAGCTTTACCAATCAATGTTTTTGCATACATAGTTGGGTGTAAAGTCAAGAACGCTTCACCGAATGCAGGTGAGAACGAAGGAACTGGTTCTGTAATACCACGTTCTGTACCAGCTAATTTTGAAGTAAAACCAGAAAGGAAGTGATATTGTGCTTGTTTTTCATCCAAAATAGATACTGGAGGCAATACACCAAAAGCGTCAGCCGACAAGTAAATAATTTTCTTAGCGTGTCCTGCACGTGAAGGAGAAACAATTTTATTGATGTGATAGATTGGATAAGAAACACGTGTATTTTCTGTTTTAGAAGCAGCAGCTGTATAATCAGGAGTACCGTCAGATTTTACAGTTACGTTTTCCAACAAAGCATCGCGACGAATTGCACGCCAAATATCAGGTTCTTTGTCTTTTTCCAAATCAATAACTTTAGCATAGCAACCACCTTCGTAGTTGAATACACCGTGGTTATCCCAACCATGTTCGTCGTCACCAATCAAATAACGTTTTGGGTCAGCAGAAAGGGTTGTTTTACCAGTTCCTGATAAACCGAAGAAAATAGCAACATCGCCTTCTGCACCTACGTTAGCCGAGCAGTGCATTGAAGCAATACCTTTCAATGGTAAATAGTAGTTCATCAAAGCGAAAATACCTTTTTTCATTTCACCACCATACCAAGTACCACCAATAACTTGCATTTTGCGAGTAAGATCAAACAAAGTAAACACTTCTGAATTTAAACCTTGTTCTTTCCAGTTTGGATTAACAGTTTTTGAACCGTTCAAACATACGAAATCAGGTTCACCGTAGTTAGCCAATTCGTAGTGTGAAGGACGAATAAACATGTTAGTTACGAAGTGAGCTTGCCATGCAACCTCCATAACGAAACGCACTTTCATACGAGTGTCTTCGTTAGTTCCGCAGAATGTATCTACTACATAAAGAGTTTTTGCAGTAGAAAGTTGTTTAGTTACAAGATCTTTACAATGATCAAATACTTCAGGAGTTGTTGGGCGGTTAATAGTGCCATCCCACCACATAGTATCGCGTGTAGTATCGTCCAATACGATAAATTTATCTTTAGGAGAACGACCTGTAAATTTACCAGTGTCAACTGATACGGCACCTGTAGTGGTCAACACCCCTTTTTCGAAACCTTCGTTAGCAGGATCCATTTCGGCTTGAAACAACTCTTCGTAAGTTGGGTTGTGCAACACTTCGAAATTACCGGAAATTCCATACTTGCTTAAATCCAATTTTTCCATAATGTTAATTGTTTTATAATGATTAATACTCTACTTGCATTTTATACTTTAAGACGTTACAAAGATACAACAAAAATCAAACCCGATAAAGCAATTAAAGAAATTTTTCTTTAATTAAATCAAAATAAAGTAAAGTGTTCATTATAAAACAATTAACAATGCTCATTTCGGCTTTATTGTGCAAAAAAAGAATTTTTAGTGCTTAATTTTGACATTTTTATTAAGGATTTACCCCCCGCTTAATCACATTTTTTCTTAAAAAAAGCACTCCTTTTAAAAAATCAGAAAAACAGATTAGAAAAAGAAGATGCAACAACTTATAACTCAAAAAAAGTGACGTAAACTGGGTTAATTGAACTAGTAAAAAATAATAAAATATTAAACAAAAAAAGGGTTGAATCTTTTAAAATTATATTGTACCTTTGCGGCGCAAAAAAAATAAAACCTATTGTTTTGCACTGATTTTGAATTTATTTCAATTCATTTATATGAAAACAATCAAACTGAAAAAAGGATTAAACATTGAAATTTCGGGCAAGGCATCTTTGCATGTTGCTTCGATGAGTCAACCTGAAACGGTGGCCATCGTCCCTGACGATTTCAAAGGAATCACTCCTAAAGTAGCCGTAAAAGAAGGAGATACTGTAAAAGCTGGTAGTGTCCTTTTCTTTGACAAAACACATCCGGAGTTGAAAATTGTTTCACCTGTGAGTGGAACTGTGGTTGAAGTAGCACGTGGCGAACGTCGTAAATTACTCTACATCTCTGTAAAACGTGACATTGAAACCACTTACGAGCAATTTAACAAAGTTGATCTCAATGCAAAACGCGAAGAGATCTTGAGCGCTTTACTTGAAGCGGGATTTGGAGGCTTTTTCCGTCAACGACCATACGATGTTATTGCCAACCCCACAATAGCCCCTAAAGCTATTTTTGTTTCAGCATTTGATTCTGCTCCACTTGCTCCCGATTATAATTTTGTATTGAAAGGTCAAGCTTCACAAGTGCAAGCAGGTATTTCGGTTCTTGCAAAACTAACCGAAGGCAACGTATATTACTCGGTATGCCCAAGCACATCAGCCGAGTTGAAAAATATGAAAGATGTAGAAATCAACGAATTCGTTGGTGCTCATCCTGCTGGTAACGTAGGCGTACAAATCAATCACCTAAATCCAATTAATAAAGGAGAAGTTGTTTGGACCGTGAACGTACAAGACGTTGCCCTCATCGGACGTTTTGCTACCTCAGGTGTGGTAAACCTAACTAAAACAATTGCAGTAGCAGGGCCAGAAGTTATTGAACCTGCTTACGTTAAAACAGTATATGGCACTTCTATTGCAGCTATCACCAACTGTAACATTACAAAAGGAGTGAAAGTGCGCTATATCAACGGTGATGTATTAAGTGGGACACAAGTAGCAGAAACTGGTGTATTAAGCCCTTTTGCTAATTTAGTTTCTGTTATTGCCGAGGGCGACACCGCCGATGAATTTGTTGGATGGGCTATGCCACGTCTCAATAAATTTAGCAACAGCAACCTTTTTGCCACTAAAATCATTCGCAAATTGTTCCCCAAAAAACAATTCGAGTTCGATGCCCGTATTTTAGGCGGCGAACGCGCTTTTATCATGAGTGGCGAACTGGAAAAAGTATTCCCTATGGACATCATGCCTGAGCAATTACTCAAAGCTATGATTACAAAGAATCTCGATAAAATGGAACAACTTGGGGCTTACGAAGTAGCTCCTGAAGATTTTGGTTTATGCGAATTTGTATGCACCTCCAAAATGGAACTCCAAAAAATCGTTCGTGAATCTTTGGATTACATGAGAAAAGAATTAGAATAAAAACACGAACCTTCATTATAAGCAATATGAAATTTCTAAAAAACATCGTTGACAAGTTGGAGCCTACCTTTTCTGAAGGAGGTAAACTGTCAAAATTGCACTCCGTGTTCGACGGCTTTTCAACATTCCTTTTTGTGCCAAATCATACTGCTAAAAGCGGTGCGCACATTCATGATGCTATCGACTCCAAACGTACTATGATTACCGTAGTGTTGGCATTGGTGCCTGCACTTTTATTCGGTATGTGGAACGTGGGTTACCAACATTTTTTGGCCATCGGTCAAGATGTAAACTTTTGGGAACAATTCGCCTTCGGTTTATTAGCCGTTTTACCTACATTAGTTGTTTCGTATGTAGTGGGTTTGGGTATCGAATTTATCATTGCCCAGATTAAAGGTCACGAAATTCAAGAAGGTTTTTTGGTAACCGGCTTTTTAATTCCGCTCATTGTACCTGTTGACACACCACTTTGGATGATTGCTGTAGCCACAGCATTTGCAGTCATTTTTGCCAAAGAAGTTTTTGGTGGTACCGGTTACAATATTTTCAACGTCGCCCTTATTACCCGTGCCTTCTTATTCTTTGCTTACCCAACCGCCATGAGTGGCGACCAAGTGTGGGTACGTACGCGTGATGCTTTCTGGTGGGGTGCTGGTGAACCAATCAATGCATTTTCAGGAGCTACACCACTAGGACAGTTGGCTACATCAACAGAACCGGTAGCAGCTTTCCATAATATTATGGGCGATCCTATTGGATTTTGGGATGGTTTTCTTGGATTAATTCCTGGCTCTGTTGGTGAAACGTCTACACTCGCTATTTTGTTAGGTGCAGCTCTACTCATTATCACCAACGTTGCTAGTTGGAAAACCATGTTAAGTGTCTTTTTAGGTGGTGCTTTTATGGGACTCGTATTCAACACGTGGGGGCCTGATAGTGCTATCGCCAATTTACCTTGGTACAATCATTTGGTATTAGGCGGTTTTGCTTTCGGTGCTGTATTTATGGCTACAGATCCAGTAACATCCGCTCGTACAGAAACGGGAAAATGGATTTATGGATTCTTGATTGGCGTCATGGCAATCATAATTCGTATACTCAATCCAGGATATCCAGAAGGCATGATGCTCGCCATTTTATTAATGAACATTTTTGGATGTTTAATCGACTATTTTGTAGTACAATCGAACATAACAAAACGGTTAAAACGTACAACAATTAAATAAGGAACTTATTATGGCTACAAAAAAATATAAATGTAAAGTGTGTGGCTACATACACGAAGGGGATAAAGCTCCTGAGTCATGTCCTGTATGTAAAGCTCCAGCTTCAGAATTTGAAGAAATCAAAGAAAAACGCAGTTTCAATAAAGAAAACAGTACCTACATCTTTGTTTATACATCGGTTATCATTGTCATTGTATCGTTGTTATTGTCATTCACCTCTGGCGCACTCAAAAGTCGCCAAGCGGCCAACATGGAACTTGACAAAAAGAAACAAATACTTAGTTCTCTCCCTGCAGTGAATTTAGAAGGAGCTGATGCGGCAGTGCTATACACCACTTATATCAAAAAGTATGTGATGTTAAATGCCAATGGCGAAATAACTAAAGAGGTTGGTAACTTCAACTACAAAATAAGCAAAGGAGAATTCCCTTTATATATTGCCGAAGTTGAAGGTCAAACCAAATACATCATTCCTTTAAATGGAGCTGGACTTTGGGGAGCCATTTGGGGTTATATTGCTTTGAATGATGATACAAATACGGTATACGGTATCTACTTTTCACACGCCAGCGAAACTCCTGGTTTAGGTGCCAATATTGTAGCTCCAAAATTCCGAGATCAATTCGTTGGCAAAGAGGTCATGAAAAATGGTACATTTGCTTCTATAGCAGTAATGAAAACGGGACAAACAGCAGAGGGGCAGGATCAGGTAGATGCCATTTCAGGTGGGACCATTACCTCAAAAGGTGTTGAATCAATGCTCAAAAATTGTATAGGCAACTATATCACTTTCTTGAAAAAGACAACGCCAGCTGAAGAAGCTGTTAAAGAAGGAGGAAATACATTATGAAAATGAATGAAGAACTAAAGAACACCTTACTTGGTCCATTGAGCAAGAATAATCCTATTGCTGTTCAAGTATTAGGCATTTGTTCTGCATTAGCAGTAACTGTGGAATTGAAACCCGCATTAGTGATGGGTATTTCGGTAACTATTATTGTAGCATTAGCTAACGTGGTAATTTCATTAATTCGCAACACAATACCTAATAGTGTACGTATCATTGTACAATTAGTCGTAGTGGCTGCTTTAGTTACTATAGTAAGCGAATTTTTGAAAGCGTTTGCTTTTGATGTCAGCGTACAACTATCTGTTTACATTGGATTAATCATTACCAACTGTATTTTGATGGGACGCCTCGAGGCATTCGCTATGAGCAACAAACCTGGAGCCGCCTTTTTAGATGGCTTGGGCAATGGCTTTGGTTATGCTATGATTTTAGTGTTTGTGGCCTTTGTACGTGAATTATTTGGTTCTGGTTCTTTGTTAGGGTTCCAATTAATTCCTCAAAGTTGGTACGAAGCTGGTTACGTGAACAACGGCTTAATGATGATGCCATCCATGGCTATGATTCTGTTAGCATGCTTTATTTGGATACACCGTTCATTAGATAAAGATCTTCAAGAAAAAGGATAAATACTAATTAAAGTTGTAAAAATAAATAGCCTACACAGCATTTAACTTTCAACTTTCAACTCATAAAAATATGGAAAATGCTTTAAGTATATTTGTTCGATCCATCTTTGTGGATAATATGATTTTCGCTTACTTCCTTGGTATGTGTTCATACTTGGCCGTATCGAAAAACGTGAAAACTTCTATCGGATTGGGTATAGCTGTCACATTTGTTTTACTCATCACCTTACCCGTTAACTACCTTTTAGAAGTACACGTATTAAGAGCTGGAGCACTATCTTGGCTCGGTGAGAATTTTGCCAACCTTGACTTAAGTTATTTAAGTTTCATCTTATTTATTGCTGTTATTGCAGCCATTGTACAATTAGTAGAAATGATAGTGGAGAAATTTTCACCATCACTATATGCATCCCTAGGTATTTTCTTACCACTTATCGCGGTGAATTGTGCCATCATGGGTGGAGCTTTATTTATGCAACAACGGGCTGGTTTAGAACCATCAGATCCAAAAGCATTAACAAGCCTTGTTGATGTCATAGCTTATGCGTTAGGTTCTGGTTTTGGATGGGTTTTAGCCATCGTAGGATTAGCTGCCATCCGGGAGAAACTGGAATATTCAGATGTTCCCGCTCCTTTACGCGGTTTAGGTATCACGTTTATCACCGTAGGTCTCATGGCTTTAGCATTTTTATGCTTCAGCGGTCTTAAAATTTAATCATTTCAAGCAAAAAATCGAAGATTTGAGGAACGAATTCATTATTTTTCGGGCCTACAACTTTTAATCAAATATAAATATGTTACTCGAAATCAACTCATTAATAATCACTACCAGTTTAGTTGTCTTTTTATGCGTGGTACTGTTATTGGTTATTGTATTGCTCATTGCAAAACGCTATTTGGTCACTTCTGGTGATGTTAAAATTACCCTAAACGGTGAAAAAGAGATGCAAGTTGCTGCTGGAACATCCTTGTTAAACGCGATGTCCAATGCTGGTATCTTTTTACCATCTGCTTGTGGTGGTAAAGGTTCTTGCGCTCAATGTCGCTGTCAGGTAGAACAAGGTGGTGGCGAAATTCTCCCAACCGAAACCGTACACTTTAGCCGCAAACAAATCAAAGATAATTGGCGTTTGGGTTGTCAAGTGAAAGTAAAAAGCGATATGAGCATTAAAGTGCCTGAATCAGTACTTGGTGTCAAAGAATGGGAATGTGAAGTAATTTCTAATAGAAACGTGGCAACGTTCATCAAAGAATTTATTGTAGCCCTTCCTAAAGGTGAACACATGGACTTTATCCCAGGTTCATACGCACAGATTAAAATCCCAGCTTACACCATGGACTACGATAAAGATATCGACAAATCATTAATTGGCGAAGAATACGTAAAAGCGTGGGAAAATTTTGGTCTATTTGGTTTAAAATGTACCAATACGGAAGAAACTGTTCGTGCCTACTCTATGGCCAACTATCCTGCCGAGGGCGATCGCATTATGTTAACCGTACGTATTGCTACACCTCCATTTAAACCCAAAGAACAAGGTCCTGGATTTATGGATGTCATGCCAGGTATTGCATCTTCGTATATCTTTACCTTAAAACCAGGCGACAAAGTTATTATGAGTGGCCCTTACGGCGATTTCCATCCAGTATTCAACTCTACCAACGAAATGATGTGGGTTGGTGGTGGTGCCGGTATGGCTCCATTGCGTGCTCAAATCATGCACATGACTCATACCTTACGTACTACTAATCGCAAAATGTCATATTTCTACGGAGCTCGTGCTCTTAACGAAGTATTCTATTTGGAAGATTTCTTGGCTATCGAAAAAGAATTTCCTAATTTTTCTTTCCATTTAGCACTCGACCGTCCAGATCCTGCAGCCGATGCTGCTGGCGTAAAATACACACCTGGATTTGTTCACAACGTAATTTATGAAACATATTTAAAAAACCACGAAGCACCTGAAGATATTGAATACTACATGTGCGGTCCTGGCCCAATGAGTAAAGCTGTAGAAGGCATGCTCGACAGCCTAGGAGTTCCTCGTGAAAACTTAATGTTCGACGACTTCGGAGCATAACTAAATAAAAAAAGCCTTGAATTTCTTCAAGGCTTTTTTTTATATTTATAGGTCACATATTCACTACTAATTCAGGCTTACCAGCCTCTATAAAACTATTATTACGATGTTCCCGTTCATCTAACGCTATACGCGCAAACACCTCACCCCAAGTCGCCACATCGGCATAACGTCGAACCATCTCATTAGTTACTGGCTGCTGAAACAACAATTCATGGTCGCGCACAAATTCGGCATACGTATGTTCCGCATGATCTTCAAATTGTGCATTAAATAACAATGCCTGGCGCATACTTACACGGCTTAAAAACCAAGCAAAAGCCATATAGCCATATAACGCCACATGCGTTACAAAAGGATTTAAATACCAAGGCGAAGGAATCCCAAACTCCTTACGACGTTCGTTCAACACCAATAAATGCCAATACTCATTGTCCTGTGCCTCACGACTCCACTCCACCATATGTGAAGCTAACTCAACTACCGATTTATGCCGATACGCAAATGATAAACGCACATAGTGACGTGTTTCCCATTTACGATACGGAATAGAAGCAAGCATTTCTAGAAAAATAAACTTGGGAACGGTTGTTTTGCGCCCCGCTACAAGATCCATGGATAGGAAAAAGAGCTTGGACAAAACGCTGTACTTACAACGTGGAGTTGCCAACGTACGTTCTAATTCAGACTTTAAATCAATAGCTTCCATAATTATAATAAATTTAGAATGATTATTTTCGTCCAAAATCGGCAGGGATTTCGCCCCACAAATCAGTTTGCCATTTTAAGATTTTTGTATCATATTTATTCTCTGACAACCATTTTTCAGCCCGTGTAACCAATTCAAACACTGCCGCATTTTTAGCCGTTGGTTCTAATTTTGATTTGCATTTTTTTTGTCGAATCCACGCTTGAGCCGTCATACTATCAGAATAAAGCGGCATCGTTAAATTCTGTTTTTTCAAGAGTGCCAACCCATGCACAATAGCCAGAAATTCACCAATATTATTGGTAGCTCCGTCAAAAGGCCCCATCCTAAATAGTTCCTCGCCTGTGGCTGTCCACACACCACGATATTCCATTTTACCAGGATTGCCACTGCACGCGGCATCCACCGACATACTAATGAGCTCTGGTTTAGGTATATCGACATTAGAGTCTAACATGGCGAGCACATCAGAGGATTTATTCGCTTTTACCACTTGCCAATAATTTTGCGAAGCAGCTATTTTAGCAGCTTCTTGGGTAGAAAAACCTTTGTATTGAGCACCTTCAAAGCCCTCTACCTGAGCTTTACAAGCGTCCCAACTATCAAAAATACCGGAAGTGCGACCATTCCACACTACATAGAATTTATTCTTTGCCATACCACAAAGATACAGTCTTTTAACGAAAAAAAAAAGTGCTGTATTGATATCAATACAGCACTCGACCTAATACTAAAGAATCCAATTTACTTTTTGAAATAACGATTGTAAAGACCTTCAAAACCTCTACCATGGCGCGCTTCGTCGCGAGCCATTTCATGTACTGTATCATGAATTGGATCTAAATCTAACATTTTGGCACGTTTGGCAATACGCATTTTATCTTCGCAAGCTCCACTTTCAGCATTCATACGTTTTTCGAGATTCGTTTTGGTATCCCATACCACTTCGCCTAATAATTCGGCAAAACGTGAACAATGTTCAGCTTCTTCCCAAGCATAACGTTTAAACGCTTCTGCAATTTCAGGATAACCTTCACGGTCTGCTTGACGACTCATAGCCAAATACATACCAACTTCGGTAGCTTCGCCTAAAAAATGAGCGTTCAAATCTTTTTTCATTTCATCGTCACAATCTTTAGCAACGCCCAAAATATGTTCAGTTACAAATGATAAACCTGCTGATTCATCCATTTCTTTGAACTTTTCTTTTGGTTGTTTACATTGTGGACATCTTTCTGGAGCTTCATCACCTTCGTGAACGTAACCGCAAACGGTACAAATAAATTTTTTCTTCATGATTGTTATTCTTTTATATATTAATGTTAATGTGGTTATACATTTTGGAAATCGTCATCACTACGATCTATTTTCATTTAATCAGAGGTTACCTCTTTAAATTTTTCTTTTGGTTGTTTACAACGTGGACAAATTTGTGGAGCTTCGTCACCTTCGTGAACATAACCGCAAACAGTACAAACAAATTTTTTCATAATGGTTTAGGTTTAAAAGTTATTACTTGTTCGGGCTTTCGTTGCAACTTGAACAATACCCTTTTAGATATAAATGTTTTTCGGTGACTACAAAACCATGCTCTAACGCAACGGAAGTAACCGAATCTAACACAGCTGGTACATCAAATACTTTGGCGCAATTTAAACATTTAAAATGAGCATGATCGGATGTATCTATATCGAAACGCACATTTTTATCATCAATGGTCAAGGCCAAAATAGCCGCTTGTTGGTGAAATAAATTGAGCGTATTATACACCGTGGTTTTCGACAAAGTAGGAATCTGATCAATTAATCCTGCATAAATTTCGTCAGCTGTAGGGTGCGTACGATGCTCATACAAGTAATTAATAATGGCTAATCGTTGCACAGATGGTTTAATATCGTGCTGCAACAAATAATTATAGGCGTTAAAATCAGATTTCATATCAAATTTCTAATCATTACAATTTTATATCGAATGCAAAAGTAGAGTTTGTTTTTAAACGCTCCAAATGAATTAACTATTTTTAACTAATAAATTATAGGACGGATGCGAAGTACGGGCGTAAATCTTCGTTTGGTTTTACTAAAACCGTTTGAAAATGAAGTGCTTGAGCAGCTTTTATGTTCTGAATACCATCATCAAAAAATAGACACGATTCGGGTGTTACACCTTCATCCGCTAACAATTTATGAAAGATTTCATGACCAGGTTTAGCACATTTTAGTTCATACGATAGGTAACAGGTATCAAAAAAATCAGATAAGTGATACCCATTATACCTAAATTTAGTTTCAACACACCATGGGAAATGAATCGGATTGGTATTGCTCAACATAACGACACGAAATTTGGAACGAAGTGCCAACAATAGCTCCAATTTTTCTGAAGGAATATCAAGCAGAAAAGCATTGAAAGCATTGTCAATTTGCGCATCCGTAATTTTTGGAGAGGTGAGTTTTCGTACTTCATTACGAAAATCGGAAGCCGAGAGTGAACCATCTTCTAAATGTTTGAAAATACCCGCCTGCACGTAATTATCGAGTAATTGGTCGGCGGTATCCAAACCTAATTGACGAAAAGCCTCAATGGCAGCTTCGCGTTTCAGGTTAATCAACACACCACCAAAGTCAAAAATCAACGTAGAAATAGAAGTAAAATCCATGAAAATAATCGGTTATAGCTTACTAAAAAATTGACCTACAATTGGTTAAAATGAGGGTTTTAACTTTTAACCAATAAGCTGTTGCATAAAATGAAAAATTGTGTTACTTTTGCATCACTTTGCAAAGATAACAAAAAACTTTGTATCGACAGCAAGGGGGCCTATAGCTCAGTTGGTTAGAGCATCGGACTCATAACCCGCAGGTCGCTGGTTCAAGTCCAGCTGGGCCCACCAAAAGCGTTTGAAGAAATTCAAACGCTTTTCTTTATATATGTTCCTAAACACAAACGAGGCTGAAAACCATACAATTTTCAGCCTCGTTTATATTAAAAAGTGTTTGGTTTATTTTACCGCCACTTTCATCACTGAATTGCCAATTTTCACAAGATAAACACCTTGTTGAACAGCAAATTCTGCATTCTGAACTTGATTGCTCGAAATCATCAATTGACCTAACACATTATAAATCGTTACATCAACAGGCATGTTTTGTTCAATCCTGATTTTACCTTGGTTAGTGTACACGCCAGCTATCACCACTGGGTGTAACCCGCTACCACATTCTTCTACCGTAACAGCACATGTGGCTGCAAATCCACCATCGGTTGTTGTGGTTGTAATAGTAGCTGTACCAGCTGCCACAGCAGTCACTGTTCCTGCAGTAACAGTTGCCACCGCTTCGTTAGACGATTCCCACATCACCGTTTTAATTGCTGCGTCTTGAGGAAGCACAGTTGCTACAAGTGTAAAGGTTTGTGTTCCACACATATTTAATGTTAATTGTGTAGAATCGAGCGTAACTCCTGTAACTGAAACTGGGCAGGCACTTACACTTACACGACACGTATCGGTAAGGCTGCTATCGCTATTAAACACAATAATATCGACACTACCAACACTTACTGGACGCACAATGCCGTCGGCCACAGTAGCAATAGCTTCGTCTGATGATTTCCAAGTCATGCGTTTATCGGTAGCTGTTGCTGGCAACATCGTAGCACGTAAAATAGCAGTATCTTGACAAAGCGACACATTAAGAGTAGAACGCAATGTTAACGAAGTAGCCACAATGGGTTGATTTTGCTTAACGCGTCTATAAATATATGGCAATGGCAATGTGTTTGACGTATAATTGGTAAAGCGAGCCCAGCTCTCAGCTGGCTGGTTGAATCGCAACACGCCATAATTAGAATTAGTATTGGCTATTACAGCACCATCGAATGTTAAAGAGATATTCCAATCCATTCCACCTTTATTCCAACCTAATTTTTTAACAGCGGTCGCTCCAAGTGTGTCGCTATACTGGTTCACCAAGTTCCAAGCGGTACCGTTTTTACGCAATTTGAAATACATTAACTCTGGCTCGTACACATCCAAAATATTATGTACCGAATAAACATCCATGTAAGGATAAGTTTGAGTGGTATCAATATCGCCAGCAGCCACGCCTCTGTAATAAATTAGGATATCATCGCCTTCAACTAACTTCTCGTTTTTTGCAACTTTTACATAGGTATACCCCAATGCACTTTCTGTTGGAGTTACGCCAGGCTCATACTCTATGGTGTAGCTATTAATATAAACAGAGCTTTCAGTTCCAGTAATCACAATCGAAATGTCTTCATCTGGTTGAACCACATGATTGGTGGTCATTGTTTTGGTAACATCTACATAAACATAGTTGATGTGACTTACCCAAGAGCCATACCATTGAGGGCTATTGAATGCCGTTGAACCCATATTGAAAAGCGATGTTGTACCAGCCATTACTTTGAAAGATGCGCCACCCGATTTAGCATTAGAACACATATTGAACGTAATACTTTTGATAGTACAACCTTCCCAACCAACTAAATAAAGTTCTGCCTTTTTATCTTTCGGAATTTGGTTATAGCGGTTGCCTATAATATTACCAAATTCATTATTAAATTCGGCGTATGAATAAGCAGGCTTCGTACCAAATGGTTTGATGACGTATTTCAAATCGTCATCTTTTACCACGTTATAGGTAATGGACTCAGCAAAAATAGACGCTGCACACGACAGCATTAAGAAAAGGACTGTAGTTTTTAAAAGGGACAAATAATTCATGATAATTAGATATTAAGTTTTACGAGGCAAAGATACACATTTTTACTTACTTACCAACCCTATCAAACTGTTAAAATTGACACTATCGAAACAAAAACGAGGCACTTCACCAAAGGAATGCCTCGAAAAGAGCGGCAAGCGAGACTCGAACTCGTGACCCTCAGCTTGGGAAGCTGATGCTCTACCAACTGAGCTACTGCCGCAAAAAATGGTATGCAAAAGTACAGCTATTTTTTGAATTTGGAGAACACTTTACCTATTTTATTCTATATTTTGTGTAATTTTGTAGCCATGATACAATCACAACGCACGAACTGGTTTTTATTATTCGCCACAAATTTTCTGGGCGTTTTCAACGATAATTTCCTGAAACATTGTATCATTTTTATAGCCATCTCGTGGCAACTTCCAACATGGCTCACCCAATCGCAATTGATCTCGCTGGTTTCTGCCGCATTGGTTGTACCTTATTTGATTTTATCACCTTTCGCCGCTAAACTTTCTAGAATACATCAGCATCAAAAAGTGCTCAGAGTAGCCAAATTAGCCGAATTACCTATTATGGCGTTGGCCTGCTTAGCCTTTATCAATGAATGGGTGTGGCTAGCACTAGCAAGTGTGCTACTTATGGGCATTCAAAGTTCACTTTACTCGCCTGCCAAATACAGCTTAATTCGTGATATTGGAGGCGAAAAAGGAGTTTCATACGGCAGCGGTATTTTTGAATCGATGGCATTTTTAGGGATTTTAATGGGCACTGTGATGGCAGCTACCATTTCCGACAACTACTCTACTTTACTGACGTGTGGATTATTCCTGATACTAGCCATCATGGGTTATTATGGTGCGCGCAACATCCGAACAGAAGAACATGAAACGCCTCACGAGCCACAAACGATTCGTCCTATCAAATTTATAATAGATTCGTATCGCTTTGCCCGCCATTATCCACTACTCAACCTTGGTGTATTTGGAGCCTCATTTTTATGGTTCATTGGAGGCATTTTGCAAATGAATTTAGTCATTTATTGCCACAATGAATTGCAATTAACAAACTCTGAAACAGGCATTATGATGGCTATGGCGGCCATTGGTATTGCCGCAGGCTGTTTCGCAACCGGTCAACTTTCAGGAACTATGGTTCGCAAAAATCTTATTCCAGTTGGCTTAGGAGGAATTTCAATATTATTAGCCCTTTTGTTACTGATTAAACCTACCGCTTTACTGGCGGGAGCGTTTGTATTTGGTATTGCCTTTTTTGGTGGCGTATTTCAAGTGCCTTGCTTAGCGTTAATACAGCAAGCAAACGTCGGAGGGAAATTGAGCGATATGATTGCGTACACCAACCTCATCACATTTATTTTTATTGTTGGCGGAACCATCATCTTTTCGGTAGTCACAGCACTCAGTCATGAAAATGCGTACCTCGTTTTTGGTGTACTTTTGATTATCTGCATCTCACTTTGCCTCTCTTTTGGATTAAAACTCTACCAAGTAGCACAAAAAAACATAACTGATAACCGATAAGTATCAACAATTTAGTATCTTTGCACTCCAAAGTTCAAATCTGCCTAAATGGCAGCAAAAAAGGTAATGGCTTCATATTTGTATAACTTGAGAAGCAACTTTATTTTAAACTCTGAAACAGACACTATAAACCACTATAAACATGGGAATTAACGATTTTTTATCCAAGCTTTTTGGTAATAAAGCACAACGTGATTTGAAAGAAATCATGCCAATTGTAGACAAAATTACTGCCATTTATCCATCTATTGCACAACTCACCAACGATGAATTACGTGCTCGTACAGAAGCTATCAAACAACGTTTACGCGATGTAGTACAAGTAGAACGAGATCAAATAACCGCTTTACGCGCTAAAATTGAAGAAACAGAAATCAATGAGCGTGAAAAAATCTACAGCGAAATAGACAAAATAGAGAAACATATCACCGAAAAACTTGAAAACACACTTGACGAATCACTTCCTGAAGCGTTTGCTATTGTAAAAGACACCGCACGTCGTTTCAAAGAAAATGAAACAACTATCGTTACTGCCAATGACTTCGACCGCGACTTAGCCGCAAAACACGATTTTGTGGAAATTGAAGGCAACCAAGCCATTTATCACAACGAATGGATTGCCGGTGGCAACTTACTCAAATGGGAAATGGTACACTACGACGTACAGCTGATTGGTGGTGTGGTTCTACATAAAGGAAAAATTTCCGAAATGGCCACTGGTGAAGGTAAAACTTTAGTTGCAACTCTTCCTGTTTTCCTCAATGCTTTAACAGGTAACGGCGTTCATATTGTAACCGTGAATGATTATTTGGCAAAACGTGACTCGGAATGGATGGGACCAATCTACATGTTCCATGGTTTAAGTGTCGATTGTATCGATAAATATCGTCCAAATTCAGACGAACGTCGTCAAGCTTATAATGCCGATATTACATTCGGAACAAATAACGAATTTGGCTTCGACTACTTACGTGATAATATGGCCACAAGTCCACTCGACTTGGTACAACGTAAACACAATTATGCGATTGTCGATGAGGTCGACTCTGTATTGATTGATGATGCACGTACACCATTAATTATTTCAGGTCCAGTTCCTAAAGGCGAGGATCAATTATTTGAAGAATATCGTCCACGTGTCGAAATGTTGGTAAAACAACAAGCGGCCATGGCTACAAAATATTTGTCGGAAGCACGCCAACAACTTAATTCTAGCGACAAAAAAGAACAAGAAGCTGGCGCTCTATCTTTGTTCCGCTCGTACAAAGCCATGCCAAAAAACAAACCACTCATCAAATTTTTGAGTGAACAAGGCATCAAACAACAATTACTCAAAACAGAAGAGTTCTACATGCAAGAAAATAATAAAAATATGCATGTAGCCACAGATCCCCTGTTATTCGTAATCGACGAGCAACACAACTCTATCGAATTAACCGATAAAGGTATTGATGTGCTTACAGGAACAACCCCTGATCCACATTTCTTCGTGCTCCCTGATGTAGGTGCAGAACTATCGGAAGTAGAAAATATGGGACTCGAAGGCGATGCCAAGCAAGCTAAAAAAGACGAGATTCTACAAAATTACGCCATCAAATCAGAACGTGTTCACACCGTTAATCAATTACTAAAAGCATACACACTCTTCGAAAAAGATGATCAATATGTAGTGATTGAAAATAAAGTAAAAATTGTAGATGAGCAAACAGGTCGTATCATGGAAGGTCGTCGTTATTCCGACGGTTTACACCAAGCTATCGAGGCTAAAGAGCGCGTAACCGTAGAGGCGGCTACGCAGACATTTGCTACTATCACTTTACAAAATTATTTCCGTATGTACCAAAAATTGTCAGGTATGACTGGTACTGCAGAAACAGAAGCTGGTGAATTCTGGGATATCTACAAATTGGATGTGGTGGTCATTCCAACTAATCGCGACATTGCACGACACGATTTAGAAGATCGCGTATACAAAACTAAACGCGAGAAATACAATGCTGTTATCGATGAAATTGTGAATCTTGTATCACAAGGCCGACCAGTATTGGTGGGAACAACTTCGGTTGAGATTTCTGAATTATTGAGCCGTATGCTCACCATGCGTAAGATAAAACACAACGTGTTGAATGCTAAATTGCATCAAAAAGAAGCTGATATTGTAGCCGAAGCTGGTCGCTCTGGCACCGTAACTATTGCTACTAACATGGCTGGTCGTGGTACCGACATCAAACTAACACCAGAAGTAAAAGAGGCTGGCGGTTTGGCTATTATTGGTACCGAACGTCACGAAAGTCGTCGCGTCGACCGTCAGTTACGTGGACGTGCTGGTCGTCAAGGTGACCCAGGCTCTTCTGTTTTCTATGTTTCTTTAGAAGATAATTTGATGCGTCTGTTTGGGTCAGAACGCATCTCCAATATCATGGATAAACTCGGATTTGAAGAAGGCGAAATGATTGAACACTCCATGATTTCAAAATCCATTGAACGTGCACAGAAAAAGGTAGAAGAAAACAACTTTGGTATCCGTAAACGTTTGTTGGAATATGATGACGTGATGAACTCACAACGTAATGTAGTTTATAGCAAACGTCGTCATGCATTAATGGGCGAACGTATTGGTGTTGACATTGTAAATACACTATACGATACTGCGGAAAATATTGTAGTAGATGCGGCTGAAGCGAACGATTTTGATTTCTTAAACGCAGAACTACTTACTGCATTTGCCATGGAAGCTCCGTTTGACGAAGAGGTTTTCCGTAACAAGCGTGCCAATGCTTTAACGGAAGATGTAGCCGATGCTGCATTTAATACATTCAAACGTAAAATGTCAAACATGGCTCAAATAGCTTACCCTGTAATTAAACAAGTTTACGAAAAACAAGGACAACAATATGAAAATATTTTGATTCCTATTACTGATGGTAAACGCATGTATAATATTCCTGTGAATCTAAAAATCGCCTACGAATCGGAAGGGAAAGAGGTGGTAAGAGCATTCGAAAAAGCCATTATGCTACTGACTATTGACGAAGCTTGGAAAGAACATTTACGCGAACTCGACGATTTGCGCCAATCGGTACAAAATGCTTCATACGAACAAAAAGATCCATTATTGATTTACAAATTGGAGTCGTTCAATTTATTCAAAACCATGATGAATGGCGTCAATCGTAAAATCAGCTCCGTATTGATGCGTGGACAAATTCCTGTACGTGAACCAGAACAAGTACGTCAAGCAGCACCTACACAAAATCGCTCTGATTATAGTCGTTATCGTACACAAAAAGATGACGTTACTAATACTACAAGTGCCGAAACAGCTCAAAAAGACACACGCGAACGCCAAGTGACTCAGCCTGTACATGCTGAAAAAACAGTAGGTCGTAATGACCCTTGTCCTTGTGGTAGCGGTAAAAAATACAAAAACTGTCACGGCAGCAATGCTTAAGTTTCTTCAAAAAAAGCTCAGAAATTTCTGAGCTTTTTTATCTTTGCATAACTATGAAGAACATTGAATTTCGAACTACTAGCGACGGTTCTACCACGCTTTACAATGGTGATATTGATGAATGTTACCATTCCATGTTTGGTGCCCGCAACGAATCGATGCACATTTTTATTGAAAGTGGCTTAAAGCAGTGTTGTAAAAAACCAATAAACGTCTTGGAAGTAGGATTTGGAACAGGTTTAAACGCCTTTCTAACGGCTTTAGAAGCCGAAA
>JAQVJY010000050.1 GCA_028694915.1 Paludibacteraceae bacterium
GTATTTGTTCGATGTAATCGGCAAAAACCGCCACTTCGGTTGCTTCTTTATAGAATAAACTTGTATCTACGACACCCTTATCATCACTTATTCCGGGAATGCCTGTCATTTTTCCGTGAATATAATTTGGGTTGTAATGTCCTGCATCCAAATGACAGCTTATGCACTGCAAGTCAAGTTTTTTTGCATTTTCTTCATAATAGAGATGAGCTGTGATTGCATCGTCGGTAACATCTTCGGGAAACAGGTTTTGGTGACATTTTTCGCACGACTCGTTAGGTATGTATTTTATGGCGTATTCCAATTCCGATTTGCTTTCCCAATCAAAATCGGCGCTGTCTTTTGTGAGATACCCCCATACATCTTTTAGGCCGAGAGCAATTTTTGCTTTATAATGATCCCATGTATTTTCTATCGGAGGAAGATGGCAATCTACACAATTCGTCATAACGCCGCTTTTATTGTTGACATGCATCGATAATTTCCATGTTTCTTCGGCATGAGGATGGACATGGCAAATCATACACGATTCGTTTGTCGAAAAGTAGACCGATGTTTGATATAAAGCAACAACTATAATAATACCTATGATTATTCCTGAAAGTAGATAAAAACCTTTTCGCTGATGAAATTTTTTTTTGAGTTTATTTTTCCCATCAAAATTTTCCGCTTCTCTCATTCCTTTTGAAGTATATAAGAAGTATATTTACCGTTTGAATTGATTATGTAAGACGAATTGGGCATAAAAGTAATAATTTTTCTTATAATGAAGAGACTAAATGCAAATAAAGCTATTTTTCCTTGATTTTTGCAGCAAATCCTCCTCCCGGCATGAGTGTAACCGATAATTTTTGATTTTCAGGAAGAGGAAAAATATCCCGTTTATAATCGCGGGCCGCACGATCAGCATTGAATCCGTCACTGAATAATTCAACTTCGTAATTGCCTTTGTCGAGGAAAGACAAATCGATGGTTATGTTTCGCTTGGTCCAATTGGTTAGACCTCCTACATACCAAACATCATCTTTTTTACGAGCCATAACAATATATTCGCCTATTGTGCCGTCCACGGCAAGGGTCTGATCCCAAACAGTGGGTATGTCGGAAATAAAGCGGGTACATTCAGGCTCCCTGAGATAATTTGATGGGCTGTCGCAAAGCATATTCAGCGGCGATTCGAATACCACGTATTCGGCCAATTGGCGGCAACGCGTGCCCTGACTCATCGGCTCGCTGTTTATCGGGCGATAGTTTTCTCTTGTAGCGTTACGCATGGCTCCTTGGGTATAATCCAACGGTCCCGCCAACATTCGAATATAAGGCATGGTTACATCGTAGGTTACCATATCGATTGATGGAGGTGCCCATTTTACTTGTTCCAATCCGTAAACCCCTTCAAAATTGATCACATTGGGATAGGTGCGATGTAAACCTGTTGGTTTATATGCTCCGTGATAATCGATCATCAGGTGATGCTTGGCTGCTGTTTCGGCACAGCGGTAATAAAAATCGACCATTGCCTGGTCGTCTCTGTCCATGAAGTCGACTTTAAACCCTTTGACCCCCATGTCGGAATAGGTTTTGAATACCTTTTCCATATCGCGATCGATTGCCCAATAGCCGGCCCAAAGAATAATTCCCACATTTCGGGACTTTCCGTAATTTATCAGTTCCTGAATATCGATTTCGGGAATCACTTGCAGTAAATCGGCTTTTTTGTTTACGGCCCAGCCTTCATCCAAAATGACGTATTCAATTCCGTTTTCTGAGGCAAAATCGATGTAATACTTGTATGTCTCGTTGTTGATACCCGATTTGAAATCCACACCGTAAATATTCCAATCGTTCCACCATTCCCATGCCACTTTGCCGGGTTTGATCCACGAGATGTCTTTCACTCGTGAAGGTTCTGCCAACAGATACACCAGGTCGTTATCCAGTAGTTCTTTATCGTTTGTTGAAACAACAAAAACGCGCCAAGGAAAATTACGATTCCCTTGGCATTTGGCAATATAGCTTTCTCTTTCGGTAACCAATCCCTGGAGCATATTGTGCCCACCCTGTTTTACCTGCTTGGGATAGGGTGCAAACACTCCTTGCAACGATTGGGATTCTCCTTTATTCAGATAAAGCCCCGGATAACTTTCCAAATCGGCTTCGGTGATGCATAGTTTCTTGCCATCGTTCAGTTCTACTATCAAGGGCAAAAACATTAACCGTTTTTTGTCAAGGTCGCTTAATTTCGAATGGGTGTATGTGTTTTCAAACGAATTGAAAAACTGTTCTTCAAATGTTTGCGGATTGTCTTGTCGAACGTAGGGAACTATGGTTGGATAATTGTGGCTGAAATGAAGATTTACTTCTTCGTCCTGAATGTAAATACTATCTTTACTCGTAGCTGCAAATCGATAGGCCACACCTTGATCATACGCTCTGAAAATCATGCTGTAATTTCCTTTGAAATTCAGCGTCAGTTCATTATATATATCGGGAATTTCCTTTTTCTTGTATAGTGGTGAACTAACAATTTGATTAACGCTTTGTGTTTTTTTGCTTTTCAACCCGGGTTTTTCACCCCACACTCTTCCATCGGCAAGTGTCATGGAAACAGGAGAGGGAGCAAGTACTTCTGTTTGTTCGTGATTTACGGAAAATCGGATATTATCTGAGATTTCCACGTTTACCTGCAATTTGCCGTCGGGCGATTTCAATACATACGATTCGGCCATAAGACTTGTAGCAAAAAGGGTTGAGAAAATAAACATGTGTAAAGTTTTCATATGAATTACAATTTTTATTGTTAGAATGTTGGTTGGAATTCATTACTTTTTGCATTGAGAAATTCTGCGCCGGTGGATGAGCGGCACATCCGACTGTTTAAAGTCTATTTTTTTTATATAGCGATAGGATTCAATGGCACCCGCTGCACGATTCATGTTATTGTCTTCCCATTCTACGGATAGGGGACCTTTGTATCCGATATTGTTAAGAGCGCGAATGATATTCTCAAAATTAATTTTTCCGCGGCCTAGGCTTCGAAAATGCCAATATCGACGATAATCGTCGTATTCCGTATGACCACCATAGATACCGGCTTCCGTTGGTGTATCGCTCCAATAGACATCTTTCATGTGAACGTGAAAAACACGATCGGAAAATTCATAAATAAATCGAACATAATCAACATGTTGATATCCCAGATTAGCAGGATTGTAATTGAATCCGAAAGACGGGTGGTTATCGAGGGCTTTTAGAGCAAGATGTGCTGTATGAATATCAAATGCGATTTCAGTAGGATGGACTTCAAGAGCAAATTTTACTCCAAGTTTTTGAAATTCATCAAGGATTGGGGTCCAGCGTCGAGCGAATTCTTCGTATCCTTTTTTAATCGTACCTGCCGGTATAGGGGGGAAGGGGTAAAACATATGCCATATAGGGCTTCCGGTAAACCCCACTACTGTGTCGATTCCCAGCATTTTGGCTACTTTTCCCGTTTTAATTATTTCTTCTGCTGCCCGTTGTCGCACACCTTCGGGATTTCCGTCACCCCAGATATAATCCGGTAAAATTTCCTTATGACGTTCATCAATGATAGCATCACATACGCATTGTCCTACAA
>JAQVJY010000051.1 GCA_028694915.1 Paludibacteraceae bacterium
ATAAATACCGCCTTTTTCAATAAATCCTATCGTTTGAAAAGGAAAATGAACAATTTCTTTCAAAAACAATTTGATAGCCCGCAAAAATACGACTTTTTGTCGATTTTAGCAATAAAACAGTTTACATTTATTTATATTTTGCCCATTTTATTATTTCTTTTACCGTGGGTTTTTTCCCATACATCAATATTCCTACACGATAAATTTTGGCAGAAAAAATCGAAATAACGACAAAAGAACCGTATAAAATGATCACTGAAAGAATTTTTTCCCAAGCCGGAATCCCAAAAGGAATGCGCACCATCATCACCACAGGTGAAGTAAAAGGGATAAATGAACACCAGAAAGCTAATGGACCGTCAGGATTTTCTATGCTGTAAAAACCGGCATAAAAAGCAAATAAGAGAATAATCGTTATAGGCATCATAAATTGTTGAGTATCTTGTTCATTGTCGACCGAAGCCCCGATCATAGCAAAGATAGATGCATATAACACATATCCCCCAATAAAGAAAACGATGAAATATAAGATGATTTCCAACCAATTTATCGTTTGAAACATGGCAACAATTTCCGACATATTTACCGGCTGCATTGAGTTGTTCATCAGTTGAGAAGAGGTAGCTGCATCGTTAGAAAAAACCGGCAAAATGCCTAAAACCATGGTCAGACTACCCAGCAGCAATGCCCAAATGAAGAGTTGTGTTAATCCCACTAACCCGATTCCGACGATTTTTCCGATTAGCAAATTTACCGGTTTAACGGAAGATACCAGTACTTCTACAATTCGACTCCGCTTTTCTTCCAGCACAGCTTGCATCACCATTCCCCCGTAACTCATAAGAAAAATGTATATCAACAGGGTGAAAGCGATACCAACAATAGAGGAAAGCATTGAAGAAGAGGCAAAGGTTTCTCCCTCTTTGTTCAAACGCAACGTCGAAACAGTCACATTAGCACCCGATTCAATGATGTGGCGAACTTTTACGATGGTTTGAGCATCCACATTGCCGGAAGCAGATAATTCGTCGAGCTTTTGTCGCGTCACTTTTTCTGAAAGTACTTTTTCGATGTTTTTCAATAAACTCATCGGAACTTGTTTTTCGGAGATCAAGAATACATTCTGCGGTTTTTTACTCAAATCGTCCGTTATTTGAAGAATGGCAAAAAAATCTTTTCCAAGCCGAGGAGTATAATTAGCTGATTCGTCTGCTTTACCGACGATTTCAAATCGGTAGTCATCCGTGGATTTAAATTCAGGAGCATAAATTCCTGTATGATCAATCACGACAATTTTTTTGATTTCGGAATCTTTTATTGTCGATAACCAAAGAGGAACAAAAGCCAATGCTAAAAAAAGGACCGGCATGAATATCGTGAAAAGGATAAACGTTTTTTTTGTGACGCGAGAACTATATTCGCGTTGTATGATTAATCCGAGCGTATTCATAAGTCAGTTGTCTTTTATGGACTGAGATGTAACCGCACTCACGAAAACCTCGCGCATGGTAGGAAGTTCTTCTTCGAAAGAAATTACCGGATAGGCATTCAAGATCAGTTTGATAAGTTCCGTATTTTCCATCTCGACCTTTTTTTGAATTCTCACATCGATATATTCGTGTTTTTTTTCTTTGGATAGTACAGTAAATGATTCATTCTCCATTTCAAAATCATCAGAAAATAATCTGAAGCGAAGAACATGTTGCCTGTAGGCGTTTCTGATTTCAAAAACATTTCCATGCAACACCACTTTCGATTGATTGATCAAAGCAATGTTATCACATAATTCTTCCACCGATTCCATATCGTGAGTAGAGAGAAGAACAGTTTTTCCTTCATTTTTGAGCCGAAGTATCTCGTTTTTGATGATATCGGCATTTAAGGGATCGAAACCGCTAAAGGGTTCATCTAAAATTATCAAGTCGGGATTGTGGATAACGGTAGCAATAAATTGCACTTTTTGCTGCATCCCCTTCGACAATTCTTCAACTTTACGGTTATACCAATTCGTGATGTTGAACTGACGGAACCATTTTGTCAGTTCAGTTTGTGCATTTTTTCTCGACATCCCCCTAAGTTGAGCAAGATACATCACCTGATCGCCTACTTTCATTTTTTTATACAGGCCTCTTTCTTCGGGTAAATAGCCGATACGATACACATCTTGCCCGGTAAACGGACGGCCGTTAACGAGGATTACACCACTGTCAGGCGCAATGATGCGGGTAATGATGCGGATGAGCGTGGTTTTCCCTGCGCCGTTTGGACCAAGAAGGCCAAAGACAGAACCTTGTGGCACAGCGATGCTCACACCATTTAATGCCAAATGTTCGGCATACTGTTTTACAATATCTTTCGTTTCGAGATAATACATGTAAATAGGAGTAAGAAACCTTAGCTAATGAGAAATCCGGGTTTAATATTTCAATACAATGCGTTCCCCCAATATTTTTGCCAATTCTTTTTTGATATTTTGTAATTGCTGTAATTCCTGAAGAAGGATTATCATTTCGTCGGCATCCGCTTGTTGGATAGCTTTTTTTACATTCTCAATCTTTTGCATAACATAGGCATTTTTCAGTTCGGTAGTAGCTCGCGGCACCAATGCTTCAAGCAAATTTTCTTCAATGAGACGAGAATCTTTATTGTTGATATCTTCGCCCAAAAATTTAGCATGAATCTTACTAAGATGATATTTATCGGTCATCAACTCTGAGGCTAGTTTACCGATTTTTGGGTCATGATGATAAAGAAAATACTTGTCGGGCGCAAAATCCTTTTCTGTCGATTTTTCTACAGCTTCTTCAAATATTTGCTGATATATAGGATGGGTAAATTGGATATGATCACGTTCAAGATCATATTTTATAAAATGGATGACCGAAGGACCTTCTTCAACAAGAACATCAATTTCGACCACATTTTTGCCTTCCCGCCGTTTTTCTTTTTTAAAACGCCTATAAATCGGGTTCATGCCGTAACGAATAACATATCGGATGATTTGTCGTTCATACTTCTCATAGGGATCTTCCGGAAAAAAAAAGCGAGACGCATCATCATGATCAACAGGTAAATCTTCTTTCTTGTCAGAAGAGCGTTCCTTTTGTTTTTCAATATTTTTTAATCGGATTTTGTTGACTTCTCTAATCAGTATTTTTTCGTCAACATTCATCAAGCCGGCACAATCATGAATATAAACGGAACGGGTAATATTGTTGTGGATCACCGAAATACTTTGTACAAGATCGGTAATCAATCCGGCGCGTTTTATGGGATCGTTGGCTGCTTCTTTTAGTAGAAGTTGGGTCTTGAAACGAATAAAATCGACTTCATGTTCGTTGATATAACGGCTAAAACTTTCCGCATTTTGTTTGCGCGCAAACGAATCGGGATCTTCACCATCGGGCAGCAATACCACTTTCACATTCATGCCTTCTTCAAGCAACAAATCAATGCCGCGCAATGCCGCATTAATTCCTGCAGCATCGCCATCGTACAATACCGTAATGTTATTGGAAAAACGACGGATCAAGCGTATCTGTCCGTGCGTAAGCGCTGTTCCCGACG
>JAQVJY010000052.1 GCA_028694915.1 Paludibacteraceae bacterium
AAGCACGACGTTGTTTGTGTTGTATGGTTTCAAAATGCTCCCAATTGGCCTGATTTTTAGCGTTTGTTTCCAAAATAGCCGTTGTTTCGGAGTATTCTATGCCATATTGAATAAAATATTTTGTTTGATCGTAAAAGAAGAGCGAGTTGACGCCTTTATTTTGATAATCTGGTCGAACGGCAATGAGTAATAAGTCAAATGCTTTTATCTTTTTAGCTTTCAGGGCTTTTAGTATGTGAAACCAGCCGAATGGGAAGAGTTTACCTTTACTTTTTCGCAATGCTGGCGATATATCAGGCATGCCAACGCCAACACCCACAAGCTCGTCCTTTTCATTGGTTACAAAAGTCAAGAAATCATAATTTACCAACGGGAAATACATGTCGCTATAGTATTTCTTTTGCGCTTTGGTGAGCGGTTGATAGTTGTAGAGTGGTTGATACGCTTGGTCAATAACATCGAGATATTCGTAATTTGGAAACCGTTTTACGAGTTCTTTTTGCGATTTAAACTTCACAATATTAAGTTTGTAGCGATCTAATACAATTTTGGCTACACGATCTAAGCGTTCAGGTACAGCATTCGGAATAAATACGCGGTATTCAATCCAATCAATTTCTTTTTGTAGTCCAAAAGCTTCAAAATGATCTACATAATACGGGAAATTATACAAGCTAGCCATGGGCGAGTCGTACTCAAATCCTCTGACAAGTAATCCTTGGTGGTCGAAGTCAGTAAAACCTACTGGACCATTCATTTCGGTCATGCCTTTAGCTTTACCCCAAGTTTGAACGGCTTGTAGCAGTGCTTGTGAAACGGCTTTGTCGTCGATAAAATCGAACCAACCAAAGCGTAGACGTTTCTTTTCCCACTTCTCGTTGGCAGTGTAGTTGATAATTCCAGCAATACGCCCCACAATTTCACCCTCTTTATAGGCTAAATAACAAATGTGGTCACACAATTCGAGTGTTGGATTTTTCTTAGGGTTAAAGGTATTTAATTCGTCAAATTCTAAGGCTGGACAAAAAAAAGGATTACCTTCATATAACTTTGTACCAAAGCGTATAAACGCTTTTAAATCTTTTTGAGATGTTACTTCTTTAATCTGAATGGACATATTATTCACTGTTTTGGTACACGTGATAACGTGTGTTTTAGATTCTTATAGGGTTATGTTTAATTATTGCTTGAGCTTTTTAATGGTGGCAATCATATCGGTAGAGCTAAACACGGAACTGCCTGCTACTAGACAGTCGGCTCCAGCTGCAAACAGTTGTTTGGCATTTTCCGTAGTTACGCCTCCGTCTACTTGAATAAGCGCTTTAGAACCGCGGCGTGTAATCATGTCGCGCAGACGCTCTAGTTTGTGATACGTGTTAGTAATGAAGCTTTGGCCACCAAAACCAGGATTGACAGACATAAGCAATACCATATCTACGTCGCAAATAATGTCTTCGAGTAGCTCCACTGGTGTGTGAGGATTAAGCGTAACACCTGCTTGCATGCCAGCTGCGTGGATGCGTTGTATGGTTCTATGAAGGTGTGTGCAAGCTTCGTAGTGTACGTTCATCATAATAGCGCCTGTGGCATTTACCTCATCAATAAATTTATCAGGTTCTACTATCATCAAATGCACGTCCAGTGGTTTTTGGCTCAACTTACTTACATATTTTAAAACAGGAAAGCCAAATGAAATATTTGGTACAAAAACGCCATCCATAACATCGATATGGAGCCAATCGGCATCACTTTGGTTGATTATGTTGATATCCTGTTCCAGATTCCCGAAATTGGCTGAAAGTAATGATGGAGCAATCATTTTTTTCATGGTTTCACGTGTTTTAAGTAGTAAATTATTGGCAAAAATACTAAAAAAATACGGATTGCAAAAATATGAGCGGGCGAAACGAATAAGAGGTTCTACCTTTGGGTGGAACCTCTTATTTAATGATTTAATTCATAACGAATTGTAAAATATCACCATTGACCAATTTTTCAACCTGATAAGCCGCTGCAAAGGCTAAAATAGTTTGAAGGGTGGTTTCCTTGGGTTGGAGTTGTTTGGTGATTTTTTCGGTTTTTTGATTAGGAGTAAAATTTTTTATCATAGGCAAATAAATGGTTTATTTGTCTATAAAACGATTTCCTTATCGTATTATTGTGTGCCGTTATTTAAAATTTAGGAGGCGATGTGTTCAAAGTCCGATAATAAATTTTTCTCTGTCGCCAATTTACGAAGGTTTAAAATGGCATAACGCATTCGTCCTAAGGCTGTATTTATGCTAATGTTTTGTAATTCAGCTATTTCCTTAAAGCTTAAATCTTTATAAAATCTCATTTCTACGATGGAGCGCTGCGATTCAGGTAGTAAATCGAGTAATTTAACCATATCTTTGAGCGTTTCCTCGTACACGATACAATCTTGAATATTATCGTCGTAGAGTTTGGCGTTATTTAAAACATCATACTCTTCGTTATCATCGTTCGAGAATGTATTTTCACTTTCCGTACGGCGATAATGGTCAATCACTAAGTTGTGTGCTATGCGCGACATCCATGCAAAGAATTTGCCCGAATCGACATAACGTCCTTGCTTAATGTTTGTAATGACTTTAATAAACGTTTCTTGAAAAATGTCGTCAGTCAAATCGCGGTTACGGGTGATATTGAAAATATATCCAAATAACCGATCCTTGTGACGCAATAGTAGAACTTCAAACGCTTGATTGCAGCCTTGCTCGTAACTTTTGACCAATTGTTCATCGGTCAAAGATTGTAGTAGTTTCATTACCTTGTTGTTTTAGTGAATCAAAGTAATAATGTTACGATAGGCGTGTGGGTTTAGTGTTAAATAACTGGATTTATACGGGCAAAGATAATGGATTTATAATTAGATACCAACTTTTTTAGATAAAAAAGTGGTTTTAGGTGGTTAATACCTATCATTTTATTGCCGAACCGACTCATTTTAGTATCTTTGCCACTCAAAATAATTGTAACACTTATGAAAAAAAATTGGGCTTATCGCTTATTGGAATTCCAGGGATGGAGTATTCCTCACGAGGTAGAGCTGCCAGCTAAAAGCGTGCTTTGTGTGGCACCACATACTAGTAATTGGGATTTTATTTACGGTATGTTATTTAAAAAGGCGGTGCATTTAGATGCGCACTTTTTTATGAAAAAGGAGTGGTTTCGTTTTCCTTTGGGTGGTTTGATGCGTAGTTTGGGTGGCGTGCCTGTGGACAGAAGTAAAAAAACGGCGTTAACTGATCAAATAGCTGAGGAATTCTCAAAACACGACGTTTTCCATATTGCTATCACGCCAGAGGGTACGCGTAAAGCTGTTCCAGACTGGAAAAAAGGTTTTTACATCATTGCTCAAAAGGCTGGCGTACCTATTGTGTTGACTTATATTGATTTTGCCAAAAAAGAAATTGGGTATGGGAAAATTGTCCAGCCTACGGGAAATATGGAGAGCGATATGGCCGAAATTAAAGCCTTTTTTAGAACTAAAGTGGGTAAGATACCTGAAAATTTTGGGATATAGTATTTTGT